>NZ_WIVE01000159.1 GCF_009601025.1 Roseospira navarrensis | reverse complement strand
GCTGGAATTCGAGCAGGGATCGAGGAAACTTGCTCATGGTCGGGCTCCGGAAATGGCGTGCGTTCACGTTATGTTCTACGCCGTTTCAGGCCACCTGTCACCACATGATGTGGTCCCGGACTCAAAGGGATAAGCCCTAAAATATTTTGTTTTATTTTTGAAGACCGAGACAAAGTTCGCATTTGGCTTGACCGAATACATGCTGGATCGGCGGAAGGGCGCGGGCGCCGACAATGGAACTCTGAGCAGAAGGCTCGGAATAGCGGCTATTCAAAGAATGACTTGGCACTGGCGGCGCTTGATCTGGAAGTACTGCGTGGATTTATTTCTGTAGAGAATAGAAAAGGGCGCCTCTCAAGTGTTCAGAGGTACCTCGGAAATCGGTTGATGCGCGATGCGCTCGGGGTCGAATTAAATGATAAGGGAGAACTTACTTCCGATGTGCCGGAAGAAGAATTTGATATAATGTTCAGAGAATTTATGGCGCGGATTGCATCTAAGTCTTGGAATACTCGGGATGATGCGAAAAAAATTGGCAGCCGGTCGAATGAGCTTCGCGCGTTAGTAGGAGTTTCCGGAGCGCGGATCGAGCGGGTACCACTGTCAACCCCTCCGAAGCAAGATGAGTCAATTAAGCCTGTTCCAAAGTCTCCCAAGAAACCAACAAAAATCATCCCCAATAGTGCCCTATCTGAGGCGCTTCAAGAAATTCCGAGCTATAAACTTGAAAAAAATATACTATTCTCTATGCTCCATATCCTTGAGTACGCATACGCCTTTACTTACAGTGGGGACGTGGTCCTTTCTGGAGAGTCTGACAGCTTTGACCGGGAGAAATACAAGCACAGATTTCTGCTCTTATCTCAGCTCTCAAAAGTTGGAGCGCATGGGGCTTGGCGCATCAAGGGAAACCAAAGGACTCCGTGAGGCGGTAAGGCGAATATCAGAGCTAGGGAATACTACTAAACATGACCAAGCGGCAGCGAGCTTCAATGGAGAACAACTTGCAAATGACTTTGATATCATGAACGATATGCTTGGATATCTCGCAAAGTTGGCGAAGAAAGAGTGATTTTCTTTGTTGGACGTATCGTGAAAAAGGCTTATCCCTTTGAGTCCGGGACCACATCATGTGGTGACAGGTGGCCTGAAACGGCGTAGAACATAACGTGAAC
>NZ_WIVE01000158.1 GCF_009601025.1 Roseospira navarrensis | reverse complement strand
CCCGTGCAATCCTGGCATGCATCGCCGGACTTATCTCGCCCAAACAACCAGCATGCATATCTAACGCAAACTGAGCCTAATTATTTGATCACGAGAGGCGAAAACGCAAGCAAAAACAAGGGCTTGTGTGTGCCGCAATCTTGAGGAACCGTGCGGGCGGTTGCCGCAATAGGGTCGTCAATCCGGGCCGGCAAGAAAACCATTTAATATCAATGGCATGGGCTTGGTGTGGTCGCTGCCGCTGATCGTCTGAAACCCGATTGACGACCCTATTGCGGCAACATTGACGACCCTATTGGCGACCCTGTGTATCGTTGTGACCATCTTGGCTCGCGAACGCGTGAAACCGGCTCAGCAGACGCGCGCGAATAGGCTCAAGCATCAGCTCAGCAAGGGAATCGATAGAGTATCCCTTCTCCAACGCCTCTAATATTTTGTCCTTATGCGGCTCCAAAGCGCTCATGTATGTATGAACTGAAACCCAAAGCGTTGATACAATGCCCTCGATTCCCATGCTTGCCGCCGCGCGCGGGTGGTCTGCCATCATTTGATTGACAAGGCTGACCGCGTCTTTCTTAACTAGAGTATAAATTCTTTCGTCCGATATTAGGTCGCCAGTCATCGGCTCAAATTCGCTAACGCCGCCCATGTCAAAGTAGATAAAACCATTCTCTTTCCCGGCAATAGAAAAGTGCAGGCCAGGGCGAACACTTCCGGTCAATAGCCATTCAATATCAATTCCCGTAGTGCACAATTTTGCCATGTGATCTGCGCCAGGTTTCCTCTTATCTGACAGATACTCATGCAAGCTACGGTAGGGGATGCCGGTCTGCCTCTCCAGGTCCCGGACCGACAACCCGTTCAGCGTGATGAAGCTGCGAAGGCGGCTACCGAGCGACATTGCGCATTTCCCCTTGAAAGTGGGCGGGACCCGGCATACCATCCGCCCTATGAGCCATGTCGCGCATCATAGCACAGAGTGTGCTGAAAACCACCCACAAGGCGGGGTGTGGTTGTCCGTCGTTGAGTTCGCTGCGGCGGCAAAGGTCGGACAACGGTGCGCACAGAAAGCCCTTCGGCGGTGCCACGAAGGCGGCACATGGCGCGGCGTTCGGTTGGACGTGATCGCGGTCAAGGGGCGCGGCGGGCGCGGTGGCGTGTGCTATCAGGTCCGCGCGCGTAGCATCCC
>NZ_WIVE01000157.1 GCF_009601025.1 Roseospira navarrensis | reverse complement strand
GATCTCGGACGAGCCGTAGTGGTTCACGAACAGCGCCGGCCTGATGGTCTCGGTCAGGCGGCGCAGCAACCCGTCCGTCATGGGTGCCCCCGCGAAGCCCAGCGCGCGCAGGCCCGAGACATCCGCGCCCTCGAAGTCCGGGTGCGAAACCAGATCGTGATAGAGCGTCGGCACCAGATAGAGCGTGGTGATCCGGTGGCGCGCGATCAGGGCCAGCGCCTCGGCGGCGTCGAACCGGCGCTGGCAGACGAACAGCCCGTTGACCAGCGCCATGGACAGCAGCAGGCGCACCCCCATGGTGTGATAGAGCGGCATGACCCCCAGGGTCCGGTCGCCCGGCCGCAGCGCGTTCTGGGCCACGTGCGCGAGGGCCGCCGCGCGCTCCGCGCGATGGCTGCGGGGCACGCCCTTGCCCGGCCCGGTGGTGCCCGAGGTGTACAGCAGCACCGACAGGCTCGCCGCCGACGGGCGGGTCGGCGCGGGGTCCGGCGCCAGCGCCTCCAGGGCCTCGATGTCCAGGTCGGCGCCGGCCGCGCCGTCCATCCCGATCCGGGGCAGGACCGCCGCGCGCGCGCTGCCCCGCACGGCCTCGGCCGTGGCGGGCTCGAACACCAGCAGGGCCGCGCCGCTGTCGGTCAGGAAATAGTCCAGTTCGGCCGCGTTGACCCGCCAGTTGACCGGGGTCACCACCAGATCCGCCAGGTACGCGGCCCAGTGGACCAGGGCGGCCTCGGCCCGGTTCTGCAAGACCGTCAGCACCCGGTCGCCGGGGGTCAGGCCCATGCGCCGCAGCCCCGCCGCCAGCCCGCGCGCCGCCGCCAGAGTCTCGGCGTAGGTCCAGGCGCGCGGCCCGTCCACCAGCGCCGGCGCGCCGGGATCGCGGGCGGCCGCGAAGGTCAGGATATCGGCGCAGGTGAGCATTCTGGACCTCCCAACGGGGTTCACGAGGGGTGCAGGGGCCGGGTCGGACGTCCGTGGGACCTGGACCGAGACCGGACGGGCCACCGGCGCCGTGCTGGCCCCGCGCCTTGCGCGTCATCCCGAGCCGCCGACGGCGGCGAGGGATCTCGGGAGGATCGGGGACGCCCGCCAGCCGCCATGCCCATGCCCGCGATCCTTCGGCCGCGCCGCGGCCTCAGGATTGTCTGTTTGATTTGTGGCATTGTGGAGATGCCGGGTTGCGGGGCCCCGGGTGGCCACCCGGGGCCCCGCACCGGATCGTGTGATCGTCTCAGGATGGGGTCTTTGCCCGTTGTCATCGTGATCCGCGATCCGG
>NZ_WIVE01000156.1 GCF_009601025.1 Roseospira navarrensis | reverse complement strand
CGTGGGGCGCGCCCCACGGATGGGCATGCAGGTGCGCCCCCTCGTGCAAAATTTCCAGACATCAGGTTACACAGCCTCCTGGCAATCGCATCGTTAGGAGTCTGGCTGGTTCGTCAGTGTCGCGGCCAAACACTCCTCGAAAGACATTTCGCAAGTCCCTGTCTTCAAGGCCAAGCCCATCGCTTGCCTTCCGGGCTTGAGTCGCAAGCCCCTCTATGAAAAACCTAAGATCGTTTGGTTCAAACCCGACACCCCAAACCTGACTTACTTCGCGTTCGCATACGCGTTGCAACATCTGGTCCCATCCGCTGGCAGGATCGAGCGATAGATTCTGCGCTTGCTCACCCCTCAATAGCCCAGCATTCGCCAAGTAACCAAGTAAAAGTGGTCGAGTAGGTAGCCAGGATGGAATCTGAGCGTCTTTTGCTTTAAGGAAACGCGCTATGTCGTGATCAGTGAATCCTGTAAGATCAAAAACTTGACAGTCATTGTTGTATCCTAGTGCAGATCTCGCTTCGTCGCGACTGTCAAAATAGCTTTCACGCCCTGCGACAATTATTGATGCGCTGGAGGGCGTTTGTTCAATAAAGCGCCGCACGAGTTCGACAGCGAAGCGGCGCGCCTGACGAAGGTTGATGACCGATGATGCAAACTGTGGCGGGGTTAACTCATCAAAACCATCAAGAAATACTATTACAAAGCCTGCGCGCCATGCCGCAATAATGCTATACGGTTCCGGAAAACCTATCTTCTCTGCGTGTCTGTAGAGCGCCTCATCTGGTTGCGTTTGGGCAATGTGCTCGCGCAAATTCAAATATACTGGACAGCAAATTGAATGTCCAGAAGAAAAGCGGTCTCTAGCCCTGAAATATATATCTCGTAGGGTCATGCTTTTGCCGGAGCCATAATCTCCATAAATTACACATCTTCCACCCCCTTCTAGATTTCTTGCTAACTCAGAGGACTTAATAGACTGCCCAGTGCCTTCTTGACTTAATGCCGTTGGTATGTATTCGGATGCGGGTAAATTAAAGTTTAGTTCATTTGCCGGATCTTATGCTACCAAATGAATGGTCGCCGCGCACGCGAATATAATGCCTTGCGTCGAAAAGCCTTGAGAAAAGAGTATTAAACGAAATAATTTCCTTCGGAAGGCTTATCCCTTTGCTTCCGGCGCGATCAACATATCGTAGGTGATGGGCCCTTTGGTGGTGACGATGCCCAGTAGGGACCGAAAGGCTGCGTGCCGGGTGCGGCGGCGGTTGAAGCGGAAGACGAACTCATCGAGGTAGGCTTGCAGATGCTTGCG
>NZ_WIVE01000155.1 GCF_009601025.1 Roseospira navarrensis | reverse complement strand
CAAGGGAATATAAAAACGGTCGCGGGCGCCCGATTTTTTACTTTGGTGCGCCAGGCATGGCGCGTAGCGCCGTGACTGGCACTGTCCGGTCCGCTGTGGTGGCGGTCCGGGCGACTTGGGGGTGGAAGTCCCCTGCGGACCCTGGTGACGGGAACCGCAAGGTCCCCTCCCACCCGATCCCGCCCGTCCGCGTTGGCATTGAACCGGACAAAAAGTCGGCGGGATCGGCACCCACTGCCCACCCCGCCGGTTGAATGGATCGGGGGCCTTGCCGACCCCGCCCATCACAGGCAGCGAACCCCCAGCGCCGCAAGCGCCTCCATGATCTCCGCCCGTGACGGCGCCGCAGTGCCGACCGGAAGTGCGGCGGGTAGGTCACGAACCAAATCATCCAGCGACCGCGCGGTGCCGCTCTTGACGAGGCGCATCAAGGGCAGAACCCAAGATGGCGCTGTATTGACCGCCGATCCGGGCACCTGTGACGGGGCCGGGGTTTCGGGCCGGTGCGGCGCTGGATCGTCCACACACGGCGGCGCCTTGACGATCCGGTCAAGCAAGGCGTCAAAGGCCCGCCCCGGCAGCGCATAGACGTGATACTCCAGGCGCGCCCGATCCGGCGCCGTGGCGGATCGGCGGGGCCAGCCCCGCGCCCTCGCAACGCTGGCGATGCCGGTGGCTGAGCCGGGCAGGCCGGGCAGGCGCAGCGCGGCAAGTTCTGCGGCGGAAAACCACTCCCGCAGCCGGGCCTTGTCGCGGAGGATTTGGACGATCACGGCTTCCAGAAAAGCGATCCGGCGCCGTGCCGTCGCCCAGTCCTCTGCCGGAACCTGGACCGTCAGGGGTAAGTCGGTTGTGCTCATGGTTGATACCCTTTCCCCATAGACAGCAAGGCGGCTCCCGATCCGGGGGCCGCCTTGCCCGGCGCCGTGCGGTCATCCGTCGGTGCCCGTGCGATCCGTGGCGTCAGCGTCCGGATCGCCGTCGGTGTCATCGTCGGGTTCGCGGTCGGCGAACCGGGGATAGGTAGCCGGACCCGTGTCCGGTGCGCCGGCAGCGGGCGCCGCCGGGGCCAGCACATCGTCCGCGATCCACGGCCGCAGGATCCCGGCCAGTTCAGGCGCCTGCTGTTCCAGGCTGCGGACCAGGGCCGCCGCGCCCTCACGCAAACCCCGCCGGTATTCATGATCGGCCAGGGCTTGGGCTTCGCGGAACCGCACCGAAACGGGGTCTGTAAGCCAGTCCTGGACTGGCGCCTGAACGGCGTTCAGGGTGGAAATGCACCCCTGGAGGATTTTGTAAATTCCCGCCGCGCCGCGCGGCGACAACTCCAC
>NZ_WIVE01000154.1 GCF_009601025.1 Roseospira navarrensis | reverse complement strand
CCGGATCGCGGATCACGATGACAACGGGCAAAGACCCCATCCTGAGACGATCACACGATCCGGTGCGGGGCCCCGGGTGGCCACCCGGGGCCCCGCAACCCGGCATCTCCACAATGCCACAAATCAAACAGACAATCCTGAAGGAGCGGAGCGACTGAAGGATCTCGGGCCGGAGCGTGCAGCCGCCAGACGGGAGTCCGCCCGGTCCTCCCCCGATCCTTCGCCGCCCCGGCCACCCAGGGGCGGCCAGGGGCGGCCATGTCCCGGATGGACCCGACGCGAGGGGCGCACCGCTGACGGCGGTGCGCCCTTTGTCGTTCTTTGCAGGGGAACCGTGCTCCATTGCGGCCCGTCAAGGACAGGGACGACCCCGACCTGATATCCGACATGGATCATCGGATATCTGCCAACCGCCTCTGGCGAGGCCGGTTGGAGTCCGTGGCCGGCCCTCTCTCCCCCACCCGGCCACCCACAGGATACTCGCGTTGGGTGGCCGGGTGGGGGAGAGGGCCGGCGCCGGAACGGCGGATGAGTCGTGCTCATCCGCCACAGCACTCAGACCAGGAGGCCATTCATCGTGTCCCGCTTAGGAGCAGACTCATTCCGCAGCGCGCGCCGCGCCCTCGTCGCGGCCGGATTGGCCGTCGCCGGCTTCGCGGGCGTGGCGGCCCCCGCCACCGCCGCCGGCGAGGTCCGGATCACGCTGCGCTGCGAGCAGGCGGGCGACCCGGCGGACCTGCGAACCTGCCTCGCGCAGTCGTGGCTGGAGGTCGGCCGGGCCGGCACCATCATCCGCTACCAGCCGGAGGACCTGACCGCCCTGGGCGACCCGTCCGGCGGGGACCTGGTGCTGCACGTGCCGAAGGACTTCCGCGTCAACGCCCAGAACACGGGCGAGGACACCCGCCTGTCCCTGAGCATCACCGCCCCGTCGGGCCGCACGGTCTACGACGCCTCGGCCGAGCGCTACGAGTGGGTGCAGTTCACCCACTGCGGTCCGGCCGTCGAGGCCGACTGCCGCAGCTACAACTACTCGGAAAAAGGCTACGGGTCGGATCAGCGCATCCGGCCGCGGTATGCGCCGCTGCCCGACACGCCGTCGGAGTGATCCCGACGGCATCGGGCGATGCCCGTTGGAGTCCGTGGCCGGCCCTCTCCCTTTTGAGCCCACGGCAAGGCAACGGGTTCAGGTTAACATGGCGGCATGTTCCGCGCTGTCGGAGCAGGCCTCTCGAGATCCCTCGTCTCGCTTCGCTCACTCGGGATGACACATTAAAATTGGCTCAGTTTGCGTTAGATATGCATGCTGGTTGTTTGGGCGAGATAAGTCCGGCGATGCATGCCAGGATTGCACGGG
>NZ_WIVE01000153.1 GCF_009601025.1 Roseospira navarrensis | reverse complement strand
CTCCTGGGCATCGCCACCACCAAAGGCCCAATCTCCTACGATATGTTGATCGCGCCGGAAGCAAAGGGATAAGCCTTAATGATTTATATCTTGCGCGTATTGCGGGTTTGCTAGAAAAAAGGCCCCGCCGAACGGCGGGGCTTCAAGTTTGGTCGGTGTCAGGCAGCCTGGTTCTGGGACTTCGGCGCCATGCGCTGGCCTTCGAGCCATTTATTGAACTCGGCGCGGTCGATGTAGACCCGACCGCCGATTTTGATGAGCGCCGGGGCCATGCCGTTTGTCTCGGCATGGAAGATCCACCAGCGCAACTTGCTCTCGGTCACGAACGGCGCTTCCGCCGCAAGCTGCTTGACCGTTCGCAGCTCCTTGTAATCGATCAAGGGCTGAGCCCTCCGTCGTCGATTGACGTCAAAAAGAGCAGGAACAGGTCGAAACTACGCGGAAACGGCGGGAATCTCAATTTCCGGCGGTTCAAGCGCGACCGGTGCCGTCAGAACGGGGCCGGGTCGCCGGCCGCGTCCACCCAACCCGACGCGAAGTCGTCGCGGGAACGTTTATGCGTATTCATAAGGATCAGCCGGGCGAAGTTCTCGCCCACCCCTTCATCGGCCAACCGCCGGCGCACCGCGTCCAGGGACGGCCGATTTTCAAACACGCATAGCAGCCGATAGCCCCGATCCAGCCCGAGCGCATCGGAAAGCGCCCCGTCGCTCATGGCCTCGCAATGGCTCTCAATCTGCCGGACGATCCGCGCCCGATCCGTTCCGCCGCGATCCATGCACATTTCAAGCGCATGGAGTTGCCGGCGGCCGTCACCCCGTTGCAGGTCGCAAATCGCATCCGGGATAAGCGCCCGCCCGCTCGCCAGCCGCAGCTTAATCGGATCGGCCTTTGCTTGCCCATTGGCACCCGGCCAGGGGCCGGGGCCGCCGTAGTAGGCAACATACCTCGCCACGCTTCCGCCTTCAGCCTCCATCGCGGCATCAAGCGCAATGTGGCAATCGACGCAATGCCGCCGGTGGAGATGATCCACCGTGAATTTCGGTGTTCTGGCGATCGGGCCATATCTCGCGGGTTCCTCCCGGAAGTAAGCCGCCAGGGCCGCCGCACCGGCGGGCTTGAGGTAGTACATGCGCGGCAACCGGCCGAGGCCGGGGCGCACACCCCATGCCAGCATGCCGGCATGCTTGTGCCCTTCCAGCCGCCGCAGCACTTGCCCAAGGTGCTTGCGGTCTTTCCCCGCGCCGGTGGCGATCAATTGCGCCACCGTCATGAACCGATAGCGGGCCAGCCGATTGAGCAACCTGAGGGATGGAAATTCGGTCTGAGGCGCTTCAGTCATCCCGGTTTTCCATGTTGATGTAGACGCG
>NZ_WIVE01000152.1 GCF_009601025.1 Roseospira navarrensis | reverse complement strand
GCTGGAATTCGAGCAGGGATCGAGGAAACTTGCTCATGGTCGGGCTCCGGAAATGGCGTGCGTTCACGTTATGTTCTACGCCGTTTCAGGCCACCTGTCACCACATGATGTGGTCCCGGACTCAAAGGGATAAGCCCTATGCAGACATGGCCGACAGCTTCTTGTTCACAGTCGCGCCACTCGGCGGGCCTTTGCCGTGCCTGTCTGTACCGCCCTTTATGACTTCACGAACAAATGATGCAGCGACCCTCTTATTCACTTCTTCAATGAAAATGTTGTCTGACCAATCGCAGAATGACTCAATAACCTTCCGCTGCTCAAACTTCGTTTTCTCTTTCACCTTGGACAAATCAATGTAGTCGTCCAGCAAAGCGGACGCAGGAATGCCCTTACCGATGGAAGTCTGAAACCACTTCGATGCGGCTTTTGGGCCTTTCACCTTCTCAATGCGGCGCGCGTCGTCTTCGAGGGGGTCAGAGACGATCTCGTCAATCTCATCCTCATGGACACCTGCCTTCAGCTTCTCGAGCCCAGCGCGGTATCGTTGCCCGATCTCGACCGCTTCCTTGAGGTCTGCAAGATCAATGGCACCTTGTCGGCCCTCAAGCTTCCTGAGTTCACCGAGGATGATGTCTCGTTGCCGTCTGGCTTCCGTGAGAGAGCGAGTGTTCAGACCAACACGAATCTCACCAGTGAACGGCTTCCCAGTCCTGGGGTTGGTGTGCCCCACAAGGGACTCGGGGGTGCGACACCTGAAGGTCCACCCGCGTCCTCTCGGCTGATAAAGATATCTGGTGTCGGACACGTCATCGCTCATGGTCGGCGTTGTACACCATGACCAACGAGCGTTGCGACCACATCGTAATTTCGTGAGTAAAAACAGGCACTTAAGGGGAATGGCGCGCCCGAAGGGATTCGAACCCCTGACCTTCGGCTCCGGAGGCCGACGCTCTATCCAGCTGAGCTACGGGCGCATCGGGCGGCTGTCCATGGCCCCGATCAGGGGCCTCGACCGCGCGAGGAGGGGGACCATAGCCCATCGCCCCGCGCCATGCAACGCCCACGATGACGCGCCAGGGCTCCGAATCCAGTTGACGGGGGTGTCATGGTTTGTGCCTCATCACGAGATCCTTCGCGCCCTAGGGGCGCCCAGGATGATACTATCTATTATAAGTTGTGTCATCAACTCAGTTTGTGGCGGGTTCGGGCTGAGGCCGGAGGACCGCGTTTGCGATGGTGACGAGCTTTCTGGCCACGGCGAGGAGTGCGCTTTTTGGTGTCTTTTTGTTGCCGATAAGCCGTTCGTAGAAGGCCTTGAGGTCGGGGTTGTATCGCACGGCGGAGAGCGCGGCCATGAAGAGCTTGGATCGCAAGGCGC
>NZ_WIVE01000151.1 GCF_009601025.1 Roseospira navarrensis | reverse complement strand
TGAACGGCGTTCAGGGTGGAAATGCACCCCTGGAGGATTTTGTAAATTCCCGCCGCGCCGCGCGGCGACAACTCCACGTCGTTCTGAATGAAGATGTCGGACACCGTGCTCAGGGCATCGCCCACGTCCCCCAACACGTCAACCGGATGGTCATTGCGGCTGTCGTTGAAGGTAAACGCGATGGCGCGGGCGGGCATGTGGCTGGTGGTGGTCATGGTTCAGCCCTCCCCCTCGCTCGGGTTTAGGATGCTGGAGACATAGTTGCAAACAGCCCCGGCCTTCGCCACCGGAACAGTAAACTGAAGGCGCACGGTGGCATTCCGGCGCTCCTGTTCGGCCTTAATATCGCGGCGCGCGGCTTGAAGGGCGCTGTCCAGGGTAAGCCAGGTCTTTTCGGACCCGTCGTGCTTGCCGTCCTCAATCCGGCGAATGGTGTTGTCGCTCACGCCACTGAGATCGGCCAGTTGCTGGCTGGTGAGGCCAAGACGCTGCCGCCGCGTCTTCAGGCTTCGGCCGCGCGGCGTGCTGGTCCGCTGGCTTGCGGCGACCCGTTCGCCGAAGAAAGCCTTGAACAGCACGTCGGCACAGCGGGTCTGGTAGGCGATGACTGTTTTGCGCACCGCTTCGTCCGTCACCCGCTCCGGGTGAATGGTGGCGAGGAAGAAATTGACGCGGATCAGGGGCAGGGCCAAGGTGTCCTGGGGGCCACCGTTAGAGGGGGCCTCCATGATGACGGTACCCTCTTTAAGGACCGGGTGGCGCGCGATGCGTTTCCTTTGCGGCTCCCATTCCAGGCCCATGCCCTCAACGAGGGGCTTCATGGCCACAAGGGTATCCGCCGGGGTCCGGCCCCGCTGGACGATCAGATTGGCCCCCTCGAACGGGACCGTGGTAAGAGAGTGGTTAGCCTGAGACATGGGGCACCTTCCAACGTCTTGGGTTAGGCCCGGTGCGGGGAGCTTCCACCTTCCCCATCGGGCCGCCAGTTTGTGATACAGTTATTCACAAACGCTGGCAAGCGAATTTGTGATGCACTGATATCAGTGAAGATGCTATGGTCGCGCCATGGCGCGCCCCAAGACGATGCAGACACGGAAGATCATTTCCGTTCCCGCTGAAATGGCGGAAGCGATTGATGAATATCGTTTTGGCCACAAGTTCCGAACGGAGTCTGAGGCAATCCGCCGCCTGATCGAGTTGGGGCTTGAAGCTGCTGTTGCGCCGGAGTGCGACGCGGGGCCAGGTAACGCCGCTGGCCCGGACGACGCGGCGGACGCATAGCCGCGCGGTCGCTTGCGGTGTACCGCAAGGCGTATCTCAGGCCATCATGTGGGGCAGTCGGGACAGGGCGTTGGCGCCCGGTCATCAAGGGCGCGGCGG
>NZ_WIVE01000150.1 GCF_009601025.1 Roseospira navarrensis | reverse complement strand
GGCAAAAGAACCACCAAGACACGGAGACACCAAGGCGTCGGCGCTCATCCGCTCGGACAACAGGTGCCCGCGCCCGGTTTGGGACACACGCCCCGACTGGGTGAAAGACCGGCACGGCCGGGTGACACCCCCTTGGTGCCTTGGTGTCTTGGTGGTCACCCTCCGCCGACCGCGCGCAAAAGAACCACCAAGACACGGAGACACCAAGGCGTCGGCGCTCATCCGCTCGGACAACAGGTGCCCGCGCCCGGATTGGGACACACGCTCCGACTGGGTGAAAGACCGGCACGGCCGGGTGACGCCCCCTTGGTGCCTTGGTGTCTTGGTGGTCACCCTCTGCCGCCCTGCCGGCAAAAGAACCACCAAGACACGGAGACACCAAGGCGTCGGCGCTCATCCGCTCGGACAACAGGTGCCCGCGCCCGGTTTGGGACACACGCCCCGACTGGGTGAAAGACCGGCACGGCCGGGTGACACCCCCTTGGTGCCTTGGTGTCTTGGTGGTCACCCTCCGCCGACCGCGCGCAAAAGAACCACCAAGACACGGAGACACCAAGGCGTCGGCGCTCATCCGCTCGGACAACAGGTGCCCGCGCCCGGATTGGGACACACGCTCCGACTGGGTGAAAGACCGGCACGGCCGGGTGATGCGCGCTTTGTGTCCTTCGTGTCTCTGTGGTGATCCCGCCGCCCTGCCGGCAAGAGAACCACCAAGACACGGAGACACCAAGGCGTCGGCGCTCATCCGCTCGGACATCAGGAGCCCGTGCCCGGTTTGGGACACACGCCCCGACCGGGTGCAAGACCGGCACGGCCGGGTGATGCGCGCTTTGTGTCCTTTGTGTCTCTGTGGTGATCCCGCCGCCCTGCCGGCAAGAGAACCACCAAGACACGGAGACACCAAGGCGTCCGCGCTCATCCGCTCGGACATCAGGAGCCCGTGCCCGTTTTGGGACACACGCCCCGACAGGGTGAAAGACCGGCACGGCCGGGTGATGCGCGCTTTGTGTCCTTCGTGTCTCTGTGGTGATCCCGCCGCCCTGCCGGCAAAAGAACCACCAAGACACGGAGACACCAAAGCGTCGGCTCGTGCCCGCCCGACCCCGGACCCGGTCACGACCGGGCCAGCAGCGCCTCCACATCGGCGCGGCGCGGGATGGGACCGACGGCACCCAGGCCGGTGGATGACTCACGTTTGATCGAGTGTGTCATCAACTCAGTTTGTGGCGGGTTCGGGCTGAGGCCGGAGGACCGCGTTTGCGATGGTGACGAGCTTTCTGGCAACGGCGAGGAGTGCGCCTTTTGGTGTCTTTTTGTTTCCGATAAGCCGTTCGTAGAAGGCCTTGAGGTCGGGGTTGTATCGCACGGCGGAGAGCGCGGCCATGAAGAGCTTGGATCGCAAGGCGC
>NZ_WIVE01000014.1 GCF_009601025.1 Roseospira navarrensis | reverse complement strand
GCGCCTTGCGATCCAAGCTCTTCATGGCCGCGCTCTCCGCCGTGCGATACAACCCCGACCTCAAGGCCTTCTACGAACGGCTTATCGGAAACAAAAAGACACCAAAAGGCGCACTCCTCGCCGTTGCCAGAAAGCTCGTCACCATCGCAAACGCGGTCCTCCGGCCTCAGCCCGAACCCGCCACAAACTGAGTTGATGACGCGATCGTCGGCCACCAGACGCGCCGCCCCGTCCTCCATCAGCCGGAGGGCGAGGTCGGATTTGCCCGACCCGGCCCCGCCGCGCAGCAGCACGGCCCCCTCGGGCAAAGCGACGCAGGTGCCGTAGATGGTCGGCTGTTGGGTCACGAGAGACTCTCCTTGATTGGGCACGGCGCTGGAACAGGAGGAACATCCAGTGTAGCGTCCCCGGCCCCACAACGCCAAAGGTCCCATGTTCAGCGCCATCTTCTCCGTCGTCGCGCCGGTCGTGCTGATCGCCGGCATCGGCACCCTGTGGGCCCGGCGCGGCTGGCCGTTCGATACCCAGATGGTGGCCGCGCTGTCCACGAACCTGGGCGTGCCGTGCCTGGTGCTGGACGTGCTGACCCGGGTCGAGCTGGACTCGGCCACGCTGGGGGGCATGGCCCTGGCCGCCGCCATGGGCCTGGGATTCTGCGCCGTCATGGGCGTGGCCATCCTGCGCGCCACGCGCCAGCCGCTGCCCCCGTACCTGCCCGCGCTGGTGTTCGGCAACAGCGGCAACATGGGGCTGCCGCTGTGCCTGTTCGCATTCGGCGAGCCCGGACTCGCGCTCGCCATCGCATTCTTCGTCGTCAGCGCGGTGCTGAACTTCACCGCCGGCGTGGCCATCGCCTCCGGCCGGCTGTCGCTGCGCACCCTGTTGCGCACGCCGGTCATCTGGGCCGTGCTGGTGGCGGTCGCGCTGCGCGCCACGGACACGCCGCTGCCCGGCTTCGTGGCCAACACGGTGGAGCTGCTGGGCGGCATGACCATCCCGTTGATGCTGCTGGCGCTCGGCGTCGCCCTGGCCCGGCTGCGGCCCGGCGGCCTGGGGCGCGCCGCCCTGCTGTCCGCCCTGCGGCTGGCCCTGGGCTGGAGCGGCGGCCTGCTGGTGGTCTGGTTGCTGGGGCTTGAGGGGATGGTGCGGGGCATCGTGCTGATCGAGATGGCCATGCCCGTCGCGGTCTTCAACTACCTGTTCGCGCAACGCTTCGGCAACCGGCCGGAGGAGGTCGCGGGGATGGTGCTGGTCTCCACCCTGGCCACCATGGCGCTGCTGCCCGTGCTGCTGTGGCTGGCCTGGGGCGGAGCGCCGCCGCCGGGCGTGGCCGGGGCGACGGGTTGACGGTCCCCGGCCGGGGGGCTAGATGGACCGAATGGTACATAATACAGATCGGCGATGATCCGGACTCGTCCGGCTCATCGCCTCCGCCGCTTCGCGGCGCCGGCCCAGTCGGGCCGGCCGGCCGACAAAAAGGTGGACCTTTTTGTCGGCTGGTGAAATCGCGAAGACCGATGACGGTGACCGTCGAAGCCCGTTGGCGGAGTCGGAAAGGCAACGGCGATGGCACGACCCCGCAGTTTCGATCCCGACGTGGCCCTGGACCGGGCGTTGGAGACCTTCTGGCGCCACGGCTATGCCGGCACCTCGCTGCCGCTGCTGCTGGACGCCATGCAGATCAGCCGCTCCAGCTTCTACGAGACCTTCGGCGGCAAGCGCGACCTGTTCGAGGCCGTGCTGACCCGCTACGATTCCCGCATCACCCGCCGTATTCTGGACGCCCTGGCGGAGCCGGGGCCGATCCGCGACGTGCTGCGCCGGATGATGGACCAGCAGGTGGCGCGCGCCCTGGGCGACGAGGGCAAGGGCTGCCTGATCGGCAACACGTCGGTGGAGCTGGGGCCGCACGACCCGGCCTTGCGCGCCCGGCTGGCCGACAGCATGGCCCGCGTGGAAGCGGCGCTGACCACCCGCCTGCGCGCGGCCCGGGACGCGGGTGAACTGGCCCCCGGTGCGGATCCGGTGGTGCTGGCCCGCGCCCTGCTCGCCATGCTCCACGGTTTCCGGGTGGTGGCCAAAGCCCGCCCGGATCCGGCCGTGCTGAACGACATCGCCGCCGGCGTTCTGGCCCTGCTGGACGCCCCGCCGGCCGCCGCACGAGAGACACCATGACCGACGCGCCGTCCGCCCGCCCCTTCCTTGCCGACCTGTTCCGGACCGCCGTCGAGGCCGCCCTGCCCACCCAGGTCCTCAAGGCGCATCTGCCCGCGCGGCCGCGCGGCCGCACCATCGTCATCGGCGCGGGCAAGGGCGCGGCCCAGCTCGCCCAGGCGTTCGAATCCCTGTGGGACGGACCGCTGGAAGGGGTGGTCGTGACCCGCACCGGCTACGCCGTGCCCTGCGAACGCCTCCGCGTGCTGGAGGCCTCGCACCCCGTGCCGGACGCGGCGGGGATGGCGGCGACCGACGCGATCCTGGCTGCCCTGGAGGGCCTGACCGCCGACGATCTGGTGGTGTCGCTGATCTGCGGCGGCGGCTCCGCCCTGCTGGCGGCCCCGCCCGAGGGCTTCGCCTTGGAAGACGAACAGGCGCTGAACGAGGCCCTGCTCGCCTCCGGCGCGCCCATCTCGGTCATGAACCGGGTGCGCCGCCGGTTCTCCCGCGTCAAGGGAGGCCGGTTGGCGCTGGCCGCGCACCCCGCGCGGGTCGTGAGCCTCGTGGTCTCCGACATCCCGGGGGACGTGCTGCACGACGTCGCCTCCGGGCCGACGCTGCCCGATCCCGCGCCGGACAGCGAGGCGGCCATCCGCGACCTGATCCAGACCGCCGGCATCCGGCTGCCGGTCCGTCTCTTGTCGTACATCGGACTGCCGCAGGCCGCGCCGCCGGCCGCCGACGATCCCCGCTTCGCCGGCCATGAGGCCGTGCTGCTGGCCTCGGCGGACACCTCGCTGCGGGCGGCGGCGGAGCGGGCGCGGGCGCAGGGTGTCGCCCCGTTCATCCTGTCCGATGCGCTGGAGGGCGAATCGCGCACCGTCGGCGCGCTGGTGGGGGCCATGGCGCGGCGGCTGGCCGGGGACCCGGCCCCGTTCGGCAAGCCCATGGTGCTGCTGTCCGGGGGCGAGACCACCGTGACCCTGCAAGGTCAGGGCAGCGGCGGCCCCAACACGGAATTCCTGCTCGCCCTGGCGGCGCAGATCCAGGGTGTCGAGGGCATCGCCGCGCTGTCGGCGGACACGGACGGCATCGACGGCAACCGGGACAACGCCGGCGCCTATGCCGATGCCACCACCATCGACCGCCTGCGGCGGGCCGGGCTGGACTGGCAGGCGGTGCTCGCCGACAACGACGCCTGGACCGCCTTCGACGAGCTGGGCGACCTGTTCGTGCCGGGCCCGACCGGCACCAACATCAACGACTTCCGGGCCGTGCTGATCGGCTGACACCGGCCCGACGTTGGACCCGGCGGATTATCCCGCTGCGCGGGGCGACTCCGCCCGACACGGCTCTTGCGCCATTCCGTAGGGCGGGTTCGCGCCGAAGGCGCAACCCGCCATTTTGCAGCGCCCAGCGGCGGATTGGGTCCGCTGACGCGGCCCCGAATCCACCCTACGGGTCAGGACAAAACCCGGTCAGGAAGACTCCTTCAACGGCCAGTCGTAGACCACCCAGTCGGTCTGTTTCGCCATCCTGTCGTAGAGCGAGCGCGCGGCCGCGTTGTCCGCCTGGGTGCGCCAGGACAGCCGCCGCCAGCCCGCCTTTTGCGCGATGGCCGCGCAGGCGCTGATGAGCGCCGATCCGGCCCCACGCTTGCGCGCGGCCTCGGCCACGAACAGGTCCTCCAGATAGCCGACGGACTCGATGGACCAGGTGCCGGGGTGCTCCAGCAGGGTGGCGAAGCCGACCAGACCCCAGCCCTCCGGTCCCTGGCTGTCCGCCACCAGCAGGCGCAGCGCCGGAAAACGCGGATCCAGGCAGCGCCGCCAGGTCTCTGCGGTCACGGCCTCGGGCACCTCCACCCGATAGAACTTGCAGTAGGCGCCCCAGAGCAGGCGCCAGCCGGCCTCGTCCTCGGGCTTGGCGAAGCGGACGGTCAGGGTCTGCTGGGTGGGATCAGGCATGAAGAGTCCTTTTGTCTTTTCGGCGTTGAACCGGACTTGCCCGGTTCAACGCCTCCGCCGCTTCACGGCGCCGGTGCGGTCGCACCGGCCGCACTCGGCAAGAAGACCTTGCCGAGTGCGGAATGGACACCCGCGAACAGTCTCAAGGCGATCACGCCATCTCGACCACGGGCGTCAGGTCGAGCGACCGGCCCAGCTTCTCCATGCGGCGCTGGATGAAGCGGCCGTCGAACAGCGGGTCCCCGGCGGGCAGGGTCAGGGTCACGGAGCCTCCCGGCGCGCGCGCCAGACGCGTGCGGCGCAGCACGCCGGGCGCGCCCCCGCTGAGGGTATGGGCCAGACGAAGCGCCGCGCCGATCACCCGGGTGCGGCGCACCCGCACCGGATCGTCCAGCAGGGTTTCCGCGTCCACCGCCATGGCGGCGGCGGGATCGCCCCCGTAGCGGTGATAGACCGACAGGGCGAGCCCGGCCCGGTCGCGGTGATCCAGCCCCATGAACGGCAGCCGCAGCACGCGGTGGAACGCCTGTTCGGCGCGGTAGTCCGGATGCTCGTTCCAGAAGATGTCGCCGATGATGCACACGGCGAGGCGCAGCCGCATCAGCTCCGGCGGCTCGGCCGGGAACAGGGGCGCCATCCAGGCCGCCACCTCGTCGCCGTGGGCGCGGAACCGGCCGGCCTGCCGCGCCATCACGGTCATGGAGGCGAGCAGCGGATCCTCGCGCTTCAGGGCATCGGGCAGGCCGTCCATGAACTGGCCCTCGCGCACCCCGTAGACCGAGAACACGACCCGCCGGGGTCGCGTCGCCCGCACCAGCCGGTCGAGCGTGATCGCGGCCAGGGGCAGCGCCGCCATGCGCTTTTTGCTGAGGCCCGGCACCTGGGCATACTGCTTGGGCGGCGCGCCGGCGATCTCGTCCAGCAGAGTCGCGGCGTCCGCCACGCTCAGGGTGAAGTTGTCCAGCACGCGCAGGGGATAATTCATCCGGTGCATGCACACCCGCGCCAGCGCGCGCCACGCCCCGCCGACCGCATAGAGGGTCTGGCCGTCCGCCGCCTGCAGCCAGGGGGCCTCGGCCAGGGCCGCATCGAGGATCCGTTCCGCCTCGGCCCGCACGCCGCCGCCCGACGCCTCGTCCAGCCGCAACAGCCCCAGCGGAAAGCTGGCCACGTCGGCGAACGCCCGGTCCTGGAGGCGGCACAGGTCCAGCGAGCCCCCGCCCAGATCGGCAACCACCCCTTCGGCGTTCGGCACGGCGCATTGCACGCCCAGGGCGGCGCGCCGGGCCTCGTCGGCGCCGTCGAGCACCGTCACGGTGATGTCGTTGGCCTGCTCCAGGTCGCCCACGAAGGCGGGTCCGTCGGCGGCATCACGCACGGCGGCCGTGGCGAGCACATGCAGGCCCTTGACCCCCATGGCCTTGCTGAGGGCCACGAACCGCCCGACCGCCGCCATGGCGAGCGCCCGGCCCTCGGCGTTGAGGCGGCCGGTCGCCCCCATGCCCTGCCCCAGGGCGCAGACGGCCTTTTCGTTGAAGAGCGGGACCGGGATGCGCGCCCCGCCGCGGTACACCACCAGACGCACCGAGTTCGAGCCGATGTCCACGATCCCCACCGGCGCCGGATCCCCGGTCTCGCCCACAGGCGGGGTCGAGGCGGCCCCCAACGGCGTTGATCCGTGGTTGGCGTCGCCCCCCGCCGGGGTGGTGCCGTCGGCCGCAGTCTCCATCATGTCCCCCTCTTCGCCATGCGGATGCCGGTCCTCCTGGTGTTCACGTCTGCGCGCGGCTCTTCAGAATGAGTTGCGGAATGCCCTTGCTGGCCTTGTCGAGCGCCTTGCCGCGCCCGGACAGGCTGGGATTGTTCATGAAGTAGGTGTGGGCGTTGAACGCATCCTCGGCCGAATCCACGCGCTGGAACGTCCCGTCCGGCATCAGATACCAGCTCTGCTGCTCGTCGTTCAGGTTGGCGACCATGATCTGTTCCATGATCTGGGTGCGCACGGTCTCGTTCTCGATCGGCACGAAGGTCTCGCAGCGCATGTCCAGATTGCGCGGCATCCAGTCCGCCGACGAGATGTAGACCAGCGCATGTCCGGACGGCAGGTCGTGCCCGTTGCCGAAACAGGCGATGCGCGAGTGCTCCAGGAAACGCCCGACGATGCTCTTGACGCGGATGTTCTCCGACAACCCGGGCACGCCGGGCCGCAGGCAGCAGATGCCCCGGATCACGAGATCCACCTGGGCCCCGGCCTGCGAGGCCCGATACAGCGCGTCGATCACGGCCCCATCCACCAGGCTGTTCATCTTGGCCCAGATGGTGGCCGGCCGGCCGGCGCGGGCGTGGTCTGCCTCGGCCTCGATCAGGTCGATCAGACGCTGTTTCAGCGTCAGCGGCGCCAGATGCAGCTTTTCCAGCGCCTTGGGCCGGGCATAGCCGGTCATGTAGTTGAAGGCGGTCGCCGCGTCCCGGCACAGCGCCGCATCGGCCGTGAAGAACGACAGGTCGGTGTAGATCTTGGCCGTGATCGGGTGATAGTTGCCCGTGCCGAAATGGACGTAGGAGCGGAGTGCGCCCCCCTCGCGCCGCACCACCAGCGAGATCTTGGCGTGCGTCTTCAGGTCCATGAAGCCATAGACCACGTTGACGCCGGCGCGTTCCAGGTCGCGCGCCCAACGGATGTTGGCCTCTTCGTCGAAGCGCGCCTTCAACTCCACCATGGCGGTGACGGACTTGCCGCTTTCCGCCGCCTCGATCAGGGCCGCGACGATGGGCGAGTTGTTGGAGGTGCGGTACAGCGTCTGCTTGATCGAGACCACGTTGGGGTCGGCCGCCGCCTGCCGCAGGAACTGCACCACCACATCGAACGACTCGTAGGGGTGATGGACGATGATGTCCTTCTGCTTGATGGCCGCCAGACAATCGCCGCCGAAGTCGCGGATGCGCTCCGGGAAGCGGGCCGTGTAGGGCACGAACTGAAGGTCCGGCCGGTCGTCGGAAATCAGTTGCTTCAGGTCGGCCATGCCGATGGGGCCGTCCAGGCGGAACAGGTCCTCCTGGGCCACGTTCATGGCCTCGCAGATCTGCCCCACGAGGGATTCCGGCATGTCGGCGTTGAGCGTCAGCCGGATGCAGTGGCCGCGCCGCCGCCGCTTGAGGGCCGATTCGAAGCTGCGGACCAGGTCCTCGGCCTCTTCGTCGATTTCCATTTCGCTGTCACGGATGACGCGGAAATGGCCCGCCTGCTCGATCTTGAAGCCGGGGAACAGGCGGTCCATGAACAGGCCCACCAGATCCTCGATGAACAGATAGCGGTGCCCCTCGCCCGGCAGCCGGGTCAGGCGGTCCACCTGGGCCGGCAGCGGCACCAGGGCGCGCAGGCCCTCGCCGCCGCCCTCGGCCTTCAACTGCAGCACCAGCGCATGACCCAGGTTCGGGATGAACGGAAACGGGTGCGCCGGGTCGATGGCCAGCGGCGTGAGAATGGGGAAGATCTGGGCGTTGAAGTGATCCTCCAGCCAGTCCCGGTCCTCGGCCGTCAGTTCGCCCACATTGAGCAGGCGCACCCCGGCCGCGCGCAGATCGCCGTGCAGTTCGGCCCAGATGTCCCGCTGCTCCTCCAGAAGCTGGCGGGCCATGCGGTTGATCTCCGTGAGCTGCTGGGCGGGCGTGCGGCCGTCCTGGCTGATCTTGTTGATGCCGGCGGTGACCTGCCCCTTCAGGCCGGCGACGCGGACCATGTAGAACTCATCCAGGTTCGAGCCGGAGATGGACAGGAACCGCACCCGTTCCATCAGGGGATGGCGGTGGTTGCGCGCCTCCTCCAGGACCCGGAAGTTGAAGCCGAGCCACGACAGCTCGCGGTTGATGAACCGCTCGGGCGACTCCATCGTGATCGCCCGCGCCGCCGCCGCCGCCGTGATTTCCTCGACGCTGGCCGGCGGGTCGATCCGGGCGGGGGCCGTGGCGTCCTCGGGGCGGGTCATGGTCGTCTCCGTCGATGGCGGTGGCGGGGTGAGGCGGCGACGGGCGGATCCCGGTGGGACCGGCCCGGTCCAGGCGAGCATTCAGGCGGCACCGGCCGCGCCCGTCAAATGACGATTCGGTCTCGACCGCCGGGGGCCGAGTCCCTACTACTGGGCGCACACCCCACATCCTCGCGGCCCGGACCCCGGCATGAAACGGCTATACCTGTTACGGCACGCCAAATCCAGTTGGGAGCATCCCAATCTGGAGGATCACGACCGCCCGCTGGCCCCGCGCGGCGACCGCGCCGGGCGCGCCATGGCCGCGGTGGTGGCCGCCCTGGACCCGGCGCCCGGGCTGGTGCTGTGCTCCACGGCGGTGCGCGCCTGCCAGACGCTGGCCCTGGTGCGGGCGGGGCTGGGCAACGCGCCCGTGGTGACGGACGAGACGCTGTACGCCTTCGATCCGCTGCCGGTGCGCCTGCGGCTGGCCCACGTTGACGAGACCGTTCAGGCCGTCATGGTGGTCGGCCACAATCCGGCATTCGAGCGGCTGGCGGTCGAACTCGCCCGTGGCGACCGGGGTCGGCCGGCGCGCGCCCTGCGGTCCAAGTTCCCGACCGCCGCCCTGGCCGCGCTCGACCTGCCCGTGGCGCAGTGGGCGGATCTGGGCGGCGCGACATCGCCAAAGGGGGCGCGGGTCGTGGCCTTCACCCGCCCCGCCGACCTGCCGGAGACGGGGGACGCCTAGGCGGGCCTAATCCCGCTCGATCCAGCCGCCGCCCAGCACCCGGTCGCCGTCGTACAGCACGCAGGCCTGCCCCGGCGAGACGCCGTGCGCCGGAGCGTCCAGGCGCACCCGGGCGCGCCGGCCCTCCAGCGGCATGACCGTCGCGCGCACGGGTTCGAAGGTGTTGCGGATCTTGACGTGGGCATGGACCCCGTCGCGGGGCAGCGCATCGCCCTCGCCCAGCCAGTTCACCCCGTGGATCGTGAACGATACCTTCCCCAGTGCGGCCCGGGGGCCGACCACGACGCGGCGCGTCTCCGGCTCCAGCCGGATGACGTACAGCGGCTCCGCCGTGCCGCCGATGCCCAGGCCGCGCCGCTGGCCCACGGTGTAGCGGATGATGCCGTCGTGATGGCCCAGCACGCGGCCGGACAGATCCACGATCTCCCCCGGGTCGAGCGCGCCCGGGCGCAGGCGTTCCACCACGCGGGCGTAGTCGCCGCCGGGCACGAAGCAGATGTCCTGGCTTTCCGCCTTGTCGGCCACCGCCAGCCCGTAGCGCGCCGCGAGCCCTCGCGTGCGGCCCTTGTCCAGCCCGCCCAAGGGGAATCGCAGGCGGTCAAGCTGGGCGCGGGTGGTGGCGAACAGAAAGTAGCTCTGGTCCTTGTCCGGGTCGGCGCCGCGCCACAGCGCCGGCCCCTCGCCCTGCCCCTCTCCCGGGCGTCGGCGCACGTAGTGCCCGGTGGCCAGCACCTCGGCGCCCAGGCCGCGCGCCGCCTCCATCAGGTCGCGGAACTTGACGGTCTGATTGCACAGCACGCAGGGCACAGGAGTCTCGCCGCGCACATAGCCGTCGGCGAACGGGTCCATGACGTCGCGGCGGAAGCTGCCCTCGTAGTCCACCACATAGTGGGCCACGCCCAACCGATCGGCCACCCGGCGGGCGTCGTGGATGTCCTGCCCCGCGCAGCACGTGCGCCCGCCCGGCACCCCCTGGCCGTGGTCGTAGAGCTGCATGGTGAGCCCGACCACCTCCCAGCCGGCCTCGGCCAGCACGCCGGCGGTCACGGAGCTGTCCACGCCGCCCGACATGGCCACCACGGCGCGCCGGCCCCGGCCCGGCTCCAGATCGGGGCCGAGATCGTCCAGAGCGCCCGCGCGCACGACGGCCGGACTAGTCAGCAAGCGTCAGCCCCATCTGCCAGAAGTCGGCCTCCAGGATGGTGGCCTTGCGGAAGGTCTCGATCAGGCCCGGCATGCGGCCCGCCCCCCCGCGCGACTCCATCAGCCGGTCCATGGTGTCCACGGCGTCGCGGGCGACCTGGCGATAGGCCGAGCCGCCGTACTCCCGGATCCAGGCGGCATAGGGATGGTCGTCGTGGACCGACTCGATCAGCCGTTCGCCGATCTCCGCGTAGCCTACCACGCACGGCGCCAGCGCCACGTTCAGGTCCAGCAGGTCGCCGGCCATGCCCCGTTCCAGCACATAGCGGGTGTAGGCCATGGTGGCCTTGGCCTCGGGCAGGGCCTCCAGGTCCTCCGGCGAGATGCCCCACGCCTGGCAGTACTTCACGTGCAGGCCCATCTCGTCGAGGATCGCGGCCATGCCCTCGCCCATGCGGCGCATGTCCTCCAGCGACTCGCTCTTGTAGACGCCCAGGGCATAGGCCCGCGCGAATTGGATCAGGAACAGGTAATCCTGACCCATATAGTGCCGGAAACAGTCCTGACGCAGGCTGCCGTCCGCCATCTGGCGGACGAACGGATGGTCCACATAGGCCGTCCACGCCGGCGCGCAGGCATGGCGCAGGCGGGCGAACAGACTGTCGGCGGTGGCGATCCCGGGCACGGCCTCGGGGGCGGTGGAGTCCTCAAGGGTCATCGGACGGCGGCTCCTGGTGGTATGAACCCCTAGACCATGGCGTTGCGCGTCTCGGCCGGCAGGCGGACCTCCAGGCCGTCCAGGTCCTCGCTCATGATGATCTGGCAGCCCAGGCGGGAGGTGCGCTCCAGACCGAAGGCCAGGTCCAGCATGTCTTCCTCGTCCTCGGTGGGCTCCGACAGCTTGTCGAACCAGGCCGGATCCACGATCACGTGACAGGTCGAGCAGGCCAGCGAGCCCTCGCACGCGCCTTCCAGGTCGATGTCGTGACGGTGGGCGGCCTCCATCACCGAAAGGCCCACGGGCACCTCGACCTCGTGGCGGGTGTCGTCGCGGTCGATGAAGACAAGCTTGGGCATGGATCAGGGTCCTCCGGCAGGGCAGTGATTTGGCGCGGTGACCGCCCCCATGAAGGCGGCTGCGGCGGCAGCGGCGCACGGACGCGGCCAATGCCGCCGCGCGCTGTCTGTGACGGAGGCATGGATAGCGCCCACACGCCCGCGCGGCAAGGCCCGCGCCGGCGCTCCAGGTAGGGCGTGGGAGCCGACGCGCCAACCCCACCTCTGCTATCCCCCTGCTCCACCCCCCATCTCCCCCCACACCACCGCCATGCGGTCGATGTCCGCTTCGGTGGTGGTCCAGCCCAAGCTGATGCGGATGGCGCGGCGGGCGGCGGGCTCGTCGAGGCCCATGGCGCGCAGCACGTGCGACGGGGCCACCTTGCCGGAGGAGCAGGCCGATCCGGCCGACACCGACACCCCGGCCAGATCCAGGCGCATCAGCAGCATGTCGGCCGCCAGGGACGGATGTGCGATGCAGGTGGTGTTGGGCAGGCGCTCGCCACCCACCCCATGGACCACGGCCCCCGGGCAGGCCCCAACAAGCGCCGCCTCCAGCCGGTCGCGCAGCCCCGCCAGACGCGCGGCCTCGTCAGCCCCCTCCTCCAGCACCGCACGGGCGGCCGCGCCGAAGCCGGCGATGCCGATCAGATTCTCGGTCCCGGCGCGCCGCCCCCGCTCCTGGCCGCCGCCGCGCACCAGCGGGGCCAGGGTCACGCCATCACCCACGATCAGCGCGCCCACGCCCGCCGGTCCGCCCAGTTTGTGCGCCGAGAGCGTCACCAGGTCCGCCCCCAGCGATCCCACATCGAAGGGCCACAGCCGCCCCGGGGCCTGAACGGCGTCGCAGTGCAGCAGCCAGCCCGCATCCCGCGCCAGCCGCGCGGCCTCGGCCACCGGCTGCAGCACGCCGGTTTCGTTGTTCGCCCGCATGAGGGAGAGCACCCCCGGTCCCTCGGCGTCGTCGAGCGCGACCCGCAGCCCCTCCAGGCCGAGGACCCCATGCCCGTCCACGGCCAGCCGCCCGGACTCCGGCACCCAGCGCAGCACCGAGTCGTGCTCCACGGCCGAACACAGGCGCGGCCCCGGCCCCGGTCCGCTCAGCGCCAGGGCATTGGCTTCCGAGCCGCTGCCCGTGAACACCACCCACGCGGGAGGCACACCGGCCAGGGCGGCGACCGACTCGCGGGCCTCCTCGATCAGCGCCCGCGCACGGCGCCCGTGCCGGTGGACGGACGAGGGATTCCCCGCGACCGTGAGGGCGGCGCGCATGGCTTCGGCGGCCGCCGGCCGCAGGGGCGCGGTCGCGTTGTGGTCGAGATAGAGGGCGGTGGTTTCGGCGGGAGGGCCGACTGGTGCGGCGGAGCACATGAAGCGGACGACCGCGAATCAGCACCGCGACGGGTCCGAAGACCCGCCGTGGCAAGGAGGATCGACACGGGCGGCGGGACGGGCGTGACGCCCGCCTACTGCGCCGCCGTCGCCTCGAACCCCTGGATCAGGCCGCTGGTGCCCAGAACGCGCCGCTGGGTCACGTCCTCCAGCGACACGGAGCTGAGGTACAGATAGATCTGGTTGGCCAGTTCTTCCCACAGGTCGTGGGTCAGGCAGCGCCCCTTGTTGTTGTGGCAGCCGGCCGGCGAGCCCGGCGAACACCGGGTGGTCTGGATCGGCTCGTCCACAGACAGGATGATGTCCGAGATGCGGATGTCCGCGCCCGAGCGCGACAGCATGTAGCCGCCGCCGGGACCACGCACACTGCGCACCAGCCCGCCCTTGCGCAGCCGTCCGAAGAGCTGCTCCAGGTAGGACAACGAAATCTCCTGCCGTTCGGCGATGTCCGCCAGCGCCACCGGCTTGTCCTGTGCATGAACCGCCAGGTCGGCCATCGCCATCACCGCGTATCGGCCTTTGGTGCTGAGCCTCAACCCTCTCCCTCCTTCTTCCGCGTGGCCGGGGCGTTCCCGGCCGTCATCCACTGCATGCGTTCCATTGATCCGGTCGCTCGTTTCGGTCTCTTCAAGGTCGCCCCCATCAGCGGCCGGCGGCGCGACGCTCCGGCGGCGGCTCTCCGGCGTGGCGATCGCCCCCGCCCCCTTTGGCGCCCCCGTTGGCGCCCCCGTCCGCGCCCTGCCCGGGCAGAGTCACGACTCCGGCCGGGCGCACCGTCGGGGCGTCCCGGTCGGCCAGCCGCCGTTCCAGATCCTCCACCTGCGCCGCCAGTCGCCCGACCTGATCGGTCAGGGTGGTCAGGGTCCGGGCCATGGGGTCGGTGATGCCGTCCGTCGGCGTGCCGTAGGCCTGGAACTCGCAGTGATGGGTGGCGTCCACCTTGTCGCGGCGAACCACCCGGGCCGGGATGCCCACCACGGTGGCGCCGGACGGGACGTCGGACAGCACCACGGCGTTGGCGCCCACGCGGGCCTCGGCGCCGATGATGACGGGCCCCAGCACCTGTCCGCCGGAGCCCACGATCACGCCGTCCCGCAGGGTGGGGTGACGCTTGCCGTTGTGCAGCGAGGTGCCGCCCAGGGTCACCCCGTGATAGAGCGTGACGTCGTCGCCCACCTCGGCCGTCTCGCCGATCACCACGCCGGTGGCGTGGTCGATGAACAGGCGGCGGCCCAACGTGGCGCCGGGATGGATCTCGACCCCCGTCAGCATCTTGGCGATATGCGAGATCAGGCGCGGCAGGAACCGCAGCCCGCGCCGCCACAACGGGTGCGACAGCCGATGAAACATCACGGCATGCAGACCCGGGTAACACAGCAGCACCTCCAGGCGGGACCGGGCCGCCGGGTCCTTCTCCAGGATGGTGTTGATGTCTTCCCTCAGTCTGGCGAATGCCATGGCGCTTGAATTCCTTACGGTCACATGTGCTAGAGTGCGGCGCGGTGTCCGCGGCCTCGATGTCCGCGGCCTCGCGGTCGACCGACTGGTCCCGTCGTGCTTTCGGCCCATCCCTCTGCCGCACCACCGAGGGGGGCCCGCCCGCCGGAAGGGCGACGGCGGCGGGGCCGCCCACACCCGGGTCATATCCGGCTCGGGAGGGTGCCCCGAACCCGACACGGATGTTGGGGGGAGAGGCGCCGAACGGAACGGCCGTCTGGTCCGATCGGTCGTCCGACTGTCTGTTCTGTATCCCTGTGTACGCGGACCCGCGCCGTGCGTCAGGACCGAGATGGACGGTGTTGTCCGCCAGACCTGTCCGGCACCTCGGCCGATCCATAAACTGGCAGTGTTGGAGGAGTTTATGGTATCCGAGGAATTCGGTCAAGAAAACCCCAGCCCCTGCCCGGTCGCCGGGAGTCGTTGCGGGCACGGCCGGTCGGCGCCCCATGCCCCGACCCCTGGTCGCCCCTGTGGCGACCCGCCCACGTTCACCATCTAGAGACGGAACCCGCCGCGCCCCATGCCCGACGTCATATTCAACGGCCCCGAAGGCCGCCTGGAAGGCCGCTACCACCACAGCAAGGCGGCCCAGGCGCCGATCGCGCTCATCCTGCACCCGCACCCCCAGCAGGGCGGCAGCATGAACAACAAGGTGGTGTACACGTTGCACCAGGCGTTCTCACGGCGCGGATTCTCCGTGATGCGCTTCAACTTCCGGGGGGTCGGACGGTCGCAAGGCGTGTTCGACAACGGCCAGGGCGAGTTGTCCGACGCCGCCGCCGCCCTGGACTGGCTGCAGGCCGTCAACCCCGACGCCGCCCACTGCTGGGTCGCCGGATTCTCGTTCGGCGCCTGGATCGGCATGCAGTTGCTGATGCGCCGCCCGGAGATCAGCGGCTTCATCTCGGTGGCGCCGCCGGCGAACCGGCAGGACTTCACCTTCCTGGCCCCCTGCCCGTCCTCCGGTCTCATCGTCCACGGAGACCGCGACGAGATCGTGCCGGAGGCCTCGGTGGTCAAGCTGGCGGCCAAGCTGTCGGCCCAGAAGACCATCACGGTCGAGCACGCGGTGATCGAGGGCGCCTCGCACTTTTTCACCGAGCACATGGAGGCCCTGGCGGACGCGGTGGACCGCTACCTGCTGGCCAATCCGGATCGCGTGCGCGCCGGGTGAATCTCGCTCACGCACCGTCGGACTCTGCCCGGCGGTCGAGAAGGCAGGCGTCGCCATAGCTGTAGAATCGGTAGCCGGCCGCGATGGCGTGGGCATAGGCCGCCCGCATGGTCTCCAGCCCGCTGAAGGCCGAGACCAGCATGAACAGCGTGCTCTTCGGCAGGTGGAAGTTGGTCATCAGCCGGTCCACGGCGCGCACCCGATCGCCCGGCGTGATGAACAGATCCGTCCCGCCCGAGAACGCGGCCAGGGTGCCGTCGGGCGCGGCCGCGCTCTCCAGCACCCTGAGCGCCGTGGTGCCGACGGCAACCACCCGGCCGCCGGCGGCACGGGCCGCGTTGATCGTGGCGGCGGCCTCGGCGGAGACCGTGCCGTCCTCCACGTGCATGCGGTGGTCGTCGGTGTCGTCCGCCTTCACCGGCAGGAAGGTGCCGGCGCCCACATGCAGGGTCACCGTCACCCGCCGGACCCCGCGCGCGTCCAGGGCCGCGAACAGCCGCTCCGTCATGTGAAGGCCCGCCGTCGGCGCCGCCACCGCGCCGTCCGTGCGGGCGTGGATGGTCTGGTAGTCGGCGCGGTCGCGGGCGTCGTCCGCCCGCTTGATGTAGGGCGGCAGCGGGACATGACCGTGCGCCTGCAGCGCCGCCATCAGGTCGGCCCCGGCGCGGTCGAAGCGCACCAGCACCTCGCCGCCCTCGCCCGTCTCGACGCATGTGGCGCTCAGGTCCTCGGCGATGGCGAGGGCCGTGCCGGGTTTCAGCTTCTTCGCGGGCCGCGCGAAGGCCCACCAGGCGTCTGGGGCGACCCGCCGGTGCAGCATCAGTTCCACGCGGCCCTGGCCGACCCGGGCGAACAACCGGGCCGGGATCACCCGGGTATCGTTGAGCACTAGCACATCGCCGGGGGACAGCAGAGCGGGCAGGTCCAGCACGGCCCGGTCCGACAGCGCCCCGTCCGCCGCCACATGCAGCAGGCGGGCGGCGTCCCGGGGACTGGCCGGACGGTCGGCGATGCGTTCGGGCGGCAGGTGGAAATCAAACAGATCGACGCGCATGGGCTCTCGGCGGGATGGGGGAAACCGGGTCCGACACCTCGGACCCTATCGGACGCGGCGGAGGCGATGAACCAAACACGGCCGGTTCATCGCCGATCAAGGAAAAAAAGGTCATGACGGACATCCGGGGGTCCGGTGGTTTCTGAACCGTGGCGGCCACCGAGACACCCCCTCCCCCAAGGCAACGGGCTCAGGTTCACGCGATCGCTTCTGCAGGTCTTTGCAGCGGATCGGAGACCCGCGCTCGAGATCCTTCAGCCGCTTCGCGGCTTCAGGATGACATCCTATAATTTCAGTGTGTCATCCCGAGTGAGCGAAGCGAGACGAGGGATCTCGAGAGGCCTGCTCTGACGGCGCGGACCGTGCCGTCATGGTAACCTGAGCCCGTTGCCCTGACCCCACCCCTCCCCATTCCATGGGGAGGGAGTCCGGTCGGCGCGGCATGGACCGGAACTCCTCCCCCATTCATGGGGGAGGTCGGGAGGGGGTTCAGGCGCGCAGCGCGACGCCAGAGAGCACGCGAGGACCGCGCGGCCCCCGCCGTCCTGACCCCTCCCGTCCCCGGACATCCGTGATGACCCAAACAAAAGGCGCGGGAGACTGCGTCAGGCGAGGTCCGTCGTCCAGTCGAACCGCTCCGCCAGGTTGATGACCGCCTTGACGGCGGGCGAGAACCGCCGCCCCGCCACCGTCACCAGGCTGATTTCGCGGGTCAGCGCGGGCTGGACCAGTTCACGGGTCAGCACGCCCGGCATGATGGGCAGGAACTCCGGCATGATGGCACACCCCATCCCGGCCAGGATCATGGCCTGGATCCAGTCCTCCCGTTCGGTCTCGTAGCGGACGCGGATCCTGGGCTCGTCCATCTGCGGGTGCAGGGCGGCCATGTAGTCCCCGAATTCGCAGTTGGAGCGGTTCAGGTAGTCCTCGCCGTCCAGATCCGACAGCGAGACCGCGTTCATGGTCTGGAAGCGGTGGCCCTCCGGAAAGGCGACCACATAGCGCTCGCGGAACAGGGTGCGGGCGTCCAGCCGGTCCGGGAACGCGGGTTGGGCCAACAGCGCCAGATCCAGGGCCCCCTGCATCATCAGGTCCTGGATCCAGTCGCCCGGCCCCTCGCGCAGGCTGACCTCCAGGGTGGGAATGTCGCGTTCCAGCCGCTGGAAGAAGCGGATCAGCCGGCGCGGCCCGATGGTGCACATCACGCCGATGTTCAGGGGCGCCTTTTCCAGCGCCTGGAAGGACTGGGCCTCGCACTGGGCGGCGGAGCTGGCCGCCATGACCGCTTCCAGGTGCGGGCGGATCAGGTGGCCCAGGTCGGTCAGGTGGGTCAGGTTGCGTTCGCGCCGGAACAACTGGCCGCCCAGCTCGTCCTCCAGCTTCTTGATGGCCTTGGTCAGGGACGGCTGGGAGACGTTGCAGGTTTCCGCGGCGCGGGTGAAATTCAGGCAGTCCGCCAGGGCCAGGAAGTAGCGGACCTGATGCATTTCCATGGGGGACCCGTCCTCCCGTTGCAGGGCTTGGCATTGCCGGGGACACCCTCCGCCAATCGCGCAGCAATGCGGCAACCGCATGGCGGCGCACCGGGATGGGCCGGCCCCGGACGCGCCCCGGTCAGTCCTGCCGCACGCCCTGAAGGAACCGATTGACGGCCGAGGACAGATCGGCCGCGCGCCGGCTGAGTTCCCCGGCAGCGCCGAGCACCTCGCGCGCGGCCCCGCCCGCCTCCTCGGATGCGGCCGTGACGTCGCCGATGGAGCGGCTGACCTCCTGGGTGCCGCCGGCCGCCTCGGCGGTGTTGCGGCTGACCTCGCCGATGGCGGCGTTCTGCTGTTCGACCGCGGCGGCCACGGCGGCCGAGATCTCGCCGATGCGGCCCACCGTGGCCGCGAAGTGCTCGATGGCCTTGACGGCGTGCTGGGTGTTGGCCTGCACCTCCTTGATGTGGCGGTCGATGTCGTCGGTCGCCCGGGCGGTCTGACCGGCCAGCGCCTTGACCTCGTTGGCCACGACGGCGAAGCCCTTGCCGGCCTCGCCGGCCCGCGCCGCCTCGATGGTCGCATTCAGGGCGAGAAGGTTGGTCTGGCTGGCGATGTCGTTGATGAGCGAGAGGACCTCGCCGATGTTGTCCGCCGCCTGATCCAGCGCGCGGACCTCCTCGGTGGTGCGGTCGGCCTCCTGCACGGCCGTCTCGGCGGTGGTGCGCGCCTGTTCGACCTGACGGGCGATCTCCTGGATGGAGGCCGCCAGTTCCTCGGTCGCGGTCGCCACCGTCTCAACGTTGGCGGCTGTCTGCTCGGCCGCGCCGGCGACGGTGGTGGCGTTGCTGCTGGCCCGGTCGGCAACGCCGGTCAGGCCGTTGGCCGAGGTCTCCAACTCGGTGGCGGCGCTGGAGACGGCCTCGACCACGCCCGAGACGTCCCGCTCGAAGCGGTCGGCCATCGCCAGCAGGCTCTTGCGGCGGGCGGCCTCGGCCTCCTGCCGCTCGCGCTCCTGGGCGGCCTTCAGGTCCTCCGCCTCCTGGAAGCGGGTCTTGAAGACCGCCATGGCGTGGGACATGTCGCCCAGCTCGTCGCGGCGCTCCGTGGCGGGAATGGTCACCGACAGGTCGCCCTCGGCCAGTCGCCCCATCGCGCCCGTCATGGCGGCCAGGGGTCGGGTGATGGCCCGCGCGAACAGGATCCCCAGCAGACCCACCACGACCAGGATGCCGATCCCGGCCAGGATCAGGAACCACTCCATGGCCACGACGGGGGCCATCACCTCGGCCACGTCCACTTCCGCCAGAACGGCCCAGCGGACGCCCTGGACATCAATCGGGCCGAAGGCCGAAACGACGGGCACGCCGCGATAGTCCGCCACCTGCCGCACCCCGCTTTCGCCGGCCAGGGCGGCGCGGGCGGTCTCGGTCTCGACCGTGCGGGCCAGGATGGTGGACTGATCCGAGAACCGCGAGTCGCTGCGCATCAGCAGGTCCGTGCCCACAAGGTAGGCCTCGCCGGACTCGCCCATGCCGGCCTCGATCTGCATGATGTCGTTGATGCGCCCGATCGGCATCTGGAAGGCCAGCACGCCCGCGAAGTCCCCGTCCTCGTCGAACACGGCGCCCGCGATGAAGCTGGCCGGCGCGTTCCCGGACGGCGCATAGGCCGCGAAGTCCACGAAGGTCACCGCGTCCGGCCGGGGGTCCTCCGTGATGTGCCGATAGGCCTCGGCCAGCCCCGACCCGGCCCATTGGCCGTCGGTCAGGTTGGTGGCGAAATCGGCCTCCTTGAACACCGTGTAGATGACGTCGCCGTCGGGCGAGATCAGGAAGACATCGTAGTACCCGCGCTCCCGCTGCAGGGCCCGGAACCAGGCGTGATAGAGGGCGTGCTGTTCGTCGTACCATGTGCCGTCGGGCGCCGCGTCCAGCTTGTCCTTCTCGCCTTCGGGATGGGGATTGCCGTCGATGTAGGCCCCCTGGAGGGCGGCCACCACGTCGTTGCCGGGGGCGTTGCGGCGGGCGGCGTCGAACCCCAGGCCGAAGTCCTTCAGCGCGCGGGCCACCGTCTCGTTGTTGGATGTGATCCGGATGTCGCTTTCAATGTTGTCCAGGAAGGTGCCGAGCGCATTGGTCCGTCCCTCGCGCAGGGCCATCATCTTTTCCTCGGCCTGGACCGTCATGTCCCCGGCCGCGCGCAGGTAGGCGAGCGTGCCGGTGACCGCGACCGAAACCAGCGCGATCAGCCCGATCAGCAGCGGCAGGACGATGGCAATCCGATAGCGCGACAGAACACGAGACATGAACGACCCCCTCCCCCGTCTTGAAGACCGCACGGCGACTCAGGCTGGTGATGAAGGGATGAGCAGCGTCGACGGGCCGCCTCCCAAATTTTGGGCAGACGTTCCATACGTTCCGTATATGAACGCCCACACCCTACCAGAGTAGCAAATTGAGTTCGGACGCGATACAGGCTGCGAATTCCAGGATTTTATTTGAACTGTTTAAAATCGCGCCAAGCAGCCGGTCCGCGCACGCTGTCAGCGGGCAACCCGCTGGAATCCGCCCGGCATCTGGTGTAATCGGGGGCACCGACTTCCATCTTCGACAGACACGGGTGCCACACGACCATGGCCGGCCATTCCCAGTTCAAGAACATCATGTATCGCAAGGGCGGGCAGGACGCGAAGCGCGCCAAGCTGTTCACCAAGCTCGCCCGCGAAATCACCGTCTCGTGCAAGGTCGGTTCGCCCGACCCGGATTCGAACCCGCGCCTGCGGGCCGCCATCGCGGCCGCCAAGCAGGCCTCGATGCCCAAGGACAACATCGAACGCGCGATGGCCCGCGCCACCAGTTCGACCGACGGGGCCGATCTGGAGGAACTGCGCTACGAGGGCTACGGCCCCGGCCAGGTGGCGGTGATCGTCGAATGCCTGTCCGACAACCGCAACCGCACCGCCGCCGAGGTCCGCGCCGCCTTCAACAAGAACGGCGGCACCATGGGCGAGACCAACTCGGTCGCGTTCAACTTCGAGCGGGTCGGGCTGGTGCGGTACGCGGCCGAGGCCGGCGGCGCCGACGAGATGCTGGAAGCCGCCATCGAGGCGGGCGCCGACGACGTGGTCAGCGACGACAGCGGCCACGACATCTATTGTCAGCCGGATGATCTGAACACCGTGCGCGAGGCCCTGACGGCCGCCAAGGGCGAGCCGGAGGCGGCGCGCCTGGACTGGCGGCCCAACAGCACCGTGCCGGTGGACGAGGATACGGCGAAGACCCTGCTGAAGTTCCTGGACGTGCTGGACGACAACGACGATGTCCAGCGGGTGGCCGCGAACTACGAGATCTCCGACGAGATCATGGACAAGCTGAGCGCGTAGGAACACCAGGGCGTCATCCTGAGGCCGCAAGGCGGTCGAAGGATCTCGTGCCCTGACGAAACCCCGGACCCGACGCACCCTGCCTGACGAGATCCTTCGCCGCCTCCGGCGGCTCAGGATGACGGGCGGGGCGCGCGGGGCGCCAGGAAGGACACACCCATGCGCATCCTGGGGCTGGATCCGGGCCTGCGGGTCACCGGCTGGGGCATCGTGGAGGCGGCCGGCAACCGCCTGTCCCACGTCGCGGACGGCGTCGTGACCAGCGACGACCGCGCCGCGCTGGCCGACCGGCTGGCCCAGCTTCATGACGGGGTGATGGCGGTGATCGAGCGCTTCAATCCGGCCGAAGCGGCGGTGGAGGAAACCTTCGTCAACCGCAACCCGCTCAGCACGCTCAAGCTGGGACAGGCGCGCGGCGTGGTCATGCTGGCTCCGGCGCGGTGCGGCCTGGTGGTGGCGGAATACACGCCGAACGCGGTCAAGAAGGCCGTGGTCGGGCGCGGCCACGCCGAGAAGGCGCAGATCGCGCTCATGGTCCGCACCCTGCTGCCGGGGGCGGACCCGACGCGGACCGATGCGTCGGACGCCCTGGCCGTCGCCATCTGTCACGCCCACCTGCGCGCCAGCCAGCGCGCCCTGATGGCCGGGGCGCGGCCATGATCGCGGCCCTGCGCGGCACCGTGCTGGAGGCCGGCGAGGACGGCCTGGTGCTGGACGTGAACGGCGTCGGCTATCTGGTGTTCTGCTCGGGCCGCACCCTGGCGCGGCTGCCGGCCCCCGGCGGCGAGGCGGCGCTGGTGGTCGAGACCCACGTGCGCGAGGACCATATCCACCTGTACGGCTTCGCGGATGCGCTGGAGCGGGACTGCTTCCGCCTGCTGGGCACGGTGCAGGGCGTGGGAACCAAGGTCGCGCTGGCCATCCTGACCGTGGTCCCGGCCGAGCAGATGGGCCAGATCCTCGCCGCGCAGGACAAGGCCATGCTGACCCGCGCCGCCGGTGTGGGGCCCAAGCTGGCCGGGCGCATCGTCGCCGAACTGAAGGACAAGGCGGCCGGTCTGGGCGCGCTGCCGGTGGGCCGCCCGGCCGGGGTCGCCCTGCCCGAGACGACGGCGGGGGCCGCAGGCGGCGCACCGGCCGGATCGGTGATCGACGATGCCACCTCGGCCCTGGTCAACCTGGGCTACGGCCGCGCCGAGGCCTGGGCCGCCGCCACCGCCGCCGCAACGGCGCAGGGCGACGCCGCCACGGTGGAGGGCGTCATCGGGACCGCGCTGCGCGAGTTGGGGCGCACCTGATCCGCGCATCCGGCCGTTGCAGAAACGAAATCGGGGCGGCATCATTCTGTCCAGCATACCCAGGCGGTGGGTCTACACGTCGGGATCGCTCCGTCCGGTCGGCGACGGAGGGGGCCGCGCGGATTGAGTCGGGCAAGACGCCCGGATGCGAGCCCCCTGGCGCCACCCGACGGCCAGACGAGGACCATGCCGAAGCTCTCCCTCACCCTGCGCGACACGATGGAGATCGCCCTGCGCCACGTGCAGGCGCAGGCCGGGGCCAGGCATGGCGTGCGCTGGCACTATCTGTTCGTCGTCGTTCTGATGGCCATCGCCCTGCTGGTGCGTCTGCTGATCGCGCCGCTGGAGGGCGGCATTCAGTACATCACCTTCTTTCCGTCCGTGGCCATCGCGGCCGTGGTCGGGGGGTTCCGGGTCGGGATGGTGGCCGCGCTGCTCGGCATCGGGCTGGCCACGTACCTGTTCTGGCCGCCCTACATGGCCTGGCCCGTGGGCTTCCAGAAGGACATGTGGATGTCCAACGCGGTCTTTCTGGTGGACGCCCTGCTGGTCTGCACGGCGATCGAGGCCATGCACCGCTTCTACCGGCGCTTTCTCGGCGCGGAAAGCGAACTTCAACTGGCCGCCGCCGTCTATGAGTACTCCTCCGAAGGCATCCTGGTGACCGACCGCAATGCCTGCATCCTGACCGTCAACCCGGCCTTCACCCGCATGACGGGATACACCCAGGCCGAGCTGGTCGGCCAGACGCCGAGCATGCTGCGCTCCAACCGGCACAATGGCGACTTCTACCAGGACATGTGGACCACCCTGGAACGGCAGGGCGTCTGGCAGGGCGAGGTCTGGAACCGGCGCAAGACCGGCGAGCCCTACCTGCAGTCCATGAGCATCAATCGCGCCGCCGATCCGTCGGACCACGATATCCGCTACGTGGCCGTCTGCCGCGACATCACGGACAGTCACCTTCAGGACGAGAAGATCCGATACCTGGCCTTTCACGATGCTCTCACCAACCTGCCCAATCGGCTGGTTCTCATGGACCGGATGCGCCAGGCCATCGCCCGGGCCGACCGGGAAGGCGGCCGGCTGGCGCTGGTCTACATCGACCTGGACCGCTTCAAGGAGGTCAACGACACCCTGGGCCACGAGATCGGCGATCTGCTGTTGCAACAGGTCGCGCAGCGCATCAGCGACCAGTTGCGCGCCTCGGACACCGCCGTGCGCATGGGTGGCGACGAGTTCGTGATCCTCATGGAAGGACAGACGCCCCGGGACCACTACCCCCGGGTCTGCCACGCCCTGACCGAGGCCGTCACGGCCCCCATGACCCTGAAGGGCCACACCGTCCAGGTGGGCGTGTCGCTGGGCATCGCGTTCTATCCCGACGACGCCGGGGACATGGACACCCTGCTGAAGCGCGCCGACGCGGCCATGTACCGGATGAAGTCCGACACCCGCGACCCCACCCACATCCCGGGCCCGGCGCAGGGCGGGGACATCGCACCCAGCTCACCGGCCTGATCCGGGACCTGGGGACCACGACGCTTTCCCGCCTCGGGCGTATCCCTCCCGGCGGGCTTTCGCTACCATCCGCCCATGACGCCCAATCATACGCCTTCCGACGCCCCCGACCGCCTCGTCTCCGGCCAGGCCCGGCCCGACGACACGGGCGAGGTCGGCCTGCGCCCGCAGACCCTGGACGACTTCATCGGCCAGCGGCTCGCCTGCGACAATCTGCGCGTCTTCGTCCAGGCCGCCCGCACCCGCGCCGAGGCCATGGACCACGTGCTGCTGCACGGCCCGCCCGGCCTGGGCAAGACCACCCTGGCCCAGATCGTCGCCCGCGAACTGGGGGTGGGCTTCCGCGCCACCTCCGGCCCGATGATCGCCAAGGCCGGGGATCTGGCCGCCATCCTGACCAACCTGGAGCGCGGCGACGTGCTCTTCATCGACGAGATCCACCGCCTCAATCCCGCCATAGAGGAGGTGTTGTATCCGGCGATGGAAGACTTCCAGCTCGACCTCATCATCGGGGAAGGGCCGGCCGCGCGCTCGGTTCGCATCGACCTGAAGCCCTTCACGCTGGTGGGCGCCACCACCCGGTCGGGCCTGCTGACCACGCCCCTGCGGGACCGCTTCGGCATTCCCGTCCGCCTGAACTTCTACGACCCCGAGGACCTGGAGGCCATCGTGCGCCGGGGCGCCGACAAACTGGGCATGACGCTGACCCCCGACGGCGCGATGGAGATCGCGCGGCGCTCGCGCGGCACCCCCCGTGTGGCCGGGCGCCTGCTGCGCCGGGTGCGCGACTTCGCCGCCGTCGCCGGGCGCGCCACCGTGGACCAGGTGGCCACGGACGCCGCCCTGCGCCGCCTGGAGGTGGACGCCCTGGGCCTGGACGCCATGGACAGGCGCTATCTCTCGTGTATCGTGCGGCACTATTCCGGCGGCCCGGTGGGCGTGGAGACCATCGCGGCCGCCCTGGCGGAAGAGCGCGACACGCTGGAAGAGGTCATCGAGCCGTTCCTCATCCAGCAGGGCCTGATCCAGCGCACGCCGCGCGGGCGCATGGTCACCGAAACCGGCTATCGGCACATGGGCCTGGCCGCGCCGGCCGGGCGGGATCGCGCGCAACTGGACATGCTGAACCAGCCTTCGCCGGGCGATGACAACGATGCAGGAGGGACGAGACCTTGAATGCACTCCAGGATCCCGCGCCCCACTCGGGGGTGTTCCGGGGACCGCTGCATATCCTGCCGGTGCGGGTGTATTACGAGAACACCGACGCGGGCGGCATCGTCTATCACTCGGATTACCTGAACTTCGCCGAGCGGGCCCGCACCGAGATGATGCGCCGCTTCGGCCTGTCGCACGGGGACCTGATGGCCGAGGCCGGCGTGGGCTTCGCCGTCCAGCACGCCGAGGCGACCTTTCACAAACCGGCGCGGCTGGACGACCTGCTGATGGTCGAGACCCGCATTCTGGAGGTGGGCGGCGCCAGCATGCGCCTCGGCCAGGAGATCACGCGTCAGGGCGAGCGGCTGGTGAGCCTGCTGCTGCGCCTCGCGCTGGTCACCGAGCGGGGCCGACCCGGCCGCATTCCCCCCTCGCTGCGTACCGCCCTGCGCGACCATCTGGCAGCCCACCCGGCGGATGCTCCCGCCCCCGAGACCCACGGATCGTGACGGACAGACCATGGACACAGTGATCCTCGACATCGCCGGCGCCATTGCCGACCTGGGCGATCTGGCGCGCGGCCTCGCGGACGGCGCGGCCGGGCTCTCCGACATGGTGCAGGCGGAGCCGCCGCCCCCCTCGGCCGCGCCGGTGTCCCCGGCGGGCCGCGAGAGCCTGCCGGGCGGCGGGCTTGACGCGCTCGGCGCGCCGACGCCCGGTGCCCCGCTGGCGGGCGGCGGCGGCGCCGGAGGGCTGGCCGCCACCAAGCTGGACCCGATGAGCCTGTTCTGGCAGGCCGACATCATCGTCAAGGGCGTCATGCTGATGCTGGTGCTGGCCTCGGTCTGGTCCTGGGCCATCATCATCGACAAGGTCACGCGCCTGAAGATGCTGTTCCGCCGCGCCAACGCGTTCGAGGATCGGTTCTGGTCCGGCGGCTCGCTGGACGACCTGTACGACCGCCTGGGGCCGAACCCGAAGGACCCCATGACCTCGCTGTTCATCGCCGCCATGCGCGAATGGCGGCGGGCGACCGGCCGCGAGGGCGGGGCCGGGCTGTCCGCCAGCCTGCCGCAGCGCATCGACCGGGTCATGCAGATCACCATGAGCCGCGAGCTGGACGGGCTGGAACGCCGCCTGGGCTTCCTGGCCTCCACCGGATCGGTCGCGCCCTTCGTCGGGCTGTTCGGCACGGTCTGGGGCATCATGAACAGCTTCCACGCCATCGGCATGTCCAAGGACACCAGCCTGGCCACCGTCGCCCCCGGCATCGCCGAGGCCCTGTTCGCCACCGCCATCGGGCTGGTGGCGGCCATCCCGGCCGTGGTGGCCTACAACAAGCTGTCCAACGACATCGACGCCTACGCCCGCCGGCTGGAGACCTTCGCCGGCGAGTTCAGCGCCATCCTGTCGCGCCAGATCGAGGAACGCACCAGTCCCCGGCCCGCGCACGAGCGGCTCAGCCTGGACAAGGCCGACGCGTGATCCCTCCGACCGCCCGCGCGCGCCCCGGCGCGCGCGCCTGACGACCCGCACCAGGATGCACCAGGAGACGTCGAGACCATGGGCGCCAGTCTGCAACCCCGCGGCGGGGGCACCTCCGGCCGCCACCGTCGCCGCCCGATCAGCGACATCAACGTGACACCCATGGTGGATGTGATGCTGGTGCTGCTGGTCATCTTCATGGTGACGGCCCCGCTGCTGGTCACGGGCGTGGACGTGGAACTGCCGCGCGCCAGCAGTCCCAGCCTGGATCAGGACAACACGGCCCTGACCATCACGGTCCAGGGGGACGGCCGGCTGTTCATCAATCAGACCGAGGTCGCCCTGGGCGGGCTGGCCGCCCGCATGGACGCCATCACCGGCGCCAACCCCGAGGCCCGCGTCTATGTGCGCGGCGACGAGGGCGTGCCCTACGGCCGCGTCATGGCCGCCATGGGCGCGCTTTACGACGCCGGCTACCGGCGCGTGGCGCTCATCACCCAGCCGCCGTCCGGCGGGGCACAATAAGGCCCGCGACCCGATCATGACCCGCGGCGTTGTCATCTCCGGTCTTCTGCATGTGGCGATTCTCGTATTCGCCTGGCTCGGACTGCCCCAGGTGCTCCGGGAGCCTCCGGAGCGCCAGCCCCTGCTTGTGGAACTGGTGGAGATCGACGAGGAGACCACCTCGATCACCCAGACACCGGCGCCGCCCCAACCTGAGCCGGAGCCGGAGCCGGAACCCGAGCCGGACCCCGCACCGACGCCCCCACCGCCGCCGGAGCCCGAGCCGCGCCCCGAGCCGGAACCTGAACCGGAGCCCGCGCCCGACCCGGAGCCGACACCCGCCCCCCTGCCCGAACCGCCGCCGGTGCCCGACCCCGCGCCGCCGCCGGAACCCGAGCCGGACCCCGCGCCGCCGCCCGAGCCCGAACCGGAGCCGGAGCCCGAGCCCGAGCCCGAGCCCGAGCCCGAGCCTGAACCCGCGCCGGAACCGGCCGCCCCCACGCCGCCGGTGCCCCTGGCCAAGCCGACGGCCCCGCCGCGTCCCGAACGCCCCGACCCGCCCCCGCAGGCGGCGGAGCAGCCGGCCCCGCGCGAGGACACGGCGGATTCCGTCGTGGACAGCCTGCTGAACGACCTGCTGAGCGAGCAGGCCCCGGCCACGCAACCGCGCTCCAACACCGGCGGGCGGCTGTCGGACCGGCTGACCATGACGCAGCTCGACGCCTACAAGCAGCGCATCGCGGACCACGTCCGCGCCAACTGGCGCTTCAACGCGGGCGGGCGGGATGTGCTGTCCATGGCGGTCGAAATCCGCGTGCGCGTCCAGCGCGACGGCACGGTGATCGGCGTGCAGCTTCTCGGCGGCACCGGAACCTACGGCGTGGATCCGTTCTTCACCGCCTTCGCCGACTCGGCGCGACGGGCGGTGCTGCTGTCCAGCCCGCTGCCGATCCCGGCTGAGTACTACGAGCAGTTCAACGACTTCACGTTCAATTTCACGCCGCAGTGAGGCGGGCGCCGGCCGCCGCGGGGGATGACGTCATCCTGAGCCCCCGAAGGGGGCGAAGGATCTCGTGAGGCCGGATGGCTCACCGACACCCGCGCTGGCGGTTGGTCCCGGCCCCAGATCCTTCGGCCGCTTCGCGGCCTCAGGATGACGATGCCTTCCATGAACGTGGCTCCCCCGCGCGTCTGCCTGCAAAGCCCCCGCCCAGATTGTTCTTGATCTGTTCCGGACGCGCGCCATGATGGGGGCATGGCCGGCTCTGCTCACTCCCCCACCCGTTCGCCCCGTCGCGGCGCGCTGTCCAACCGGGACGGCCGCTTCGAGCCCGTGCGCCACGAGGTGGAGGACGACGGCTGGGGCACGCTGGAGCCGGTGGCGGAGGGCGACGACGACCGCGACGGCTGGGGACCGCCGCCCTCCCCCGCCACCACGGTGCAGGTGGACGCCAGCCGGACGATCATCAGCCGGAACGACTCGCCGGACATCCCCTTCGACCGCTCCATCAACCTGTACCGGGGCTGCGAGCACGGCTGCGTGTACTGCTACGCCCGCCCGACGCACGCCTATCTGGGGCTCTCGCCGGGCCTGGATTTCGAGACCCGGCTGTTCATGAAGCCGGACGCGGCGGCCCAACTGGACGCCGCCCTGCGCAAACCGGGCTACCGCCCCGCGCCCATCGCCATCGGCACCAACACCGACCCCTATCAGCCGGTGGAACGGCGGTCCCAGCTCATGCGGGAGGTGTTGGCGGTGCTCTCCGCCTTCAACCACCCGGTCACCATCACCACCAAGTCGGCCATGGTGGAGCGGGATGCGGACCTGCTGGCGGACATGGCGGCGCGCAATCTGGTCGGCGTGGCCCTGTCCGTCACCACGCTGGATCGGGATCTCGCCCGCCGGATGGAGCCGCGCGCCAGCCCGCCGGCGGCCCGCCTGCGCGCGGTGCGGACCCTGAGCGCGGCCGGCGTGCCGGTCTCCGTCATGGCCGCACCCATGATCCCGGGCCTGACCGACCACGAGTTGGACCGCATCCTGGCGGCGGCGGCCGAGGCCGGGGCCGTCCAGGCGGACTACATCCTCGTGCGGCTGCCCCTGGAGGTGGCGGATCTGTTTCGCGAGTGGCTGGAGACCCACGTCCCGGATCGGGCGCGCCGGGTCATGAGCCGGATCGCGGCCATGCGGGCGGGCGCGGCCTCGTCGTCGCGCTTTCACGACCGCATGCGGGGGACCGGCACCGAGGCCCAGTTGCTCGCCCAGCGCTTCGCCGTCGCCGCCCGCCGCCACGGCCTGACGAAGCGCGGGCACGCGCTGGAGTGCGGCCGCTTCGCCCCACCCCCGCGTCCGGGCGATCAGTTGTCGTTGTTTTGAGCCTGATCGGCCATGACCCGACGTCAGCGCGCGTCCCGCCCCGCCTCCACCGCCCGCCGCAACAGGCGGTCCAGCGCCCCCGGATCGGTCCAGGTCACGGTGATGTCGATCACGTCCACCTGCTGGCGCTGGTCCGGGCTGAGCCGGGCCGCGTCCTTGGCCGTGGTCACGGGCAGCGCGCCCAGCAGAAAGGCTTCGTCCAGAATGGGCTGGATGTCCGCCGGCTGGTACGGGTGATGGTCCGCGAAGGGATGGGCCGCCACCACCCGGCAGCCCACATCGTGCAGCAACCGGAACACCTTGGCCGGATCGCCGATGCCGGCGAAGGCGACCACGGATTGCCCTTGCCACGAGCGCACACGAGGTCCGGGCTCCAGGCCGGCGGCGAGGACCGGCACCTCCCTTGGGACCCGCCGCGCCACCCCGGTCCGGTCCGGTCCCATGACCACCACCGCGCCGGCCCGGCCCAGGCCCACCGGCACGGGCTCGCGCAGGGGACCGGCCGGGATCAGGCGGCCGTTGCCGAAGCCGCGCGCGCCATCCACGACGACAAGGGAAAGGTCCTGCACCAGCGCCGGGTTCTGGAAGCCGTCGTCCATCACCACCACGTCGGCGCCGTCCACCACGGCGGCCCGACCGCCCTCGGCGCGGTCGCGGGCGATCCACACCGGCAATCCGCCCCGCGCCATCATCAGGGGCTCGTCGCCCACGGCCGCCGCGTCGTGCACGCCCGGATCGACCCGCAGGGGCCCGGTCTCCTGCCCGCCGTAGCCGCGCGACAGCACCATGGCGTTGAGGCCCATCGCCTTGCGCAGGCGCCAGGCCACGGCCTCGACCACCGGCGTCTTGCCGGTTCCCCCGGCGGCCAGATTGCCGACACAGATCACCGGCACGGGCAGGCGCTCCGGCTTCCCCCGGGCGAGACGCCGGGCCGTGGCCCAGCCGTACAGCAGCCCCACGGGCTCCAGCAGGCGGCCGGCGACGCCGCCGCCGTCCCGCCGCCACCAGAACTCAGGCGCCCGCATGACGCCCGCCTCCGGCCGGCGCCAGCGGATCCAGCAGGGGCGCCAGCGCCGCCATGACCCGGTCGAGCACGCCGGCCTCACCGTCGGCGAAGGCCGCCCCGCGCTGGCCCAAGGCGGTCCGGGCCTGGGCATCGGTCAGCAGCGACCCGAGCACGGCGGCCAGATCGGCCTCGTCGGCGACCTGCCGCGCGGCCTCCGCCGCCCGCATGCGGGCGACCATGTCGCGGAAGTTGTCCATGCGCGGGCCGAACAGCACGGCCGCGCCCAGCCGCGCCGGCTCAAGGGGGTTCTGGCCGCCGCCCTCGCCGGCCAGGGTCTTGCCCATGACCACGACGGGCGCCAGCCGCGCCGCGAGGCCCACCTCGCCCATGGTGTCCATCAGATAGACGTCGGTGTCCCGCCCCGGCCCCTCTCCGAGGCTGCGGCGGGCGACCCGCACGCCCTCGGCCGCCAGCGCGGCGGCCACGGTCTCGCCCCGCACATGATGGCGCGGCATGACCAGGGTCAGCAGCCCGGGAACCCGCCCGGCCACCTGCCGGTGCACCCGGGCCACCAGCGCTTCTTCCGGGTCGTGCGTGGACAGCGCCAGCCAGCACGGCCGGTCGCCGATCGCCGCCCGCAGGCGGGCCAGCTCGTCCGGGTCCGCCGGCGCGGGCGGCGCGGCGAACTTCAGGTTGCCCACGCAGGCCACCGGGTCCGCGCCCAGGGCGCGCAGCCGCGCGCCGTCCGCCTCGCTCTGGGCCAGCGTCACCCGCATGGGGCCGAGCATCGCCCGGATGGCCCCCGGCCCGTAGCGCGCCCAGGCCCCGGCCGACCCGGGGGACACCCGGCCGTTCAGCAGCGCCATGGGGATGCGGCGCGCGGCCGTCTCGGTCATCAGGTTGGGCCAGAACTCGCTTTCGGCGAACAGCGCCAGATCGGGCCGCCAGTGGTCCAGGAAGCGATGCACCGCCCGCCGCGACAGGTCCACGGGCACGAACTGATGCAGCGCCCCCTCCGGCAGGCGCGCCGCCATCAGGCCCGCCGAGGTGACGGTGCCCGTGGTGCACATCACCCGCACCGCCGGGCGCTCGGCCCGCAGGCGCTCGATCAGCGGCAGTAGCGACAGGCCCTCGCCCACGCTGGCGCCATGCAGCCAGACCAGCGGCCCATCCGGGCGGGGGCGGCCGGGATGGCCCAGGCGCTCACCCAGACGCGCGGCGTCCTCCTTGCCGCGCGCCAGGCGGCGACGAAGGGCGAGCCGCACGACGGGCGCGGACAGGTCGGTCAATCCCCGGTAGAGGGTCAAAAGGGCCATGCGCGCGCCGGCATCTGTGGGGTGGGGGCTCGGCGAGGCTTAAGGGGGCCGGCGCGCCGGGTCAAGCGCTGGCCGCACCCACCGCCTTCGTTGCCGGCTCGGCCGGGTCGAAGGGGCAGATGTTGGAGAGGAACTGGTCCACGCTGGCGTCCCACGACCGACCTTCGGCGAACGCCCGACAGGTCGCCGGATCGGCCTCCAGCGCGGCCAGACAGGCGGTGCGCAGGTCGTCGTCCAGACGCCCGACCGGCGCATCGCCGATCACATCCAGCGGCCCGGCCACCGGGAAGGCCGCCACCGGCACGCCGCAGGCCAGCGCCTCCAGCAGCACCAGCCCGAAGGTGTCGGTCAGGCTGGGGAACACGAAGGCATCGGCGACCGCATAGTGCAGCGCCAGATCCTCGCCCCGCTTCTCGCCGGTAAACACGACCTCGGGATGACGGACGCGCAGGTCTTCCAGTTGCGGGCCGCCCCCCACCACGATCCTGGTGCCGGGCAGGTCGAGGGACAGGAAGGCCTCGATGTTCTTTTCGATGGCCACCCGACCCACATAGACGTACCAGGGACGCGGCCCCTGGATCACGCCGTCGAGCGCGCTCTTGTCGCGGGGCCGGAACAGCGCCGTGTCCACGCCCCGGCCCCAGCGCCGGATGTTGCGGAAGCCCCAGCGGGTCAACTCGTCCTCGATGGACGGGGTCGCGACCATGATGGCGCGGGAGCGGCCATGGAAGTGCCGCAGCAGGGCATAGCTCCAGTCCACCGGCACCCAGAACCGGGCGTGGACGTATTCGGGAAACCGGGTGTGGAAGGCGGTCGTGAACGGCCAGCCCCGGTCGATGCACAGGCCGCGCGCGGCCCAGCCGAGCGGTCCTTCGGTGGCGATGTGGACGACCGTGGGCGCCCAGTCAGTCATCGCCGCGCCGATGCCGTGACGCGGCGCCAGCGCCAGCCGGATCTGCGGGTAGGTCGGACACGGCACGGTCTCGAACTGGTCCGGCGTGACCATGCGGACGGCGTGACCCCGCCCCTCCAGATGAGCGCGCAGGGTATCCAGGGTGCGCACGACGCCGTTGACCTGCGGGAACCACGCATCGGTCACGATCATGATGCGCTCGCGGCCGGAGTCCACCGCCCGGGCCGGGGGCAGAGCATCGTGATCGTCAGGGTCCGGCGAAGGACGGGTATGCGGGGCGGACATGCTGGCCCGACCCCCTCAGAACGAGGCCCGGGCGCGCTCGCGGACCGGGAGCGGAGCGGCGGCCTCGTCCCCGGATTCGCGGGACGCCGCGCCCTCGTCGTCTGTATTGGCGGGGGCGTTGGCGGCGGGTTGCAGGGTGGTCCGCTCGGGCGCCGGATGCACCAGAACGTCCGCTCCGGCGGCCGGAACCGTCGCGGGCGCGGCCCCGCGCGCGCCCTTCGCGCGGCGGGGCTGGCGGCGATATTCCTCGACCATCGAGACGTCGCGCACCTTGGTCCAGTCCAGGATTTCCATGCGGCCGTCGGTGTGTTCGACCATGGCGGTGCAGCTTTCCACCCAGTCGCCGTCGTTGCAGTACAGCACCTCGCCCACCTGCCGGATCTCGGCGTGGTGAATGTGGCCGCAGATGATGCCGTCCACGCCGCGCTTGCGGGCGAGGTCGGCCATGCCTTCCTCGAACTTGGTGATGAACTGAACGGCGTTCTTCACCTTGTGCTTCAGGTACTGCGAGACCGACCAGTACGGCAGGCCCAGTCGGCGCCGCAAAAGGTTGAACCAGTGGTTGATTTCCAGCACGACCACGTAGGCCCAGTCGCCGAGCACCGCCAGCCAGCGGGCGTACATGACGACGCCGTCGAACTCGTCGCCGTGGATGACCAGATAGCGCCGGCCGTCCGCGCCCTCATGGATAGCCTCGCGGCGCAATTCGATGTCGCCGAATTCGGTGTCGCAATAGTCGCGGGCGAATTCGTCATGATTGCCGGGGATAAAAATCACCCGGGTGCCCTTGCGGGCCTTGCGCAGCAGCTTCTGGATGACGTCGTTGTGGGCCTGGGGCCAGTGCCAGTGCTTTTTCAGCCGCCAGCCGTCCACGATGTCGCCGACCAGATAGAGTGTCTCGCTGTCCGTCTCCTTGAGGAAATCCAGAAGCATCTCGGCCTTGCAGCCGCGCGTGCCCAGATGGATGTCGGACAGGAAGATGGTTTTGTAGACCTGCGGCCCCGGACCCGTTGCGGTCATGTCCTCGACCTGCTTCTCTGACGTTGTGTTGCCTCGGGCGACCTCGCCCGGTGTCTGTTGCCGTGGCTGCATCGTGTCACCACCTGCGTCGTTCGGCCTGCCGCCCGTCGCGTCCGGCGTGTCCCGCGGGTGTCGTTCCCGCCCCTGCTCCTGCGTGGGGCCGGCCGCCGCGCGGCCCGGCCCTTGCGGACCGTCTACGCAGTCGAACGCCGGACCGCAAGCGAAAGGACGCAGGGATGGCCCCCGGATCGAACGCCTGAACCGTGCGGGCCCCAACTCTAGTGTACGTGAGCCATGGACGCACCGGATTTTGATTATGAAACAAATAATTCACGGCGACCGGCGGTCCGCGCCGGACTGGTCGTGATTGCCAATCCGAAGGCGGGGGGCACCAGCGCCCGGCGGCTGGCTACGGCCATCGAGACCCTGCGGGACCTGGGGCACGCCCCGGCCATCTGGTACACCCGGGGCGCCGGGCAGGGCCGGCCCCTGGCCGCGCGCGCGGCCCGCGAGGGGGCGGCGGTCGTCGTGGCGGCGGGCGGCGACGGCACCATCGCCGAGGTGGTCGCGGGGATCCTGGACGCCTGCCCGACTCCGGGCCCCGACCGACCGGCGGTCGGCCTCATCCCCTTGGGTACGGTCAACGTGCTGGCCCGCGACATCGGCCTGAAGCCGCGCGTTCCCCGGGTCGCGGCCCGGGTGCTGGACGCGGGCCACCGGCGCCTTTTGAGACCCGCGCGGCTGAATGGTCGCCCGTTCGTCGCCATGGCCAGCACCGGGATCGATTCCGAGGTGGTGCGCTGCGTGGATGGAGTCCTGAAGCACCGGGCGGGCGCGGCGGCCTATCTGTGGGCGCTGCTGTCCATCGTGCCGCGCTATGCCTACCCGGTCATCACCGCGACCCTGGAGCGCCCCGACGGGTCGGTCGAGGGCCTCACCGGGGCCCTGGTGCTGGTCACCCGCTCGCGGTTCTACGGCGGCTCGCTGACCGTCGCGCCGACGGCCGAGATCGGCGCGCCCGACCTGCATGTCGTGGTGGTCCACCGCCCGGGGGCCGTGGCGCTGGCGGGGCACGGCCTGGGCCTGCTTACCGGCCGGTTCGGGCGGGGGCCGGGTGTCAGCCTGCGCACGGCCCGCCGCGTGACCGTGGAGGCCGCCGGGCCGTTGCCCGTGCAGGCGGACGGCGATCTGGCGGAGACCCTGCCGGCCGCGATCACCCTGGACGTGGAGGACGGCCTGGACCTGATCGCGCCGATGACATGAACCTGTTCGGCCTGAACAATAGGCCGATCTTCACGGAAGGCCGGGGACGGTCTCGGAGAGTCAGGCCGAGACGTGCAGAGGGGTCGCGCCGTCCCTGTCCTGTCACTGTCATCCCGAGCCGCAGGAGGCGGCGAGGGATCTCGGGAGACAGAGTGACGCCGCGCCGGGACCCCGCCCGTGCGCGAGATCCTTCAGGCGCTCTGCGCCTTCAGGATGACGGTCCTGTTGTCCCGCTTCCCCGTCGGGATGACCCGAAAAAAAGGGTGACCCTGGGGCCACCCGTGAGGCTGATATGCGGACGGAAATCGGGGACCGGAGGACCGGGACGCAGGCTAGCGGGCCGTGGTGTAGGAATAGGACGCGCAGGTGCCGACGGCCGAGTCCGACGCCGGCATGGCGACCAGGCTTTGCACGTTGCCGTCGTTGCGCAACTGGAAGTCGGCGGCGGACAGCACATCACCGCTGGTGGCGTGGATCAGCTTGGCGTTGACGAACACCCACTGGCTGCCCGGCGTGTACGTGCCGGCGACGATCGCCTGGGCGCCGACGCTGCGGCTGATGTCGCGCAGGTCGCGGGAGAGAACCAGTTCCCCCGTGCCCTCGCGCACCTTCAGGGAGCTGCCGAACCGCATCTCGCGCACGGTGTAGCCGGCGTTGGTCAGGCGGGTGGCGATCTGCTCCGCGACCAGACGCCCGATGGGGGCGGCGCGGGTCAGGTCGCCGTTGTCCACCAGCGTGGTGACCACGATCGGCTTGTCGGTGTTCAGGCGGGCGTGGGACAGTTCCAGAAGCTGATCGGCGGCCTGATAGCTGGCCGCTTCCACGTCCACCGCCGGGCGGGACCGCTCGGTCTGGAACGTGTCGGGAAACTGCTCGGGCGCGCAGGCCGAAAGCGCGGTCACGGCGGCGCCGGCGACCAGCACGGACATCAGGACGGATCGCATCACCGGCCTCCCCTATTCGACGACATAGTGGGCGACCGGCGGTTCAGGCAGGTCGCGCCGAACCGGCTGGTCCTCCGCCGCGGCCTTGGCCTCGGCCTTGTCTTCCATATAGGCCGTGGGTCCGGGAGCGGTGCCGCATCCCGCCGTCGCGACGGCCAGGACGCCGGCAATGAGCAAGAGACCTGATCTGCGCACGAGCGTCATCCTTTCTGCTCTACCCCGACCACTGTAGCAACAACGAGCAAAGAATGTCAATACTCAGAAGGCTCTACAAGACGAAATTTAAGCGGTTAATGAAGTCTTAAATCTGGCCGCCACCCGGTCCGGCCCTCACCCCCCTGCCCGCCCCCAGGTCAACAGATTCAGGTCAACATGAGGGTGCTTTTCGCGCCGTCGGCGCAAAGCTGTCGAGATCCCTCGCCTCGCTTCGCTCGCGCGGGATGACGAAATAAAATGAGAGGATGTCATCCGGAAGCCGCGAAGCGGCTGAAGGATCTCGAGCGCGGTTCTCCGACCCGTTGCCAAGGGCTGCCGGAGCAATCCCGTTGCCCTGAACCCGTTGCCGTTGCCGTTGCCGTTGCCGTTGCCCTGGCCCTCACCCGGACCGGACGGTGCGCACCGCCGCGTCCCGCTCGAACAGGTACAGCAGCACCCGCAGCGCCCGGCCGCGCTCGCCCTCCAGGTCGGGGTCGCGCGCCAGGATCAGCTTGGCGTCGGCGCTGGCGGTCTCCAGCAGATCCGTATGCGCGTCCAGGTCGGCGAGGCGGAAGTTCGGCATGCCGCTCTGGCGCGTGCCCAGGACCTCGCCGGCGCCGCGCAGACGCAAGTCCTCCTCGGCGATGACGAAGCCGTCCTCGGTGTCGCGGATCACCCGCAGGCGCTCGCGGGCCACCTCGCCCAGGGGCCCCTGATAGACGAGCAGGCAGCTTGATTTTTCAGAGCCACGCCCGATGCGCCCGCGCAACTGGTGCAACTGCGACAGCCCGAAGCGTTCGGCGTGCTCGATCACCATGACGGTGGCGGCGGGCACGTTCACGCCCACCTCGATCACCGTGGTCGCCACCAGCACGTCGCAGCCCTCGCCGGCAAAGCGGGCCATCACGGCGTCCTTGTCGGCGGCCTTCATGCGGCCGTGGACCAGCCCGACCCGGCCGCCCAGCACCTCGCGCAGATCCTCATAGCGGCTCTCGGCGGCGGCCATGTCGGCGGTTTCCGACTCCTCCACCAGCGGGCAGACCCAATAGACCTTGTGGCCGGCGGCCATGGCGCGCTTGATGGCGTCGATCACCTCGGTCAGGCGCTGGACGGAGAGCACCACGGTCCTGATCGGCTGGCGGCCGGGCGGTTTCTCGTCCAGACGCGAGATGTCCATGTCGCCGTAGTGCGTGAGCGTCAGGGTGCGCGGGATCGGCGTGGCGGTCATCACCAGCACGTCGGCGTCCGGGCCCTTGGCGGACAGACCAAGGCGCTGATCCACGCCGAATCGGTGCTGCTCGTCGATCACCACCAGCCCCAGGTCGCGGAACGTCACGTCGTCCTGGAACAGCGCATGGGTGCCGACGATCACCCGCACCGTGCCGTCGGCCAGATCGGCCAGCAGGGCTTCGCGCGGCTTGCCCTTGTCGCGGCCGGTCAGCAGGGCGATGCGCACCCCGGAGGCCTCGGCCAGCGGCGCGAGGGTCTCCATGTGCTGGCGGGCCAGGATCTCCGTCGGCGCCATCAGCGCGGCCTGGGCGCCCGACTCCAGCGCGATCAGCATGGCCAGCCACGCCACCACGGTCTTGCCGCTGCCCACGTCGCCCTGCAGCAGGCGCAGCATGCGGGCGGGCTTCGCCATGTCGGCGGCGATCTCCTCCAGGGCGCGGGTCTGCGCCCCGGTCAGGGTGAAGGGCAGCCCGGCCAGGGCGGCCGCGCGCATCTCTCCGGCGCCCGTGCGCGCGCGGCCCGGGCGGTCGCGCATCTTGGCCCGCACGATGAACAGCGCGAGTTGGGTGGCCAGAAGCTCGTCGTAGGCCAGCCGCTGGCGGGCCGGCGCCAGGGGCGAGACCGCGTCCTCGTCGGCGGGGTGGTGCGCGGCCTCCAGCGCCGCCCCCCACCCCGGCCAGCCGCGCCGGGCCAGCAGCGTGGGGTCCAGCCACTCGGGCGCGGTCTCCGCCACCTTGAGCGCCAGCGCCAGCGCCTGCCCGGCCACCTTGTGCACCGTCTTCGGCGTCAGGCCCTGGGTCATGGGATAGACCGGCTCGACGGTCTGGATCTGCGCCAGGTCCGAGACCGGCACGATATGGTCCGGGTGGGCCATCTGCGGCAGGTCGTTGAAGTATTCCACGCGGCCGCTGACGGCCCGTTGCTCGCCCGGCGGCAGCATCTTCAGCATGTAGTCCCGGCCGGCGCGGAAGAACACGAGCGTGAGCGTGCCGGTCTCGTCGGATGCGGCGACGCGGTAGGGCGCGCGGCTGGCCGGCGGCGGCGGGCGGTGCTCGTCGATGGTCAGCACCAGGGTGGCGACCTTGCCGGGCATCGCCTCGGCCACCGTGGGGCGATCGCGCCGGTCGATCACCCCGGTCGGCAGGTGCCACAGCATGTCCACCACCTTCGGCCCCGCCAGCTTGTGGAACAGGGGCGCCACGCGGGCGCCGACCCCTTTCAGGGACTCGACGGGCTGGAACAGGGGATAGAGCAGTTCGGGGCGCATGGCGGCGGACGGACGTGGCGGGAGGAACCGAGGCGGGGTCTGCTGACAGCCGCGCCGGGATCCCGTATAACACGGAGCGACGGGGCGCGCGCCCCACGCAGCCGGCCCGGAGCGGATCATGGACGACCGACGCAAACGCATTCTGTACCGCGCCAAACTGCGCGGCATGAAGGAAACCGACCTGATCCTGGGGGGCTTCGCCGAGGAATTCCTGGCCGACATGGGGCCCGAGGAGCTGGACCAGTTCGAGACCCTGCTGGACGAGCCCGACGCCAACATCATGGACTGGCTGTTCGACCGCACCGCCGTACCGGCCGAGTACGACACGCCCATCATGGCGCGCCTGAAGGCCTATCGCCTGATGCCGCCGGTGTAGGGGCAGGCACGCCGGGGTTTGGCTATCTCACGGCGTCCACGACCGCCTGAAAGACGGCCACGGCGTCAATCCCGGCCAGCGCCAGGATGAACGCCAGGCAGATCAACCCCATCGTGTACAGGGCGGTCCCGGTCACCGACGACAAGACGTTGGGCCACCAGGTCCGCCTGAGCGTTTCGGCGCGGATATGGGGCGCCGCTTTCGCCACGGCCTCTTTCTGAACCTCCAGAAGAACGGATGTCGCCTCCCGGCGCAGCTTCCGAAGTTGTGAATCCCGGGTTCGGTCCTTCACCCATCTCTGGACTTCTTCCGGCGGCGGGCTGCATCCGGTTTCTTGCTGCCAGAGGTGGATGAACTCCCGTTTGTCCTGTTTATAGATTCCGTATGCGATCAGCCCGAGAGCATGTTTGACGCCGACGTCGGCCTGACCCGACACATCAAGCTGCGTCAGCCGCTCAAAGATTTCGTTGTAGTCCGGTTGGGTCATGATCGTCAGAATGGGGCCGCGTCTGAAACCGATGCCGGCCTCATGACGGAGACCCAACCTTTCCGCCCCAGTGCGCCACCCGGGCCTTCACGTATTGCCGCGTCTTTTCGCGGCGCAGTCTCAGGATCTCTTCAATCTTCTTGTCGGCACGGCGCAGGCCCGCATCCAGAATCAGGGACCGTTCGGGGTCGCGCTCGGGGTCACCGCTCCTGGTCGGTTCCGGAATGATCTTTTTGGTTTGCGATCGCATGCCCGCACCCCCATTGGAGACCTTGACCCCATCTCAGTGAAATATACGTGTGCCCCGCCCCCTTGAAAAGAGGCGGCGAAACGCGTCGGCGAAACGGGGCCCCACCGCCTGCGGGCCGGGCCCGCCCGCCGTCGAGCACTTCTGACATTTTTATCGATTGCCGCTGGCGGTCCGCCCCCAACATCAGGCATCCTTACAGGATGTGGGGCTATTCCCCACGGGGCCCCGGCCGGGGGGAACGGCCGGATCAGGCCCGGCGCGCTGGATGGGTGAAGGGGACTCACCATGACGGATGGGGACAAACGTCCGCGTCAACCAGAGGCCGTGCCCGGCGGCAGGGGTGTCTCTCAGTGGGCCGTCCTGATGGAGGGCCTGGGGGTGCCCGCGTTCGTCAAGGACCGGGACCTTCGGTTTACGGACTGCAACACCCTTCTCGCGACCCGGGTGCTCGGCTCCACGACGGCGGACCTGCTGGGCCGGACGGCGGCCCAGGTCATGGGACCGGCGGCGGCGGCCCCGCACGAGGAGCACGACCGCGCCCTGGTGCGGGATGCCGATGCCGGGGACCACTCCCCCCGCGTCTACGATGCCCCGATCCGGTACGCGGCGGCGGGTGGCGGCGCCGGGGGCGGCGCCCGCGGCCACGCCCGCTTCATCAAGGCCGCCCTGCGCGACCCGGCGACAGGGGCCGTCACGGGCGTGAGCGGGCTGATCGTGGACATCACCGCCGACCGCGCCCGGATGGCCGCTCTGGAGCGCACGGCCGAACGGTCCGATCACGCCAACGCCGAGAAGGACCGCTTCCTGGTCAACATGAGCCACCAGCTCCGCACCCCGCTCAACAACGTGATCGGCTATGCGGAGGCCCTGATCATGGGCGTCTTCGGTCCCCTGAACGAAACCCAGCGCGACTACGCCGAGAGCATCGTGAAGGCAGGCAGACATATGGAATCCGTCTTCGGCGTGGTGCTGGACGTGGCGCGGCAGACCGAACCGGGCCACGGCGACGGCGAGACCTGGGTGGACCTTCACACCCTGTGCGCCGACATGATCCAGACCGCGCTGCCCAGCGCCACGGCGGCCTCGGTCACGCTGGGCCTGCACGAGGACGAGGCCCTGGCGGGCCGCCCGCTGCACGTGGACGAGGGCGCGCTCCGGCACATCCTGCACAACCTGCTGGCCAACGCCATCGCCTTCACCGGCAGCGGGGGACGCGTGGACCTGACCACCGCGCTGGACCGCGACCGTCTGCTGATCCGGGTCAGCGACAGCGGCGGCGGGGCCACTTCGGGCGATCGGGTGCGGCGCATCCTCGACCCGTCGTCGTCCGCCGGCGGCCATCGGCCGGACCCGCAGGCCACCGCCGGCGTCGGCCTGACCATCGTCAAGACCCTGGTGGCCGCCCTGGGCGGGGTGTTCGACCTGCACAGCGTGCCGGGGCGGGGGACGACCGCCGCCGTGCGGCTGCCGGCCGCCCGGCTTGGCCCGGCCCGACCGTCCGGGCCCTGACGGACCCGGCGACTCCGAGGGCACACACACGACAGACTCGGGCGCGCCGGGTCCGCCTGCACCCCATGGCCCACCAGGGTAGGCAGCGTCGGAGACTCGGAGACAACCCTTCAAACGATCAACCAGAGAACACACTAGCCCCAAGGACATACCCCTGAAGCGGTAGACACGCGCCGCAACGCCGGGTTGGTATTGACAGCCGGGTTAAAGAGGCATTTTTTTTAGCACATCCTGTTCACTGCCGCATCTCAAGGCAGTCTTCCCATGTCCGACCAGCATATGATTTGGCTTGCGCTGTCCACATTCCTCGTCCTGCTGATGCAGGCCGGGTTTGCCTGCTATGAAGCCGGCATGGTGCGCCGGAAGAACTCGGTCAACGTGGCCATCAAGAACGTGGCCGACCTGGGCACCACCATCTTTTTCTTCCTGCTGGTCGGCAACGCCCTGATGTTCGGCAGCAGTTGGTTCGGGTTGATCGGCTTTGCCCCGTCCGTGGTGATCGACGGCAGTCCGCCCGACCTCTTGATGGCGTTGTTCCAGGCCATGTTCTGCGGCACGGCGATCACGATCGTGTCGGGCGCGGTGGCGGAGCGCACCAGCTTTCGCGGCTATCTGCTGCTGGCCATCTGCATGAGCGTCGTGGTGTACCCGATCACCGGGCACTGGGCCTGGGCCGAGGGGGGATGGCTTCTGCAACTGGGGTTCCTGGACTTCGCCGGCAGCACGGTCGTGCACGGCGTGGGCGGGGCCATCGCGCTGGCGGCGGTGCTGCGGATCGGGCCCCGCCTGGGACGGTTCGAGAGCGAGGGCTCGGCGTCCTACATCGAGGGGGACAACCTCGCCGTCTCGGCCCTGGGGGCGTTCCTGCTCATGTTCGGCTGGTTCGGCTTCAACAGCGGCGCGGCCACCGACTTCAACCATCAGGTCCCGCTGATCCTGGTCAACACGGGCGTGGGGGCGGCGGTCGGCATCGTCTCGATCCTGGCCATGGCGGCGGCGCTGGGCCGCAAGCCCAAGGCCACCGAGATCCTGACCGGCATGCTGGGCGGGCTGGTGGCGATCACCGCCGGCTGCTCCGTCGTCCAGCCGCTGGGCGCCATGGCCATCGGCGCCGTGGGCGCGCTGGTCGCGGTCTGGGGCCTGGGCCTGCTGGAGCGCGCCCGCATCGACGATCCGGTGGGGGCGATCCCCGTCCACCTGTTCGCCGGCGTGATCGGCACGGTCATGCTGCCCCTGTTCGCGACCCCCGAGCACATCCCCGAGGGCATCGGCGGGCGCACCGGATGGGTCGCCGTCCAGGCCCTGGGCGCCGTGTGCATCACCGGGGCCGCGTTCGTGGTCGCCTGGGTCTTCATGGGGGTCACCAACGCCTGGGCGCGCTACCGGGTCTCGCCCGAGGACGAGCGGATCGGCCTGAACGTGGCCGAGCACGGCGCGGGCACGGCCATGCTGGACCTGCTCAACCAGCTCTCCGCCCAGGGCTCGAAGGGCGACTTCTCGACCCCGGTGGAGGTGGACGCCGAGACCGATGCCGCCATCATCGCCTCGTTCTACAATCAGGTCCGCGAGCGCTTCGTCCGCGAGGCCGACCGCAGCCGGCGACTGCTGGACGAAGCGGCGCGCCTCGCCCTGCACGACCCGCTGACCAACCTGAAGAACCGCCGCGCCTTCATGCAGGCCGCCGCGATGGTGATGGCGGACCTGAACCGCTACGGCGGCGATGCGGTGCTGGTCATGCTCGACCTGGACCACTTCAAGGCCATCAACGACACCCACGGCCACGACGTGGGCGACGCCGTGCTGGTCGAACTGGCCCGGCGGCTGTCCCTGGCGGTGCGGGATTCCGACGTGATCGCGCGTCTGGGCGGCGAGGAATTCGCCGTCATCGTCTCCCACGCCACGCTGCAGCAGGGCATGGTCTCGGCGCGGCGCATGCTGCACACCATCAACGGCGCGCCTTTCGAGGTCGCGGGGGCGCCGAACGCCGCCCTGACGGTCACGGCCAGCCTGGGGGTCACCGCGCTGTCGCGCCACGCCCTGTTCGACCACGCGCTGAAGGCCGCCGACGAGGCGCTGTACGAGGCCAAGCGGGCCGGCCGCAACCGGATCGTCCCGGCCGGACAGGAGCGCACCGAACCCGCCGCCTCGCCCCCGACCCCGCGTCACGCCCCCAGCGGCGGCGGCAGTGGCGATCCCCTTGCCGAACCAAGCACGGCCTGATCCCCCATCGCGCGCACGCACCCATTGGCATGCGCGCATTGCATGCCTGACCTGACCGCCGGCCCCGGATTTTGTGCGCCGTCCGTATTCTAAACCGCGTAGCCTCATATCAGCGGCGCCGGCCCTCTCCCCCACCCGGCCACCCAACGAGAGTCCCCTGTGGGTGGCCGGGTGGGAGAGCGGGCCGGCCGCGGACTGCAACGGTCCTCAACAGAGGCCGTTGGTCGAACATGTCACTCCCTGGACAGCCCGTCCCCCGAACGGAAAGGTCCGACCGTGCCCCCTGCCGTGGCCTCGTGGTGGCAGGCGTTGTCCGGCAACGCCCGTGGCGCCCTGTTCATGCTGCTCAGCGCCGTCAGTTTTTCGGCCATGGGCGGCATGATCAAAGTCGTCGGCGGAGAGCTGCACAGCTTTCAGGTCGTGTTCTTCCGCTGCCTGTTCGGGATGATGGTGCTGCTGCCGTTCATCCGGCGGCAGGGCTTCGGCATCTTCCACACCCGGCGGCCGGGCATGCACAGCCTGCGCGTGGTGTTCGGCATCCTGGCCATGTTCTGCCTGTTCCACGCCATCACGCACATGGAGCTGGCGGCCGCGATCACCATCACCTACGCCCGGCCGCTGTTCATGATCGTGCTGGCCGTGCTGATCCTGGGCGAGGTGGTGCGCTGGCGCCGGGGGCTGGCCACGGCGGTCGGCTTCGTCGGCGTGATCGTGGTCATGCGGCCCGACCCGACGGCGCTGGATATCCATGCGCTGACGGCGCTGGCCTCGGCGGCCCTGATCGCCAGCGCCCTGACCATGGTCAAGATGCTCTCCAGCACCGAAAAGCCGCTGTCGATCCTGATGTGGTTCGTCACCGGGGCGGTGCTGGCCTCGCTGGGCCCGGCGCTGTGGGTCTGGCGCTGGCCCGAGCCGCTGACCTGGGTGCTGCTGGTGGCCATCGGCGCGGCGGCCAGCCTGGGGCAGTATCTGGCCGTCCGGGCCTACCGCGAGGGCGAGGCGACCCTGGTCACCCCCTTCGACTACAGCCAGATTCTGTGGGCGACTCTGATCGGCATGGTGCTGTTCGCCGAGGTGCCGGACGCCTGGACGCTGGTGGGCGCGGCCATCATCATCGCCTCGGCGCTCTACATCATGTACCGCGAGGCCCAGTTGGGCCGCCCCGCGACCCCGCACGGCGGCGATCATCCGCACCCGGATCCGGATCACGACCGGGACAGCACGGACGACCGGGGGCCGGACCGGCGACCCTGAGGCCGACTGTCGTAGGCCGGGCGGGAGTTGGACTCCCGCCCGGACCGTTTTAATCCCATCCACCGGGCGAAACGGTCCGGACCGGGCTGCAAGCCCCGTCCAGCCACTCAGACTCTGTTATGCGATACATTGAGACTGGCCGGCTTTTGTCCTGACTCGTCAGAACAAAAGCCATACGCCGCTTCGCCAGCCGACCAAACGGGATGACCCTTTCCGTCGGCCGGGATCAGAACCAGTCTTCCTCCATGGCCATCAGGCTGTCCGGCCCGGCCATGGCGGTCGCCCGGTGCGCCCCGGTGAACGGCATCTGGGCATCGGCGAAGAAGCGCGCCGTGGCCAGCTTGGACTTCAGGACGGTCGGGTTGCCCTCACCGGCCTCAAGCCGCCGCTGCGCCTCCAGCGCGCCTTTCATCATCAGCCAGCCGCCGGCGGCGATGCCGAACAGCAGGGCATAGGGCGTGCTGGCCGCCTGGGCGTCCTCGGGGATGGCGTGCTCCAGCAGCCAGGTGGTGGTCGCCTCCAGGTCGTCGATCACGATGCCGAAGCGCGGCGCCATGGCGGCCAGTTCGTTGGGCGCATCCGCCAGCGCGGCGTGGGTCTCGCGCATTTCCGCGATCAGCGCGTGAACCTCGTGCCCCTTGTCGCGCAGCACCTTGCGGCTGACCAGGTCGATGGCCTGGATGCCGTTGGTGCCCTCGTAGATACGGGAGATGCGGGCGTCCCGCAGATGCTGGGCCGCGCCGGTTTCCTCGATGTACCCCGTCCCGCCGTGGACCTGCACACCGAGATCGCTGACCTCGAAGCCCACTTCCGTGCTCCAGGCCTTCACCACCGGGGTGAGCAAATCGAGCCGATGATGCGCCGACTCCCGCCGGGTGTCGTCCGGGTGCGCGTGGGCCAGGTCCATGCAGGCGGCGGCATAGTACGTCAGCGCCCGCGCGGCCTCGGTCTTGGCGCGCATGGTCATCAGCATGCGCCGCACGTCCGGGTGATGCACGATCGAGGTCCGGCCCGATTTGGGATCGGTGACATCCACGCCCTGCACCCGGTCCTTGGCGAAGGCGGCGGCGTGCTGATAGGCGCGCTCGGCGATGCCCACGCCCTGCAGGCCGATGTTCAGGCGGGCGTTGTTCATCATGGTGAACATGCAGCCGAGCCCCTGATGCGGCGCACCGATCAGGGTGCCGATGGCGCCGCCCTCGTCGCCATAAGCCATCACGCAGGTCGGACTGCCGTGGATGCCCAGCTTGTGTTCCAGCGAGACCGCCTTGACGTCGTTCTTCCCGCCCAGCGAACCGTCGGGGTTGACCAGAATCTTCGGCACCAGGAACAGCGAGATGCCCTTGACGCCCGGAGGCGCATCGGGCAGCCGCGCCAGCACCAGGTGACAGATGTTCTCGGCCAACGCGTGGTCGCCGTGGGTGATGAAGATCTTCTGGCCGGTGATGCGGTACACGCCCTCGCCCAGGTCGGGCGCGGGCTCGGCCTTGCAGCGCAGCGCCGACAGGTCGGAGCCGGCCTGACTCTCGGTCAGGTTCATGGTGCCGGTCCACTCGCCGGAGACCAGCTTCGGCAGGTAGATGGCCTTCTGCTCGTCGGTGCCGTGGGCCTGCAGGGCCTCGATGGCGCCGGTGGTCAGCAGCGGGCACAGCGCCCAGGCCATGTTGGCGGCCTGCCAGATCTCGCTGACGGCGACGCCGACCACGCCCGGCAGGCCCTGGCCGCCGATCTCCGGCTTGAACGGCAGGCTGTTCCAGCCCGCCTCCAGGAACTGGGCGTAGGCCTCGATGGCGCCGTCGGGCAGATGCACGGTGCCGTCCGGATCCAGCCGGCAGCCCTGGCGGTCCCCGGACTCGTTGATCGGGGCCAGCACGCCGGCGCCGAACTTGCCGGCCTCCTCCAGCACGGCGGCGATCAGGTCGGGGGTGGCGTCCTCGAACCCGGGAAGGCCCGCGATCTCGGGAAGGCCCGCAAGGTCCAGCGCGAACTGCATGTCGTCGAGGGGCGCCGTATAGGTGCTCATGAGCGGGTCCTCCGATGTTCTGTCGGCATACGTGCCCGCCCGACCCTCGCGGCGCGGGGCGGGTCACCACTTGGGATGCTCCACCAGCATACCTGCCCGTCATCCGGCGATCACGTGCGTTCGGCGCATGTCGGCCGCGTTTTTCTCGCGTCCGGCCCACGCGGGCGGAGGCAGGGTCGCCCCACGCCGATGGCCCACCGCCGATAAACTCTGGGTTGCGCAAACCTTCGGTGCCCGGAGGGCCTCCACCGGACTCGGCGGCGCGGCGATCGCGCGGTATGCCCCACAGCGCCTCGAATTGCGTGTCATTTTGACTTTCAGATTTTCATTTTGCATGCGTTCCTGATGCAGGCGATGCAGAATGACGGAAGCCCGACGCTTGCGCGCGCCCGTCAAGCGCGCCAAGGTGCGGCCGAGTCGCCTGACCACCCGTCGGCGCGGGCGGGCGGGCGACGTCGGCACGTCTGTCTGAAGGGGCTTTGTCGTCGGGGACAGGAGGGCCTGCCAGAGGTCGCGGCGGGCGGGGCCGGGCGGCCAATAGAAAAAGGGGAACGGTGTGGCTTTGAGAGGGAGCAAAGAGCCAGCACCGTTCCCCGTTCCCATGTCTCCCTCGTGGCCAGGGAAGCGGACCCGGGGCCGGAGGAGAGACGGAATGGGGTCCTTCGCGACGGCGGACACGGGAAAGTCGCTTTGGAGCCCCCCAGACAGGCCTGCGGGAGGGGACGCGTTGCCTGCCTGTCGCGAGCCTTGCATAGGCCGTGCCAATCTTTCCGGCATCCGCGCGGACACCGCAGTACGGTGACCCCGCCGCGCCGACCACACGTCAGGAGTGTGCCTCGTGATCGTCATCGGCCGCAATCTGTCGCCCTTCACCCGCCGCGTGGTGCTGTCGCTGTCCGTGCTCGGCCTGCCGTTCGAGCGGCGGGAACTGGGCACGGCCACCCACATGGACGCGATTCGCCGCGTCAATCCCCTGGGCCGGGTCCCCGCCGTGACGCTCGATGACGGCACGGTGCTGATCGAAAGCAGCGCCATCCTGGACCACCTGGACGAACTCGTGGGCCCCGAGCGCGCCCTGACCCCGCCGTCCGGCGCGAACCGCCGGCGGGTCCTGCGGCACTGCGCGCTGTTGACGGGAGCCATGGACAAGGCCGTGGTGGCGTATTATGAGCGCACACGACGACCGGCCGAGATGGTGTATGCCCCGGCGGTCGAGGGCAACGAGCGCCAGGTCGCCGACGGCCTCGCCGCCGCCGAGGCCGAACGCCCCGATGCCGAGGGCGGCTGGCTGCTGGGCAGCATGCGTCCGACCCAGGCCGATCTCACCGCCCTGGTGGCGCTGCCGTTCCTGCGCATCGTGCTGCCCCATCTGGTGGAGCCGGGCCGACACCCCCGTCTGGAAGCCCTGGTGGCCCGGCGGGGCCCCGAGGTCCCGGGCTTCGTCGAGACCGATCCCACACCCTGACCGGCGGCCGTGCCCGCCGCCCCGCGTTCCGGAGTTTCCCGCGACATGGCGTCCCGATCCCACGACACGACCGCCGCCGACGGCGAGACGGCCCACGCCCCGGCCTCCGCCGGGGGCGACCGCATCGCCAAGGTCCTGGCCCGCGCCGGCCTGTGCTCGCGCCGCGAGGCCGAGCGCATGATCGCGGCCGGCCGGGTGGCGATCGACGGCACCGTGCTGGACACGCCCGCGCGCACCGTCGGCGCCAACGAGATCATCACGGTGGACGGCCAGCCCATTCCGCGCGCCGAGGAAACGCGCCTGTGGCGCTATCACAAGCCGCCCGGCCTGGTGACCACCAACCGGGATCCGCAGGGCCGCTCCACCGTGTTCGACAGCCTGCCCGGTGATCTGCCGCGCGTCGTCACCGTCGGCCGGCTCGACCTGAACAGCGAGGGCCTGCTGTTGCTCACCAACGACGGCGCCCTGGCCCGGCACCTGGAACACCCCGACACCGGCTGGGTGCGCCGCTACCGGGTGCGGGTCCACGGCCGGGTGGAGCCCGACCGGCTGGGCGCGCTCGAGTCGGGGGTGGTGGTGGAGGGCGTCCGCTATGGGCCGATCAAGGCCGCGCTGGAGCGCCAGCAGGGCGCCAACGCCTGGCTGACGGTGGCCCTGCGCGAGGGCCGCAACCGCGAAATCCGCCATGTCATGACCCATATGGGCTGGCCGGTCACCCGCCTGATCCGGATCGGGTACGGACCGTTCATCCTGGGCCCCCTGCCCCGCGACTCCGTCGAGGAAGTGCCGCGCCGGCAGCTTCGCGACAATCTGGGGGCCGGCTGGACCTCGGGCGGGCCGCGCCGCACCCGCCACGGCTCCGACCGGGACCGCGCCGGAGGCTCCTGATGCGCCTGTTTCCGCTCTCGCCCGTCGTCGCGGCGACGCTCGCGCGCGGCGACCTGTCCGTGGTGCCGCCGGGTGTGGACGTGACGCGGGTGGTCGATCTGGTGCGGGCCATGGCGGGTGCGCACCGCAAGATGTACCAGGTCACGGGCGCGACCGCCCCCTGGCTGGGACACCTCGCCATCGCGCCCGATCCGGAACGGGTGGTGGGCGTGTGCGGGTTCAAGGGCTCCTGCCGGGACGGCGCGGCGGAGATCGCCTATTTCACCTTCCCGCCGTTCGAGGGCCGGGGCCACGCCGTCGCCATGACGGGATGCCTGATCCACCTCGCCCGCGCCCATGCCGAGGTGCAGGAGCTGCGCGCCCACACCCTGCCGCATTCGACCCGGGCCGCGCGCGTGCTGGAACACCACGGATTCGAGCGCCTGGGCACGGTCGAGGACAGCGAAGACGGGCACATCTGGCGCTGGCGCCTGACCCTCGCCCCTTGACGCCACGGAGGGTCTACCAGCCATGTCAACGAATTGGTTGACGCGGCCGTCATGAATCAGCAGGGTGCCAAAATCTTGCGCGTCTGATATCCATCCGTCCGCCCAGTCCGGCCGCCCCGTGGCGTCCCTGGGGCGGGGCCGATGGCGTACAAGTGGGATCCATCCCGGACCAGACTTTCGGGCCGCGCGCGGCCGATGATTCCGGGGGCGCCTCGGCGGGGGCGGGATTCGCGGGCGTGCCGCAACGCAACACGCGAAAAGGACAGGTGACCGAACCATGCGACTTCTGAAGTGGGTTGCCCTCCTGGGTGGGCTGGCGCTGACCGGATCCGCCGTCACGAGTTCGGCCCTGGCCGCTCCGGAAACCGAATCGTGCAGCGTCGTGGGCATCTATGGCACCATCGCCCTGGTGGTCTGCCCCGATGCCAAGTCCGACGCCGCGTTCATTGCCGCCGGGCAGGAAGCATGCGAGCCCATCGCCGTGCGCAACGTGTGCAATGCCTGGATCTGGCGCAGCGAGCAGCGGGCGGCCCGCATGCTCCCCATGGAAAATCACCAGCTCGAAAGCGTGACCGCGCTGTGGATCAACCGCCAGGGCACCCTCAAGGTCTGCGCCCGCGACGGTTGCTACGCCGGCCAGAAGTGACGGCGTTGCGGCGCGCATCCTTGGCCTGACCGCCCGAACGCCGATCAAGCACCCTCTTTGTCCTGATCGCTCACCCGCGCGCGCGGGTGGGCGTCGGCGTGCATGCGCTTCAGCCGCGCCACATCCACAGCCGTATAGCGCTGGGTGGTGGACAGCGAGGCGTGCCCCAGAAGCTCCTGGATGGTGCGCAGATCACCGCCGCGCCCCAGCAGGTGGGTGGCGAAACTGTGCCGCAGGGCGTGCGGCGTCGCCGTTTCCGGCAGCCCCAGGGCCTCGCGCAACCGTCGGACCTGACGCTGCACCACGCCGGGATTGAGCCGCGCGCCCCGCACCCCCACGAACAGCGGATCGTCCGGCCCCAGCGCCAGGGGACAGGCCGCGCGGTACTCCGCCACGGCGTCCTGCACCACCGGCAGCACGGGCACCACGCGCTGCTTGCGGCCCTTGCCGGTCACGGTCATGGCCGGACCGTCCGGGGCATCGCGCTGGTTCAGGGCCAGGGCCTCGCCCAGACGCAGGCCGGCCCCGTACAGCAGCATCACCAGCGCCAGATCCCGCCGGCCGACCCAGCCCTCGTCCTCAAGATCACGGACGGCCTTGACCGCCTCGGCCGCCTCGTCCTCCGCCAGCGCCTTGGGCACCGGCGGCTTCGGGCGCGGCCCCCGCACCTGCGCCAGCGCGGGATTGTGCGCGAGGCCCTCGCGGTCGAGCCAGCGGAAGAAGCCCCGCAGCGTGGACAGCCCGCGCGCCTGCGCGGTGCGCCCCACGCCCTCGCCCCCGCGCCACGCCAGCCAGGCGCGCAGATCGGCGGCATCCAGCGTGGCCAGATCGGACAGGCCCGGCGTGCCGCCCAGATGGTCCGTCAGGAAGGCCAGGAAGCCCGCCAGGTCCCGCACATAGGCGTCGAGGGTGTGGCGGCTGACGCGGCGCTCGGCCCACAGCCAGATCCGCCAGCGGGTCACCACCGCGGTCAGGCCGGCATCGGCGGCCAGGGCCACCGCGGGCCCGGGCACGGGGGGCGCGGTCTCCTGTGCGGCGGGACCGGGGTCCGGGGCGGCGCCGGTCATCAGGCGTGGCCGCCCTCGCTGGACAACAGCGAGGGATCGACGCCCAGGCTGCGCAGCGCCCGGTCATACTTGGCGTCCAGGTCCAGGCCGAAGACCACGTTGGGGTCGGACTCCACCGTCAGCCACACGTTGCGGCGCAGTTCGTCGTCCAACTGCCCGGCGCTCCAGCCGGCGTAGCCCAGCGCCATCAGGGTGCGGGACGGTCCCGTGCCCACGGCGATGTCGCGCAGCACCTCCAGGGTGGCGGTCAGGGCCACCGCGTCGTCCACCACCAGGGTGCCCTCATGGATATAGTCTGCCGAATGCAGCACAAAGCCGCGCTGGCTCTCCACCGGGCCGCCGAACTGGACCTGAATCTGCTCGCACCGGGGTGTCGCCGGGATGCTGAGCTGCTCCAGCAGATCCACGAAGCTGAAGTCGGGAATGGCGCGGTTCACCACGAGGCCCATGGCGCCCTCTTCGGTGTGGGCGCAGATGTAGATGACGGCCCGCACGAAGCGCGGGTCGCTCATGCCCGGCATGGCCACCAGGCACTTCCCCGTCAGATAGCCGTCCGCCGCTCCGACGCTTGCAAACGTCGTTGCCATGGTGTTGAAGCCTCCATATCCCCGCTGACGGTGCGATGATCTCGTGACCCTGGCGCCGGTGTTGAACGGTGACAGGGGCGAGTCTTGTTTCGTCTCGCCGCGCCGACGCAATCGCGCCGGCCGGCCGACAAAAACGTTGACCTTTTGGCCGGCCGGGATGACACACCGAAGCCGCCGTCGGTCTTGGGGATGATTCGACCACGTCCGCCCCCCGATTCCAAGGGAAACCATGCGGCCCCCGGCCCTTGCGGTCCGGACCGCGCTTTCCGATATGGGAACGGCCACGGCGGCGCACAGGCCGCCACCCGGCGCGGCATGGCGCGGAAGGCCCCCGCCTTCGGGGGCGGGAGACGAAACCAATGAGCCGACCCCACCCCCTCATCCCGGCCCGCGCCAAGGCGCCGACGGCCCCGCTGGCTCTGGTCATCCTGGGGCTGACGATCGCCCTGGCGACGCTGCTCACGGCCGCCGCCGCGCCCGCCCGCGCCCAGTTGCCCGACTGGACGACACCCGGGGCCAGCGCCTGGGCCGAAACACCCGAGGGGCGGGTGCGCCTGATCGCGGCGCGCACCGCCCTGAACGGAAGCGACACCGTCCGCCTCGGCCTCCAGTTCGAGATGCAGGACGACTGGAAGGTCTACTGGCGCTCCCCCGGCGATGCCGGCTACCCGCCCTCCATCGACTGGTCCGGCAGCGAGAATCTGGCCGACACCGAGATGCTCTGGCCCGCGCCGGAGCGGTTCTCCGTGCTGGGCATCCAGACCCTCGGCTACAAGCACGGCGTGGTCTACCCCGTTCACGCCACCGTGAGCGACGCGAACCGGGGCCTGCGCCTGGATGCCCGCGTGGACTACCTGACCTGTGCCGACATCTGCATTCCGCGCACGGTGGCGCTGGCCATGGATCTGCCCGCCGGGCCGGGCGCACCCACGGACCACGCCCACGCCATCAGCCGCGCCGAGGCGGCGGTGCCGGGCGATGGACAGGCGCACGGCCTGACCCTGGACGCGGCGGTGGCGGAGACCGGCGCGGAGGGTGCGCCCGTGCTGCGCGTGGTCGTGCAGGCCGACCCGCCCTTGGAAAACCCGGACCTGTTCGTCGAGGGACCGCCGGGCAGTTGGTTCGATCCGCCCCGGGTGGCCCACGACGGCGACGGCCTGTCGGTGTTGTGGACCACGGCCGGGGGCGTGGAAACCCTGGCGGGCGTGCCCCTGACCCTCACCGTGGCGGATGGCGTGCGCGGCCTGGAAGCCCGGGTGACGCCGGAAGCCGCCACGGGCGGGCCGCATCCCCTCGCCGCCTCGGCCCAGGCGCCGGCCGGGCTTGCGGACGCCGCGCCCGTCCCAGCCGCGACGGGTCCCGCCGACATTCTTTCCATGCTCGGTCTGGCGCTGCTGGGCGGGCTGATCCTGAACCTGATGCCCTGCGTGCTGCCGGTGCTGTCGCTGAAGCTGCTGGGGCTGGTGGGGCACGGCGGCGGCACGCCGGCCCGGGCCCGCGCCAGCTTCCTGATGAGCGCGGCCGGCATCGTCGCCTCGTTCCTGGTGCTGGCCGGGGCCGCGATCGCGGTCAAGGCGGCCGGGGTGGCCGTCGGCTGGGGCATCCAGTTCCAGCAGCCGGCGTTCCTGGTGGTCATGATCGTGCTGCTGACCCTGTTCGCCGCCAACCTGTGGGGCCTGTTCGAGGTCGGCCTGCCCGGCTGGCTGAGCGGCGCCGCCTCGGCCGGGGCCGTGCGGGCCGGCGACGGCGATCCGCATTCCCTGTGGGGGGCGTTCGGAACCGGCGCCCTGGCCACGCTGCTCGCCACGCCCTGTTCCGCGCCGTTCCTGGGCACGGCGGTGGGCTTCGCCCTGTCGCGCGGCTGGGCCGAGATCGCGCTGATCTTCCTCGCCCTGGGCGTGGGCATGGCCCTGCCCTATCTGCTGGTGGCCGCCTGGCCCCGCATGGCCACCATGCTGCCGCGCCCCGGCCGCTGGATGCTGTGGATGAAGGCCGTGCTGGGCGTCGCCCTCGCGGGCACGGCCGTCTGGCTGCTCACGGTGCTCGCCGCGCAGGTGCCGCCGCTGGCGGCAGCGCTGGCGGGCGGGCTGATGGTGGCGATGGTCCTGACCCTGGCCATTCCCCGCGACCGCCTGCCGGTGCGCGCGGCGCTGGCGGGGCTGGTCGCGCTGGGCACGCTGGCCCTGCCGGCCTGGGCCGGCCTGCTGCCGGGCGGCGGCGGGACCGGACGGGACGGTGGCCCGCTGGCCGCCGATGCCGCCGACTGGCGCCCGCTGGACGTGGCCGCGATCCCCGGGCTCGTGGCCGAGGGCCGCACCGTGTTCGTGGACGTCACGGCGGACTGGTGCGTGACCTGCCTCGTCAACAAGCGGGTGGTGCTGGATCAGGACCCGGTTGCGGCCCGTCTGGCGGCCGAGAATGTGGTGTTGATGCGGGGCGACTGGACCCGACCCGACGCGGACATTGCGGCCTATCTGGCCAGCTTCGGCCGGTACGGCATCCCCTTCAACGCGGTCTACGGACAGGGGGCGCCGGACGGCCTGACCCTGCCGGAGCTGCTGACCAACGGCGCGGTCCTCGATGCCATGGACCGGGCCGGCGGATTGGATGCGGCCGCGGCCGGGGCTGATCCCGCAACCTGAGCCCCCGACGTGCGCCGCGACAGCGGCGGGCAATGCACCGTCGCACGTCCATGCGGTGCGTTGCGCCTTCGGCGCGAACGCACCCTACGGGCTACGGGCGTCGTTCGTGTCGGGCCGGTTCACTCCCGAACGCGGGTCAGTGCTCCGTGATCCACTTCAGCAGCAGGGCATGCTCCAGGTCCCGGGCGCGGGCGAGCTGGGTTTTGGCGGCGCGCACCGCCGTGCCCGAGTAGTGCAGGTAGCCTTCATCGAAGGCGCGGCGCCGCTCCAGGTCCGAGGCGAACACGGCGAACACCAGCCGGTTGCCGCTGGACCCGCGCGCCACGCCCGCCAGCCCGCGCCCATGAAACATGGTGCCGCTCTTGGCCCAGACGCGCGGCACCACGTCGCCCGCGCGGACCAGCGACGCGATCTCGCGCCCGGCGGCCTCGGGGAAGTGGCGGGCCGGCATCAGCCGCAGATAGGGCGCGCCCATGGCGGATCGGTCGGCGCCATAGCGCAGGATGGAAACGATCTGCTCCGGGCTGGCGCGGCTGTCCGGCGACAGGCCCGAGTGGTTGGCCAGATGGAAGCCGGTCCAGTCCACCCAGGGCAGGGTCTCGGCCAGCCACCGTTCCAGGCGCGCCGCCGAGTCAGGGATGCTCAGCGGACCGCCCTCCAGGCGTCGGGTGGTCGCCAGCCCCAGCAGTTCCGAGACCAGGTTGTTGCTGTGCTTGAGGGCCGCAACGGTGATGGAGTCCAGCGACCGGCTGAAGTGCTGGGCCACGATGGGGCCCCGGGCCGGCCCCATCGCCGGCGCGGGCTCGGGCAGGGTGATGCCGGCCTCGGCGCAGAGTTCCCGGAACACGGCGGCCACGAACGGCGCCGGCGCCTTCACCGGCAGCCACAGCGCCCCGCGCCCCGGGGCGAGGGGCGCCATCTTCCATTGCTCGGTGACCAGCCCGGCGTCGTCGCGGGTGCCGGGCGGCGGGAAGGCATGGCGCAGCATGGGACCGCTCCGGGACCAGCCCACCGAGAGATCATAGCTGCGCTCCACCCGGATCGGGGCCACCGGCGGGGTGCCGTGGGTCCGGACCCGCTTGATGTAGTCGCCGTCCCACTCGATCCGAACCCGGTTGAAGTCCAGCGACAGGGCCGACAGGCCGGGGTTGTAGCTGTGCTCGGCCGGTTGGGTCGGCTCCAGGGCCGAGGCCGCGACCAGCGCCGAGTCGTCATAGACGAACGGACCGTCCAGCGTCTCCAGACCGGCGGCCTTCAGGGCCTCGACCAGTTCCCGCAGATCCTCGGAGTCCAGCACCGGATCGCCGCCGCCCACCAGGGCCAGGGTGCCCCGCCAGGTGCCGCCCGTGCGGTCGCCGTCGAAGCGCACCAGGGTGGGAAAGGTGTGGTCCGGCCCCAGCACCGACAGCGCGGCCACCGTGGTCGGCACCTTGGCCACCGAGGCCGGCAGGAAGTCCGCCCGGGTGGCGTTGTGCCCGGCGAGGTACTCGCCCGTGTCCAGGTCGAACACCAGATAGCCCACCTGCTCCGGCGCGAAGCCGGCGGCGGCGATCAGGTCCGCCTCGCTGGGGCGCGGGTTGGCGGGCTTGGGACCGGGCGGCCGGGGCGGCCCGGCCAGGGGCCGCATGGCCAGATCGACGCGCCCGCCGCCCAGGGTGGGCTCGCCACCGCCCGGCGGTCCCGGATCGGGCACGGTCAGGATCACCGTGGGCTTGGTCGGCGGCGGCGGTGGCGGCGCGCCGGCCTCCGCCCAGGCCGACGGCGCGGCCAGGATCAGCGCGCCGGCGAGCAGCGCCGCGACGCCAAGGCGGAGACGCTCCGCCGCCGGAGCCGGACTGCGGGCCGCGTGACGCGGCATGGGCGCTCTCCTTCCTGTGATCGTGTTCAGAGCGACACGCGGCCGGTCGCCCGCCTCACGCGCGGACCGACCTTCAGCCCGGCCAATCATGGCCATCTCAAGGCATCGTATCAAAGGAAGGGGCCCTGTGACCAAAGTTAATCCGGGCGCGGTCCGGTTGCCCGGATCCCCGCGCGATCCGCCCCGGTTCGCCCCGCGCCAGAATGGCCGGAGGAAGTTGCCAGAGCGTAAAGACCGGCCAGGATCGGGGCGACCGCGGGGCCCCGATATGGCGGAATCAGGGCGCCTCCCGGACGAGGACCCGCACCCGCGCCCGGCCGTGATCCCGGGTGTCGGCCAGCGCGAAGCCGGCCGGGGGGTCCAGCGGCTCGTCGCACCCGGTTTCCACGACGCACAGGGCGCCCGGGGCCACCCAACCGGCGGCCGCCAGGGCGGCCAGCGTCGGCGCGGCGAGCGCCTGCCCGTAGGGCGGATCCAGCAGCAGCAGCGTGCAGGGGTCCCGCCCGGCGGGGCGCGCGGGCGGTCGGGTGGCGTCGGCCCGGCGCACGGTCACGGCGGCCGCCACGCCCCAGGCGGCGGCCCGATCGGACAGCGCCCGCACCAGGGCGGCGTCCCGCTCCAGGAAGGTGACATGCCCGGCCCCCCGGGACAGGGCCTCCAGCCCCAACGCGCCGGTGCCGGCGAAGGCGTCCAGCACCGGGGCTCCGGCCAGAACGAAGCGACCGTCCGCCTGGAAACGGTGGGTCAGCACGTCGAACAGCGCCGCCCGCGCCCGCTCCGACGTAGGCCGGACGGCCCGGCCGGGCGGCGCCTCCAGGCGGCGGCCGCGCAGGGTTCCACTGACGATGCGCATGGGAGGGGCGGTCTCCGGAGGGCCGGGAAGGGGGTACGGACGGCCCGCACCATGGACCGGCCCCGGGGCCGCGTTCAAGCGGTGAGGGGGCCTCACGCCGGCTGGGGCGGCGGAGACGCCTCACCCGCCAGCACGCGCCAGGCCGGGAACCGCAATGTGACCGTGGTGCCGTGGCCGGGTTCGCTGGCCAGGATCAGGCTGCCCGCATGCAGCTCGATGAAGCCCTTCACCAGGGCGAGCCCCAGGCCGGTGCCGGTGGTGAACGCCGGCCGGTCGGACAGTCCCCCCCGGGCACCGGACAGACCGCTGACGTTGCTGCCCTGCTGGAACGGCTCCAGCACGATCTGAAGGTCCGCATCCGGGATCCCCTGCCCGGTGTCGGAGACCATCACCCGGGCGCAGTCCTCGGGGTCCATGTTGGCGGTGACGAGCACCCGCCCCCCCTCCGGGGTGAAGCGCAGGGCATTGGCGACGATGTTCATGAGCATCTGGCGGATCACCCGCCCGTCGCCGCGGATCAGGGGCAGCGCCGGCTGCACATCCACGTCAAGGCGGACGCCCCGGGCGTTGGCCTGGCCCATCATCAGGCCGGTGGTGCGAACCACCTCGGCGCCCAAATCCACGGGCCCCTCGGTCAGAACCATGCGCCCGGATTCGATCTTGGACAGGTCCAGCACGTCGTTGACCAGCGCGAGCAGGTGCTCGCCGCTGGTGCGGATGTCGCGGGCATACTCCTCGTAGGTGGGTGTGCCCAGCGGCCCCAGCACCTTCTGTTCCATCATCTGGGAGAACCCGAGGATGGCGTTCAGAGGCGTGCGCAACTCGTGACTCATGGTAGCCAGGAAGCGGGACTTGGCCTGATCCGACTCCTCGGCGCGGCGACGGTCGGCCAGGGCCTCGGACCGGGCGTCCTCCAACTGGCCGACCTGCCGGGTCATGATCCGCCCCCCCATCGCGATGCCGGCCAGTCCCACAGCCCAGACCGCCAGATGCCAGGTGACCGAGAAGGCCCGCGTCGGCGCCTGGATCGCCTGGACCGGGGTCATCGGAATCGTCACGCTGATGCCGCCGCGCACATCGCCCAGGGCATAGCCCTGCGTGTCGTGGCAGGTCAGGCAGGACTCATCGACGGTCAACGGCCGCATGTAGCGCAGGATCGGCACCCCCTCGCCGGTGACGGCCTGTTCCGTGTGGTCCTGGGCGCCCGCCTCGAAACGCTCCAGCGCCCGCCGCTCCCACGGCTGGGGCGCGTTGGCCGGCCGGACGGGGTCCAGGCTGGTGATGCGGCTGAGGATGCCGGTGCGCTCCTCGGCGATGCCGTGGACGATGCGCGTCATGTAGGACGGATTGACCAGCGTCAGCGGCCCGATATCCGAGTCGATATCCCGGCTCTCGACCTTGAGGTACGGGTTCGGGGCGACATGGGTGACGGGCGCATAGACCCCGCCCATCCGGGCGTTCCAGGCGCGGTAGACCAGATCGCGTTCGAAGGCGCCGGCGGCATGGAAGCGGGCGAGCGAGACGACCTGCTCGGTGAGAAGGCGGGTCTCCCAGTACAGGGACCCCCACAGGAGGGCCGTCCAGCCCACCATCAGACCCAACGTCGCCAGAAGCATGCGACGCCGCAGACGCGAACCGTGTCCCATCGCGTGTCTTGACGCCCTTCCGTCCCGAGGGGCCCGGTTCCGGGCCCCAAGGCGACCTGTCCCCTCGCGCTGCAACCCTGCGGCGGAACGGGTTGGGTCCTCTTGCCGTTACGCGACGATCATGCGGCAACCGCGCCCGGATTTCCAGACGTTTCGAAGGCAACACGGGCGTGATGCCAACGGCCTCTGCCGAGGACCGTTGAAGTCCGTGGCCGGCCCTCTCCCCCACCCCACCACCCAATAGGATACTCTCGTGGGTGGCCGGGTGGGGAAAGAGGGCCGGTGCCGCTGGCGTGAAACGAACCCGGCGGCGCGTGGGGGGATCGCGCCGCCGGGCCGGGACATCGGGTGAAACAACAACCGGGCGGCACGCCCCTCGCGAGGGTCATGCCGCCCGGTCATACCAGCCACGCGGCGGCGGCCGGGGGGCAGCCGCCGCCGGTGGCGGCTCCGTCAGGCGATCCAGAACGGCTTGTCCGTCTCGCCGCGGACGGAGTCCACGCTCAGCCCGATGTCGCGCAACATGCGGTCGTCCAGCGCGCGCAACTGCGCGCGGGTCCGGGCCCGCTCGATCCACACGGCGACCTGGCGGACGATCCCGTCTCCAAGCGCCCCGAAGACGGGGGACTGACCGCGCGCGGCCGCCGGGCGGGTCGGCGCGGAGAGCGGTGCGGGGTGATGAGCGAAACCGGACAGGGTCGTCATGGGTCGATCTCCCAGGAGTCAATCGGCGGACAGGAGCGTCGGGCAGCACCTTGAAGATGCGCCCGGACCCATGCACCGGACAAACGAGTCTTTCTCGGACCCAGGATGAGCGGAATTGGGTCATCGGCGAAACCGGTCCGTCGGCCCCGCCAGACCGCTTTCGATCCCGTGCGTCCCCGCCTATACTCCGGCGCCATGCGACTGACGACCCGCTACATTCTGCGCCAGCTCGTGACCAGCCTCGTTCTCGGAACGGCCGCGCTGGTGACGCTGCTGTGGCTCATCAACTCGTTGCGCTTCTTCGACGCCTTCATCAACAAGGGGCTGGCCGTCGGCACCTTTTTGAAGCTGACGATGCTGCTGATGCCGGGCTTCCTGACCTTCTTCCTGCCCATCGCGCTGTTCGCGGTCATCCTGTTCGTCTACAACCGCATGACCCACGACCGGGAACTGGTGGTCATGCAGTCCGCCGGCCTCAGCCGCTGGCGGATCGGCCGGCCGGCCCTGGTGCTGGGCGTGCTGCTGTCCGGCTTCGGCTACTACCTGACCCTGGACGCGGTCCCCAGGCTGGAGGCCGCCTTCAACGACCTGTGGTTCGAGATCCGCCAGGAAATGACCCGCATCGCGCTGGACGAGGGCGCCTTCACCGAGGTGGACGAGCACCTGACCATCTATGTCCGCGAGGGCACCCCGCAAGGCGACCTGAACGGGATCATCATCCACGACCGCGCCGATCCGGGCGTGGATGTCACCATCACCGCCCGGCGCGGCGCGCTGGTCTACGAGGACGGACGGGCCCGCGTCGTCATGGTCAAGGGGGTCCGCCAGGAACGGGACAAGGCGACCGGACGGGTCAGTTTCCTGTTCTTCGACAGCCAGTCCGTGCCCATCGGCACCGAAAACGCCCAGACCATGATCCGGGTGCCGGAAAACAGGGAACGGCCCATCGGGCAGTTGTTCACCCTGCAGACCGGCGACAGCATGTCGCCGCACACACCGGACCGATTCTCGGACAGCATGGTCCGCAGCGCGCGCATGGAGGCCAACCAGCGCCTGTCCAAGCCGATCGCCAACATCGCCTTTGCGCTGCTGGCGCTGGGGGCGCTGCTGGCCGGGCAGTTCAACCGCCAGGGCCGCAACGCCCGCGTCGGCATCGCGGTGATCGCGGTGGTGCTGTGCCAGGCCTCGTTGTTGGGCGCGGCCAACCTGGCCAAGTCGGACTCGACCTACCTGCCGCTGCTCTACGTGGGTCCGCTGGGCACGCTCGCCCTGGGCCTGTGGTGGATGCTGCGCTATCCGCGCCCCGGCCGGGCGGAAATCACGTGACCGATCCCGCCGCGCAGACCCCGAAGCCGGGTGCGCCGCATTCCGGCTCGGCCGCCGCCTGGCGCCTGATCTGGCGCTTCCTGCGCGCCACGGCGGGGCCGTGGTGGCCCTATCTGGCGGCCGGCGGCGTGGCCATGCTGCTGGTCGCGGGGTCCACCGCGCTGACGGCCTGGCTGATGAAGCCGGCGGTGGACGACGTCCTGGCCGCGCAGGACCCGACCATGATGTGGGTCGTCGGGCTGGGCCTGCCCGGGGCGTTCGCGCTCAAGGGCATCTCCAACTACATGCAGCGGGCAAGCATGCTCTATGCCGGCCTGGGCATGGTGGCGACCGCCCGCACGCGGCTGTTCGGCCATCTGCTGGGCCTGGACCTTGCGTTCTTCCAGGCCAACCCGATCGGCACCCTGACGTCCCGCCTGATCGTGGACCTGGACACCCTGAAAAACACCATCACGTCCACCGGCATCGCGCTGGGGCGCGACGTGGCGACCCTGGTCAGCCTGATCGTGACCCTGATGGTCATGGACTGGCGGCTGAGCGTGGTCGGGCTGCTGATCTTTCCCGCCGTGGTGCTGCCGGTGCTGGCGCTGGGGCGGCGCGCCCGCCTGCGCACGGGCGAGTTGCAGGAGACGATGGGCCGCTTCGACGCCATGCTGTCCGAATCCTTCGAGGGCGTGCGCGTGGTCAAGGTCTTCGGCACCCCGGCGCGCGAGCGCGCCCGCGCCCATTCCCTGGTGGAACGCCTGTTCACCTCCATGTTCCAGGTGGAGAAGACCAAGATGCTCTCGGCCTTCCTGATCGAGGTCGCCGCCGGCATCGCGGTCAGTCTGGTGGTGCTGTACGGCGGGCTTCGCGTGATCGAGGGCGGCACCACCCCCGGCACCTTCTTCGCCTTCATCACGGCGCTGATCCTGGCCTATCGACCGATCAAGAAGCTGGGCAACCTGAACGCCACGCTGATGGAGGGCGTGGCGGTGCTGGACCGGCTGTTCCAGGTGCTGGATGCCCGCCCGATCCTGGTGGACACGCCCGCCAGCCCGCCGCTGGCCGTCTCCAGCGGTGCGATCCGGCTGGAGGGCGTCCATGTGGAGCACCCGAACGCCGCCATTCCCGCGCTGCGCGGCGTGACCCTGGATATCCCGGCGGGCCGCACCGTCGCCCTGGTGGGGCCCTCGGGCGCGGGCAAGACCACGGTGCTCAATCTGGTGGCCCGGCTGCTGGACCCCACCAGCGGGCGCGTGCTGATCGATGGCCAGGACATCCGGGGCGTGCCGCTGGACTCCCTGTGGCGGCACATCGCCCTGGTCACGCAGGACGTCACCCTGTTCGAAGGCACGGTGCTGGAGAACATCCTGTTCGGCGCCCCCGGCCCGGTGGACCCGGCCGATCCGACGCCGGACTGGCGGGCGCGGGCCGAAGCGGCCGCGCGCGACGCCGACGCCATGGACTTCATCACCGCCCTGCCCCGGGGCTTCGACACCCAGATCGGCGAAAGCGGCCTGCGCCTGTCCGGCGGCCAGCGCCAGCGGCTGGCCATCGCGCGGGCCATGGTGAAGGACGCGCCGATCCTGCTGCTGGACGAGGCCACCGCCGCCCTGGACCGCGACACCGAACGCCGGGTGCAGGCGGCCCTGGAGCGCCTGGGCCAGGGGCGCACCACCCTGATCGTGGCGCACCGGCTGGCCACCGTGCGGGGCGCGGACACCATCTGCGTCATGGACGGCGGCCGCATCATCGAGAGCGGCCCCCATGACGCCCTGGTGGCCCAGGGTGGGCTGTATGCGCGCCTGTGGGCCGGCCAGGGCGGCGAGATCATTCCGGCGGAATGATGCCGCCGAGGGCAACGGGCTCAGGTTAACATGACGGCCCGTTCCGTGCGGTCAGAGCAGGCCTCCCGAGATCCCTCGTCTCGCTTCGCTCACTCGGGATGACACACCAAAATGATAGGATGTCATCCTGAAGCCGCGAAGCGGCTGAAGGATCTCGAGCGCGGGTCTCCGACCCTTTGCAAAGACCTGCAGACGGGATCCCGTCAACCTGAGACCGTTGCCCTGTGATTCCGCTAGGATGTCATCCTGAAGCCGCGAAGCGGCTGAAGGATCTCGAGCGCGGGTCTCCGACCCTTTGCAAAGACCTGCAGACGGGATCCCGTCAACCTGAGACCGTTGCCCTGTGATTCCGCTAGGATGTCATCCTGAGGCCGCGAAGCGGCTGAAGGATCTCGAGCGCGGGTCTCCGACCCTTTGCAAAGACCTGCAGACGGGATCCCGTCAACCTGAGACCGTTGCCCTGTGATTCCGCTAGGATGTCATCCTGAAGCCGCGAAGCGGCTGAAGGATCTCGAGCGCGGGTCTCCGACCCTTTGCAAAGACCTGCAGACGGGATCCCGTCAACCTGAGACCGTTGCCCTGTGATTCCGCCCGGAAGCACTGGCAGACGGCGGCGTCCTGCCGTTATGCTCCGGTTGGTTTCGCAGGCAGGAGGAGTCCCCCATGGCGGCGCGCATCATCACCGTGGCCCAGCAGAAGGGCGGCGCCGGCAAGACGACGGTCGCGGCCCAGCTCGCCGTCACCTGGGCCCGGCGCGGCAACTCGGTCGCCATCGTGGACATCGACCCCCAGCGCAGCCTCGCCTCGTGGCATGGCTGGCGGATGGAGCATCATCCGGACGGCGCGGCGCTGCACCTGTCCGATGTGGCGGGCTGGCGCCTGGGCACCGAGCTGGACCGGCTGCGCGACCGCTTCGACATGGTGGTGGTGGACACGCCGCCCCATGCCGAGACCGAGGCGCGCGCCGCCGTGCGCGCCGGCGACATTCTTTTGTTGCCGGTGCAGCCCAGCCCCATGGACCTGTGGGCCACCCGCACCACCGTGGAGATGGCCACGAAGGAAAAAACCGACGCCCTGATCGTCATGAACCGCATGCCGCCGCGCGGCAAGCTGCCGGACATCATGCTGGAAAAGCTGCTGGAAGAGGGCCTGCCCATCGCTCACACCAAGCTGGGCAACCGCGTCGCCTATGCCGCCAGCATGATGGAGGGCAAGGGCGTGGTGGAGTACCAGCCGCGCTCCACCGCCGCGCGCGAGATCGGCGCGCTGGCCATGGAGGTGCTGGCCACCCTCAAGGGCCGCGCGAAAAAGCGGTAGGGCGCCTCAGCGATCAGCCGCCCTTCAACGTCAACGGCAAACCGGCGGCGACGAACAGCACGCGGTCGCAGATGGCCGCCACGCGTTGGTTCAGCACGCCGGCCTCGTCGCGGAAACGGCGGCCCAGGGGCGTTTCCGGCACCAGGCCCAGGCCGACCTCGTTGGCGACCAGCACCACCGGCGCGCTGCGGTCCTCCAGGGCCCGCACCAGCAGGCCGACCCGTGCACCCACGTCCATCTCGTCCAGGATCAGGTTGGTGAGCCACAGGGTCAGGCAGTCCACCAGCACCGGCACGGCATCATGGGTGCGCAGGGCCGCGTCCAGGTCCACCGGCACCTCCTCCGTGATCCAGTCCCGGCCGCGCCGCTCCCGGTGCAGGCGCACGCGCTCGTCCATCTCCGGATCATCGCCCGGCGCTCCCCAGGGGCGGAACGTGGCCAGATAGGCCGGGACCTGACCGCGCGCGCGGGCGGCCTCCAGGGTCAGGGCTTCGGCATGGCGGCTCTTGCCCGAGCGCGCGCCGCCCAGGATCAGGGTACAGGTCGGAGTCTGGGTCACGCCCGGTCCACCTCCAGCGTCAGGAAATGCGTCGCGCAGGAAATGCACGGATCGTAGTTGCGGATGGCCTGCTCGCACACCCACTTCAGCCGCGCGTCGTCGGCCTCGATGTGGGCAGCCACCACGTCCCACAGGTCCTCGCCGATGCTGCGCTGGTTCTGGGCCGTGGGCGGCACGATGCAGGCGTGCGTGATGTGGCCGGTGTCGTCCAGCGTATAGGCATGATGGCACAGGCCGCGCGGCGCTTCCGTGGCGCCGTGGCCGGTACCGGCGCGCGGCGGGATCTCCGGGTGCGGCGGGTCCGGCGCCGCATAGGCGTCCACCAGCGCCCGCGCATCGATCACCGCCTGAAGCGTCTCGACGGCGCGCACGATGATGCTCTGGAACGGATTGCGCACCACCCGCCCCAGCCCGGCCGCCTGCGCGGCGGCCCTCGCCTCCGGCGCCAACTGGTCGAAGTTCAGCGCATAGCGCGCCAGCGGCCCGACGTGATAGGTCCGGCCGTCCCGGGTCGCGCCCACCAGGGCGTTGCTGTTCTTCTGGTGATCCTCGCTGAAGTGGTCGTGGAACGCCTGCACCGGCACGTCGAGCCCGTCCGAGGACACAATCCGGCCCTCGCAGACCGCATAGTGATCGTCGGTGTGCAGGGCGACGAACAGATAGTCCCGTTCCACCGCCGGCATGGGCAGGGTGGCCGTGAACCCGACCAGCCCGCGCGCCGCCTCCAACGCCCAGTCCAGTTCGGCGCGCAGCGCCAGGACCTCGTCGCGCGACGGCGACCGCCAGACCCCGCCCACGCGCAGGTTCACCGGATGGATGGCGCGGCCGCCGATGACCTCAAGGATGTGATTCCCCAGCTTCTTCAGGCGCAGCGCGGTCTTGACGATCTCCGGATGGTCCTGGGCCATGCGGATGGAGTCCTCATAGCCCAGGAAGTCCGGCGCGTGCAGCATGGCGATGTGCAGCACGTGGCTTTCGATCCACTCGCCACAATAGATCAGGCGGCGCAGCCGGCGCATGTCGGCGGACACCGACAGGCCGAGCGCATCCTCCATCGCCAGACTGGCCCCGAGCAGATAGGCCACGGGGCAGATGCCGCAAATGCGCGCGGTGATATCGGGCGCATCGGAATAGGGCCGACCGCGCAGCAGCGCCTCGAAAAAGCGCGGCGGCTCGTGGATGGTGAAGGCCACGTTCTTGAGTTGGCCGTCGCGGATGCGCACCGACAGCGCGCCCTCGCCCTCGACGCGGGCGAGGTTCTCCACCTTGATCCGGCGCGTGGCCCCGGCTGCCTTAGCCATGGCGCTGGCCCTCCTCCCGGAAGCCCGGGGCGTTGGCGTTGAAGGTGTGGAACAGGTGGCGGGTCGCCGGGCCGTCCAGGCCGCTGCCGCCCTGCGCCGGACCGGCCCGCAGATGGCCCGCCAGGGCGCGGGTGTTCACACCCTCCGCCGGGCCGAAACAGCCGTAGCAGCCGCGCCCGACACGCGGACACAGGTTGCCGCAGCCGGCCTGGGTGACCGGCCCCAGGCAGGGTTCGCCCTTGGCCACCATGACGCAGACGGTGCCGGCCCGCTTGCACTCGACGCACTGGCTGTAGTTGGGCAGGCGCGGCTGGCGGCCCTGGATGAGCGCGGTCAGCACGTGCAGAAGCTGGCCCCGGTCGATGGGGCAGCCGCGCAATTCGACGTCCACCGGCACGTGGTGGGCGATGGGGGTGCTGGTGTCCAGCGTCTTGATGAAGTCCGGGCGGGCATAAACGGCGCGGATATAGTCCTCGGTGTCGGCCATGGACTTGAGCGCCTGAATGCCGCCGCTGGTGGCGCAGGCCCCGATGGTGACCAGGACCTTCGACTGCCGCCGGATCTTCTGCAGCCGCTTCAGGTCGTGCGCCGTGGTGATGGAGCCCTCGACCAGCGAAACATCGTAGGGACCGGGCACGGTGGCCCGGGTGGCCTCCAGGAAGTACGCGATCTCGACCGCGCCCACCACGTCCAGCAACTCGTCCTCGCAGTCCAGCAGGCTGAGTTGGCAGCCGTCGCAACTGGCGAACTTCCACACCGCCAGCTTGGGGCGGCGCGGGGCGTCGGATCCATCCGTGCTCATGATACCGCCCTCCTCAAACCTCGGACTGCGCCAGCCGCGTGGCGACCCGGTCATAGCGAAACACCGGGCCGTCCTTGCACACGAAGTCCGGCCCCCACTGGCAGTGGCCGCAGAAGCCGATGGCGCATTTCATGTTCCGTTCCATGGACAGGAACAGCCGCTCGGCCGCCACGCCCCGGTCGAGCAGCGCCTGCGCCACATGACGCATCATGATTTCCGGCCCGCAGACATAGGCCGCCGTGTCGCGGGCATCGAAGCCGCCGCGCGCGATCAGCTTGGTGACCATGCCGACCGGACCGGACCAGCGGCCGGTCGCCCGGTCCACGGTGACGTGCACGGTCATGTCGAAGCGCCCGCGCCAGGCGGACACCTGCTTGCGGTACAGGATGTCCTCGGGGGTGCGGGCCCCGTACAGCAGCACCACGTTGCCCAGGCGGCCCCGGCGCGCCAGCACGGCGTGGATCAACGGCCGCAGCGGGGCGAGCCCAATGCCGCCGGCCACAATGACCACGTCATGACCGTCGGCGGCCTCCACCGGCCAGGGTGTGCCGAACGGACCGCGCACGCCGATGACATCGCCGACCCGCAGCGCCTTCATGGCGTTGGTCACCTGCCCCACCGCGCGCGTGGTATGGATCAGGCGCTCGGGCCGCTCCGGATCGCCGCTGATGCTGATCGGCACCTCGCCCGCGCCGTGGATGTAGAGCATGTTGAACTGGCCGGGGCGGAACGTTAGCGGCGACCCCTCCAGGGGTGCCAGGTCGATCGTGAAGGTGTCCGACAGGTCGCGTTGCCAGCGCTCGATCCGGAACGGCCGCGGACGCATGGGGTCGAGCGCCGTCATCGACGCCGGCACGCGGGCGGCGGCGGCGGTCTGGGTCAGGCGGGCGGCGAGATCCGCGCCGGGAGCGGTGTCCATGGCCGGGTCCTCCTCGGCGGGGGTCAGGCCGGCGGCGCGTACAGGTCGAGCATCTGCAGGCGGGCGGCCCGCAGGCGCTCGCCCATCACCGGCACGAAGCGCGCCATCAGGTGGAAGCCCAACTCGTGGTCCGTCTCCATCTTCTCGCGCAGGCAGACCCCGTCCAGGCTGATGGCGCGCACCAAGGACACGGCGCGGGCATCGAAGGTCCAGTGGTGCGGCGGGACCAGCCAGGACCAGCCCAGCGTGTCGTCCTCGTGCAGGGTCTCCAGCACCACCGAGCCCTTGTGAGGCACCTTGACCTCGACGGCCACCTGGCCGTGGCGGAGGATGTAGAATCGGTCGGCCATGCCACCTTCGTGGAAGATGTAGTCGCCCGCGTCGAAGCGCTCGTTGCGGGCGCAGCCAGCCAGTTCGTCCAGGTGCTTCGGCCCCAGCCCGGCGAAGAACGGGTGGGCATTCAGCAGATCGTCCATGTCCTGCAGGGATACCATGGCAGGGCCTCCTCTCCTCGTCCGCGCCGCGCGGCCATCATGCCGGCGGGTCGTCCTTGCGCCGTCGCGGTCCGGTGTGTTGTGGCCGCAGGCGGGCGGGCGCGCGGCGGTTGCGGATGGGCCGATCGGCGGCCAGGGCCGCCACCTCGGCGGTGATATCGATGCCGACCGGGCACCACGTGATGCACCGGCCGCAACCCACGCACCCGCTGGTGCCGAACTGGGCGTGCCAGGACGACAGCTTGTGGGTGATCCATTGCCGGTACCGCGCCCCCCGCTCCTCGCGCACGGCCCCGCCGTGGATATACGAGAACACCTCGGTGAAGCAGGAACTCCAGCGCCGGGTGCGCGTCGCCGTGGCTCCGTCCAGGCTGGTGGAGTCCTCCACCGTGGCGCAGAAGCAGGTGGGGCACGACAGGGTGCAACTGCCGCAGGCGAGGCAGCGCGCGGCCACATCGGCCCAATGGGCATGCTCCGTGGCGTCGGCGAGGATGCGGCTCGCCGCCTCGGGCAGCGCGCGGACCTGGGCGGCGGCGGCCGCATCGGCCTGGGCGCGGCGGGCCGTGTGGTGGTCATCCGTGGCCGGGGTGTGAGGCACCGCCTCCAGCAGCGCAGCCCCGGCCGGACTGCCGGCCCGGGCGAGGTACACGGCGCGGTCGCCCTCCACCAGTTCGGTCAGCGCCACATCGGCGCCCGTATCTCCAGCGGCCGGGCCGGTGCCCATCGCGGCGCAGAAGCAACTCGCCGCCGGCTTCCCGCAGGACACGGCGATCACCAGAGCGTCGCGCCGGCGGAGGGCATAGGCGGGATCGTGGTGCGCGGCCCCGGGATCGGCGAAGACTCCGTCCAGCACGCCCAGCGCCGCCAGATCGCACGGCCGCACGCCCAGGAAGGCGCGCGGGGCGGGCGGCGCCTCCGGGCCCTCGATGGACAAATCCCCATCGGAGTCGCGGCGGGCGGTCCACAGCCGCGCCTCGGGCGGATGCACGAACCGCTTCCAGCCCTGCGCGGGCACTGCATGGGCGAACCGGGCGGGCCCCGTCCCCGGGGCGAGTCGGTAGTGGCCGGCGTCCTGTCTATCGCGCCAGCCCCGGGGCAGGTCGTCAACGCTGGTCAGCGGCGCCAGCACGATGGCGCCGTCCCGGACCGTGGGCCCGATGACCTCGCACCCAGCCTCCCGCAGCACGGCGAACAGCGCCGCCAGACCGTCGTCCGTCAGACAGACGAGGCCCGGGGCGGCGCCGTTCGTCATGCCCGAGTGCTGGTGTGCTTCCCCCGTCATGGCCGCCCCCTTCGGTCCCGCAGCCCCCGCACCCGACGGGGTCCCCCGCGAGTCTGTCCGACGCCGTTCCGTCCGCTCATAGAATACCGGAGGGACGGCGGCAGGGGAACGAAAGTCGGCCCGCGCCGCTGTCTTTCCGCACACACGAAAACACCGCCTCCGGGAGCCCGGGAAGCGGCGGATGGACAATCGGACTGGGCGGACTGGGCGGACTGGGCGGACTGGGCGGACTGGGCGGAACGGCGCCGCGCCCCCTGAGAGGGCGGGACGGTCCCGGACGTGGACCCGACCCGGCAAGAGAACCACCGGCGGCCCGGATGTCCGGGGGGCCCGTCAGGAGCGGGGACCCATCATGGCGAGGCCGACGTGCGGCCCCGCCGTGACGGGAGGGTCCCAGACTCCCAATGGTACGGTACGCTTACGATACGCTCAGGTACGGTACGCTTTCCTGACGTCCTCGCGGTTTTACTGCGCGGACGCGGTCTCCGTGGTCTCGGCCGGCGCGGCGGCCGGGTCCTCGACCTGGGTTTCCTCGATCACCGGCTCCTCGGCGGCGGCGTCCTCGACGGGCGCGGCCTCCTCGGCGGCGGCTTCTTCCTCGGTCGCCGGAGCGGCCTCTTCAGCAGCCGGCGCTTCCGCAGCGGCGGCGTCCTCGCTCACAGCCTCCTCGACCTCGGCGGCGGCCTCCTCGGTGGCCTGAGCGGCCTCCTCGGTGGCTTCCGCAGCGGCGTCTTCGGTGGCCTCGGCCGCGTCCGTCACCGCCTCGGCAGCCTCGCTGGCTTCCTCGGCGGCCATTTCACCGGCCTGCTCCAGGTTATCGACGCCTTCTTCAATGAGGGTCTGCTCTTCCTCGGCAGCCGGCGCTTCGGCAGCGGCGGCGTCCTCGGCCGGAGCGGCCTCCTCGGCAGCCGGCGCTTCAGCAGCGGCGGCGTCCTCGGCCGGAGC
>NZ_WIVE01000149.1 GCF_009601025.1 Roseospira navarrensis | reverse complement strand
GGGATGCTACGCGCGCGGACCTGATAGCACACGCCACCGCGCCCGCCGCGCCCCTTGACCGCGATCACGTCCAACCGGATACCGCGCCAAAGGTGCCCATTGTGCGCTCTACCAAGGGCACGCCGTGCCTTCTGTTTGGAAATCCCAACAGTTTGGGCAAACTCATCAGATGTCAGCATCCGGTCACCCATCGGCGACCCCCGCATCCGCGCAGATTTCATCAACCAGCGCTCTTGCCCGTGGCCCCGTCCATTCGCCGATCAGGCATGCCCTGGCGTTTTGTCGGTGGACACCATTGGTCAGGCACCACTGGCGAAGTGATCCACCTCGCGCGACGAAGGCGCCGCGAACCGCCGCATACAAAGCGCGGGAAGGTTCGACGTGCAAACGGGCGTGTTCTGTGGCATGCTCATGTTCCATACGCACACACTGCGCCCAATTGCACGCCAGGTCAAGCGCCCGAATGAACGCATCTACGCCCAAGCACGAACGAGTTTCCGGCCTTCCCGTCAGGTTGGCGCGCGCCATCGAGCGCATGCACCTGTCCACGAAGGATTTTGCCGAACGCTCAGGCATCCCACTAAGAACGCTACAAAATTACATTGCGGGTGATAGGGAGCCGGGAGCAAGCGCACTTGCAAAAATTGCCTCTGCTGGCGTCGATATCAACTGGCTTCTTGACGATACATGTGTTGAGGCCGAAGAAGTAGAGGAGCACCCCTTCAAAATTGTTGTACAAACCCTAGATGCCGCGAATTGTCGCTTTTTGGACAAGTATGATGGCTCTATCGAAGCGGATATTATTCGCCGATCAGGAGTCGAGGAACAAATGGTTTGGGCTGCCGCAAGAACGACAGACGATCTGAATAAGGAGCTAATTAAAGAAAATGGCGAGGGATATAGCGTGTTGGAGCTAGTTGAACATTTTGTTGTCTATTTCGAGAGTTTTCACGACGCGATTAAGCGATTGGTACGGGCGTGTATAGCGCCACCGAAGACACTATCTCCAATTGAAGCGAGGGGTGTTCTTAGTGTGTTGAAAACGATGGCAATATCGTCATTGGGTGAGGACGCAACTGAAGCTGTTGAAGCAATGGTTTCTTTGGTCCGAGACAAGCTGAACGCCGACGGTCACGAATTGGATAATGGGCAGGCGCGCGATTGAGCGCAGGCACCCCCACACCGATTTGCCTCATCAACAGGGTGCGCAATGGGTCCGCAATAGGGTTCTCAATGTTGCCGCAATAGGGTGCGCAATCAGGTTTTTGCTGATCAGGCCCATCGGCCACGTGAATGCCATCTCATTGAAAACACTTAATTTTCCGCCTTCGCCGGATTGCGCACCCTATTGAGGACCCACCCGCGCGGTTCCTCAAGATTGCGGCGCGCACAAGCCCTTGTTTTTGCTTGCGTTTTCGCCTCTCGTGATCAAATAATTAGGCTCAGTTTGCGTTAGATATGCATGCTGGTTGTTTGGGCGAGATAAGTCCGGCGATGCATGCCAGGATTGCACGGG
>NZ_WIVE01000148.1 GCF_009601025.1 Roseospira navarrensis | reverse complement strand
TCGTCACCCGATCCGCAGGCGCTGCTGCGCCTGCTGCAAGAGCACCTCGGATTGCCCGAAGAGGCCGATGCCGAAACCGTCGTGGCCGCAATGTCCGAAGCCCTGGATGTCACTGCCGCGAACGCCAGCGCGGCGCCCAGTCCGCTGGAATGGGTGCCCATCGGCGAGTACCGCCGCGTCTGTCAGGAGCTCAGCGCGCTGGACAATCGCCTCAGCCTCAATCAGGCGGAGCAATACGTGGACAACCTTCTGGAGCACGGCCGGATATTCCCGTTCCAGCGGGATTGGGCGATCAGCGTCTGCCGCGCGGATATGGGCGCTATGGAAAAATGGGTGGCTGAAGTGGGACCACAAACTCGCGCCTTCTTGACACCGATCCTGGACCGCACTCCGCCGAGCCGCCAGAAGAACACCATGGATGACGGGCGGTTGGCGGTGTGCAGCGCCATGGGGATTGATCCGTCCGAGCTCCGCACTTTGCCCGAGGAGACCTGATCATGCTGATCAACAAGCAAAACCTACACATGGTCTTCGAGGGGTATTCGACGGCCTTTCAGAAGGGCTTCGAAGGCGCGCCCCGATTCTGGGACCGGGTGGCGATGAAGGTGCCCTCCGGAAGCAGTAGCAATGCCTATGGGTGGCTGGGACAGTTGCCGAATGTCCGGGAATGGCTCGGGGATCGGGTCGTCAAGAACCTGCGGGTCCACTCGTATGCCCTCGAGAACCGCACGTTCGAAAGCACGATCGAGGTCAAGCGGACGGACGTCGAGGACGATCAGTATGGCGTTCTCGCCCCGCTGTTCGGCGAGATGGGCCACGCGGCCAGCGAACACCCCGATGAACTGGTGTTTTCGCTGCTGGCCGGCGGATTTTCTGGTCTTTGCTACGATGGCAAGCCGTTCTTCGCGGAGGATCATCCGGTCTTTGACGCCAAAGGTGTCGCGGCGGCCGTGTCCAATATGCAGACTGGTACGGATCCAGCGTGGTTCCTGCTGGACTGTTCGCGGTCCATCAGGCCGATGATCTTCCAGGAACGTCTCCCCTACAAGCTCACCACCCTCACCAGCGACGACGACCAGAACGTATTCATGCGCGATACGTTCCTGTATGGCGTCCGAGCGCGAGCGAACGCCGGATACGGCCTGTGGCAGCTGGCCTTTGCCTCCAAGGCCCCATTGACGGCGGACAACTATGAGGCGGCCCGACTTGCCATGCGCAGCCTGACCGGTGACGAAGGCCGGCCCCTCAACGTCCAACCGAACGTTCTTGTTGCGCCGTTGTCTCTTGAGAGCGACGCCCGGCGCTTGCTGAAGACCGAAACCCGTGTTGTGATGGCTGGGGATCCGGCCACCCCTGTAGTGGTCGGGAACGAGTGGGCGGGGACCGCCGAACCCATCGTCACGGCTTGGCTGACCAGTTGAGCGCCCTGAGCGCCGGGCCAATTTTTGTTGCAAGGTGGGAATGGCGGGGGATGGGACCCCTGAACCCGCATCCCGATATAGCCCGGAATGTGCCCCTATATCCCGGGTCCCGTGATCAAATAATTCCGTCCATTCTCGAATAATTA
>NZ_WIVE01000147.1 GCF_009601025.1 Roseospira navarrensis | reverse complement strand
GTTCACGTTATGTTCTACGCCGTTTCAGGCCACCTGTCACCACATGATGTGGTCCCGGACTCAAAGGGATAAGCCTTCTCCCTGATTTGATTGAGAAAAGCGGGGTCAACATAGCCCCATGTGAATCGGATGATGTCTTTCAGCGCTTTCTCGCGCGATGCGGCATCCGACTTGCCTTGCTGCATGGCCGCATTTTCCTCGACCACCCGGCGGATTTCGCGCAGGACCTGGGAGAGCGCGGGGCCATGTTCCTGTCTTAACTCGGGCGGCATGGAAAGGTACTCGGCGGGAACGTCCACGCCGCCCAGATGGGCGGAGTTGCAGGCGACGATGGTGACCGAGACCGGCTCGAAGTGGACGGCCGGGCAGGGTGCCAGCGGCGTCAGGACCTGCGTGATATCGAGGAATTTCTTGAACGGCCGGATTGCGGCTTCCCCATCCGAACGCTGTTCCCGCCATGTCACATCGTGGTTGCCCGGGACGACGACGATCTGCTTGGCGCAATCCGGCTCCGATCCGGTGTAGAGCGGTTGGAGAAGGGCGCTGCCGTTCTGGCCGGCGCTTCCCTTCAACTGCTGAACGAACCGGGCGGCGTCAACGAACTCCTTGTCGAGTCCGAAACTGGTGAGGTCGCCGCAGATGACGACAACGTGAGGCCGCTTGCGAGGTGGGAGCGTGCGCAGAAAATCAAGATAGTATTCACACAGCCACTTGTTGCCGATTTCCTCGCTGAACTGTCCGAAGTGCAGATCCGAGATTTGGTGAATGATGAACCCGTCCTGAAAGGTCGATTGCGGCTCCCCCTCACGCTCCTCGTCCGTATCGATCTCATCCGGCACATGCTCCAGAACCCGGCGCAGGACGCCGGGTTTGGGTTCCTCCATGAGGCCCGCCAGCAGGTCCCGGTTCGCCTCGCTGCTGGCCATGTACTTCTTGCCGGGTTTCTGACGCACCAGACCCCACGCCGCGAGCCGTCGCAGAACCACGCCGCCGGCCCTGGACAACAGGTCGCGCGAGGCCGTTTCCGGCTGGCAGGCGAGCCACAGCACGGCCTGTTCTTCCGGGGCGAGGTTCTTCCAGACGGTGCGCAGTACCTCTGTCCAGGACGTCTCGAAGGCGTCGCGCAGGCCGTCGCCCGACAATGAGGCCGATGATCCGCTCGGGGTGATGCGCAGGCTTTGCAGTTCACCGGGAATTGCGCCGATTTCTGCAATGAGCGCGTCGTGCCCGGCGGCGGCCACCGGCGCCAGGAAGGCCTGCCGCACACCGTCTTCGACCGGACCCAGCAGGATCGGGTTCTGCGTCACGAGTTCGGACGGACGCTCCAGGGTGTCGCCCTGGTCGCGGCAGCGTTCGAAGAACTGGGGGATCTCGGCGTGGCAAAGAATGATGCGCCCGTCACGAGCCGCAGCCGACAGTTGCGCGAGCAGGGCCCGCATGTTCTGCCCGGCGGTGTCCTCGGCGTCGATCTGACGCGCCCCCTCGTCCAGCAGGATGATCGGTCGGTCGGGGTCGTGGGCGGGCCGGGCGCGCGCGGCCGCGCCGATCGCGTCCACCCGGGCTTCGGCGCCGAAGAAGGTCGCCAGATCCGCCACCACGACATCCACGCCAAAGGCTTATCCCTTTGAGTCCGGGACCACATCATGTGGTGACAGGTGGCCTGAAACGGCGTAGAACATAACGTGAAC
>NZ_WIVE01000146.1 GCF_009601025.1 Roseospira navarrensis | reverse complement strand
GGTCTCCTCGGCGATCGAGGCCATGCTCTGCGCGGAGGACTGCAACTGCGTCGCGGCGGCGGCCACGGCCTCCAGGATGCCACTGACGCCCATGTCGAACTCGTGGTTCAGTTCCTCGATGCGCGCCGCGCGGGCCTGCCGGTGCTCCACCTCGGCCGCTTGCTCGGCGGCGAGGGCGTCCGCCTTCTGCATGCTTTCCTTGAAGATCTGGACCGACTGGGCCATGACGCCCACCTCGTCCTTGTGGTCCTTGGCCGGGACTTCTGTGTCGTAGTCCTTGTGCGACAGCCGGTCCATGACGTGGGTCATGGCCAGGATGGGAACGGTGATGCCGCGCCCGATGACCCAGGCGGCCGCCACCCCGATCCCGACCGCGACCACGGCGATCACGACGGTGACGAGGATGGTCTGGTTGATCGTGGCCATGGCCTGCCCGCCGAGCGTGTCCTGGCGATCCTTGTTGGCGAGCTTGAAATCCTCGGCCGATTGCGCGACCGCAGGGCCGATCACATCCAGCGTGCCCGAGATGATCGCGTTGCGGCGGGTGATGGCGTCCACCAGATCGGTGAAGGCCGTGTGATAGGCGTCCGCCGCATCCATCGCCTTCCGGGCCAGACGCTGGCGGGTGTCGTCGTCAAGCTGCGCCACCAGCGTCGCGGCGGTCTCGTCCATCGCGTCCAGTTCCTGCTCGGCTCGCGCGGCCGAGTCCGCCAGGTTGTCGTCCATGAACTTCATGACGTAGAGGCGCGCCAGCAGCAGATGACGCAGCACCAGGCCGGCCTGATAGGCGGCCGCGGCGTCGTTGTCGTCGTTGGCGGTGCGCATGATCTCGGTCAGGGTCCGTTCGATCTCCGGCCCGACGGCGTTGAGCACCGCGAACAGCTCGTTGCGCCGGTCCTGCAAATCGGTGGCCCGCTCGAAGGCGGCGCGGTATTCGTCGATCTGGTCCCGCAGGCCATCCAGCAGCCGCGCCGCGGCCGCGTCCTCCGTCATCTGCTCCGTCGTGTCGATGAACGCTTCGGCCGCGTCCAGGCGGTCGTGGACCTGGTCGATGGCGGACCGATCGCCCCGGATGATGAAATCCTTCACCCCCATGCGGCCCTCCAGAACATTGGCCTGCACACGACCGATCTCGTTGGTCGAACTGGCAAGGCCCTCGTACTGGTTAAAGACACCCCCAATACCAGAGAGCTGCAGAGAGGCCGTGACGCCAAGTACTATCAGAAGAGCAAGAACCACTCCGAAACCACCGTAGAGTTTCGTTCCAATCTTCATGGACTTCAACATGGCGTTTCACTCTTGTGCTAGGCCGGCCGATCCGACGGGGTCCCTGCGGATCCTGGGGCGACCGCGCGCGTTGTCAGAGCGGGACCCTGACACAGTGTGTCTCGTGTGGTGTCATCCGGTCTGGAAAGACCACATCCAAAGCCCCCGTAGCGTCGTCCTGCGGACTTGGCGTCGCCGCTTCCGACAGCCCCCGTCCCGGGTCGTCCTGACGACGCCGCCCCGCCCCCTGATGTGCCGGCAGAGACGGCGCCCGATCCCATGGCCCGACCGCCGCCCCCCTCTCGAGTTTCAAGGCGAAGGCCCCGGGCGCTGTTCGCGCCGGCAGAGCCAGGACACGGACCGTATATAATACTAGCATCTTGACGGAGGGCCCCTCAATATTCCGTAAACACCGGACAGGGTCACGTTTAAATCGTGGCTTGGATACGTTCAGGCCGGGCCGGGGGATTCACACAATGACACATTTGTCCATTTTTTATCATGGAAGGCTTATCCCTTTGAGTCCGGGACCACATCATGTGGTGACAGGTGGCCTGAAACGGCGTAGAACATAACGTGAAC
>NZ_WIVE01000145.1 GCF_009601025.1 Roseospira navarrensis | reverse complement strand
CGCAAGCATCTGCAAGCCTACCTCGATGAGTTCGTCTTCCGCTTCAACCGCCGCCGCACCCGGCACGCAGCCTTTCGATCCCTACTGGGCACCGTCACCACCAAAGGACCCATCACCTACGATATGTTGATCGCGCCGGAAGCAAAGGGATAAGCCTTTTGGTTTAATGGAGAAAGAGCTATCACTATTTTTTAATAAAAAAGATTTCGGGGCCGTAAGTTTTTTTAACGATGCAGAGGATGCAGAGTTTAAGGTTGAAGAATATAGTGCATCGGAACACGCAAAGTGGGGAGAAGATATATATAACCTTCTGATTAAGATTCAAGGAGAATATAATGCCAACGACCGCTGAACTAATTAAAGAAATAGATGGCTACCTTTTATCTTCATCACCTCCCCACTCCTACACGTCGACCTCAGCAGCTTATGATGTTTACGAGGGTTACGTTTGGACCATAGTTTTATCAGCTGCAGAATATAATGGTGCAACAGTTTTATTCGAAGACACGAATAACAATGCGGCTTCGTCTATAATCCTTAGAACAAATCCTGGCAGCATTTACTCTAATGTTCGAAATTACACGCACGCAGTTTTGAGATTCCCTGGGAGCACCCCAGAATTGGAAGCCCATCTCGGAATATACGTTTCAGGAAAGTCTGGAATACCCCATGAGTGCGACATCGCGGTTATAGATAGAGATGAAGCCATTGCTTGTCGGCAAGCGGAAGTGCACCCAAGAGCAAGAAAGCTGCTAATGTCCGTGGAATGCAAGTTGTTTTCATCCAACCTTGGCGTATCCGTTGGAAGAGGATTTCTTGGGCTTACACGAGATATAATATCGGAGAATAGGTTTTTCGTATCAAATTCGACATCTGAACGGGTCAAAAAGCTTATTGCCTATCACAAGGCGAGTTGGGAATGTCCGGTAGTTCCCTCGGCCACGGACAAGGTGCAAAACCTTCGCAGCCAATTCAGCACCTGCTTCAGAGACTATGTCGCAAAAGGCCGAATCTAACGCCTCGTCGGCACCCTATCACTCGAAGCAGTATCAGGAATCCACCACAACATAAGACATGATCGAGGGCATGCTGAGAACCGAAAAGGCCAACCTTTTCGTGTAGCGGTGTGAAACGCAACCAGGGCGCGGCCCTCCTGCGTGGAGGATCGCGCCCCGTGGCGTTTCCAGCGAGCCTGTCAGGCCCGGATCAGCGCGAGTAGTACTCGATCACCAGGTTCGGTTCCATCTGGACCGGGTACGGCACGTCGGCCAGCTTGGGCGAGCGCAGGAAGGTGCCGGTGGTGCCCTTGGCGTCCATCTGGATGTAGTCGGGCACGTCGCGCTCGGGCGAGCCGATGCCGTCCAGCACCAGCGGCAGCTCGCGGGACTTCTCCTTGACCTCGATCACGTCGCCCGCCAGCCCGCTGGGCGAGCGCCTTACCATTATCTCTTCTCTGTTGTGCCGTAACCCGGTATGGTTGCTCCTTGGTGGGCGGCCCGCAGCATGGAGACCGGACGCATCGCCATCACTGATCGCATTTCGCGCGTGAGGATCTTCTATGAGCGATGCAACGTCTGACGCCCATGATCAAGGGCTGTTCAATGCGGCCATCAGTGCGTTGCACGCGGAGATCGCGAATGTCGGCGCGCACCTCGCCATCGATGGGAACGTCCGAGCGCTTTATGACCGGCAAGTCCAAGCGATGGCGACGGAGTTGAGACTCCAGGCTCAACAGGGACAGATCACGTGGGCGCAAGATTGAGCAACCTGATGGATGGAAATTCGGTCTGAGGCGCTTCAGTCATCCCGGTTTTCCATGTTGATGTAGACGCGGTCTGTGGTGGCCCAG
>NZ_WIVE01000144.1 GCF_009601025.1 Roseospira navarrensis | reverse complement strand
GCGCCGCAGACACAGGCGTTGTTCAAGACGCTCACGACTCCGCAGGTCACCGGCCCGGCACGGCGCGGCGATACCGTCGTGGACGACACCCGCCGCGCCGTGGCCGAGGCGATGGGGCTTGACCCGGCCGCCATGCGCACCGTGCCGAGGGAGACCTGATCATGGCCGCTTTGACACAGGACCGCCTGACGGATCGCCGCGCGGGGGACACCCTGTTCCGCCACCCCGTGGCCGCCGGGGTCAAGATTTTCGCCGGCGCCCTGGTGGTGATGAACACCAGTGGCTTCGTCGAGCCGGGGACCACCGCGACCGGCAAGATCGGGCTGGGGCGTGCGGAAGAGGCCGTGGACAACACGGCGGGAAGTGCCGGGGCCGTGCTGGTGAACTACCGCCGGGGCACCTTCCGCTTTGCCAATGCGGCCGGCGATGCCGTGACGCTCGCGTCCGTCGGCGCGGACTGCTTTGTCGTGGATGACCAGACGGTGGCCGCGACCGATGGCGGGGGAACCCGCAGTGTTGCCGGCACCGTCCTGGACGTGGACGACGCGGGCGTGTGGGTGCGCTTCTGACCAGAGGGACAAGATCGTGATCATCAACAGCGCGAACCTTCATCTGATCTTCGAAGGCTATTCGACGGCCTTTCACAAGGGCCTTGAAGGCGCCCCCCGGCATTGGGACCGGGTTGCCATGACGGCGCCGTCCACGGCGCGCAGCAACACCTATGCGTGGCTCGGGCAGTTGCCCGGCATGCGCGAATGGATCGGCGACCGGATCATCAAGAACCTTCGGGCGCATTCCTACGCCATCGAGAACGTGACGTTCGAAAGCACCATCGAAGTGCCGCGCCCGGACATCGAGGATGACCAGTACGGCGTCTTCAGCCCGCTGTTCTCCGAGATGGGCCAACAGGCCGGCGAACACCCGGACCAGCTGGTGTTCTCGCTGCTGGCGAATGGGTTCTCCGGGGCCTGCTACGACGATAAGCCGTTCTTCGCCGCCGATCATCCCGTGCGGAATGCCACCGGCGGCGAGACGGCCGTCTCCAACATGCAGGCCGGCACCGATCCGACCTGGTTCCTGCTGGATTGCAGCCGCGCCCTCAAGCCGCTGATCTTCCAGGAGCGGACCAAGTATGACCTGACCGCCCTGACCGGCGCGACCGACGAAACCGTCTTCATGCGCGACAAGTTCGTGTACGGCGTGCGGGCGCGGGCGAATGCCGGATATGGCCTGTGGCAACTGGCCTTCGGGTCCAAGGCGCCGTTGACGGCGGAGAACTACGAAGCGGCGCGGCTGACCATGCGCAGCATCACCGGTGACGAAGGCCGGCCGCTCAACATCCGGCCGGATACCCTGGTGGTTCCGCCGGCCCTGGAAGGCGATGCACGGTGCCTGGTCAACAACGCCACCCGCGTTGTCACCGTGGGCGATCCCGGAACCCCGGTGGCCGTAGACAACGAGTGGGCCGGTACGGCGGAGCCCATCGTTACGGCGTGGCTGAACGCCTGAGGCTGACCGATGGACAAGGGCCAGACCGTCACCATCCCGCTTGCGGAATACCGCGCCCTCATGGAGGATCGGGCGGAACTGGTCCGCGTTCGGGGGCTGGCGGCCGGGCCGGTGTGTTTCAGTTCACGGGCGCGGTTCCGGGGTGATCCGGAGGTGGTGGCATTCCTGAACGAGAACGCCACCACCGCGTCGGTAGAGTGGTTGAGGGACGAAGCACAGCGCCGGTTCGGCCCGGCGCGGGCGCCGTCCCGATCCGCCATCGGCCGCTACGTCCGCCGGGTGCGCGTCAGTCTCGGGATCGGCGAACGGCATCGTCAACGCTGATACCATCTGACGCGCCAAGTAAATCGAGTACCTGCCTCAGACTTTGGGCCTGTGCCAAATCCTTGCCGATTTGTGCCAAATCCGCTGCCGAGCTACA
>NZ_WIVE01000143.1 GCF_009601025.1 Roseospira navarrensis | reverse complement strand
CCCGTGCAATCCTGGCATGCATCGCCGGACTTATCTCGCCCAAACAACCAGCATGCATATCTAACGCAAACTGAGCCTTCCGTTATTGCGGCAGATACGGCGGTCGGCCGAAGCAAGAGTCCAGACGGCTGGACTCGTGAACTTGATCTCCGTATCGCCGTGAGTGACCCCACCTTCTGGTCATCCCAAAAGGAGTTGTTAGAAAACCAGCTCCGCTTTCTGACAACGGATCTATGGACCTTGGAGTTCGTCGACGGAGGCGTCCTGCCCTCCCCCCCTTCAAAACGCAAACAAATCAGACCGGCTGAAGATTGTGTCTGCCTTCTCTCTGGTGGTCTGGACAGTCTCATTGGGGCCGCCGATTTAGCGGCAGACGGAAAGAAGCCCTATCTCGTCAGTCAGGTCTCCCCGGGAGACAAACAAAAGCAAGCCTATTTCGCTAGCAGGATGGCGGGCGGCCTCAGTCGTCTTGAGCTCAACCACAATGTTTCCTGCCCGTGGCAAAACGATCTTACGCAACGCGCGCGCTCCATTATTTTCCTCACCTATGGCGTACTACTGGCAACCTCCTTGGCACGCTACCATGATGGCCAGGATGTAACCCTGTATGTGTGCGAAAATGGATTCATATCGATCAATCCGGCCTTAACCACCGCGCGAGTGGGAAGCCTTAGCACTCGAACAACCCACCCCAACTTTATAAGCCAGTTCCAAACACTCCTGACGGCGGCCGACCTTAATGTGAAGATCGAAAACCCTTACCAATTCAAGACCAAAGGAGAAATGCTTCGGGAAGGCGCTGATCAGACTTTCCTAAAGAAGCATGCCGCACAAACAACGAGTTGTGGCCGCTTCGTCCGCAAGTATAAACATTGCGGCCGCTGCCTCCCATGCCTGATCCGACGTGCAGCATTCCATAAGTGGGGGGAAAAGGACACGACGGACTATGTCTATGACGACCTTTCGAAAAATGACGCCGAGCACGCCCGGTTCGATGATGTCCGCTCGGCAGCATTAGCCGTCGCAGAAGCAAACGCTCAAGGCTTTGAACGCTGGATCAGACCGCGGTTGAACGCCACCTCATTGGGCGACGCCACTCCCTATAGAGAGGTCGTTCGGCGGGGCCTGGATGAGCTCGACGATTTTCTGAAAACGGCCGGCGTGAAATGATCGATTTCCACTGTCACCTTGACCTGTTTCCCGATCCCGTCAGCGTTGCTGATCGCTGCGAAAAAGAGCAGATCTACGTACTTTCCGTTACGACTACACCGAGTGCTTGGTCCGGAACCAAGAAGCTTGAGCGCGCTCGCATCAGGACGGCTCTGGGTCTTCATCCCCAACTTGCACATCAGCGCAAAACAGAGCTGTCTCTATTCGACCGCCTGCTTCCTGAGACGCGGTACGTTGGGGAGATCGGTCTCGACGGTGCCCCTGAATTTAAGGAGCACTGGGACGACCAGCTCCGGGTATTCCGCCACATTCTTGAAGCCTGCTCCGATGCCGGTGGACGGATAATGTCGATCCATAGTCGTCGTGCGAGCCGAGCTGTTCTCGATGAGATCCAAACGCACCCTGATGCGGGCACACCCATTCTGCACTGGTTTTCAGGCAGTTTCCGCGAGTTGGATCAAGCAATCGAATGCGGCTGCTGGTTTAGTGTCGGACCGCCGATGTTGCGGAGCAAAAAGGGACGCACGCTTATTGAGAAGATGCCCAGAGATCGCATTCTAACTGAATCGGATGGTCCTTTTGCCCAGATCGGCGATCACCCGGCAATGCCTTGGGATACAGAGCTTGCCATTCAGGGCTTAGCCGACTTATGGGGATTAGAAATCACTAACACCAAAGGCATTATATTGAAAAACTTGGAACGTTTGTCGAAGACCTCGCCGCTCACAAAGATACCTGCCAAGAGTTAGCCGGTGGATTGAGCAACCTGAGGGATGGAAATTCGGTCTGAGGCGCTTCAGTCATCCCGGTTTTCCATGTTGATGTAGACGC
>NZ_WIVE01000142.1 GCF_009601025.1 Roseospira navarrensis | reverse complement strand
CCCGTGCAATCCTGGCATGCATCGCCGGACTTATCTCGCCCAAACAACCAGCATGCATATCTAACGCAAACTGAGCCAAAGAAAAAATGCCAACAATCGTATTTGCCAATTCAGAGGGCGGCGTCGGCAAGACGACCTCCGCTCTCACCATCGCCCAGGTTCTGACCCGAGCCGGTTCGACCGTCTCCCTGTTGGACGCCGATCCCAATCAGCCGATCAAGGCATGGGCGGCCCGAGACCCCGAGCGCTTGCCAGCTTCTCTCGATATCGTTCCCGATCTCGGTGAGACCTCCATCCTTGACGCCATCGACGAGGCGGCTGCCCGCAGCGCCTTCGTTCTGGTCGATTTAGAAGGTTCCGCCAACCTTGCCATGTCCTATGCCATCGGCCGGGCTGATCTGGTTATCGTGCCGATGCGCGGCAGCCAGCTCGATGCCGACCAAACCGCTCGTGTCATCAGTCTGATCCGGAGGGAAGAGCAAGCCTATCGGCGTGTCATTCCCCATGCCGTCCTGTTCACGGCCACGTCGCCGGTGATCCGCTCCCGTGACCTCGCCCACCTTCAGGACGCCATGGCGCAGAACGGTGTGCCTGTCCTGCCGGTCGAGCTCACCGAGCGGGCGGCATTCCGGGCCATGATGCAGTTCGGCGGTACGATCTACGATCTGAGCCGAGCGGAGGCCCATAATCCGGAAGCCGCAATCGAAAATGCCGAGGCGGTCGCCGCCGCCATCATCGACACAATCAAGAAAAACAAGGAGACCGAAGATGGCCGAGCCGCGTAACCGACCCGCCCTCAAACTGGATGATTTTGAACCCAAAGCCGCCAGCCGCAGCGATGTGAGCGCTGCCCGTCAGGCTGCTTCAGAGCTTGGCTTCACCGCCCGAGAGGGGCACCAACCCATGCCGTTTGACGGGCGTTGTTATCGCCGCCCGTCGCCGCGCACAGCACAGCTGAACATAGCGACCCGCCCCGAGATCAAGGACCGGTTCTGGCGGCTTGCCTATGAGCTCGACGTCGCCAGCGGCGAGGAACTGCTGAAACGGATGCTGGAATCATTTGAGCGTGAGCTTGGCAAGGAGCGCACAGCTAAATGAGCGCCCCCAAGAAAACGTCGGATACGGCTTCAGTGCGAGATGCCAGCCTACGGAAGCGCCTCGGCTCCCTTGGAGATATCCTGGACAACGGACCCGGAGATGCTGTCGCGAAGGCCACTGGCGTATTTCGTAAGCCGCCTGCAAACGACAACCAGCCTGATTTCTTTGTCCCGACGATTCAGGACGTCCCGATCAAGGACGGTCTCGACCTGATGGACATCGCTGTCTTCCGTCTGGCCAAAAGTCAGACACGCAAAGGCGACATCATTCGCCACGAGCTGCCCGGCGTTACGATCACCGTGGCCGGCGGCGCCCATGGCATGGCGACAATCATGGACTATGACATCGTGTTGATGATGGTCAGCCATCTAGCGGAGCAGACACGCCTATACCGCCATGGCCGTGCGCCCAAACCTGCTAAGGCCTTTCGTCCCGGAAGCGTTGAGATTTTCAAATTCTGCCGAGTGTCGAAGGGCGGAAGCTCCTACGACAAGCTGGCAGAGGCGCTACGCCGCCTTCAGGGTACGTTCATCGAAATCGCTCAAACGACCGGAGCAAAGAAATCCCGCCGCACGGGCTACTTCCCCCTGATCGCAGGTGCCGATGTGATATCGAAAACGGATACCGGGCGGATCGGTACCGTCGAGATCATCATCCCCGACTGGATGTACGACGCAGTGACCATGCACACCAATCCGGAGGTCTTGACCGTTGATCCAGATTACTTCCTGTTGAAGAAGGGCCTGGCACGGTTCGTCTACCGCCTTGCTCGCAAAGCGGCGGGCAAGGGCGAGGCTGTTTATTCATTTGCGACTGTTCACATGCGAAGTGGATCGACGCGGCCATTGAACAAGTTCACGCATGACCTGGGCTGTGTAACCTGATGTCTGGAAATTTTGCACGAGGGGGCGCACCTGCATGCCCATCCGTGGGGCGCGCCCCACGG
>NZ_WIVE01000141.1 GCF_009601025.1 Roseospira navarrensis | reverse complement strand
GTTCACGTTATGTTCTACGCCGTTTCAGGCCACCTGTCACCACATGATGTGGTCCCGGACTCAAAGGGATAAGCCTTCTGGAGAAAAATTCAAAGATCGAGATAGTGCAGAAAATTTCCTCAAGGAGAAAAAGGATGGACTTGAAAGCGCAGTGGCGAGTCTTGAGCGGTTGAAAAAGAAAAAGGAAGAGAATTCAAGAACTCTAAATTCCCTTCGTAGTTAAAGGGCTGGTGGCGGAGTCCGCGCGTGCGCTCGGGGTTACTCCGGCGGAACCGGGGCCTGCATCCGGGCCTCGCCCTTGCGGCGGAGCATGGCCTTGAGCTCGCCCACGCTGGCGGCCCCCGAAAGCTGCGCGGCCACCCCGTAGACCACGATGCCGCCCAGCACCAGCCCGGCCAGCGCCAGGGGCCGGGCCGGGTCGCCCAGCGCCATGACATCGTCCAGCGCGAGGGCGCCGCCCCACAGGGCGGCCGCCATCAGCGCGGTGGCCAGGGCGATGCGGGGCAGGCGGGCGCGCAGGCGGGCGTCCACGCCGAGGGTCCCGCGCCGGTGCAGCACCACGGCCAGGGCGATGGCGTTGCCCCAGTTGGACAGCGCGGCCGCCAGCGCGATCCCCACATGCCCCCAGATCTGCATCAGGATCAGGTTCAGCACGATGTTCGCGCCCATGGCGGCGGCGGCGATCCGGACCGGCATGGCGGTGTCCTCGCGGGCGAAGAACGCCTGCGCCAGGATCTTGACCAGCACGTAGGAGGGCAGCCCGGCCGCGAAGGCCATCAGCGCCGCCGCCGTCGCGGCGGTGTCGGCGGGGCTGAACGCGCCGCGTTCGAACAGGGTGCCGATGATGGGGCCCGGGATCACCATCAGCGCCGCCGCCGCCGGCAGGGTCAGCAGCAGCGCGAATTCCAGCGCCCGGTTCTGGTTGTGCCGGGCGGCGTCCCACTGGCCGGCCTTGAGCTGGCGCGACAGCAGCGGCAGCAGGGCGGTGCTCACGGCCACGCCGATGACCCCCAGCGGCAACTGGGTGACCCGGTCGGCGTAGTACAGCCACGACACCGCGCCGTCCGCCAGCAGCGAGGCCAGGATGGTGCCGATCAGCAGGTTGATCTGGTACAGGCTGCCGCCCAGCACCACGGGCAGGATGCGCCGTCCCAGCAGACGGACGCGCGGCGTCAGCTTCGGCCGGATCGGCGGCAGCAGGCCCATGCCGGCCCGCCTGCAGTGCCAGGCCAGCCAGGCGAACTGGATCACGCCGGCGGCGAACACGCCCCAGGCGAGGGCATGGCCGGGCGTCTCCATCAGGGGTGTGAACCCCACCAGGGCCGCGATCAGGGTCAGGTTGAGCAGGATGGGGGCGGCGGCCGCCGCCCCGAAGTGCCCCAGCGAGTTCAGCACGCCCGATTGCAGCGACACCAGCGAGATGAACAGCAGGTAGGGGAACGCGATCCGGGTCAGTTCCGTCGCCAACTCCATCTTGCCCGGCACGGCGTCGAACCCGGGCGCCATGACGATCATGGCGAAGGGCATCAGCACTTCCATCGCCGCCGTGAACACCAGCAGGATCAGGGCCAGCACGCTGAAGGCGCGCCGGGCGAAGGTGCGGGCGACCTCGCGGCCGTCGGTCTCCAGCAGGCCCGCGAAGATGGGCACGAAGGCGGCCTGGAACGCGCCCTCGGCGAACAGCCGGCGGAACAGGTTGGGGAACCGAAAGGCGACGAAAAAGGCGTCGGAGACCGTGCCCGCGCCCAGCAGACCCGCCACCAGGATGTCGCGGGCGAAGCCGGTGACGCGGCTGATGAGGGTGTAGCCACCCACGGTGGCGATGGAGCGCAGCAGGGCCATGCCCGCTCCATACCCGATCCCCGCCACCGCCCGCCAGCGGATTTCGCGGCCCGCCCAGGGCGACGGGCTCAGGTTAACGGGATCGCTCTTCCAGGTCTTTGCAGGGGGTCGGAGACCTGCGCTCGAGGTCCTTCAGCCGCTTCGCGGCTTCAGGATTGTCTGTTTGATTTGTGGCATTGTGGAGATGCCGGGTTGCGGGGCCCCGGGTGGCCACCCGGGGCCCCGCACCGGATCGTGTGATCGTCTCAGGATGGGGTCTTTGCCCGTTGTCATCGTGATCCGCGATCCGG
>NZ_WIVE01000140.1 GCF_009601025.1 Roseospira navarrensis | reverse complement strand
GCGCCTTGCGATCCAAGCTCTTCATGGCCGCGCTCTCCGCCGTGCGATACAACCCCGACCTCAAGGCCTTCTACGAACGGCTTATCGGAAACAAAAAGACACCAAAAGGCGCACTCCTCGCCGTTGCCAGAAAGCTCGTCACCATCGCAAACGCGGTCCTCCGGCCTCAGCCCGAACCCGCCACAAACTGAGTTGATGACATCCCAAGATATTTTATGGTCATCCCGAGTGAGCGAAGCGAGACGAGGGATCTCGGGAGGCGTGCTCAGGCGGCGCGAAACGTGTTGTCCTGTTGACCTGACCCGGTTGTCCTGCGAACGATCCTTGCGGCATTGCCAACGCCATGGTGCCTTTCCTATCCTCCCGGGGCTCACCATATCGGGCCGGGCGCGCCTCTCGTTTGCGCCGCGCCAGAGGAGACGAACACCAACACCGGACCGCGCGGACCCGCACGACGGGCTGCGCCACGGATCACAACACGGGGGAACACAGACGATGACGACGCGCAGCACTCTGGTCGCCGGTCTTGCCACCGCGACCGCCATCGCCCTGGGCGGCGCCGCCCAGGCACAGGAGATGAAGATCGGCGCGATCGTGCCGATGACGGGCGACCTGCAGGCCTACGGCGAAACCACGCTGAACGGCATCCGCCTCGCCGAGAAGGAAATCAACGCCGCCGGCGGCGACATCTCCGTCGTGGTGGGCGACACCCAGACCGCGCCGCAGTCCGGCGTGGACGCGGCCCAGAAGCTGGTGTCCATCGAGAAGGTCAGCGGCCTGGTCGGCGCCCTGTCCTCGGGCGTGACCATCCCCATCGCGCAGTCCGTCTCCGCCGTCGTCGGCGTGCCGCAGATCTCGGGCGCGTCCACCTCGCCGGTCATCACCACCCTGAACGACAACGACTTCCTGTTCCGCACCGTGCCGTCCGATGCCGGCCAGGGCGTGGCGCTGGCCCAGGTGACCAAGGAGCGCGGCATCGACACCGCCGCGATCATGTACGTCAACAACGACTACGGGAAGGGCCTGGCCGACTCGTTCCAGAGCGCCTTCGAGGCCATGGGCGGCACCGTGACCCAGTCGGTCGGCTTCGAGAAGAACCAGGCCGCCTATCGGGGCGAGTTGCAGAACGCCGCCGACGGTGGGGCCGAGCATCTGGTGCTGATCGCCTATCCGGAAAGCGGTCAGACCATCCTGCGTCAGGCGCTGGAGGGCGGCACGTTCTCCCAGTTCATCTTCACCGACGGCATGAAGGCCCCCGAGCTGGTTGACGCCCTGGGCGCCGAGTACCTGAACGGCACCTTCGGCACCACCGCCAAGTCTCTGGAGAGCCAGGGCGGCCAGCATTTCGCCGACGCCTGGGTGGCCGAGTACGGCGCGGAGTCGGACAAGCCCTACCACGACACGGCCTATGACGCCGTCTATCTGCTGTCGCTGGCGGCGGTGAAGGCCGGTTCGACCGAACCGGACGCGGTGCGCGACGCCCTGCGCGATGTCGCCAACCCGCCCGGCGAGGTGGTGCATCCGGGCGAGTACGCCAAGGCCGTCGAGCTGCTGAAGGCCGGCGAGGACATCGACTACGAGGGCGCGGCCGGCTCGCAGAACTTCGACTCGAACGGCGACGTGGCCGGCACCTTCGAGCTGTGGGTGATCCAGGACGGCACGTTCGTCAGCGAAAAGGTGTTCGAGCCCGAAGCGATGTAGCATTCGGCGGAGAGAGGCTTTGACCGTCAGGACGGATGCCACCCCGACAACTAAGGGCACGACAACAAAGGGGGTGTCATCCTGAAGGAGCGGAGCGACTGAAGGATCTCGGGCCGGAGCGTGCAGCCGCCAGACGGGAGTCGCCCGGCCTCCCGAGATCCTTCGCCGCCTTCAGCGGCTCAGCATGACGCGAAAAAGGCGGCGACACCGGATTCCTTAAAGGGGGTGTCATCCTGAAGGAGCGGAGCGACTGAAGGATCTCGGGCCGGAGCGTGCAGCCGCCAGACGGGAGTCCGCCCGGCCTCCCGAGATCCTTCGCCGCCTTCAGCGGCTCAGCATGACGCGAAAAAGGCGGCGACACCGGATCCCTTAAAGGGTGTGTCATCCTGAAGGAGCGGAGCGACTGAAGGATCTCGGGCCGGAGCGTGCAGCCGCCAGACGGGAGTCGCCCGGCC
>NZ_WIVE01000013.1 GCF_009601025.1 Roseospira navarrensis | reverse complement strand
GGTCGCGCTCCTTTGCGGCGACGCGAAGCGTCGCCGGGGGCGACCGAAGGACCTCGTGAGGCGGGTTCGACCCCATCCGTGTCACCGAACGGTCATCCGGGTTCGGAGCCCTGCGGCCTGGACACGGGAGAGGCAACCGCCCCAGCTTGCGGGCGTGTCCTCCTCCTCCCTATATCGACCCGAGCAGCGACGCGGGTTTACGGCCCGCCCGACCACCTGGCGCCCGCCTTCGGAAGGGAGCGCCATTCGGGGGGACGCGCGGCGGCCGCTCTCGGCGCCGGTGTCCCTGCCACGCAATGATGCCAGTGGCGGCTGAGTGTGACTCACCCGCCTATTCGGCACCGGCCCTCTCCCCCACCCGGCCACCCACGACCGTGTTCTATGGGTGGTCGGGTGGGGGAGAGGGCCGGCCACGGGCTTCAACGGGCCTCGACAGAGGCCGTTGATACAAGAGGACGACCGTCATGGATCTGGACACCTTCACGGACCGCGCCAAGGGCTTCCTGCAGGCCGCACAGACCATCGCCCTGCGCGAGACCCACCAGCAGGTGACGCCCGAGCACCTGCTCAAGGCCCTGCTCGACGATCCCGAGGGCATGGCCGCCAGCCTGATTTCCGCCGCCGGCGGCGATGTGGAGCGCGCCCGCTCCGGCATCGACATGGAGGTGGGCAAGCTGCCCCGGGTCGAGGGCGCATCCAGCATGTACTGGGCGCAGCAGACCACGCGCCTGCTCGATCAGGCGCAGCAGATGGCCAGGAAGGCCGGCGACAGCTATGTGACCGTGGAGCGCCTGCTGCTCGCCGTCGCCCTGGCCAAGGGCACGCCGGCCGCCAAGGTGCTGGCCGAGGCGGGCGTCACGCCCCAGGGCCTCAACGGCGCGGTGGAGCGCCTGCGCAAGGGCCGCACCGCCGATTCCGCGGGGGCGGAGCAGCAATACGAGGCGTTGAAGAAGTACGCCCGCGACCTGACCGAAGCCGCGCGCGAGGGCAAGCTGGACCCGGTCATCGGCCGAGACGAGGAAATCCGCCGCACGGTCCAGGTGCTGTCTCGCCGGACCAAGAACAACCCGGTGCTGATCGGCGAGCCCGGCGTGGGCAAGACCGCCATCGTCGAGGGCCTCGCCCTGCGCATCGTCAACGGCGACGTGCCCGAATCCCTGCGCGACAAGCGGCTGATGGTGCTCGACCTGGGCGCCATGGTGGCCGGGGCGAAGTACCGGGGCGAGTTCGAGGAGCGCCTGAAGGCCCTGCTGTCCGAGATCGCCTCCAGCGACGGCGAATACGTGCTGTTCATCGACGAGATGCACACCCTGGTCGGGGCCGGCAAGGCGGAGGGGTCCATGGATGCCTCCAACCTGCTCAAGCCGGCGCTGGCGCGCGGCGAACTGCACTGCATCGGGGCGACCACGCTGAACGAGTACCGCAAGCACGTGGAGAAGGACGCCGCCCTGGCGCGCCGCTTCCAGCCGGTGTTCGTCTCGCAGCCGACGGTGGAGGACAGCATCTCCATCCTGCGCGGCATCAAGGAGAAGTACGAGTTGCACCACGGCGTGCGCATCGCCGACGCCGCGCTGGTGGCGGCGGCCACGCTGTCCAACCGCTACATCACGGACCGCTTCCTGCCGGACAAGGCCATCGATCTGGTGGACGAGGCCGCCGCGCGGCTACGCATGCAGGTGGACAGCAAGCCGGAGCCGCTGGAGGACCTGGACCGGCGCGTGATCCAGCTCAAGATCGAGCGCGAGGCGCTGAAGAAGGAGACCGATGCGGCCTCCCGCGAGCGCCTGGGCAAGCTGGAGGACGAGTTGGGCGACCTGGAAGCCAAGGCGGCCGCCATGGCCGCCGACTGGGAACGGCAGAAGGGCGCCCTGGCCGGCACCACCAAGCTGAAGGAACAGCTCGATCAGGCGCGCAGCGACCTGGAGATCGCGCGCCGTCAGGCCAACTGGGCGCGCGCCGGCGAGCTTGAATACGGGGTGATCCCGGACCTGCTGAAGCAACTGGACGCCGCCGAGTCCGGTCAGGGCGAGACCATGCTCAACGAGGTGGTGACGGAAGAAACCGTGGCCTCGGTCGTCTCGCGCTGGACCGGCATTCCGGTGGACAAGATGCTGACCGGCGAGCGCGACAAGCTGCTGAAGATGGAACAGGCCCTGGCCGCCCGCGTGGTCGGGCAGGCCGAGGCGGTCTCGGCTGTCTCCAACGCCGTGCGCCGGGCGCGCGCCGGGTTGGGCGATCCCAACCGGCCGATCGGCTCGTTCCTGTTCCTGGGGCCGACCGGCGTGGGCAAGACCGAACTGACCAAGGCCCTGGCCGCCTTCCTGTTCGACGACGAGACCGCGCTGATCCGTGTCGATATGTCGGAGTACATGGAAAAGCACGCGGTGGCCCGTCTGATCGGCGCGCCCCCGGGCTACGTGGGCTATGACGAGGGCGGCGCGCTGACCGAGGCCGTGCGCCGCCGGCCCTATCAGGTGGTGCTGTTCGACGAGGTGGAGAAAGCCCACCCGGACGTGTTCAACGTGCTGCTCCAGGTGCTGGACGACGGCCGCCTGACCGACGGCCAGGGCCGCATCGTGGACTTCAAGAACACGCTCATCGTCATGACCTCGAACCTGGGCGCCGACGTGCTGGCGTCGCAGGCGGAGGGCGAGGACAGTTCGGCCGTGCGCGGGCTGGTCATGGAGGAGGTGCGCGCCGCCTTCCGGCCCGAGTTCCTGAACCGGCTGGACGAGATCCTGCTGTTCCACCGCCTGTTCAAGGAGCACATGGCCGGGATCGTGGATATCCAGGTCGGCCGGCTGGCGAAACGGCTGGAGGACCGGGGCATCGCGCTGGATATGGACGCGCCCGCCCGCGCCTGGCTGGCCGAGCGCGGCTACGACCCCGTGTACGGGGCGCGCCCACTCAAGCGCGTGATCCAGCGCCACCTGGAAAACCCGCTGGCGGTGATGGTGCTGGAGGGCCGCCTGGGCGACGGCGGCGCGGGCGACACGGCGCGCGTCTCCGCCGGCGAGGGCGGCCTGATCGTCAACGGCGAAGCGCTGGAGCAGGCGGCGTAAGCGCCGCGCCGCCCGCCTCGGTTGATCTTCCGAACGGCAGGTTGTGCTTGACAGCCGCGCCGCGCCAACCCCACACTTTTGTGCAGGACCGGGCGGGGTCATGCCCCGCCCGGACCATCATCGTGCGAGAGGGGGCGGCGATGGCGCATGGCATGAGGGCCGGCAGAGGGCGGGCCGTCGGGGTGGCTCTGGGTCAGATCGCCCTGGGTCTCGGCCTGAGCCTGGGGCTGGGCGGATGCGGGGCCAATCAGGCGTCGATCTACCGGGACTACGCCGTCAACAGCCGGGACGGCGAGACCACAACCAGCGTGCTCATCGACGCCAAGCAGCGCGCCGTTCTCTCGGTCGCCCTGCCCCCGGCGGCACAAACCGCCCCGACCGGCGGGGGCGGCATGGAACCGCGCACGGCCGTCGTCTGCGCCGAGCCCAGCCCGGACACCCTGTCGGCCATCAGCAGCACCCTGGCCTCGGCGCGGGAACTGGACGTGTCGGGGCTGCCCACCGGCAGCGAAGCGGCCGGCGCGGAGGCCTCGGCGGCCGAGGTCGGCTATCGCAGCCAGCTTGCCCGCACCCTGACGGAGGTGGCGGCGGAACTGGGATCCCGCAACGCCACCATCCAGCTCTTGCGCGACGGTCTCTACCGGGCCTGCGAGGCCCATATGAACGGGCTGATCGACCGGGCCTACTACGAAGAGATCTCCAACAAGTACGCCAACGCCATGGTCACGCTGCTGGCCATCGAACAACTCACCCCGCGCGGCCGGACCGAGACCACGACCACCACCGCGCAGCCCAGCAGCAGTACGGTGCGGGGCGCGCCCGGGTCGGGTGAAGGCGGAAGCGGCGGCGCGGGCGCGACGGCCAGCGCCGCCCCGACCGTGGTCACGTCCAGCACGGTGGCGCCGGCGCAGCCGCCCAATGACGCCTCGATCCGGGCCGTGAGCATCATGGTCAGTCTGTTCCTGACCAAGGATACGCTGGACTATTGCCTCGGCAAGCTGGACGCCCTGGCGCCCCGGTCCCCCGACGAAGTGGCCCTGTGCCGGGAGTTCGTCGCCGGCCACGTCACGCAGCAGGAGGTCCTCGCCGGCGCTTTCGCCCAGGCCATCGGCCGGCAATAGCCGGGCGCGCCCCCCAGGGCTCCGAATCCGGACGGCAGGGGTGTCATGGTTCGTGCCTCATCACGAGATCCTTCGCGCCTAAAAGGCGCTCAGGATGACATATTCTATAAAAAAGAGTGCCGCCGTGAGGGAGCGGAGCGACCGAAGGACCTCGTAAGGCGGGTTCGACCCCTGCAGTGGCACAGAACGGCAATCCGGGCTCGGACCCCTGGCACGCCCCCTCATACCGTTTACGGTCCGGTCCGGTCCCGGTACACTGCCCCCGGGACCCGCGCTGGAGCGGGCGGCGCCGGAGGACGGAACGATGGGTCTGGGTCTGAAGTTCAACCTGGTGCTGGCCGGGGCGTTCGCGGTCGGTCTGGCGGGGTCGTCGTTCGTCGCCTATGAGATCCTGCAGACCAACGCCCGCGAGGAGGTCGTGTCCAAGGCCCGCCTGATGATGTCCAACGCCCTGGCCATCCGGAACTACACGACGTCCGAAATTCGGCCCCTGCTGGGCGTGGCGGAAGACCACGAGGAATTCCTGCCCCACATCGTGCCGTCGTTCGCCGCCCAGGCGAATTTCCGCATGATGGCCAAGGACTACCCGAACTACAACTACAAGGAAGCCGCGCTCAACCCGACCAACCCCACGGATCGGGCCACGGACTGGGAGGCCGACCTGATCCAGGCCTTCCGCAACGATCCCGACCTGAAGGAACTGGTGAGCGTGCGCGACACGCCCACGGGGCAGACCCTGGTCCTGGCCAAGCCGCTGACCGTCAACGACCCCAGTTGTCTGGACTGCCACAGCGCCGTCGATCAGGCGCCCAAGGCGATGCTGGCCCTGTACGGCCCCGGCAACGGCTTCGGCTGGCAGTTGAACGAGACTATCGGCGCCCAGGTGGTCAGCGTGCCCATGTCGGTGCCGCTGGAGCGGTCGTGGAACACATTCCTGGTGTTCGTCGGCTCGCTGGCGGGGGTGTTCGTGGGCATCGCCATCCTGCTGAACATCCTGCTGTCGGCGATGGTCATCCGGCCGGTGGTGAAGATCTCGCGCATGGCCAGCGACGTCAGCCTGGGCAAGATGGACGTGCCCGAGGTCGAGGTGACCAGCAAGGACGAGATCGGCGCGCTGTCGGCCGCGTTCAACCGCATGCGGCGCAGCCTGGAAACGGCGCTGCGGATGCTGAACGACTAGCCTCACCGGCGCTGGGTGAGGCCGGCCGGGATCAGCGGCCGGCCCGAGGCCGAACTTGGCATCGGCGCGCGAAACACCCGTCGGCCAGAAGGGGCGCGACAACGTCATGAGCACGGACACACGGAACGGCGCGGAACCGGCCGGCTTCTGCCCCACGCGGATCGGGCGGTACCGCGTGGACGGCGAGCTTGGGCGCGGCGCCATGGGCGTCGTCTACAAGGGCTTCGATGAGGCGATCGACCGTCCGGTGGCGTTGAAAACCGTTCGCGACGAGCTGCTGGACAGCGAGGACGGCGGCGACTGGAAGCAGCGCTTCCAGCAGGAGGCGCGCGCCGCCGCCCGCTGTTCCCACCCCAACATCGTCACGGTCTACGAGTTCGGCGAGGACCACGGCCTGACCTTCATCGCGATGGAATACGTGCGCGGGCGGGAGCTGCAATCCTTCATGGCGCACGGCGTGGACTTCGGCCTGCGGGTCGGTCTGCGCATGGTCATGCAGGTGCTCGCCGGACTGGAGGCGGCGCACGTCGCCGGCATCGTCCACCGCGACATCAAGCCCAGCAACGTCATCCTGCTGGAAACCGGCACGGTCAAGGTCGCCGACTTCGGCATTGCCCGCATGGACTCGGTCAGTCTGTCGCGGCACGGCACCATGGTCGGCACGCCCGGCTACATGGCGCCGGAGCAGTTCACCGGCGGCGCCGTGGACGGCCGCACCGACCTGTTCGCGGTCGGCGTGCTGCTCTACGAGCTGCTGACCGGCACCAAACCGTTCGCCAGCAAGACGGTGGCCGAGGTCATGTACAAGGTCCTGAACGAGGCCCCGCCGCCGCCCCGGGGCCGCTCCGAGCCGCTGCCGCCCGCCCTGGCGGACGTGATGATGACCGCGCTGGCCCGCGATCCGGCCGACCGCTTTCCCGACGCGACGGCCTTCCGCGCCGCGCTGAGGGCCGTCCTGGCGGCCCTGCCCGCCGAGGCCGCGGGCGGCGACGGGGACACCATGGTGCAGGGCGGCGGGGTCGGGCCGGACGACCTGGACGGCACCCGCGTCATGTCGCCATCCCTGGCCGCCGCAACCAGCCGCGAGGTGGACGGGGGCGTCGGGGCCGGCGGGGGCGACCGGGGCGAACTGGACGAGGCGGCGCTGCAACAGGCCCGGGAGCATCTGGCCACCTATCTGGGCCCGGTGGCCTCGGTCATCGTGCGCGACGCCGCCCAGCGCGCCAGCGGGATCCGGGATCTCTACGAGGTGCTGGCCGAGCGCATCGACGACGACAAGGCCCGCGCGGCGTTCCTACGCAAGGTCACCCGCCGCGCGCTCGGGGTGTCCACCAGCACGGGCACGATCACCGGCACGTCCGTGGGGTCCGGGACCCACCATGGCCCCGCCAAAGGCACACAGGCGGGCGGCGGCACGCGCCGGGAGCCGGCCATGGGGTCCGGGGTCGGATCCGGTCCCCGGTCGGGCCCCCGGTCGGGCCACGGGTCGGGCCACGGGTCGGGCACCCGTGCCGCGCCGCTGACGGATCAGGACCGGGCGGAGGCGCGGGAGGCCCTGGCCGAGCACATGGGGCCGATCGCCGCCGTGCTGGTCAAGAAGGCGGCGGCCACGGCCGCCAGCCGCGAGGATCTCTTTCGGGCGCTGGCCGACCACATCGAGGATGCGGGCGCCCGCGCCGGCTTCCTCGCCCGGGCGCGGGGGTGACACCCACGGCGGCCCCCGGCCTCGCGCAAGGACCCGCCCTTGCCTCAACCCCGCGTGAAGGGACCGCCCCCATGACCCGCTCGCCCGCACCGGACGTGCCGCACCAGACGCTTGCCCCCCGGGCGTGGCGCCTGCTGCGGGACGGCGCCGCCGCGCCCGCCCGGGACCTCGCGCAACGGCTGCTGACCGCTCGACCCGCCGATGCCGAGGCCCTGCGCATCCTGGCCGAAGTCGCCTATCGGACCGGCGACCTGGACCGGACGGCGCGGACTCTCGCCCGGGCGGCCCACGCCAACCCCGACCACGCGGAAACACACGGCACCCTGGGGATGGTCCTGGCCGGTCTGGGGCGCTACAGCCAGGCCCTCGGCCCGCTGTGGCGGGCGATCGCCCTGGCCCCCGAGGTCCTGCCCGCCCGGCTGACCCTGGCGGCGGCGCTGGAGCAGGCCGGCGATCCCGATGCGGCCCTGACGGCGCTTGACGACGCGGTGGCCCAGGCGCCCGACGACGCGGAGCCGCACGCGCGGCGGGGTCACCTGCTTCACACCTACGGCCAGACCGACCTGGCGCATGGAGCCTATGGGGACGCCCTGGCCCGCGATCCGGGGCGGACGGACTGCGCCTATGCCCGGGCCTGCATCGCCATTGACCGGGGCGACCACGCCCTGGCGCTGTCCGACCTGGACGCCGTGCTGGCCCGGACCCCCGGGGACGCCGAGGCCACCTATCAGCGCGGCTTCTGCCTGTTCAACCTGGGCCACATGGACGAGAGCGTGGACGCCCTGCGCCGGGCCGCCGGACACGGGGACGCGGCGCTGCGCGAGCGCGCGCTGCGCATGATCGCCGTCATCATCCCCGGCAGCCCGGCGGCCGATCAGGCGGAGATCCTGGCCGCCCGTCGCACCTGGGCCGATCTGGCGGTGCCGCCCTCGCCCGCGCCGCGTCCGCCCGGTCATCTGGCGGGGCGGCTGGACGGACGCCGCCTGCGCGTGGGCTACGTATCGAGCGCGTTCGGGCAGGAAAACTGGATGAAGTCCTTCCTGGGGCTGGTCAACGGTCACGACCGCGCCGTGGTGGACGTGCACCTGTTCTCGGTGGACGCCCACGACGCCACGCTGTCGAGCTACCAGCCCCACCCGGACGACCATTTCCACGACATCAGCCGCCTGTCGATCGAGGGCTTCGCCACTCTGGTGCGGGCCGAGGGCATCGACGTGCTGTTCAATCTGGACGGCTACACGGCGGTCAAACTCATGCTGCCCATGGGCCTGCGGCCGGCCCCGGTCAACGTGGCGGGGGTGGGCCTGTACGGCACGACCGGGATCAGCGACTGCGACTATCTGGTGGGCGACCGCTATGTGGTCGGGCCGGAGGACGAGGCCCACTGCCGGGAAACGGTGCTGCGCGTGCCCTGCTACAGCGCGTTCAGCGTCAACTATCCCGTCCCGGATATCGTCGATCCGCCCTGTCTGACCCGGGGATCCGTCACCTTCGGCTGCCTCGCGCCGCAGTACAAGATCACGCCGCCGGTGATCGACGCCCTGTGCCGGATCCTGGAGGGCTGCCCCGGATCCCGCCTGATCCTGCGCAACACCCGGCTCGACCGGCCCGGCAACGTGGCCCACGTGCGGGCGCTGTTCGCGGCCCGGGGCGTGGACCCGGACCGCCTGGACCTGATGGGGCCCGCCCCGCACCGGGTGTTCCTGGAGACCTATGACGCCATCGACATCGCCATCGACGCCTTCCCCTACAACGGCGGCAGTTCGACCATCGAGACCCTGTGGCAGGGCGTGCCGCTGCTGACCTATGACGGCGACCGCTGGGCGGCGCGGATCAGCGCCTCGCTGCTGTACGCGGCGGGGCTGGACCGATTCGTGGCGCCATCCATCGACGGTCTGGTGGAGACCGCCATCGCCATGGCCACCGGGGACGGGGCATGGGAAGCCCTGCGGGACTGGCGCCACCGGGCGCGGGCGGTCATCGGCGCCAGCGCGGCTTGCGACACCCGCGCCTTCGCCGCGACCATGGAGGCGCACTACTACGCCATGTTCGGGGCCACGCCGCCCCGCTCCGCCTGACGCCCCTTTTCCCGCCCGCCAAAAACCCCCATCTTTCGGGAACCGGGAAGACCAGGCCCAAGGACAGGGGAACACCGTGACGTCTCACGAAGGGCAGCCGCCAAGCCGGTCCGGGTCGCGCGACGTGGCCGCGTTCCTGGACCGGGCGCGTCAGGCGCCGGCCCCGGCGTCCCGCGACCCGAAAGCCGTGGACGCCTTCCTGGAGCGCGTCCGGTCCACCCCGCGCGAGGGCCGGGGCCGCCTGATCTTCGCGCTCGACGCCACCGCCAGCCGCCAACCCACGTGGGACCTGGCCATGGAGACCCAGGCCGCCATGTTCGCCACCGCCACGGCGATCGGGGATCTGGCCGTGCAACTGGTGTTCTATCGCGGCCTCGGCGAGTGCAAGGCCGGCCCCTTCGTCACCCGCCCCGACGAGATGATCCAGCGCATGAGCCGGGTGTCCTGCCGCGCCGGACGCACCCAGATCGGCCGCGTGCTGCGCCATGCCCTGTCGGTGCATGAAACCACGCCCGTCTCCGCTCTGGTGTTCATCGGCGACTGCGTCGAGGAGGAGCCGGACGCGCTCTATGGGCTGGCGGGGGAAATGGGCCTGCGCAAGCTGCCGGCGTTCATCTTCCATGAAGGTCACGAGCCCCTGGCCGAGCAGGTCCTGACGCATGTCGCGCGGCTGTCCGGCGGGGCCTGCTGCAAGTTCGACGCGCGCGGCCCGGACGAGTTGCGCCGTCTGCTGGGCGCGGTGGCGGCCTATGCGGCCGGCGGACGCCCGGCCCTGGAGGACCACGCCCGCAAGGCGGGCGGGGCCGCGCTGCGCCTGACCCACCAGATGGGTGGTGGTGGCGGTGGCGGTCGCGATGCGGGAGGCCGCTGACGCATGGCGCCCCTGCTGATCCTCGGGATCATTCTCGCCCTGCTGCTGGTGCTGGCCCTGCGCGTGCTGGTCAACAGTCCGCCCCGCGTGGTGCTCCGCGTGCTGGGGGTGACCCTGGGTCTGGCGCTGCTGGGCGCCTTCCTCTTCCTGGTCGTGACCAGCCGCCTGAGCTGGGCCGCCGGGGCCCTGGCCGCCCTGTCGCCGTGGGCGATCTGGCTGTCGCGCAACGTCAACCGGGCCGCCCGGGCCGCGCGCGCCGCCCGCTCGGCCCGCGCCGCGTTCCGCGCCTTCGGGGGCGGTGGCCGCGGGGCGGCGGCCGATCCCGACCCCGACGACAGGTCAACCGTGACCACGCGCTTCCTGGACATGACCCTGTCCCACGCCACCGGCGCCATGACCGGCACGGTGCGCGAGGGCGCGTTCGCCGGGCGGTCGCTGGAGGACCTGGACCGGGGCGACGCGCTCGCGCTGTGGCGGGAGATGCAGAGCGACCCGGAAAGCCTGCGCGTGTTCGAGGCCTGGCTGGACCGCGTGCATCCGGACTGGCGTCCGGACGGAGACGAGGGCGGCGCGGAGGAGACGGGCGGCGACGGCGCTCCGGGCGCCCGTGGTCCCATGTCCCGCGCCGAGGCCCTGGCCGTGCTGGGCCTGGAGGAGGGCGCCGGGCCCGAGGACATCAAGGCCGCCCACCGCCGCCTGATCGTGCTGGTTCACCCGGACCGGGGCGGCACGCCCTATCTGGCCGCCCGCCTCAACCAGGCCCGCGACCTGCTGCTGGGCCGCGATGGACGGCGGCAGGGCACCGGCTGACCCGGCCGTGGTGCAGCGGGCAGGCGGCTTGCGGCCCACGCGGGCCTCGTGGCACAACCTCTGCACTGCGCTGCACCATGCCGGACCGTCGTCGCAACGACCGGCGGCCGGGCCGGCGCCGAACGAGGGAGACGAGACACCATGACCAAACCCGTGAAGAAGGCCATATTCCCGGTCGCCGGACTGGGCACGCGTTTCCTGCCGGCGACCAAGACCATGGCCAAGGAGATGCTGCCGGTCGTGGACAAGCCGCTGATCCAGTACGCCGTGGAAGAGGCCGCAGCGGCCGGCATCGAGTACTTCATCTTCGTCACGGGACGCGGCAAGCACGTGCTGGTCGAGCACTTCGACCACGCCTTCGAGCTGGAACAACTGCTCGACGGGCGCGGCAAGACCGACGCCCTGGCCGAGTTGCGCAAGGCCATCCCCGAGCCGGGCCGGGTCATCTCCACCCGCCAGCACAACCCGCTTGGGCTGGGCCACGCGGTGTGGTGCGCCCGCGCGTTCATCAGCGAGGGCGAGCCGTTCGCCGTCATCCTGCCCGACGACCTGATCCTGTCGGAGAAACCGGCCATCGGCCAGTTGATCGAGGCCCACGCCCAGGTGGGCGGCAATGTGGTCGCATCCGAGGACGTGCCGCCCGACCAGACCAACAAGTACGGTATTCTGAAGGTGCAGGAGGACGACGGCCGCCTCGCCCGCGCCAACGGTCTGGTGGAAAAGCCCAAGCCCGAGGACGCGCCCTCGACCCTGTCGATCATCGGCCGCTACGTCCTGGATTCGACCGTCATGGACCGGCTGGGCAGCATCGGCACCGGCTCGGGCGGCGAAATCCAGTTGACCGACGGCATGGCCGCCACCATCGACGACGGTGTGCCGTTCCACGGCCTGCGGTTCGAGGGGACGCGGTTCGACTGCGGCGACAAGGTGGGCTTCCTGAAGGCCAACATCGCCTTCGCCCTGGACCGCCCGGACATGCGCGACAGCGTCGCCGGCTTCGTCAAGGAGATCGCGGCGGGCCTGTGATCGCAGCGGGGCTGGCCGTGATCAGTCCGCGAGCGGCCCTTCGGATGGCGCCCGCGTCGTCCCGGTCGGGTACACGAACACCCCGCCCGGGGCGGCGTCCACGCGGGCGTTGAGCATGGCCAGGAACAGGCGCTCGGCCTGGGACAGGGTGGTGCGGGGGTTGGTCACAAGAAAGATGTCCACCGGCGCCGGGCCGCCCGGTCCCGCGGTGTCGTCCCAGGGCGGCAGCCGCCACAGCAGCCCCTCGCGCACGTCGCGCTCGGCCACGTGGATCGGCAGCGGCCCGACCCCCAGCCCGGCGACGATCATGCGCCGCACCTCCTCCAGGTTCGACGACCGCCCCACCGTGCGCCCGTTGAGATCATGGCGGGCGCGCAGCAGGGCGATGGCGCGCAGGGCATCCGTCGGGCTGTCGGTGTTGAACGAGACCACCGGCTCGTCCCGCAGATCCGCCACCGTCAGGTCCGTGCGTCCGAACAGGCGGTGCGACGGGCCGCAGAAGAAGCCGAAGTGCTCGCGGAACAGGCGGCGGTAGGCCAGATGCGGATGGGGTCGGGCCACCAGACAGATGCCGGCGCTCGCCTGCCGGGACAGCACGGTCTGGACCACCACGCTGGAGCGGGCGACCTCGCATTCCAGGGTGACCAGGGGGTGCGCGGCGTGGAAGTCCGCCAGCACCGCGTCCAGCGGCGGGAACACCACGTGGCTGGCCAGCAGAAGGCGGATGTGGCCGGACAACTCCGCCTCGCCCGCCGTCAGCAGGTGGCCCAGGCGGCCGATCGCCCCGCAGATGTCGCGGCATTCGCGGTACAACACCCGGCCGGCGTCGGTCAGCTCGAAGCGGCCCGGCGCGCGGTCGATCAGGCGCTGTCCCAGCCGGTCCTCCAGCCGCTTCAGGGCCGTGCTCACGCTCGGCTGGCGCAGCAGCAGGCGGTTGGCGGCGCGGGTGATCGAGCCTTCCTCGACGATCACCATGAAGGTGTGAAGCAGGTTCCAGTCGAACTCGCGCCGCACCATGGCGTCCGGCGCCGTGACCCCGACGGAGGCGGGCGGCGCGGCGGGACCGGGGGCATCGAGGTCCTGTCCGGGGGGCACCATGGGGCCTCTCCATTCATCAGATCTATGCCCGGCATCAAGCATATCTATTTGCCCTATGTCGAGTCCGCAGGCGTGATATTCGCGGGAAGCAGGGCTGTCCGGCCGACGACCATCGCGCGCGGCGAGGCCCGCCGGCGGGCAGGACCGGCCCGGACCAGAACCGGGATCCGCGCGGGGCCGCAGGGGGAGGCGACCACATGACCGCATCCGCATCCGAGGCGCAGACGTTCGACCGTCGCCCCTGGCTGCTGCTGTCGCCGGCGCTGGTCTCGGTGCTGTTGCTGCTGGTGATCCCGACCCTGTTCATCGTGGTCTATTCGTTCTGGCTGCGCACGGCGGTCGGGGCGGAGCAGGTGGGCTTCTTCCTGGACAACTGGGAAGAGGTGCTGACGGACAGCTTCTATCACGACATCCTGTTCCAGACGCTTCGCATCGCCGCCATTTCCACGATCATTTGCGCCGTCGTGGGCTACATCCCGGCGTATTTCATCGCGTACACGCCGACCCGTCACAAGACCCTGCTGCTGCTGTTGCTGATGCTGCCCTTCTGGGTCAGCTACATCATCCGCACCATGTCCTGGATCAACATCCTGGGTGTGTCGGGCGCGGTGAACAGCACGCTGATGGCGCTGGGGATCATCACCGAGCCGATCCAGATGCTCTACAACGAGGCCACGGTGATCCTGGGCCTGGTCCACTTCCTGCTGCCGTTCATGATCCTGAACATCTACGTCAGCCTGGACGGCATCGACCGCAGTCTGGCCGACGCCGCGCGGTCGCTGGGCTGCACCGGCTGGCAGGCCTTCCGCGAGGTCACGCTGCCGCTGTCCGTGCCCGGGCTGGCCGCCGGGGCGCTGCTGTGCTTCGTGCTGGGGGCGGGCACCTACATCACCCCCATGGTGCTGGGCGGCCCGCGCAACGCCATGTTCGCCAATCTGGTCTACGAGGCCATCGTGACCCAGCTCAACTGGCCGCTGGGCTCGGCGCTGTCGCTGCTGCTGCTGGCGCTGCTGGGCACGCTGGTGATGGTCTACAGCCGCTTCCTGGGCATCGACCAGATCGCCAAGAGCTTCCGCTAGCCGGGACCGAGGAGGAGACACGCCCATGAGCCTCGCCTGGACCGCGATCCGCCTCGGCACCGTGCTGGTCTACCTGTTCATGTTCGCGCCCATCGCGGTGGTCATGCTGCTGTCGTTCAACGCCAACCAGTTCGGCAGCTTCCCCATGGAGGGGCTGTCGCCGCGCTGGTTCATCGCGCTGATCGAGAACGACGCCATCGTGCGCGCCTTCCAGACCTCGGTGGTGCTGGGGCTGCTGACGGCGATCATCTCCACCACCATGGGGGTGCTCGCCGCCCTGGCCATGGTGCGCTACGACTTCCCCGGCAAGCGCCTGATCTCCACCGCCCTGATCGCGCCCATCCTGGTGCCCGAAGTGGTGCTGGCCGTGGCCCTGCTGCTGTTCCTGCGCTTCCTGGATGTGCCGCGCAGCTTCTTCCTGCTGCTGATGGGCCATGTGATCTTCACCCTGCCGTTCGTGGTGCTGGTGGTGCAGGCGCGGCTGGTGGGCATCCGCCGGGAATACGAGGAAGCGGCCATGAGCCTGGGGGCCAACGCCTTCGAGACCTTCCGCCGCGTGACCCTGCCCCTGATGCTGCCCGCCGTGATGGCCGGCAGCCTGTTCGCCTTCACCATCTCGTTCGACGACATCACCGGCACCCTGTTCTGGAAACCGGGCGGGGTGGAGACGGTGCCGACGCAGATCTTCGCCATGCTGCGCAACTCCATCAGTCCCGAGATCAACGCGCTCGGCACGGTGATGGTGGTGTTCACCGTCGCCCTGCCGCTGCTGGGCGCGGCCCTGGCCCGCCGGCTGGCGGCCGGCATGGCGTCCGGATCGCGGTGACCCCCGTTCAGGCGAGCGTTCACAGTCCAACCGAGGAGACCAAGCCATGGATGACACGACCCGGTATCAGCGCCTGCTGGAGCGCTATCGCAACGGCGACATCGACCGTCGCGGCTTCCTGACCCTGCTGGGGGCGGCCGGCCTGTCCGTCGGCCTCGTCGGCGGTCCGATGGCGGCCCTGTCCCGAAAGGCCCGCGCCGCGACCCCCGACCAGGTGCGCTTCGACGGCTGGGGCGGGGTCGTGTCGGAGGCCTTCCGCGAATACGCCTTCGAGCCCTACACCGAGAAGACCGGGATTGAGGTCGTGGACGGCACCTTCGGCGGCGCCGACGAATACCTGGCCCGGGTGCGCGCCAGCCAGCCCGGCGAATTCAACATCGCCCACCTGTCTGGCGTGTTCGACTACGCGCGCTATCACAACCTCGACCTGTCCACGACCCTGGACGAGGCCAACATCCCCAACCTGGATCTGGTCATCGGCACGCTGCAGACGCCGTTCCGCAAGATCACCGGCGGCAACCTGTCGGCCGCGCCCTACGACTATGGCACCACCGGCATCGCCTACAACCGCAAGCACGTCAGCGACGACGAGGCCAAAGAGCTTGGGGCGAACCTGCTGGTGAAGCCCGAGTTCAAGGGCAAGATCGGCGGCTGGGGCGAGTGGAAAACCCGCATTTGGTATGCCGCCCTGCAGACCGACCAGGACCCCAACGGCATCGAGGACATGGACGCCGTCTGGGACAAGCTGCGCGAGCACCGCGACCTGCTGCTGAAGTACTGGGGATCCGGCGCCGAACTGATGAGCCTGCTCGCCGAGGAAGAAATCTACGTCACCGAAGCCTGGTCCGGCCGCGTCAAGGCGCTGCAGGAGCAGGGCCACGACATCGGCTATCTGGACCCGCCCGGCGGCCTCGCCTGGCAGGAATGCCTGTTCGTCATGAAGGGCAGCCCCATGGCCGCCTGCGAAGAGCTGCTGAACTTCATGCTGGAACCGGAAGTCGCCATCGCGGTCGCCGAGGGCCAGAACTACCCGCCGGCGCTGGACCCGAACAAGGTGGACCTGCCGGAGTCGGTGACCTCGCTGCCGGCGTTCGATCCGACGGGCACGCTGGAGTCGCTGAACTTCTTCGATCCCGACTACTGGAACAGCAACGAAGCCGACTGGTCCAAGACCTTCGGTCGCGTCCAGAAGGGGTACTGAGGCAGCCGCTCGTCTGCCTGCGCGGGCCGGACGGGGGTTGAACCCCCGTCCGGAAGCGTTTGCCGACCGGGTGCGGACTGAAACGGGTCCGGGCGGGAGTGCAACTCCCGCCCGGCAATGACGGCGAAACCAACGACGCCACGGACTCACCGCCCATGACCGATGCCAACCAGAACGCCGTCGAACTGCGGGACGTGGAGAAGCGCTTCGCCGAGTTCGTGGCGGTGCGCAAGACCGACCTGACCGTGCCGGAGGGGTCGTTCGTCACCCTGCTCGGGCCGTCCGGCTGCGGCAAGACCACCACGCTGCGCATGATCGCCGGGCTGCTGGACCCGACCGAGGGCGACATCCGCATCAAGGGCAAGTCGGTCACCGAAGTGCCGATCCACAAGCGCAACCTGGGCCTGGTGTTCCAGAACTACGCCCTGTTCCCGCACAAGAGCGTGTTCGACAACGTGGCGTTCGGCCTGAAGTACCGCGATGTGCCCCGCGACGAGGTCAAGAGGCGGGTGAAGGACGCCCTCCAGCTCGTGCAGTTGCCGCATGTGGAGGACCGCCGCCCCAACCAGCTTTCCGGCGGGCAGCAGCAGCGCATTGCGCTGGCGCGCGCCATCGTCATCCAGCCGGATGTGCTGTTGCTGGATGAGCCCCTGTCCGCGCTGGACGCCAACCTGCGCGAGGAAATGCGCGTCGAACTGAAGCGCATCCAGCGCGAACTGGGCATCGCCACCGTGTTCGTCACCCACGACCAGTCGGAGGCCCTGGCCATGTCCGACACCCTAGTGGTCATGAACAGCGGCTGGGTCGAGCAGATGGGGCCGCCCGATCTGGTCTACAACGAGCCCGCCAGCGCCTTCGTCGCCGACTTCCTGGGGCACTCCAACATCCTGCCCGGCCGGGTGGCCGGCGAGGAGGGCGGCTTCGTCAAGGTCATCACCGACGCGGGCGCCACCATCCTGTGCCACACCCGCGACCGCGCCGGCCGGCCGGAGGGCGAGCGCGTGCGGCTGGTCATGCGGGCCGAACGCCTGCTGCTCGCCGACCGCCACGACCCGGCCCCGGGCACCAGCCTGATGACCGCGCGGGTCAAGACCGTGGACTACCTGGGCCAGAGTGCGCGCTACTTCCTGACCACCACCGGGGCCGACGGAGACCCCGGGGCGGGCGTGGAGCTGCAGGCCATCAACCCCATCGACCGCGCCCCCTTCCCCGAGGGCAGCGAGGTCTGGATCCGCGTGCGCGGCGACGACTGCGTGTTGCTCGACGGCGATGCCGATGCGTAAGGGCCGGTCATCATGACCCGGATCGGTCCGCACCGCCTGCCGCGCGCCGTGAGCGAGGAAACCCAGTGGCCGCCGTGGCGGGCGCGCCGCCGGCCGTTGGCCCTTTGATACTGCGCGGCGATGAACCGGACTCGTCCGGTTCATCGCCTCCGCCGCTTCGCGGCGCCGGCCCAGTCGGGCCGGCCGGTCGACAAAAAGGTCAACCTTTTCGTCCGCCGGGATGACGGCCCGCTGTCGTTCCGCCGCCTGTCCCGATCTCACGGTCCCGATCTCAAGGGGGGTCCCCATGGACCACGTGCCCACTACGCCGTCCCCGGTGCCCGAAGCGCCGGAGGACTACGCCCCCGCCGTCCCCGACATGGACGCCGGCCCGGCGCGCTCGCACCTGTTCTACCAGTCCCGCCAACGCCGGCCCCTGCTGGACCGCGCCCAGGGCGTCCACATGTGGGACGTCACCGGCAAGCGCTACCTGGACGGCTCGTCCGGCGCCATGGTCAGCAACATCGGCCATTCCGACCCCGTGGTGCTGGAGGCCATGCGCCAGCAGATGGAGAAGTCCACCTTCGGCTATCGGCTGCATTTCGAGAATGCGCCGGCCGAGCAGCTCGCCCGGCTGGTGGCCGGGCTGAGCCCGCCCGGGCTGGACCGGGTGTTCTTCGTCTCCGGCGGGTCCGAGGCCGTGGAAAGCTGCCTGAAGCTGGCGCGGCAATACGCCCTGGCCATCGGCGAGGGCAACCGTTTCAAGGTGATCTCGCGCTATCCCAGTTACCACGGGGCCACCCTGGGGGCGCTGGCGGTCACCGGCTACACCACCATGACCGCGCCCTTCGCCCCCATGATGCACGAGATGCCGAAGATCCCGGCGCCGACCTGCTATCTGGATCGCGACGGCCTGACGATGGAAGAGCGCGGCCGGCGCTACGCCGACATGCTGGAGGCGGAGATCCTGCGCCAGGGGCCGGAGACGGTGCTTGCGTTCATCATGGAGCCGGTCGGCGGGGCCTCCACCGGCGCGCTGGTGGCGCCCGACAGCTACTATCCGCGCATCCGCGAGATCTGCGATCACTACGGCGTGCTGTTGATCCACGACGAGGTCATGACCGGCGCCGGGCGCACCGGGGCCTTCCTGGCCGGCGAGCACTGGGGCCTCGTGCCGGACCTGATCGCGCTGTCCAAGGGGTTCGCGGCCGGCTATGCGCCGCTGGGCGCCATGGTGGCGTCGGATAAGGTGGTCGAGGCCGTCATGGACCACGGCGGCTTCATCCACGGCTACACCTACGCCGGCAACCCGCTGGCCTGTGCGGCCGGGCTCGCGGTGCTGCGCGAGACCGTGCGCCGTGATCTCTCCGGCAACGCGGCCCGCATCGGGGACCTGCTGAAGGCGCGGCTGACGGCGCTGATGGACCGCTTCGGCTTCATCGGCGACGTGCGCGGCAAGGGCCTGCTGCTGGCGCTGGAACTGGTCGCCGACCGCGAGACCATGGACCCGCTGCCGCCCGACCGGATGGCGGCGGCGCGGCTGGTGGACCTGGCCTACGACCGGGGCCTGATCGTGTATTGGCGGCGCACCCGGGGCGGTTATGTGGGCGATCACGTGATGGTCTGCCCGCCCCTGATCCTGACCGAACCGGAGATCGACGAGATCATGGATCCCCTGACCGACGCCCTGGAGGTGCTGGAATGGGAGTTGGGGCTATGACGACTCCCGTCATCATCACCTGCGCTGTCACGGGCTCGGTTCATACGCCGACCATGAGCCCGCACCTGCCCATCACGCCAGACGAGATCGCGGAGGCGGCCATCGAAGCCGCCGAGGCCGGCGCGGCCATCCTGCACCTGCACGCCCGCGATCCGGAGACCGGCCAACCCTCGCCCGACCCGGACGTGTTCATGCGCTTCCTGCCGCGCATCAAGCAGGCCACCGATGCGGTGGTGAACATCTCCACCGGCGGCGGCATGCCCATGACGGTGGAACAGCGCATGCAGGCCGCCGACCATGCCGCGCCCGAGATGGCCTCGTGCAACATGGGCACCATGAACTTCGGGCTGTTTCCGGCGCTCGACCGCTGGTCCGACTGGAAACACCCGTGGGAGCCGGCGTTCCTGGAGGCCAGCCGGGACTTCGTGTTCAAGAACACGTTCCAGGATATCGAGGTGCTGCACCACGCCCTGGGGACCGGCCACGGCACCCGGTTCGAGTACGAGTGCTACGACCTGGGCCACCTGTACACGCTGGCGCACTTCGTGGACCGGGGCATTGCCAAACCGCCGCTGTTCCTGCAGTTCTGCCTGGGGATCCTGGGGGGCATCGGGGCCGATCCGGACACTCTGATGACCATGAAGCGCACGGCGGACAAGCTGTTCGGGGACGACTATCAGTTCTCGGTCCTGGGCGTGGGCCGCCATCAAGTGCCGCTCGCGACCATGGCGGCGGCCATGGGCGGCAACGTCCGCGTCGGCCTGGAGGACAACCTTTTCCTGGAGAAGGGTGTTCTGGCCGAGAGCAACGCCCAGCAGGTCCGCCGCATCCGGCAGGTGCTGGAGGGCCTGGGCCGCCCCGTCGCCACGCCCGCCGAGGCCCGCGCCCGGCTCGGCCTGAAGGGCGGCGACCGGGTGGCGTTCTAGCCTTTTTCCCCGGCCCCGGACCCCGTAGGCTGCCCGCGCGCCCCGGGCGGGGCGCAAACGGTCAGGGTCCGGGTGGAGTATCGTGGTCATGCATGCCTTTTTCGATCCCGTTCAGAAGTCCCACGCGCCGGACACGTTCCTGGTCTCCGGGGCGTGGCGGCCCTGCCCGGAGGTGCCGGCCCGCGCCGACGTGTTCGTCGAGGTCGCCGCCGGTCTGGGCCTGCCGGTGTCCGCGCCGCGTGATTTCGGCCTCACCCCGCTGGCCGCCGTCCATACGGCCGAGTACCTGCAGTTCCTGCAGACCATCCACGGCCGCTGGCAGAGCCTGGGCGGCAGCCGCGATGTGCTGCCCAACGTCCACCCGGACCGCCGTGACGGCCCCTATCCGCGCTCACCCGTAGGGCAGGCGGGCTTTCATCTGGGCGATACCGCCTGCCCGGTGACGGCGCAGACCTGGGCCGCCGTCTACCGCAGCGCCCAATGCGCCGTGGCGGCGGCGGATGTGGTGCGGGGCGGCGCCCGTCACGCCTATGCCCTGTGCCGCCCGCCCGGGCACCATGCGGCGGCGGACCTGACGGGCGGCTTCTGCTACCTGAACACCGCCGCCATCGCCGCCCAGCACCTGCGCGCCCGCCATGACCGGGTCGCGGTGCTGGACATCGACCTGCACCACGGCAACGGCACGCAGGCGATCTTCTATGGCCGGGGGGACGTCCTGACGGTGTCGCTGCACGCCGACCCGCTGGACTTCTACCCCTTCTTCTGGGGCCATGCGGCCGAACGCGGCACGGGCGCCGGCCTCGGCGCCAACCTGAACCTGCCGCTGCCCCTGGGCACGCCGGACGGGCCGTGGCTGGCCGCGCTGGATGCCGCGCTGGCCCGCATCAACGCCTTCGCCCCCGGCGCGCTGGTGCTGGCCCTGGGTCTGGACGCCAGCGCGGACGATCCCTTCGGCGGCCTGAAGGTCAGCCCGGAGGGTTTCCGCGCCGCCGGGCACCGCATCGGCGCCCTGGGCCTGCCCACGGTGCTGGTGCAGGAGGGCGGCTACCTGTCCGACTCCCTCGGCCCGTGCCTGCACGCCGCGCTGAGCGGCTTCCAGGAGGGCCGCCGCCATGACTGAGACCGCCACTGAGACGGCCGACATCCTCATTCTGGGCGCGGGCATGGCCGGCGCCTCCGTGGGCTACGCGCTGGCCGGGCGCGGGGTCTCGGTGCTGCTGCTGGAGCGCGAGGACCAGCCCGGCTACCACAGCACGGGCCGGTCCGCCGCCCTGTTCAGCGAGACCTACGGCCCGCCCCTGGTGCGCCGCCTGTCCGCGGCCAGCCGGGCGTTCCTGGACGCGCCGCCGGACGGCTTCACCGAGGTCCCCCTGCTCACCCCCCGGGGCCTGCTGGCCATGGGTCTGCCCGGGCAGGACGAGGCGATCGACGCCCTGGTGGACGAGGCCTGCGCCGGCGGCGGCCCGGGCACCATGGAGCACCTGGACGCGGCCGCTCTGCTGGAGGCCGTGCCCATCCTGCGCCCCGGCGTGTTCACGTCGGGGGCTCTGGAGCCCGGGGCGCGGGACATGGACGTGGATGCGCTCCACACGGGGTTTCTCAAGGGGCTGCGCCGCATGGGCGGCCGCGTCCTGGCCGGGGCCGAGGCCGCCGCCTTGTCCCATGCGGGCGGCGTGTGGCGGGTCGCCACGCGGGGCGGCGCGGTCTGCGAGGCGCCCGTGGTCGTCAACGCCGCCGGGGCCTGGGCCGATGAGGTCGCCGGGCTGGCCGGTGTGCGTCCCCTGGGCCTGACGCCCAAACGCCGCACCGCCCTGCTGGTGGATGCGCCCGCCGGGGCCTCCGTGGCCGGCTGGCCCATGACCGGCGATCTGGACGACACGGTGTACTTCAAGCCCGATGCCGGGCGGTTGCTGCTCTCGCCCGCCGACGCCACCCCGGTGCCGCCGCAGGACGTGCAACCGGAGCTGGAGGACGTGGCCGTCGCCGTGGACCGCTTCCAGCGCATCACCACCCACACGGTGGAGCGCCCGCGCGCCACCTGGGCCGGGCTGCGCAGCTTCGTGCCGGACGGCGTGCCGGTGGCCGGGTTCGCGCCCGAGCCCGACGCGGGCGGCGCGTCCGGCTTCTTCTGGCTCGCGGGCCAGGGCGGCTACGGCATCCAGACCGCCGTCGGGCTGGCCCGGGCGGCCGCCGCGCTGGCGCTGGGCGAGGCCCTGCCGGACGATGTCGCCGCAAAGGGCGTGACCGCGGCGGCGCTGGCGCCTGAGCGCCCCACCCTGTCCGTCCCCAACCCGGAGGCGCCGCGATGACTCCCACCCGGCAGCACGGCCCGGCCATCGCCGAGGCCGTCGCGGCGCAGCGGGACGCCGCCGTCTCGCTGCTGTGCGCCCTGGTGCGCGAGGACAGCCAGATGGGCCGCGAGCAGGGCGCACAGGACCTGATGACCGGCCTGTTCGGCGGCATGGGCCTGGACGTGGACCGCTTCGCCGTGGACCTGGACGCCATCCGCGACCGGCCCGGCTTCTCGCCGCCGGTGCTGGACAGCTACGCCGGGCGGGAGAACGTGGTCGGTGTGCATCGGCCCGCCGCGCCCGCGCCGGGCGGTCGCTCGCTGATCCTGAATGGGCATATCGACGTTGTGCCGCCCGGGTCCGAGCGGCTGTGGACCGACCCGCCGTTCGAACCCGTGGTGCGGGACGGCCGGGTGTTCGGACGCGGCAGCGGCGACATGAAGGCCGGCATCGTGGCCTATTGCATGGCCTTCCTGGCGCTGGCCGAGTTGGGCCTGGAGCCGGCCGCGCCGGTGATCCTGCAATCCGTGATCGAGGAAGAGTGCACCGGCAACGGCGCCCTGGCCTGCCTCGCCCGGGGCTACACCGCCGATGCGGCCATCATCCCCGAACCCTTCGCCCAGTCGCTGCTGGTCGGGCAACTGGGTGTCATGTGGGCGCGCATCCGGGTGGCGGGCAAGCCGGCGCACGTGCTGGACACCTCGGCCGGGCTCAACGCCATCGAGGCCGCCTACCGGCTGTTCGACGCCCTGCACCCGCTGGAAGCGGCGTGGAACGCGCCCGACCACCGCCATCCGCTGTACGCGGACCATGCCCACCCGGTGAACTTCAACCTGGGCCGCATCGCGGGCGGGGACTGGGCCTCCAGCGTCGCCGCCGAAGCCGTCATCGACGTGCGCCTGGGGTTCTATCCCGGCATGCCGCTGGACGAGGTGCGCGCCGCCCTGGAAGGCACCATCGCCGCCGCGCTGGCGGATGACCCGCGGTTGCGGGGGATCACGGCCGACGTGTCCTACCAGGGCTTCCAGGCCGAGGGCTGCGTGATGGACCCGGACCACCCCATGATGACGCTGCTCTCGGATCTGCACGCCCGCGTCATGGGTTCGCCCATCGACCGGCTGGCCTGCACCGCGACCACGGATGCGCGCTTCTTCCAGCTTTACGGGGACATCCCGGCCACCTGCTACGGGCCGGAGGCGACCCACATCCACGGCATCGACGAGTCGGTGTCCATCGACAGCATGATGCAGGTGGCCACCGTGCTGGCGCTGTTCATGGCCGACTGGTGCGGCCTGTCCCCTCGGCCCCGGCGGTGATCGGTGGGGCGACCCTGGACGGGTTCTGAGGCCGGCCCAATGTGTAGAAGCCCCGGTTCGGCCTGGAGCGCAGCCCTCACGCACCTCAAGGAGTCGAAGGGACAGGCTTTCTGCATGCCGGACGGGGCTTGCAGCCCCGTCCGGACCGTTTCGCCCAACGGATGGGGATGATAACGCTCGGGGCGGGAGTGAAACTCCCGCCCGGCATCACGACACCACCTTGGTGCCTTGGTGGTTTTCTGGACAGCGAGGACACGGTGGGCGGGTCGCCTGAGACGAGTCCCTCCACCCGGCACGGCAGCGGATCCCGGTTCGGCCTGGAGCGGCGCTCTCATCAGAGGTATGACGGATCGGAGCACTCGGGCTTTCGGCCGAAAGTCCCCCTGACCCCATTCCCCGACCCGGGAGGCTAAACGCGTGAGCGAAACGACCTTTGACGTGATCGTCGTCGGTGGCGGCCCCGGTGGCTACGTCGCCGCCATCCGCGCCGCCCAGTTGGGCCTGAAGACCGCCGTGGTGGAACGCGAGCACCTGGGCGGCATCTGCCTGAACTGGGGCTGCATCCCGACCAAGGCCCTGCTGCGCTCCGCCGAGGCGCACCGCATCATGCGCCACGCCGCCCACTTCGGGCTGGCGGCGGACAACCTGCGCGTGGACCTGCCGGCCGTGGTCAAGCGCTCGCGCGCCGTCGCCGGGCAACTCACCCGGGGTGTGACGCACCTGCTGAAGAAGAACAAGGTCACGGTGTTCGACGGCCACGGCACGCTTCAGGGCGGCGGCCGGCTGTCGGTCACCAAGGACGGCCAGGGCGTGGCCGACCTGAAGGCCGATCACATCATCCTGGCAACGGGCGCCCGCGCCCGCACCCTGCCGGGCCTGGAGCCGGACGGCAAACTGGTCTGGACCTACAAGGAGGCCATGGTCCCCAAGGCCATGCCGAAATCCCTCCTCGTGGTCGGCTCCGGCGCCATCGGCATCGAGTTCGCCAGTTTCTTTCACGAACTGGGCGCCGAGACCTCGGTCGTGGAGGTCATGGACCGCATCCTGCCCGTGGAGGACCCGGAGATCTCCGCCTTCGCCCGCAAGGCGTTCGAGAAACAGGGGATGCGGATTCATACCGCGACCACCGTGACCGACCTGAAACGCGGGTCCGACTCCGTCACCTGCACCCTGAAGGGGCCGGACGGCAAGGCGCGCGAGATCACCGTGGATCGGGTCATCCTGGCCGTCGGCATCGTCGGCAACGTGGAAAACCTGGGCCTGGAGAAGACCAAGGTCCGGGTGGACCGCAGCCACGTCATCACCGACGACTGGAGCCGCACCGATGAGCCCGGCGTCTACGCCATCGGCGATCTGACCGGGCCGCCCTGGCTCGCCCACAAGGCCAGCCACGAGGGTGTGATCTGCGTCGAGAAGATCGCCGGCGTGCCGGACGTGCATCCGCTGAACACCAACCACATCCCCGGCTGCACCTATTGCCACCCCCAGATCGCCAGCGTCGGCCTGACCGAGCCGCAGGCCAAGGAGCAGGGCCGCATGGTGCGCGTGGGCCGCTTCCCCTTCATGGGCAACGGCAAGGCCATCGCCCTGGGCGAGCCCGAAGGCATGGTCAAGACCGTGTTCGACGCCAGCACGGGCGAGTTGCTGGGTGCGCACATGATCGGGGCCGAGGTCACCGAGCTGATCCAGGGCTACGCCGTGGGCATGACCACGGAAACGACCGAGGCCGAGTTGATGCACACCGTGTTCCCGCACCCCACCCTGTCGGAGATGATGCACGAGTCCGTTCTTGACGCCTACGGACGGGCCATCCATTTCTAGCATCATGAATGACATGAGCATGACATCGGCAGCCCGGGACGCGACCCCGGAGGCCCCAGAGGCTGAGACAGCCGAGGAGGCCCGCGCGGCCCGCCCGCGCCATCCGGAGAAGGCCCGGCGGCCCGACCAGGCCTCGCCGCGCAAGCCGCACTGGATCCGGGCCAAGGCGCCCACCTCGCGCGAGGCCGCCGAAGTGCGCCGGCTGATGCGGGACAAGAAGCTCGCCACCGTGTGCGAGGAGGCCGCCTGCCCGAACATCGGCGAGTGCTGGCAGCGCCGCCATGCCACGTTCATGATCCTGGGCGAGACCTGCACGCGGGCCTGTGCGTTCTGCAACGTGCGCACCGGCCGGCCGGACGCCCTGGACGAGGGCGAGCCGGACCGGGTGGTGGACTCCGTGGCCTCCATGGGCCTGAAGCATGTGGTCATCACCTCGGTGGACCGCGACGACCTGCCCGACGGCGGGGCGCGCCAGTTCCAGCGCTGCGTCGCCGGTATCCACGCCGCGGCGCCCGAGACCACGGTGGAAATCCTGACCCCGGACTTCCGCGACAAGCCGGGCGCGCTCGAAGTCGTCATGGAAAGCCCGCCGGAGGTGTTCAACCACAACCTGGAGACCGTGCCCCGGCTGTACCCGTCCATCCGCCCGGGGGCGCGCTATTTCGCCAGCCTGCGCCTGTTGCAGCGGGCCAAGGAACTGGCGCCCCAGGTCTTCACCAAGTCCGGCATCATGGTCGGGCTGGGCGAGACCCGCGAGGAGGTCTGGCAGGTCATGGACGACCTGCGCGCCGCCGACGTGGACTTCCTGACCATCGGCCAGTACCTGCAGCCGACCCGCAAGCACGTCGCCGTCGCCGAGTACATCACGCCGGAGGCGTTCGAGGACTACGCCCGCGCCGCCCGCGCCAAGGGCTTCCTGCTGGTCTCCGCGACGCCGATGACCCGCTCCTCCTATCACGCCGACCGGGACTTCGCCGCGCTGCGTCAGTCCCGACTCGATCGCCTGAGGACCGCCTGATCCCATGCCCACACACGGCGAAAAGCGATTCCTGCCCTATGAACCCTGGGAGCTGTACGACCTCGTCGCGGACGTGGAGAAGTACCCCAAGTTCCTGCCGTGGTGCCTGGCCTCGCGCATCAAGAAACGCGAAGGGGACGTGTTCTATGCGGACCTGGTGATCGGCTTCAAGATGGTGCGGGAACGCTTTACGTCGCGGGTCCAGTTGACCAGCGGCAACCGGATCGACGTGTCCTATGCCGAAGGGCCGTTTCAGTACCTGAACAATCACTGGATCTTCGAGAAGGTCGAGGGCGGCACCGTCATCGACTTCTATGTGGACTTCGAGTTCAAGTCGGCGTTCCTGCAGAGGATCATGGGCGCACTGTTCAACGAGGCCGTGCGCCGCATGGTGGCCGCGTTCGAGCGCCGGGCCGAGCAGCTCTATGGCCGCCGGCCCGCCCAGCCGGGCGGCGCGCCGCCGCCGCACCCGCGTCCGTCCACATCCACCACCTGATCCGCCCGGTGTGCCTGGGCGACGGCCTCGACACGTGGGCGTGGCTCCGGTAGACACGATGTGGACCAAACCGGATCGGCGGGAGGACCGGCAATGATGGGCGTCGGGCGGACAAGCCCGGGCCGCAGGGCCCTGGTGGTAAGGCTGGCGCTGGCCGCGACTCTGGCCGGCGGTCTGGCGCTTCCGGCCGCGGCCCAGACCGCGATGCCCGAGGACGCGACCCCGGAGACCACGGCGGACGCACCGGACGCCGCGCCCGGAGCCGGGGGGGCCGAGGGGGCTGACGAGGGCGAAACGCCCGCCGATGCGCCCCCCATCGTCATCAGCGAGGTCGAGGCTCAGGCCTGCGCCGCCCGGCTGGAGCCCATGGCCGCCAGCTTCCCCGAGCCCATGGAGAGCATCTACCTGCGCCGCCTCGCGCATGGCGCGTATCAGGTCTGGGCGCCCCGCGACCTTGGGCCCAACGCGCCGCTGCGTCCCTGGTGCAACACCACCCTGACCGCCATCGCCGGCGTGCCCTATCTGTCGGTGGAGACCCGGGCCATGATGATGGACCTCGTCGCCTCCGCCGGGGACGGACCGCCGCCCCCGCCCGATGCCGAAGCGCCGGTGGAGGCGCCGCCGCCGCCGGTGGTCGTCGAGGGCGAGGACGACGCCGAGGCCCCCAAGGGCCTGCCGGCCGCGTTCCAGCGCATGCCGCCCCGGGGCGGACGGTCGGCGGCCGTGCTGGGCCTGCCGCTGCCGCTGATGCCGGGCCTGTACCAGGCGTCCGGGGGCGAGGTGGCGGCCTGCACCGAGGCGGGCGGCCAGCCGAGCGTGCGGGTGGACCGGCTGAGCGGCGCCATCCTGGACAGCGTATGCCTGCTGCCCGACGGCGCCCTGACCCCGCTGCCGACCGTCGCGGCCGAGGTGGCGACCATGCCCGGTCTGTCCCGGTAGCGCACGCGCCCGACCAACCCGCCGCGCCCATCCGAAGACAATGCGGGGCAAAAGGGGCCGAGAGAGGTGGCCGCACAGCGCACCCGACCGGGCCGGTCCGCTGTGCATGGGAAAGCGCGGCACCGCGCGTTGCGGCTGTTGACAGACCCCCCGGCGCCGCCGTACAAACCGCGTCTGGCCTTCAGTCCCCTTCGTCTAGAGGCCTAGGACACCGCCCTCTCACGGCGGCAACAGGGGTTCGAATCCCCTAGGGGACGCCAAATTACTTACCATTCAGCACGTCGTTGAAAAGCCGGGCTTTTTTAGGCCCGGCTTTCAGCGTTTGGTCTTCCGGATGGTGCCGTCGCGCCGCCAAGACGCCCCTACGCCAGCGACGCCATCATGGGCGCCGAATCCTCGATCTTGGTGATGTTGTTCAGGCCCTGGCGGATGTCCGACATGATGAATTCGGAGCGCTTGACCGGCCCGCCGGTGGTCGGCTTGGGGAACAGCCGCACCCAGGCGTTCATCTTCACCGTCAGGCCGCACAGCACGCCGCCGATGGTGATGTGATAGGCCTGGATCAGGTCCTTGACCTTCTGGAAGCGGTCGGCGGATATGTCCTCCCACATGGCCTTGGTGGATCGCTCGAAATTCTCGAAGCGGCCGGTGATGGCGGCCGTCAGTTCGTTGATGGTGTTCTCGATCATGTCGCAGGAGCGCAACAGGTTCTGGTCCTGGCGAAGCTGATAGTTCTTGCGGATGTCGTACATCGAGTTGATGAACACTTCCAGAAGTGGCGCGAGGCGGTCCAGGCACTGCTTGTAGTACGACAGGGACAGGAAGATGTCGCCGTAATCTTCCAGGAACGTAGGGACCTCCATGATCTCGATGCCCAGGGCGTCCGCCATCTGCTGCAGGCGCTGGCGCGCCCGCTTGATGTCCGGGTCGCGGAACAGGGCCACCACGTCCTCGAAACGCTCCACCTGCACGTTCTCGCTGCCGTAGATCTCGGCGATCAGCGGCCGCGTGAACTGGGTCATGTACTGGGTCAGCTCCTGGTTCTTCTCCGGCGAGAGTTGCAGGGCCGCCGCGTTGGTCAGCGGCACACCCATCCGGCGCAGGGTGATGCGCAGCGAGAACACGTCGTAGCTGTGCAGCATGGACAGTTTGCGGATGATGACGTGATCCGGGTGCACCTCTTCGGGCGGCCAGTTCATCATCTTGGGCAGGTCGGCGATCTCGATCTGACCGCTGCCGGTCTGCACGTCCTGGAACAGCTCGATCACGCTGCGCAACTGAGCGTTCTTGATCATCCGCGCCTGACCGAGCGCCGGCGTCTCGAACGGGATGAACGACAGCGGCAGCGTGAACAGGGAGTCCATGTCCCCATCCTCGATGGGGTTCAGGATCTTCTCGTCGGACATGTAGCCCGATTTCGGGACCATGAGGGGCGTCTCCCTGATCGGAAGCGTGCAACGGTGACGCGCGCATGGTAGCGATTTCGGCCCGGCCTGCCCATCACAATTCAGGGCCGACCCCGCCCCGCCGCCCACCGAAAGACCCATCCGTGACCGAGTCCGCCGCCGTCCCCCACCCCCATCCGCGCCTGCTGGTGCTGTCCGCCTGCGCGGGCCTGGTGCTGTGCATGATCGGGGTGTTCGCCTTCGCCGCCCTGCTGCCCACGTTCATGCGGGACTGGGACCTGAGCAACACCGAAGCCGGGTGGATCGGCGGCATCCTGTTCGCGGGCTATGCGGTGGCGGCGCCGGTGCTGGTGTCGCTGACCGACCGCCTCGACGCCCGCCGGGTGTTCGTGGCCGGAGCCGTGGTCGCCGCCGGGGCCAACCTGGCCTTCGCGCTGTTCGCCGAGGGCTTCTGGAGCGCCCTGGCGCTGCGGGCCCTGGCCGGGGTCGGGCTGGCCGGCACCTACATGCCGGGACTGCGGGTCATGGTGGACCGCATCGCGCCCGCGCGCCGGGCCGGCGCGGTGCCGCTGTACACCGCGTCGTTCAGCCTGGGCAGCGCGCTGTCCTATCTGGTGCCCGCGCTGGTGGCCGAGGCGGCGGGCTGGCCGGGCGCGTTCGTGGTCTCGGGCGCGGCGGCGCTGCTGGCCGCCGGGACCGTGGCGTGGATGGCCCCGCACGCCCCGGACCAGCCGGCGGATCCCCGCACCCGCGGCGCGCTGCTGGATTTCCGCCCGGTGCTCGCGAGCCGCGCGGCCATGGGCTACATCCTGGGCTATGTGGCGCACATGTGGGAACTGTTCGCCTTCCGCGCCTGGGTGGTCGCCGTGCTCGGCTTCGCGTTGGTGGCCGACGCCGGACCGTGGGGCGCGGCCGCCGGCGGCCCCGGGTCCCTGCTGGAGCCGGGCGCGGTCGCGAGCTGGGGCGCGCTGGTGGCCATGGCCTGCAGCATCGGCGGGGCGAGGCTGGCCACGCGGCTGGGCCGGGCCCGCACCACCCAGGCCTATATGGTCCTCTCGGCGGTGACGGCGCTCGGCTTCGGCTGGCTGGCGGGCGGCCTGTCCTATCCGCTGGTGGCGGGGCTGGCGATCCTCTATGCCGGGCTCATCCAGCTCGATTCGGCGGCGCTGACCACGGGGGCGGTGGAGACCGCGCCCGCCGGCCGCCGGGGCGCGACGCTGGCCCTGCACTCGCTGCTGGGGTTCGGGGCCGCGTTTCTGGGGCCGGTGGCGTTCGGCATTGTTCTGGATCTGGCCGGCGGCCGGGAGTCCACCGCCGCCTGGGGACTCGCCTTCGGACTGGTCGGGCTGGTGGGGCTGGCCGGCGTGCCCGCGCTCAGACGGGCGAGGGCGTGAGGCGGCGCGCGCGGTCAAGGTCGTCCGGGGTGTTGAGGGACAGGAAGGGGTCCACGGGCTCGACCGCCCAGGGCGCCTGCGCCACCCGATGCCGCCCGGTCCAGGCCCGCACGGCGCGCAGGCCCTCGTCCGCCAGGGCGGTGCGCAAAGCGGGCGCAAGCGCGACCGGCCACAGGGCGGTGGCATGGTGGACCCGCCCGCCCGAGGCCGCGCAGGCGATGTCCGCCCCCGCGTCCGCCCGGGCCGCCGCGAGCCGGTCGCGCAGGTCGCGCGGCACAAGGGGGGTGTCCACGGGCACGGTGACCACGGCCGACACGTCCGGGTGCCCCGCCCGCACCCACTCCAGCACCGCCAGCAGGCCGGCCAGCGGCCCGGCGGGGTCGCCGTCGGGCTCGGTCAGGGAATCGGCCACCACGGGCAGGTCCCAACGGGCGAAGCGCGCGGGGTCACCGTTGGCGTTCAGCACCACCGGCCCCGGCCAGGGCGTGAGACGGTCCAACAGGTGATCCAGCGCGGCGCGGCCGTCGCCCAGCGTCAGCAGCGCCTTGTCCGCGCCGCCCATCCGCCGCCCCTGGCCGCCGGCCAGGATGCCCAGCGCCACGGTCATCCGGCCGCGCCGGTCCCGACGTCGGCATGACCCGACAGGTCCGTGATCGTCGGTGCGCGCCCGCACAGGGGGCAGGCCGGATCCGGTTTGACGGCGATGGTGCGGAACTCGCCGGCGAGCGCGTCGTGGATCAGCAGCCGACCGGCCATGGAGCGGCCCAGGCCGAGGATCTCCTTGACCACCTCGGTGGCCTGCAATGAGCCCATCACCCCCGCCACGGCGCCCAGCACCCCGGCCTCGCCGCAAGAAGGCACGGCATCGGGCGGCGGCGGTGTGGGGAAGATGCAGCGGTAGCACGGCCCGCCCGCGTGGGTCTTGTACACGGACAACTGGCCGTCGAACCGCAGCACGGCGGCCGAGACCAGCGTCTTGCGGGCGAAGTGGCAGGCATCGTTGAGCAGGAAGCGCGTTTCGGCGTTGTCGGTGCCGTCGCACACGATGTCGTAGCCGTCCAGCAGGTCCGCCACCGTGTCCCCGGTCAGGCGGACCGGGTGCGGCACCAGGGTGACGTCGGGATTGAGGCGGGCGACGGCGCGCCGGGCGCTTTCCACCTTGGGCAGGTCCAGGGTGTCGCCGCCGTGCAGCACCTGGCGTTGCAGGTTGGACAGGTCCACGGTGTCGGCATCCACGACGCCGATGGTGCCGACGCCGGCGGCCGCCAGATACAGAATCAGGGGCGAGCCCAGTCCGCCCGCACCGACCACCAGCACGCGGGCGGACAACAGCCGCGCCTGCCCGGTACCGCCCACCTCGCGCAACACGATGTGGCGGGCGTAACGCCGGATCTGTTCCTCGGTGAAGTCCATGGGCGCAACGCCGTCCCGGTGCGAATTGGGGGGCTACTGGGTCGCGTCCGCCGAGGACGGCAGGGCGTCAAGCTGCCGCTGAATGGCGGCGTGGGCCGGTTCGCCCTCGGGAATGCGGGCCAGCAGCCGTTCCCAAAGGCTGCGGGCGCGGTCCACGTTGCCGTCCTTGGCCGCGCCCAGGCCGACGAAGTACAGCGCCTTCGGGTGGTCCGGCCGGGACTCCAGGAGGGTGTCGAACAGGCCGAACACCGCCTCCGGCGGGTCCGGCTCCCCGGCCGCCTGGGCGGCGGCAATCAGGGTGTCGGCGTGGCCTTCCAGCACATCCGGGTCCTCCGGCGCCTGGTCGAGCGCGCGGGCGCTGGCCGCCACGGCGTCGTCCCAGCGGCCGAGCACGCCGTAGGACTGGGCGAGGCGCATCCAGCCCTCGACGTCGTCCGGATTCTCCTCCAGGCGCGCGGCGAGCCCCTCCACCATGCCCTCGATCATGGCGCGCTCGTCCTCGGAGAAGCCCTGCCCGGGCGCGCGACCGGCGTCCGCCTCGGCCCGCATCTGCGCACCGGGGGTCGGACCGCCCTCGGCGCTCCCCCCACCCTGGGCAGAGCCCTCGGGCGCGGCGGGTGGATCGATGCGCTCCACCGGCGCGCCGGCCTCCAGGTCCAGCGGGTGGGCGGGCTTGACCGAGGCCGGCATGATCCCGTTCTGCTGCGCGACCATGCTCATGCTCTGGCGCAGCATGCCCATCCACGGGGCGTCCTGCGGCGACTCCGCCGACAGGTCGCGCCAGATGGCGAGCGCGCGCGCCGGCTCGCCGTCCTGCGCCGCCGCCATGCCCAGATAGAAGCGGGCGCGCGGCTCGGTGCGGTCGAGGCGCAGCGCCTCCAGGAACAGGCCGCGCACGCGCGGGGTCATCTGGCCCTGCTCGCTCAGCAGGCGGGATTCGGCCAGTTCGGAGATCAGGGTCGGCTGGTCCTCCGCCCCCACGCCCAGTTCGCGGGCGCGGTCCAGGGCCTCGACCGCGAGGCCGTGCTGTTCGGCGCGGCGGTAGGCCCGGCCCAGTTCGAACCACGCCTGCGCCTCTTCGGGGCGCTGCTCCACCACGGCCTGCAGCATCTCGATGGTCTCGCGCAGATCGTCGGGGAGCGCGGCCATGCTTTCCTGGGCGGCCAGGGCGATGCGCTGGGCGTGCGGCTGGCCCGGCAGCATGGGCGAGCCGATCACCAGATAGAGCGCCAGCGCCCCCATGGGCACGACCGCGATGACGCCGGCCAGGGTGGCGATGCCCCATGGCCCCTGCTCGATGGCGCGGGGAATCAGGTCCATCATGCGGATCGGGGCCGCGTCGGCCTTGGTCGCCGCGCCGTCGCCCTCGCCCTTGGCGCCGTCCGGGCCGCCGGTGGCGGCCAGCATGCGGCGCTGGACCTCCAGCCGCGCGGCGGCGGCCTGATCCTCGCTCAGCAGGCCGCGGGCCAGATCGCGGTCGATCTCGGACAACTGGTCCTTGTAGACGGTCAGGTCATACTCCGCCCGGTCCGCCGATCCGCCCTTGTCCTCGGACGTCCGGGTCAGCAGCGGGAACATCAGCATCGCCATGACCAGGGCGGAGAACAGGGCGACCATCAACCACAAGACGATCATGCCGCGCCCCCCGGTTTATGGTCATCGGAGCGACCGCCGGCGGGATCGTCGTCCAGCAGGGCGTTCAGGCGCGCCTGTTCGTCGGCGCTGAGCGGCGGCGGCGCGGCCGCCTGGGTGGCGCGGTGGCGGTAAAAGCCATAGGCGGCGGCGACCCCGCCCAGCAGGATCAGCGCCGGGCCGAACCACAGCACATAGGTGGTGGGCTTGAAGGGCGGCTTGAGCAGCACGTAGTCTCCGTAGCGATCGACGAGGTACTGTTTGACGTCCTGGTTGCTGTCGCCTTCCAGCAGGCGGTCGCGCACCAGGATGCGCATGTCCCGGGCCATGTCGGCGTTGGATTCATCGATGCTCTCGTTCTGGCAGACGACGCACCGCAGGTCCCGGCTGATCTCGCGCGCGCGCTGTTCCAGCGCGGGATCGTCCAGCATCTCGTCGGGCTGGACCGCCGCCGCCGGGCCGCCCGCGCCCAGCATCAGGGCGCCCACGAGCAGCGCGGCCGCGAGGCCCGCGCCGCGCCTGCGTCCCTGCTTCCGTCCTGCCGGTCCGGCCCGCATCGCCGGTTCTGGTCTGCCCCGTCTCATCCCTTCTGCAGGTCCTCGATCAGCGGTCTCAACGTGTTGGTCCAGGCCTCTTCCGAGATCGGGCCAACGTGCTTGTGACGGATCACGCCGTCCTTGTCGATCACGAAGGTCTCGGGCGCGCCGGTGATGCCGAACTCGATGGCGATCCGGTTGGTGGTGTCATAGCCGACGGCGTCGTACGGGTCGCCGTGCCGGCCCAGCCAGCGCAGCGTGTCCTCGGGCTGGTCCTTGAACGCGATGCCGTGCAGCGGCACCAGCCCCTCGGCCTGGATGCGCTTGAGCATGGCGTGTTCCTGCAGGCAGGCCACACACCACGAGCCGAAGAAGTTGACCAGCACCACTTCGCCCTGGATCGCGGCCGGGTCGGTCAGGGCCGGGTCCCGCCCGGGCAGACCGGGCAGGGAGAAGTCCGGCACCGGGCGGTCCAGCAGCACGGTGGGCAGCTCGCGCGGATCCTTGGTCAGGCCGACGATGAAGAACCCGATCAGGATCGCCACCACCAGAAGGGGCAGCAGGGAGACAAGGCGTCGGGTCCTCATCGCGCGGCCCCCTCGGTCGCGGGACCGCTGCCGGTCCCGGTTCCACCGCCGGCCACCATGGTGCTGGCCAGCGCCGGTTTGCGCGCGGGCGCGCCGATGCGGTGCCGCCGGTCGGAGAGAGAGACCACGCCGCCCAGTCCCATCATCAGGGCACCGTACCACAGCAGCGGCACGAACGGCTCGTAGTAGAACCGCGTGACGAACGCGCCGGGGCCCTGCTCCGGCGACGGATCGCCGATGACCGCGTAATGGTCATGCAGGAACGTGGTGTGGATGGCCGCCTCGGTGGTGTCCATGGTGCGGGTGTTGTAGCTGCGCTTCTCCGGGTCCATCCGGGCCACCACCCGGCCCTCGCCGTCCATCAGGGTCAGGTGCCCCCGGATGGCGTCGTAGTTGGGGCCCTCGACCCGCTCGGCGCCCTCGAACCGATAGACATGACCGGCCATGTCCAGCGTGTCGCCGGGTTTCATGACCTGGATGGATTCGCTCTTCCAGGCGGTGTTGCCGACCACGCCCATCACCAGGATCGCCGTGCCGGCGTGCGCCAGCGTCATGCCGTAGGCCGAGCGCGGCAGGCCGGTCGCCCGCTTCAGGCTGACCCCGGGGGCGGCGCGGAACAGGTGCACCCGCTCCGCCCACTCGATCAGGGTGCCGATCAGCAGCCACGCGCCCAGGCCCATGCCGAAGGCGGCCCCGACATGGACGAACGACCCGCCGGCGAGGATGTACGTCGCGGCGAACACCCCGGCCGCCGCCACCAGCGCCAGCCACAGGCGCTTGGCGGCCCCCAGCGCGTCGCCGCGCTTCCAGGCCAGCATGGGGGCCAGGGCCATGACGATGAGCATGGGGATCATCAGGGGCACGAACACCGCGTTGAAGAACGGCGGCCCCACCGACACCTTGCCCAGTTCCAGCGCGTCGGCGAACAGCGGGTAGAGCGTGCCCAGCAGCACGGTGGCCGCCGCCGTGCTCAGCAGCACGTTGTTGAGCAGCAGCGCGCCCTCGCGCGAGACCGGGGCGAACACCCCGCCGCTCTTCATCTGCGGCGCCCGCCAGGCGTACAGGCTGAACGAGCCCACCACGGTGATCGCCAGCAGGGCCAGGATGAACACGCCGCGCGTCGGGTCGGTGGCGAAGGCGTGCACCGAGGTGATGACGCCCGAGCGCACCAGGAACGTGCCCAGCAGCGACAGCGAGAAGGTGACGATGGCGAGCAGGATGGTCCAGCTCTTCAGGGTGTCGCGCTTCTCCACCACGATGGCCGAGTGCAGCAGCGCCGTGCCCGACAGCCAGGGGATGAACGAGGCGTTCTCGACCGGATCCCAGTACCACCAGCCGCCCCAGCCCAGTTCGTAGTAGGCCCACCAGCTTCCCAGCGCGATACCCAGGGTCAGGAAGATCCAGGCCAGCAGCGTCCACGGCCGCACCCAGCGCGCCCAGGCGGCGTCCACCCGGCCCTCGATCAGGGCGGCGATGGCGAACGAAAACGCCATCGAGAAGCCCACATAGCCCAGGTAGAGCATGGGCGGATGGAAGGCGAGCCCCGGATCCTGCAGCAGCGGGTTCAGGCCGCGTCCGTTCAGGGGCGCGGGGTCGATGCGCTCGAACGGGTTCGACGTGAACAGGATGAACAGCAGGAAGCCGACCACGATCATCGCCTGAACCGACAGGGCGCGCGACCGCAGGCCCGGCGGCAGATTGCGACCGAACAGCGTGACCGCCAGCCCGAACACGGCCAGGATCAGGATCCACAGCAGCAGCGAGCCCTCGTGGTTCCCCCACACGCCGGTGATCTTGTAGAGCAACGGCTTGTCGGTGTGGGAGTTGAGGTAGACGTTGCTGACCGAGAAGTCAGAGACGATGAAGCTGTGGGTCAGCGCGGCGAACGCCACGGCGATGGTCAGGAACAGGGCCACGGAGGCCGGCCGCGACAGGTTCATCAGGGCCAGATCGCCCCGCTGCGCGCCCACCATCGGAAAGATCGCCTGCACCATCGCGACGCACAGCGCCAGGGTCAGGGCAAAGTGACCGATCTCGGGGATCATTCAGGAGTCCTCCCGTTCGGAAACCCGGGGTGTTGTCCCCCATTCGGCCCGTGGTCCTGCGACAACCACGGGGCGGGCCGCGCCATCACGGCGTCGGTCCGGCCAGTCTTCCGTCAATCCCCGCTGACACATTGACCGAACGCGCGCCGGGACGCAAGGAAAGCCGGGCCCTCTCCGGGGCAAAGAGTTCAGGTTCACATGACGGCGCCGTCCGCACCGTCGGGGCCCGCCTCCCGAGATCCCTCGCCTCGCTGCGCTCGCTCGGGATGACAAACTCAATTCATCGGATGTCATCCTGAAGCCGCGACACGGCTGACGGATCTCGAACGCGGGTCTCCGACCCGTAGAGACGCCCTGCAACAGCGATCCCGTTACCCTGAACCTGGTGTCCCGGGGCTCCCTCTGGGGCGCTCGGTCCATCGGACGGACCGACCGCGCCCGCCGAGGGTCCGCGTGTCCCCGCGCGATCAATAGGTCGGCCCGGGCTGGCCGGATGTGCCGCCGCCGGACATTCCGTCGGCGGCGGCCTCGGCGCCGTCCGCGCCGTGTTGCCATTGACCGCTTTTCTTGAGGGCGTCGGCGACCTCCGGCGGCATATAGTTCTCGTCGTGCTTGGCCAGCACGCTGTCCGCCTGGAACAGGCCCGAGCCGGCCGTCAGCCGGCCCTCGGTCACCACACCCTGCCCGGGCCGGAACAGGTCGGGCAGAATGCCGGTGTAGGTCACCGGCACGGTGTGGACCAGATCGGTGACCACGAAGCGGACGGTCTCGCCGTCCTTCTGCACGCTGCCTTCCTCGACCAGCCCGCCCAGGCGGAAGCGCTGGCCCTCGGCCACCGGCCGTTCCTGCAGGTCGGACGGGCTATAGAAGTACAGCAGGCTGTCGCTGATGGCCGTCAGCACCAGCGCCGTGGCCGCGCCCAGGGCGAGCATGCCCAGGCCGATGAAATACAGTCGCCGTTTCTTGCGGGTCACGTGCGGCCTCCGTCGTCGGGGGATGGAGCGTCGGCGCGGCCCTCGGCCCCGCCGGTCCCTTCGCGTTCGGTTCCGGTTTCCTGAACGGTCGCCCGGCCGTCGCCCGGGGCCTTCGCCCGCCGGCGCCGGCCGCCCCCGGCGGCCTGAAGCTGGGCCAGGGTCCGCTCCTCGCGGCGCAGGCTGGCCCACACATACACGAACAAGGCGACCATGATGGCGGCCGCCACCGCATACGACGGCCACACGAACACCGCGTAGCCGTCCATGTCGAAATAGGCAATCAGGCTGTCCACTGGATCACTCGCTCTTGTCCCAACGGCCTGTCATGGCGGCCATTGACGTCCCGGTCCGCGCGGCTCACGCCCCGTGAACCGCGGCCATGCGCAGCGTGCGCACCTTGGCGGCCGCAATCTCCCGCCGCATCCCCAGCAGCAGGGTTGTCACATAATACGCCTTGAAGGCCAATGCCATGGTCAGCAGAGGGATCAGCATCGCCGTGTCGATGGCGATGCCGCTTTCGCCCATGGGGTTGACGCTCGCCGGCTGGTGCAGCGTGTTCCACCAGTCCACCGAGAACTTGATGATCGGGATGTTCACCCAGCCCACCAGGGCGAGCACGGCCGCCGCCTTGGCGCCACGCTGGCGGTCGTCGAAGGCCCCGGCCAGCGCCATGTAGCCCAGGTACAGGAACAGCAGGATCAGCATGGAGGTCAGGCGGGCGTCCCACACCCACCAGGTGCCCCACATGGGCTTGCCCCACAGCGATCCCGTGACCAGGCAGATGAAGGTGAACGCGGCCCCCACCGGCGCCGAGCACTGCGCCGCCAGATCGGCCACCGGGTGGCGCCAGATCAGCGCCACGGCGCTGGCGATGGCCATGGCCGTATAGACGAACAGGCCCATCCAGGCGGACGGAACGTGCACGTACATGATGCGCACGGTCTCGCTCTGCTGATAGTCGGGCGGCGAGAACACCAGCGCATAGGCCAGCCCGACGCCGAAGGCGAGGATCATGATCCCCGTGCTCCACGGCAGGATGGCGTTGGCGATACGCAGGAAGCGGGTCGGGTTGGCGTAGCGGTGCATGGTCGGGTCCGGCCGGGCTCGGATGGATCGGGTGTGTTCTGATGCGTTGACGGGACCTTAGCCGCAAGTCGGGGCGATTTCCAGTCGAACCGGAGGCGGGATCAAGGCAGCCTCACGACGCGGCCCCGCCCGACAGAGTCTCGCGCAGACGGTCGGCCATGGCGGCCGGGTCCTCGCCGTGCCTGAAGAACGCCGCCAGGGTGCCGTCGGGCGCCATCAGATAGGTGATGGCGCTGTGATCCAGCAGGTAGCCGATGGCGCTCTCCGGCTGCTCCACCTTGGCGTAATAGACCTTGTACGCCCGGGCGGCGGCTTCCACCTGCTCCAGACTGCCGGTCAGCCCCACCATTCTGGGATGGAAAAAGGACGCATACTCCGCCACATCGGCTGGGCGGTCGCGCTCCGGGTCCACGCTGACGAAGATCGGCTGGACCTTCTCCACCAGCGCCGGGTCGAGCTGCTCCAGCGCGGCCGTCATGGTGGACAGGCTGGTGGGGCACACGTCAGGGCAATAGGTGTAGCCGAAGTAGATCAGCAGGTACTGCCCCGGCCACGACTCTTCGGTCACCGTCTTGCCGTCGCCGTTCACCAGCGTGAACGGGCCGCCGATGGACGCGGGGCCGGAGTAGTCCCCGTCCGCCGCGGCATGGGTGGGCGCGGCCCCGTCGCCGCCCCCGCCGGTCAGGCCGAGGTGCTCCAGACGCGGCAGGATGGCGATGGCCGCCACGCCGGCGATCACCAGCGCGCCGCCCACCACCGAAAGACCCTTCACGATCCCCATGATCCCTCCGTCCCTTTCCGATCCAAGGGGCCGTCAGGCCACCAGCCCGACCGCCAGATACGCCAGCACGGCGGCGTTGATGAGCATCAGGGTCGGCACGGCCACCGCCATCGCGCCCCGGAACCGGGCCGCCGCCACCTGCCCGACCAGGCCGACCACCAGCAGGCTCGGCACCGTGGCCAGCGCGAACACGCCCATGGCCACCGCGCCCGTCAGCACCTCGCCGCTGGACGCCGCCGCCGCCAGCGCGCCGTACAGCAGGCCGCAGGGGATGAACCCCAGCATGACGCCCAGCCCGTACCCGCGCCAGCCCGTGGGGTCGCGGAACAAGGGCCGGGCGGCGTCGCCCACATGCGCCGACCACCACGCCTCCAGCCGCGAGCCGCCCGGGATCGCCACCCGCAGGCGGGGCAGCGCGTAGCCCACGAACAGCACCGCCGCCAGCACCAGCAGGGCGGCCGACAGCCAGTCCAGCAGGCCGGTGCGGGTCAGCGTGCCGGCCAGGGCCGACAGGCTGGCCCCGAGAATCATATAGGTGGTCATCCGCCCCAGATGATAGGGCGCCAGCGCCGCGCCGGTCAGCCGGTGGAATTCCCGCATGCGGTCGGCCGGCACCGACTCCAGCCGGGCCGCCGTCTGCGACAGCACGAACGGCCCGCACATCCCGGTGCAGTGCGTGAACCCGCCGGCCAGCCCGGCCAGGGCGAGACTCGCCAGCAGACCGCCCTCGTCGCCGATCACGACGTGGCAGTGCGCGAGCCCGGAGGCCAGCAGGTCCATCAGTTCGGCTTGCGGCTCCACAGTGTCATCCCTCGGTCTGGTCCCTCACCCTGCGCGGCGTCGGCGGGGTGATCCATGATGTATGTCAACGGGCGCCCCGCGATGCGGGCCGCCATCCGGTCAGTACGCCGGAACGGATGGCCGCGCGCGCGGCGCGGGGTCGAGCCGTCCGGCCAGCCAGGCGCGCGCCCGGTCGTCCGCGCCCGAGGGCAGCGGGGCGGCCGGATCGCGGATCCAGGCCGCGATGTCCTCCAGCGGCGCGACCCCGCCCAGGTCCCGCAACAGCATGTGCCAGCCGTCCCGGTAGAGCGCGGGCCGACGCAGCGGATCGGCCCCGTCTCCGGTCATGGCACGAAAGGCCGCCTCGGTCGGCGCGGACGGGATCACGTGATCGTTGACGCCGGTCAGGGCGAGCACCGGGGGCGGCACGGCCGGCGCGGCCCGCAGGGCGGCGTCCATCAGGTCCACCAGCCCCTGCACGGTGGCGGCGCGGGTGTCACGAATCATCAGCGGGTCGCGGCCCAGGCGGCGCAGCATCTCGATGTTGTCGGACGGCCAGATGTCCAGCCCCTCGCCGGAGACCCGCGCCCCGGGCGCCACGGCGGCGGTCACATCCAGCACCGCGCGATAGAGCCACGGCATGGTCTCGCGGCCCCAGACGGCGGGGGCGCACAACACCAGGGCATCCGCGTCGAGGGGTCGGTCCGGGTCGGTGGCGGCGACCATGGTCACGGCCCCGCCCATGCTCTCGCCCAGCACGACCACCGGACGGCCCGGCCAGCGGGCGCGGGCCAGCGCGACCAGATCGCGCACGTCCTGGGCCAGCCGGTCGGCCCCTGGCCAGCGGCCCCGCCCGGGCGCCCGCCCGAACCCGCGCTGGTCGGGCGCCCAGACGGCGAGTCCGCGATTGGCGAGGAACGGCCCGGCCTCGATGAAGGCGTTGGCGTAGTCGTTGAAGCCGTGCAGGGCGATCACGACCGCGCCCGGCGCCTCGGTCCGGCACCAGCGCGTCAGGGGCAGCCGCAGCCCATCCCCCGCCACGAAGGCCCCATCGGCGTCCTCCAGGCGCGGCGCCGGTCCCGGGACGGTCTCCCCCGGCGGCGGCCGCCACGGCTCGCCGGCACAGGCCGCCAGCGCGGGCGCCGCCACGGCCGCCCCCGCACTGGTCCGCAGCAGGGCGCGGCGCGTCATCCGGGCCGGAGCCTCCGTCACGGCAGCCCTCGCCGATCCCGGGGCTAGCCCTCGGCGCGGGCGGCCTCGATCATCGCCTTCAGGCGCTCCAGCGGCACGGCGCCCGGCGCCAGCTCACCGCCGATGACGAAGGCCGGCGTGCCGGTGATGCCCAGGGCCCGGGCGAGCTTGACGTTCTGGCTGAAGGTCTCGTCGATGGTCGGATCCGCCATGTCCACGCGCAACTGCTCCACGTCCAGGCCCACTTCGGCGGCGACCTGCATCACGGCGGCCTCGGACACGCCGCCGCGCATGGCCATCAGGGCGCGGTGGAATTCGGGGTACTTGCCCTGGGCGCGCGACGCCACCGCCGCGCGCGCCGCCATCACCGACTCCGGCCCCAGGATGGGCAGTTCGCGGATCACCACGCGGACATTGCCGTCGGACTCCACGGCCCGCATCAGGTCGGGGAACACGCGCTTGCAGTAGCCGCACTGGTAGTCGGAGAACTCGACCACCGTGACGTCGCCGGACGGATTGCCCAGCACGTCGGCGGCGTCGGCCGCCGTCAGGGCGTCCCGGTTCTCCTGGATGGCCGCGCGGGCGCGCGCCGCCTCTTCCTGCGCCTGCTTGTCCTGGAGGACCTCCAGGGCCATGGCGATGATCTCGGGGTTCTCCAGCAGAGTCTCGCGGACCAGCGCCCGCACCGCGTCCGCCTGGGCGTCGGTCAGGCCATCCGCCGCCCGCGCCGGTTGAGACGGCGCGGCCGTCCAGGCCACCGCCGCCATACCCAGGATGGCCAGCACTCGGGTCAGGGTTGCACGCAGTCTCATCGGTCTCCGGTCTCCCTCCTGGGCCCCGGACGCCGGGGCGCGGGGCGCGATGAACCGGACGGATCCGGCGCATCCCCCATCAGCATGACGATACGCGCTTCATAATGGGCGTTCAGGGGAAACGCCACAAGGGGACCATCCGGTCCGGAATCGACACGATCGCCGAACGACCGGACTCCGCCCCGCACCGGGTTGCGCCGCGCGCGTGAGCGGCTACCTTGGGGGCGTGGGGCGCTCGGTCGAAGCGCCGCCCCTGCCCGCGCGTCTCTCCACCGCCGCGCCTTGTCCCGTTCTACCGCCCGATCCACCGCGCCTCCGGCCGCTCCGAAGGGACGTCCGCCCCATGCAGGATACCTATACCTCCCGGCTGTCCGACCAGACCGCCCTGCCCAAGATCGACCACGATCTTCGCTTTCTCATGGACGCCTTCGCCGAGGTGCTGCGCGAGATCGGCGAGGACGCGGTGGCCGACCGCCTGCCCTGGCCGCCCGGGAACAACGGCGACGTCTCGCTGGACCTGTCGGCCGTCAACGCCTGGCCCGACGACCCGGCGGATCCGGTGGTCGAACGCTGCGTCGAGGCCCGCTCGGTCGCCTTCCAGCTTCTGCAGCAGGCCGAGGAAAACGCGCTCGCCCAGAGCCGCCGTCAGGTGGAATCGCAGGGGCCGCTGGAGGCCGATTCCGGGTCGTGGGAGCACGTGCTCGCCCGTCTGGCCCGCGACGGCTGGACCCAGGAAGAGATCGCCGCCGCACTCGCCCGCGTGCGGGTCGAGCCGGTGCTGACCGCCCACCCCACCGAGGCCAAGCGCGCCAGCGTGCTGCACCATCACCGGGTCATCTATCGCCTGATGGTGGACAGCGAAAACACCATGTGGACGCCGGGCGAGCGGGACTCCCTGCGCGAAGAGACCAAGGCCGCGCTGGAACGGCTGTGGCGCACCGGCGAGATCCTGCTGGAAAAGCCCACGGTGCAGGGCGAACTGGGCATCGTGCTGTACTTCCTGGGCGAGATGTTCCCCCAGACGCTGCCCTGGCTGAACCGCCGCCTTGAAACCGCGTGGCGCCGGGTGGGGTTTGATCCGGCGCTGCTGAACGATCCCACGCACCGCCCCACCGTCACCTTCGGGGACTGGGTGGGCGGCGACCGCGACGGCCACCCCCTGGTGACGCCGGACATCACGGCCTGGACCCTGGACCAGCTTTCGGCGCGGGCGATCGAGAACCTGCGCGACCGCCTCGGCCGCATGGCCGCCGGCCTGTCGCTGACCCTGTCGCGGCAGGTGGTGCCGCCGGCTCTGACCCGCCGCCTGACCCGCATGGCGCAGGATCTGGGGCCGGCCGCCGACGAGGCCTTCAACCGCAACCGGGGTGAGCCCTGGCGGCAGTTCGTCAACATGATGATCCTCGCCCTGCCGGACCCCTCCGGCCCGCCCGCGCCCGGCCGCTATCGCCGCGCCCGCGAGCTGCTGGCGGATCTGGAGGTGCTGGCCGACACCCTGGTGGCGTTGGGCGCACGGCGTCTCGCCGACCGGGATGTGGGGCCGGTCCACGCCATGGTGCGGTCGTTCGGGTTCCACCTGGCCACCCTCGACGTGCGCCAGAACAGCGCCTTTCACGACCGCGCGGTGGCGCAGTTGCTGGCGGCCGCCCGCATGGAAGACGCGGACTTCGCCCGCTGGGACGAACCCCGACGCGTGGACCTGCTGAACCGCGAACTGGCCTCGCCGCGCCCGTTCATGCACGACGGCACCCGAGCGGGCGCCGAGGCCGCCAGCGTCATCGGCTGCCTGCGGGTGCTGGCGCAGCGCGTGGATGAACGCGGCCCCGACGGCCTGGGGGCGCTGATCGTCAGCATGACCCGGGGCCTGTCGGACCTTCTGGCGGTGTACCTGCTGGCGCGCGAAGCCGGGCTGCTGACCTATCCCGACGGCGTGGCGGTCTGCCCGCTGCCCGTGGTGCCCCTGTTCGAGACCATCGAGGACCTGGAGAACGCCCCGGAGATTCTGGAGGCCTTCCTGGATCACCCCGTGACCCGCGCCAGCCTGGAGGCCCAGCGCCGCGACGCCGGCACCGACCGGCCGACGCAGCAGGTCATGGTGGGCTACAGCGACAGCGGCAAGGACGGCGGACTTGTGGCCGCCCAGTGGGGCCTGTTCCGCGCCCAGAGCGCCATGGTGCGAGTCGCCAACCGGCACGGCGTGCGCCTGCGCGTGTTCCACGGGCGCGGCGGCACCATCAGCCGGGGCTCGGGGCCGACGCACCGCTTCGTCCGCGCCCAGCCGCCGGGCGCCATTGATGGCGACCTGCGCCTGACCGAGCAGGGCGAGACCATCTCGCAGAAATACGCCAACGTGGTGACGGCGGCCTACAACCTGGAACTGCTGACCGCCGGCACCCTGAACGCCACCCTGCGCGCCGCCCGGCCGCGCGACGACCACGGCCTACCGCCGATCATGGACCGGCTGGCCACCGACAGCCGCAAGCGGTACCGGGAGCTTCTGGACGCCGACGGGTTCATGTCGTTCTACGCCGAGGCCACACCCATCGACGTGATCGAATCCAGCCGCATCGGCTCACGCCCGGCGCGCCGGTCGGGCCAGCGCACCCTTGAGGACCTGCGCGCCATCCCCTGGGTGTTCGCCTGGAGCCAGTCGCGCTTCCTGGTCTCGGCCTGGTTCGGCATCGGCACCGCGTTGCTGACTCTGCGGGAGAGCGACCCGGAGGGCTTCGAGCGGCTGGCCGCCTGCAAGCGGGCGACCATCACCTGGCCGCCACTGCACTACCTCATCAGCAACGCCGCCACCGGCCTGGCCAGCGCGGACCGGGACATCATGACCCGCTACGCCGGGCTGGTCCGCGACACCGAGGTGCGCGACCGCCTGCTGGGCCTGATCCTGGAGGAATACGACCGCACCCAGGCGGCGCTGGAGGCCATCTATCAGGGTCCGCTCGCGGAAAAGCGGCCGCGCGTGAACCGTGTTCTGGCTCTGCGCGGGCCGGCCCTGGAGCCGATCCACGCCCGGCAGGTCCAGTTGCTGGAGATCTGGCGCGACCTGCGCGCCGATGGCCGCGAGCACGAGGCGGACCGTTGGCTGCCGTCGCTGTTGCAGACCGTCAACGCCATTGCCGCCGGCCTGGGCGCGACGGGGTAGCAGGGCGCGGGGACGGGGAGACCGGCGTGTGCCGGACGGGCCTTGCAGCCCCGTCCGGACCGTTTTTTGGGTCTTCGCGGAAAACCGGGGTCTCGTGGTTTCCGGACCGTTGCGGCCCCCGAGACACCCCCACCCCTCCACAGTCCATGGGGAGGGAGTCCGGTCGCGTGTCATGGTCGCGGACTCCTCCCCCATTCATGGGGGAGGTTGGGAGGGGGTTCCGGCGTCCCGCACGCGGCGCACTGCCCGCCGCGCTACGGCGGTCGAGTGCGCCCTACCTGTCTTCGGGGTGGTTTCGTGCGCCCGCCTCCCGTGTGCCGGACGGGGCTTGCAGCCCCGTCCGAACCGTTTCGCCCAATGGATAGAGATGACAACGGTCCGGGCGGGCGTGCAACGCCCGCCCGGCATCACCGATTCTTGTTTTTCTCGCCGCGGCGCCCCTTTGAGGCGCGCGGCTCGGTCGAGCGGGATCACAAATACCAAGCAAACTCGTGCGGGGCGATGACGGCCTGGAACTTCTCCATCTCGATCCACTTGGTGGCCGTGTAGAGGTCCACGTATTCGTCGCCCAGATAGTCCCGCACGATGGCGCCCCGACCCATTTCCTCCAGCGCGCGCCGCCAGGTCCAGGGCAGGGCGCGGTCCACGGTCTCGCAGGCGTTGCCGGTGGCCGCCGGCCCGGGGTCCAGTCGCGCGGTGACGCCGTGATGGGCGGCGGCCAGGATGGCGGCCAGCACCAGATAGGGATTGGCGTCCGCGCCCGGCACCCGGTGCTCGATCCGGCGGGCCTCGCCACCCGACGCCGGCACCCGGAACGCCACCGAGCGGTTGTTGTAGCCCCACGACGGGTTGACCGGCACGTAGAGGTTGGGCGCGAACCGGCGATAGGCGTTGGCGTGCGGCGCGAAGATGGCCATGCTCTGGGCCATGGCGGCGCGCATGCCGCCGACCGCGTGCCGCAGCAGGGGCGCGCCCGCCTCGGTGCCGTCGTCGAACAGGTTGCGGCCATCCGCATCGGTCAGGCTCAGGTGAATGTGCATGCCGTTGCCCGCCTGATCCGGGTAGGGCTTGGACATGAACGTGGCCTCGAAGCCGTGGCGCTCCGCCACCCACTCCACCACCCGGCGCAGCAGCAGGGCGTGATCCGCCGCCCGCAGTGGATCGGGGACATGCTTCAGGTTGATCTCGAACTGCCCGGGCGCGAACTCGGAACTGGCGGTGAAGGCCGGCACGCCCTGGGCCTGACAGGCGCTTTCCACCGCGCGCAGCACGTTCTGGAAGTCGTCCAGGTCGGCCATGCCGTAGACCTGGGTCCGGGTGTCGCGCCGGCCGGTGACGGGCGAGACCGGCGGCCGCGGGGACTGGCCGGGGCCGCGCTCCGGGTCGATCAGGAAGAATTCCAGCTCCACCGCCACCGTGGCCGTCAGGCCGTCCGCCCGCAGCCGGCCCAGCACCCGCTCCAGGATGTTGCGCGGGTCCACCATGGCCGGCGCGCCGTCCTGGGTGCGCAGGGTCAGCATGACCTGGGCGCTGGGCACGTCGCCCCAGGGCACGGGGGCCAACGTGCCCGGGATCGGCGCCGCGATGCAGTCCGGATCGCCGTCCGAAAAGCCCCGGCCCAGCGGATCGTTGCAGTCCCCGGTGACATCCAGAAGCGCAATGGATTCGGGGATCTGCATCCCCTCGTCGAACAGGGTGCGGGCGTCGGCGACCGGATAGCGCTTGCCGCGCACCACACAGCACAGATCGAAGAACAGGCCATCCACATAGACGATGTCGGGATGGCGGGTGAGAAAGGACTCGAACTCGGACGACATGTTCCGTCACCCTCAAGACCCGGCGAGGTTCAGCGATCAACAGTTGGCCGGGTTGCCATGTCATGTCAATTGAATGTCGTAACCCCTCGTATGACTGTGGCATTTCGAGTCGCCCGTTGCTAGGATCAAGCGTGCGAGGCGTCTCTCGTGGTCACGAGGGAGCGGCCCGCCCCGACACATCCGCATCCAACCGCAACAGGCGAGAGCAAGGAGGCGCGTCCCCATGGCAGTCCGGAACCGTTCGGCATCGATTGCCGTGTGTCTGCTCGCCGCCGGGCTGGTGATGCCGGGCGGCCCCGTCCTGGCCCAGAGCGAGGACGCGCCGTCCGTGGCAGATGCCGCCGGCGTCCCGGCCGGCACCAGCGTCCGGCTGGGCAACTGGCGCATCCACCACATCGAGGATCTGCGCCTCGGCCAGCCCACCCTGGACCCGAAGACCGGGGCGATCTATCACCCGGTGGCCATCACCGGCACATCCATCTCGTTCTACGTGATCGGCGCCGGGGAACAGGAGCTGTGGGAGGTGCCGATCATCTGGGCCGGCACGCAGCCGACCGGCAATCGGTTCCACCGGCTGGATTACTTCGGCATCCTGGAGGACTCCGGCAGTCTCTATATCTACAGTCGTGAGACCGAGTAACCCCCAGGCGAACGGCGCCGCGTCCCGCCGTCATCGGGGCCGGCGCGCCGCCACCGGGGCGGGCGCGGCGGTCCTCCTCCTGCTGCTGGCCGGCGCGGGAGTCTTCGGCCTGCGCGCGGCCCTGCCCGTCGCCGCCCCCCTGGCCGAGCCCCCCCGCCCGGCCGCCTCTTCGCTGCCCGGCACCCGGTCGCTGACCGTCGCGGTCCAGGAGGGCGCCCTGCCCCTGTCCGGCGCCGGCCCCGACGGCCGTCCGGCGGGCGTGCATGTGACCGTCGCGCGCGCCGTGTGCGAGCGGCTGGACATTGACTGCGCGTTCGCGATCCTGCCCGCCGACCGCCTGCTGGAGGCCCTGGAAGCGGGCGCGGTGGATCTGGTGGCCGCCGATCTGGCGGTGACTCCCGACCGCGCCGCGCGGGTCCGGTTCCTCGCCCCCCATGCCCGCGTGGCCTCGCTGCTGATCGGCCGCGCCGGCCTGTGGCCGGACCTGGAGGCGCGGACGGCGCCCGACCGGCTCGCCGGGCGGGTTGTCGTGGCCGCCTCCGGCACCGATCAGGCCCGGGCCCTGGCCGACATGGACGCCCCGGGGGCCACCGTCGTTCTGGCCGAGCATCCCCGGGCCGGGCTGGACGCCCTGCACCGGGGCGAAGCTGATGCGGCCCTGCTCCCGCTCGCCATGGCCCTGTCCGAACTCGCGGAGCCGCAAGGCCGCGATCTGGTGGCGCTGGGACCGCCGCTGTCCGCCCCGCCCGCCGGTGGGGCGGCGGCGCTGGCGCTGGCATCCGGCGACCGGGGCCTGGCCGAAGCCGCCGGAACCGCCCTGGCGGCCCTGGACCGGGCCGGCGCCCTGCGCAGTCTGGTGCGCGCCGGCGGCGACCCCGTGGCCACGGTGATCCCCGCCCGCGCGCTCCCCCATGGCGCGGCAGCGTCGGAGGCCCGCCCATGACCCCCGCGCGCGACCGCTCCGACGACGAGGCGTCCACCCGTGGGGCCGGTCGGCCCCGCGTCGGGCGTCCCCGGCCGGTCCTGGGCGCCCTCGTCCTCGGCCTGCTGGCCGTCCTGCTGCTGGCCGGCCCGAGCGCCCTGGTGGGCTGGCGGCTGCTGGAGACCGAGGCCCGGACCGCAACCATGCCGGCGGTCCACCACGCGGCCCTCGACCATGCCACCGTCGCCCGCGCCGCCGAGGGCCTGCGCGGCCTGACCCGCCAGATCCGGCATGCCGCGCCGGGGCCGTCGGGGGCGGAGGCCCGCCGTCAGGCCCTGGCCCGGCTGCGCGTGCTGACCGCCGATCCCCTGTGGCGCGCGGGCCTGCCGCCGGACTTCGGCGTCGCCCTGGAGACCGCCACCGCCGCCGCCGCCCGACTCGCCACGGCCAGCGCGCGCCAAACGCTGTGGCATGCCCTGATCGCCGCCGCCCTGGACCGGCTGGAGCGGCTCGCCCAAAGCGCGCCCACACCCGGGCCGACGGTGGACGCGGACGACGCCGCGCCCGGTCGCGCGGTCCTGCTGGCGCGTCTGCACGCGGTGCTGGCGCAGGCGGGCGCCGCCTCCGGGCCGGCCCTGTCCGTGCTGGAGGCCGACGCCCGACGGCTGGCCGCGCGCGCCATCGCCGCCGGACCGGACCCCGATGCGCCGCGCCTCGGCGGCTCGCCCTTCGCGATCCACGGCGCGATCGCCGAGGCCCTCGACATCCCCGCCTATCGCCGCGCCGACCTGTCCGATCAGGTCACCCGCGATACCCTGTGGGCGCAGGCCGACGGCGCCCTCGCCCGCGCCGCCGACATCGCCCTTCAGGCCGCCGAGACCGGCCTGCGCGGCGCGGACGGTGTCCTGTCCGCCGAGACGGCGCGGCTGCGGGCCGCGCTGCTGGCGCTGGGACTCGCCGGGACGGCGGTGCTTCTGGCCGTGGGCTGGATCGCGCTCGCCGGCCACGCCCGGCCGCTGGCGCGGCTGGTGGCCCGCGCCCGGGCGCTCGGCTTCGAGCCCGCCAACCGACCGGCCGTGGGCGAAAGCGCCTCCTGGGCCACGCTGGAGCGGCTGGTCACGGCCACCGAAGCCGACGCGGCCGTGGACCGCGCCGCCCGCGATGCCGAGGCCGATGCGCGGCGCGATCAGGAAACCCTCTCCGGGGCGCTGCTGGGCGCGGCGCCGGAAGCGGTGGTCGGCCGCAATCTCGCCGAGGCGGCGCGGGTGCTGGATGGCCTGCTGGATGCCGTGCGCGCCCAGGCCACCCTGGCCCGGAGCGAGGCCCGCCTGCTGTCCACCCCCGGCGGCGGTCGGCGCGACGACGTGTCGTCGGAACGGGCGGCGCTGGCCGCCCATCTGGTGGGCGAGGCCTGCGCGGCGTTGGCCGACCAGGCGGGCGAGGCCGCGCACCTGGTCTCGGCCCTGCGGCTGATGTCGTCGCCCGAGGCGGGTGGGCGCGGCCGCGCGCCCCTCGCCATGGACCGGGTGATGCGCGAGGTGGCCACCGTCCTGACGCCCCGGCTGGCCTCTCGCGGCGTGCGGCTGGACCTGCGCTGTCCCATGTCGGCCACGGTGGAGGCCGCGCCGGGGATCCTCACCGCCGTGGTCTGCTACATCATCGAGGCCGCCATGCTGCGCGCCGAGGATGCCGTGGACCGCACCGCCGACGCCCCCACGTTCCCGCTGTCCGGCATCGTCGTGGATGTCGCGCTGGGCAGCGACGCCCGCGTGCGGCTGACCATCGACGACGACGGGCCGATGCCGGCCGAGGGCCTGCTCGCCCTGATCCACCCGCCGCGCATGGCGCGCGGTCTGCGGCGCGCGCCCGAGCGGCTGGCCCACGCCCTGCGCGAGGCCCCGGACGCCGCCGCCCTGCTGCTGGCGGACGGTCTGGCGCGCGCCGCCCTGGGCGAGGCCCTGGACATCGTCGAGGGCGCGGGGCGGGGCACCCGGGTGTCGCTGTCCCTGCCGCTGCAGGCCGGCGACGGCCCCGACGACTCGCTCCCGCCGGACTGGACCCGCGACGACAGCGGCGAGGACCCCGGCCTGCCGATGATCCGCACCGGCCTCACCCGAGGGTGACCCGGGTCTCCAGCGCCGCCGGGTGGTCGAGCAGGATCATCGGGCCGTTGGTGGCGAACAGCCAGCCGCGCACCTGGATGAACTGGCGGCGCAGCTCCAGCAGGTCGGCCACCCGGAAGCCGATCCGCGACGGCCGGTCGATGCGCACCGTAAAATCCCGCCGCCAGTCGTCGCCGTAGTTCAGATAGATCCGCCCGCGCACCTTGGCCGCGTCCCGCACCGTGCCGCGCACGATCTGGAAGGTCCCGAGCCAGGGCCACGTCGCGCCCGGCGCACGGGGGCGATAGAGCGGATCGCGCCACAGGCCCCGGCCGGCGCGGCGGGCCGCGGCCTCGACGCTCAGCAGCGCAGGCGCGCCCGCCGCCGCCCCCGGCATGGTCGCCACCCGGGCCAGACCGGCGGCCAGCAGGCCGGCTTGCAGCCACGGACCGTCCGACCCGCCCACGCGGACCTGCGCCAGCCCCCGCCCGTGCCGATCGCGGGCGACCTCGGGACTCCACAGCGCCACGGAGGCCCCCACGGCCCGAGCCGCCAGCCACGCCCGCGCGGCCTCGGCATAGGCCGTCACCCGCGCGGTCTCCGCCGCCGTCGCGCCCTCCGGCAGGTCCGCCGGATCGGGCAGGCGGAGCGCGCACAGCCGCACCCGGCGGCCGTCCTCCAGGATCAGGCTGGCGTCGCGCCCCAGCGCGCGCACACGCCCGCCCGGCTCCGGCTCCAGGTCGCGGGCCGGCGCGCCGCCCCGGGCGCCGCCCGGCCGCAGCGCGATCCAAGCCGCAGCCCCCGCCAGCACCGACCGGCGCCCGCAGGCGGTCGATATCGCTGCGGGCCGCTTGATCCCTCCCGTGCCTTCGCCATGTATCATCTGGACGCATTCTAAAGGATCTGGCCAACCGGCAGGGCCGAACGGGTTTCCGCGAGCCCCGCCCCATCCACAACCATACGCATGTCCGGGAGAGACGACCATGCTCGATGACACCCAGATCGGCCGCCGCACCGTCATGAAGGGCCTCGCCGGGGCCTCGTTCGCCGCCGTGCTCGCCGATCCGATCCTGGCCCGCGCCGCCGCCTCGGAGACCGAGACCGTCACCCTCACCCTGTCATCCGGCAAGACCGTCTCGGCCGCCCTGGCCCTGCCCGAGACCCTGCCCGCGCCCACGGTCATGCTGATCCACGAGTGGTGGGGCCTGAACGACCAGATCAAGGCCACGGCGCGCGAGTACGCCGCCAACGGCTATGTGGCGCTGGCCATTGACCTGATGGACGGGTCCGTGGCGACCACACCCGACGAGGCCCGCGCCCAGATGCAGGCCGTGGACGGGGCCGACGCCACCGAGACCTGCACCGCCTGGATGGACTGGCTGCGCGCCCACGAGGCCGGGACCGGCACCCTGGCGACGGTGGGCTGGTGCTTCGGCGGCGGCTGGTCGCTGAACGCCTCGCTGGCGGCGCCGGCGGACGCCACGGTGATCTACTACGGCCGTCTGGTGCAGGAGGCGGAGCCGCTCAAGGCCCTCAAGGGGCCGGTGCTGGGCCACTTCGCCACCCAGGACGGGTTCATCAACGCCGAGATGGTGGGTGGCTTCGAAGCCGCCATGGCCGAGGCCGGCAAGGCCGACAGCCTGACGGTGCACTGGTACGAAGCCGACCACGCCTTCGCCAACCCGTCGGGCGGGCGCTATGACGAAGAGGACGCGCGCCTGTCCTGGTCGCGCACCCTCGCCTTCCTCGCCCAGCACCTGAAGGCGTGATGCGGCCCGTGGCGAGTCCATACGCTGGGGTGATCGGGTGACGACACGTTTGGCGAACGGCGAGACGTCGTAGGGCGGGGCACCCCGCCCTTCGCGCCAGACCCCCCTCCCAACCTCCCCCATGGAATGGGGCGGGTTGGGGAGGGGGTGTTCCGGTGGCCGCCATGGGCCAGACACCACGCGACCCCGGTGTTCCGAGATGAACCGGATTCGTCCGGGTCCTCGCCGATCAGCAAGAAGACCGAAGGGTTCTGGACTTGCCGCCCCGTTTCTTGCACCGTCTGGCGATGAGAAACGGGGCGTGACGATGGGGCGGCAACCGGATCGACTGACCAGGGACGGGCGGCGTCCGCCGCTCGCCCTCAACGACCCGCGCGCGGTGGACGCGGCGCTGCGGGCGGCGGTGGGCCAGCTCGACGCCGTGCTGGCCGAACAGGAGAAAGCCGCCACCCGGATCCTGGGCCTCGCCGAACTGCTGATGGCGCGCGAGCCCGATCCCGCCACCCGGCTGCGGATCGAGGCCATCATGGAATCCTGCGCCTTTCAGGACGTGGCCGGCCAGCGCGTGCGGCGGGTGCGTGGCCTGCTGTCGCGGCTGACCACGCTGAAGGCCGGCGCCCTGCGGTTGACGGACCGGCCGGTGGAGACCCCAACGGACACGGCCGGCGCGGCCCCGGAGGCCGAGTCCATCAGCACCAGTCAGGGCGGCCTGACCCAGGCGGACGTGGACCGCCTGCTCGGCAAGGGCGGGACCTGACCCTGCCGGGAGACATCCCAACGGCATCTAACGATGGCCGTTGGACGCCGTGGCCGGCCGGGGCGGCGGAGGCAATGAAGCGGACGACTCCGGCTCATTGCCGATCCAGATCAGAACAGATGACCGCTGCGGCGGGCCTTGGCGCGCAGATAGCCCACGTTGTGGGCGTTGGCGGGGAAGGTGTGCGGCACCCGCTCCGTCACCTCGATGCGGTGGCGAGCCAGGGCGCTGATCTTGCGCGGATTGTTGGTCATCAGCCGGACCCGCTGGAACCCCAGGTGGCGCAGCATCTCGGCGGCGGGGGAGTAGATGCGCTCGTCGTCGTCGAAGCCGAGCTGCTCGTTGGCGTCCACGGTGTCGAAGCCGCCGTCCTGCAGGCGGTAGGCCCGCAGCTTGTTCACCAGCCCGATGCCGCGTCCTTCCTGCGCCAGATAGAGCAGCACGCCCGCGCCCTGCTCGGCGATGGCCAGGATCGCCCCGCGCAACTGTTCGCCGCAGTCGCAGCGCAGCGAGCCCAGCAGGTCGCCCGTGAAGCACTCGGAGTGCAGACGGGTCAGCACCGGCTGATCCGGATCGGGCCGGCCGATCACGATGGCCAGATGCTCGATGCCGCCGTCCACGGGGCGGAAGGCGACGACGCGGGTGTCCTCGGCGCCGTCAAGGGGCACGCGGGCCTCGCCCACCGGCCGGAGGGCGCGGGCGGCGGCCTCGTGATGCTCCAGGATGTCCTCGGCGGCCACGGCCACCAGATCGTGTTCGGCGGCCCAGGCGGCGGCCTCCAGCGCCGGCCCCGGGCACGGCGCGGCCAGAGTCGCGGGCAGCAGGCGCGCCAGCTTGGCCAGGGTCACACTCGCCCCCGCCCCGCTGTCCGGCGGCAGCGGCTCCACGGTGGTGCCGGCCGGCGGATGGGTGGGCTCCTCCCGATCGGGATCGGCCAAATGGTCCAACTGGTCCACGGTCAGCGGCCCGGGCAGGGTCAGGCGCACCGGCTCCGACCCGGGCGCGGCCAGCCGCAGCACGGAGGCCCGGCGCGCCGTGACCAGCAGCGCCGGCGTGCTGCCGGCCAGGGCGGTCAGCCGGGCCACGATACCGTCGTCCAGGCCCTCGGCCGAGACGCAGACCACCGCATCCCCCGGGCCGATCACCACCACGGGCGCACCGCGCCGCAATTCGGCGACAGCGCGGCCGACCCGGTCGAGGGCCGTGACCGCGTAGGGAGAGAGGAGGTCGGACCCCTCGCGCAGGGTCTCCAGCGAAAGGGGGCGCGGAACCGGACTCATGACCAGGAAGCTGCCTCTGATCGGGGCCGCCCGGCGACCCCGCGCAAGGACTGGCGACGGCGCCCGGAACGGACTAAGAAGAGGCCATGAGAGGTAAGCAAGGATCGCCCGGGACGCAAGAGCCCAGCGCGCCGGGACCGGCCCCCGGATCGGTTTCGGGACCGGCAGGTGCCGCCGAGTCGGGTCGTGAGCCCCCCCGTCTGTTGCTGATCGACCCCCTGGACGCGCCCCGCCGCGCCCTGGCCCGTCAGCTCGTCACCCACCTGGGCGCGGCCGCGCTCACCGAGGCCCGATCGGTGGCCGACGCCCTGACGGCCGCGCCGCCGGGCGACCCCGCGCCCTGGGACGCGGTCGTGGTCTCCGCCACCGACGGGGCGGCGGCCGGGGCCGCCATCGCGGCGATGCGGACCGCCCTGCCCGCCCTGCCCGTGCTGGTCATGGCTCCGCCGGACGAGGCGGGGCGCGGGACCGCCGCCGACTGGCCGGCGGGTGTGGTCCGGGTGGACCGGCCGGCGCGGCTGGCGACGCTGGCGGCCGCCTTGCGGGATCTGCTTCAGGGCGCCGCCGCGCCCACCCCCGCGGGCTTTGCGCTCGGGCCGTTCCTGTGCAACCCGTCGGGCCGCCTGATGACGGACCGGGCCTCGGGCCGCACCGTCTCGCTGACGGAAAAGGAAGCGGCCATCCTGGATTGCCTGCATGCCGCGGCCGCCCCCGTGTCGCGCGACAGCCTGCTGGCGGAGGTCTGGGGCTATGCCGACGGCGTGGCCTCGCACACCCTGGAAACGCATATCCACCGCCTGCGCCGCAAGATCGAGCGCGACCCGCGCGAACCGGCGTTGCTGGTCAAGGATACGGCGGGTTACCGCCTGGGCGGGTAGTGGCCTCGCGCCCCACCCGGTTCCGATGCGGAAACCCGACGGGGCACGCCGCTGAACCGTTCCGGGTTTGTCGGTGTGGACGGCCCAACAAACCCGGAACGGTTCAACGGGGGGCTCACTGCAGCACCGCGTGGGGCAGCCACATGACAATGTCCGGCTGCCAGATCAGCAAAGCCAGGACCAGCGCCTGCACCGCGACGAAGGGGATGATGCCCCGGTAGACGGCGCGCATGCTCACCATGTCGCGCGCCGCGCCCTTCAGATAGAACAGCGCGAACCCGAACGGCGGCGTCAGGAACGAGGTCTGCAGGTTCACCGCCACCAGCACCGTAAACCAGTAGATCAGGTCGGCCTTGGGGATGTGGTCGCCCAGGTCCATCAGGGCCACCAGCGGCGCGAAGATGGGCAGCAGGATCAGCGTGATCTCGATCCAGTCGAAGAAGAAGCCCATCACGAAGACCATCAGCATCATGGTGACCAGCAGGCCCCAACTGCCCAGGTCCAGCGCGTTGGCCGCGCCGACGATGAAGTGCTCGCCGCCGAGCTGGCGGAACACGAACGAAAACGCCGTCGCCGCCACGAAGATGAAGAACAGCATGGCGATGGTGCGCAAGGACCCGTCGATGGCCTCGCCCAGCACCCGCAGGCCCAGCCGGCCGCGCAGCAGCCCCAGCGCCAGCGCGGCGAAGGCGCCCACACCGGATGCTTCGGTGGGGCTCGCGAACCCGCCGATGATGGACCCCAGCACGGCCACGATCAGGCACAGCGGCAGCGCCAGCGAGACGAACACCTCGCGGCCCAATCCCCGGCGCTCTTCGGCGGTCAGGGGCGCGGCCGGCGGCGCCGTGCCCGGACTGAGCACCGCCCGGCCCGTCACATAGGCCATGTAGGCCGCCGCCAGCACCAGCCCGGGGATGAAGGCGGCCACGAACAGCTTGGCCAGATTGAGCGACAGCAGGTCGCTCATGAACACCAGCATCACCGACGGCGGGATGAGAATGCCCAGGGTCCCGGCGCTCGCCACCGTGCCCGAGGCCACGGACGGAGCATAGCCGGCGCGCAGCATGGTGGGCAGCGCCATGACCGTCAGCATGACCACCGAGGCCCCGATGATCCCGGTCGCCGCCGCCAGGATGGTGCCCATCACCACCACCGCCAGCGCCAGCCCGCCCGGCACCCGCCGCAGCACCTTCTGCAGAGCGCCCAGCAGGTCCTCGGCGATGGCGGTCTTTTCCATCACCACGCCCATGAAGATGAACATGGGCGCGGCCACCAGCACCGCGTTGTCGATGACGCCACCGAACATGCGGGCCGGGAACAGCGAGAAGTGGACCCAGCGCATTTCGCCCAGGGCCAGGGCGATGGCGGCGAACACAGCCGTGACCGACAGCAGCACCACCGGCACCGGCAGGGTGGAGAACAGCCCCACCACCAGCGAGACGAACATCAGTCCCGGCAGCACCCCGATCAGCGTGTCCACAGGTCGCCCTTCTCGAACGGAGAGTCCAGCAGGTCGGGCCGACGGAGGACCACGATCATGCGCAGCGCGACCGACAGCGCCCCCAGGCTGGTCAGGATCGCCGAGACGGGCACGGCGGACTTGATGATCCAGCGGTTGGGCAGGCCCAGCCCGCCGCGCGAGCCCTCGCCGCGCACGAAGGCGCGTTCGGCGAACTCGTAGCCGTACCAGGCCAGCACCATCAGGAACGGGATCACCAGACAGAGGATGGCCGCGACCTCCAGCCACAGCTTCAGGCGCGGCGGGATTTTGTGCCCCACCACGTCGATGCGCACGTGCGCGTCGCGGGTGTAGGCGTAGCCGAAGGCCAGCACGGCGATGGCGCCGTGCAGGTGCCACTGCAGCTCCTGCAACGCATAGGAGCCGGTCGAAATGAAGTTGCGGCCGATCACGTCGTACATGATGACCAGGGTCAGCACGACCAGCAGCGACCCCGCCCCCATGGCGACGACCTGACAGAGGCGCGACAGCACGGCGGCGAGGCGAAGGCAGACCAGCATGGTTGGGTCCCGGTGGGGACGGACGGCGGAGGGGGCGCGCCGGGGATCCGGCGCGCCCGGCGCGGCCCTATTTCAGGTAGCCCAGCGATTCCCACTCGTCATAGGACGCGCGGAAGGCGGAAATGCTCTCCCAGGCGCGCTTGAAATCGGCGTCCTCGGCGCTCTTTTCCTCGACCACCTCGGCCCAGGCCCCGCGGAAGGCGTCCAGCATCTCGTCGGACCAGCGGTGCACCTGGACATCGTTCTCGGCCTGCATCTTGGCCAGCGGGGCGAGCTGCACGGCCTCGCCCTCGGCGGTGGTGCGCATCATGGAGGCGGCGCAGACATCCTCGATGGCGGCCTGTTCGGACTCGCTGAAGCCCTCCCAGACATCCGTGTTGATGATAAGGCTGAGGAAGCTGGTCTGCTGGTGCCAGCCGGGGAAGTAGTAGTGGTCGGCATGCTCGTACAGGCCCAGAAGCTCATCCAGCACCGGGAAGCCGAACTCGGCCGCCTCGATGGCGCCGGTGTTCAGCGCGGTGACGGTGTCGGCCACACCCATGGACTGGGCCTCGACGCCCAGCTTGCCCATGACCGACGCGCCCAGCCCGAAGAACCGCATCTTGATGCCCTGGAAGTCCTCGACGGACTCGATGGGCTCACGGAACCAGCCGGAGGCCTCCGGCACCAGCACGCCGCAGTGAATGGTGGTCACGCCGTGGGGCGCGGTGATCTCGGCCCACAGCTCCTTGCCGCCGCCGTTGTACCACCAGGCGGAGTACTCGCGGATGTCGGGCCCGAAGGGGAAGGTGGTGAACAGCGGCGCGGAGGGAATGACCCCCTCGGCGAAACCGATGGAGTACCACGACGCCTCGACCGCGCCGGTGGAGACGGCGTCCCAGACCTCGCCGGTGGAGACCAGTTCGCCGGGGTTCTGCACCTCGAAGTCCACGCTGCCGTTGGTGATGAGCCGGATGCGGTCGGCCACGTCCCAGCCCGGCTTGCCCAGCAGGGGCAGGCTCTTGGGGAAGATCGACTGCAGTTGCATCTGGGCGGCGCCGGCGGAGGCCAGCGGGACCGCCACCAGCGCGGCGGCCGTGGCAAGCAGGGTGAGACGACGGGTCATGGACGGGGCTCCCTCGTGGTGTTTTTTGAATTCGGGGCGGGCACAGGGGGTCGAGCCGGCGTCACATGCAGTGCGTCTCGGGCAGGCGGCCGTGGGCGTAGTCCCAGTACAGTTCACGGGCGCGGTGGGCCACCGGGCCGTAGATCAGCTCGCGCTGTTCATAGCGGCGCACGGGCATCACCTTCATGTGGTTGCCGGTGGAAAAGATCTCGTCGGCGTCCAGCAGCTCTTCCGGCTCGATCTCGCGTTCCAGCACGACCATGCCGTCCAGCCGCAGCAGCTTCAGCACCCGCTGGCGGGTCACCCCGTTCAGGAAGGTGCCGTTGGGCGCGGGGGTCGAGACCACCCCGTCCTTGGCCATGAACAGGTTAGCGGTGGCGAACTCGGCCACCGCGCCCCACGGATCGGTGAGCACCGCGTTGTCGAAGCCGCGCGCGGCGGCCTCGCGCAGGGCGCGGCCGGCCAGCGGGTACAGGCACGACGCCTTGCAGTCCACCGGGGCCTGATCGGGCGCCGGACGGCGGTAGCTGGACAGGCAGGCGGTGAAGCCGCCCGGCTCCTTCATGGGGTTCTCGGCCAGGGTCAGCACGAACCGGGTGCTCGCCGGATCGGGCGAGACCCAGCCTTCCTCGCAGAAGAACAGGGGGCGGATGTACAGCGCGGTCCCGGGCGGGAAGCGGCCGATGCCCTCCCACGCCAGACGCTCGATCTCGGCGGCGCTCACGCCGGGGCGCATGCCCATGCGGATCGCCGAGTCCACGGCGCGCTGGCAGTGCAGGTCCAGGTCCGGGGCCACGCCCTCGAACGCCCGCGCGCCGTCGAACACGATGGACGACAGCCAGGTGGCATGGGTCAACGGCCCCAGGATCGGGGGATTGCCCTCCAGCCACTGCCCATCCACATAACTCCAAGCCTGGGTCATGGCCCCGGTGCTCCTTCTGTCGTCCGGTTCGCGGAAGGCGGCCGGCGGGTCGCGCAACCGATCCCGCCGTGTTCCATCCGGTGTAATATGGCACAAACCCGAACCGCAAGTGCCAACCGGGATCGGACATGGTATGCAGTAAACGCATGAGAACGAGGCATCTGTTTTCGGCGGGGCCGGCGCGCCGGTCCTGCGGACGGGCGGGCCTCGCCGCGCTTGTCGCCGGCGGGCTCGTGCTGGGTCCGCCCGGCGCGCTGCGCGCCCAGGGGGACGCCCAGGCGGACACCCAGGGAGACGAGGCGCCCGCCGCGCCATCCGCGGCGGAGAACGACGGGGACGGCGAGGGGGACCCGGCCCCCGCCCCGATCGCCGGGCCGCGCGTGGACTACACCGTAGACCTGACGGTGACGGACCCGGTCGAGGGCGTGGATCTGGCCGGGACGATGGAGGCCGCCTTCAACCTCCTCACGCTCCAGGACGAGCCGCCGGCCTCCCGGCTGGGGCTGCGCCGCCGCCTGGACTCGGACCTGGAAACCGCCCAAGCCGTGCTGCGCTCCGAGGGGTTCTATGCCGGCACGGTCACGGGCGAGATCGGCGAGGGCTCGCCCGCGCCCGTGACCATCACCGTGACCCCGGGGCCGCGCTACAGCCTCGCCGAAACGGCCGTCGCCTACCGCGACAACCCCACCGACACCGCGACCCTGCCGCGCACGCTGACGCCCCTGGGCCTGACCCAGGGCGATCCCGCCCGCGCCGACGCCGTGCTGGAGGCCGAGCGCGCCCTGGTCGAGCGCCTGCAGCGCGAGGGGCGGCCCTTCGCCGAGGCCATGGACCGCCGCGTGGCCGTCAACCACGCCCGCCGCACCATGGTGGTGCGGATCGAGGTGCAGGCGGGCCCGCCCTCCACCTTCGGCCCCGTGGTCTACGAGGGCCTGGATCGGGTGAAGCGGGACTTCCTGGACGATCAGGTGCCGTGGCGGGTCGGCGAGGCATTCGACAACCGCGAGCTGGACCGCTTCCGCAACAGCATTCTCACCACCCGCCTGTTCGACTCGGTGACCGTGCGCCCGGCCAGCGCGCCGGAGCCGGACGGCAGCCTGCCGGTGATCGTCAGCGTGACCGAGGCCCCGCCGCGCTCCATCGGCGGTGGCCTGCGCTACGCCACCGACGACGGCCCGGGCGCGCGTGTGTTCTGGGAGCACCGCAACCTGTTCGGCCGGGCGGAGCGGCTGCGCATCAACATCGACGGCGCCCTGACCGCGCAGAGGGTGGAAGCCGCGTTCACCAAACCGCGCTTCCTGCACCCCGACCAGTCGCTGTCCGTGACGGCGGAGGCGGAGCGCGCCGACCGCGACGCCTACACCGGCCTGACCGGCGAGGTGGGCGCCGCCATCGAGCGGAGGATCAACGACACCTGGCGGGCGTCGGCGGGCGCGCTGCTGGATTATGCCCAGTTGGACGACCAGTTGGGCGACCGGCGCACCAGCTATCTGGTGGGCCTGCCCGTGGGGGTCACGCGCGACGACACCGACGACCCGCTCAACCCGACCTCGGGCAGCCGCCTCTCCGCGACCTTCACGCCCTATTTCGGCGCGACCGAATTGACGCCGATCACCTTCGGCGTGGTGGATGTCTCGGGCTCGGCCTATCTGGCGCCGCTGGACAGCGACCGGCTGGTGCTGGCGGCGCGCGGCCGGCTGGCCAGTCTGTTCGGCACCGAGACCGTCAACGTCCCCGCCAACAAGCGCCTGTTCGCGGGCGGCGGCGGCTCGGTGCGGGGCTTCGGCCACCAGATGGTCGGACCGCTGGACCCCGGCGGCGATCCCATCGGCGGACGCTCCGCCCTGGAGGCGGGCTTTGAAGCGCGCATCAAGATCACGGACAGCATCGGCGTGGTGCCGTTCCTGGACGCGGGCCTTGTGACCGACAGCACGATGCCCGATTTCAGCGAGGACATTCTGTACGCCGCCGGCCTGGGGGCGCGCTATTACACCGATTTCGGGCCGCTGCGTCTGGACATCGCGGTGCCCCTGAACCCACGTGACGCCGACAACTTCGTGCAGGTGTACATCAGCGTGGGACAGGCATTCTGACATGGCCGACCCAGCCGACCGCATGACCGGGGCGCCGCATCGGGCGTCCCCGACGGACACGCCGCCGCCGCACCGCCGCCGGCGCCGCTGGTGGCGCGCGCTGGCGTGGGTGGGGGTGGGGCTGCTCGTCCTGCTGGCGGGGCTGGCGGGCGCGGGCTGGTGGGTGATGCGCACCGACGACGGCCGGGCGTGGCTGACGGCCACCGTGCTGGATCTGGTCAACGATTCCGAGGGCCTGACGGTGCGCCTGGGCGCGCTGGAGGGCGACCTGCCGTTCTCGCTGCGCCTGCGCGACCTGTCGGTGACGGACCCGGAGGGCGAATGGCTGAGCGCCGAGCGGCTCTCGCTGGCCTGGGACCCTTGGGGCCTGCTGGGCGGGCGGCTGCACGTCACCGAGGTGGGCGCCCGCGCCCTGTCGGTGGAGCGTCCGCCCGCGCTGCCGCCGTCCGATCCGCCCGACGCGCCCGACACGGACGGCGGCGGCTTTGATCCGCGCCTGCTCGGCCTGCTGCGGGTGGACCGGATCGCGCTGGAGGGCGTGTATCTGGGCGCGCCCCTGGTGGGCCAGCCCGTGTTGATGGACGTGACCGGCCGCGTGGCCGGCGAGGGCGATCCATCCGATCCGGATGCGGTGACCGCCACCCTGTCGGCCCGCCGCATCGACGGCCGCCCTCTGGAGGTGAGCGCCGACATCCGCCTGGACGGCCCGGACCTGGAGCGGCTGGCGCTCGATCTCCAGGCCTCGGAAGGGCAGGGCGGCATGGTCACCACCCTGGCCGGGCTGCCGGGCGCGGCCGGCTGGTCGGTGGACCTGTCGGGCGAAGGGCCGCTGGACGACTGGGGCGGCAGCCTGAACGCCGAGGCCGAGGGACTGGCCGTGCTGTCCGGATCCCTGCTGCTGGACCTGGGGGATCCGGCCGCGCCCGCGATCGTGCTCGACCTGAATGCCCAACCGCGCGAAGCGGCACCGCCCGCCTGGCGGGCCGTGCTCACCGAGCGGTTCGCGCTCGGCCTTTCGGCGGCCCTGGACGGCGACGGCCGCGTGAGCCTGGACGGCCTGCGGCTGGCCAGCGATGCCCTGGAGGTGACCGGCTCGGCCGCGCTCGACCCCGGCGCCGACAGCGGCGAGGGCACGGTCTCGGCCCGCCTGGAGGGCACCCTCTCCCGGCCCGACCTGCTGGCCCCGCTGGCTGCGCTGCCGCTGGCGCGCGGCGCCCTGACCGTGACCGCCGAGGGCGCCCTGATGGCCCCCACGGTCACCGCGTCGGTGCGGGCGGAGGACCTGAACGCCGGCGTGGGCGCGCGGCGGGTCACGCTGGACCTGACCGCCACCCCGGACGGCCCGCTGGATGGCGAGACGGCGACGGTCGGCTTCGACCTGACCGGGCGGGTCGAGGACCTGAGCGGTCCCGACGCCGTCACGGGGCTGTTCCCGCGTCCGCTGGACCTGACCGCGCGGGGCCGGGCGTCCTTGGCCGACCAGCGCGTGACCCTGGAGAGCCTGCGCCTGTCCGACGACGGCGGCGTGACGCTGGAGGCGGCGGCCGTGGCGACCCTGGCCCCCGCGCTGGATGTCTCGGCCGACGCCACCCTGACCCTGGAGGCGCTGGCCCGGCTGTCCCCCGTGCTGGGCGGGCTGGAACCGCAGGGCTCGGGTGTGCTCGCCCTGTCCGGGGTGACGGTGGATGCCGACACGGTGGTCTCGGGCGACGTGCGCCTGACGCTGGCCGACGCCGCGCTGGGGATCCAGCAGGCGGACGCGGCGCTGGGTCCCACGCCCGAACTGACCGGCCGCGTCACCTTTGATCCCGCCGAGGGCCTCTCGGTCGCCGACCTGCGCCTGGACGGGGGCGCGCTCGACCTGAACGGCCGGCTGGCCATTCCGGCGGACTTCGCCACCCTGGACGCCGACCTGACCGCCCGCCTGACCGATGCGGGCGCGGTGGCGGGCGATGCCGTGGGCGGCGCGCTGACGCTGGACGCCCGCCTGTCCGGCCCGCTCGGGGATCCGGACATCGACGCCACGGCGCGGATGCCCGCCGCCACCCTGGCCGGCATGGCCTGGGACGATCTGACGCTGACCGCCGATCTGTCCGGACTGGCGCGCGGCCCGTCGGGTCCCGTCACCCTGTCCGGCACCGGCCCGGGCGGCGCGCTGGACCTGTCCGCCGGGCTCGCGCTGCCGGGCTATGGCCGGGCGGAGGTCTCGGACCTGTCCCTGACCGTGCCCGGCGCGACCCTGACCGGGCAGGCCACCACCGATTTCGCCACCACGCTGAGCGACGGCGCGCTGGCGCTCTCCGTCGCCCGGCCGGGTGATCTGGCGGGGTGGGGCGCCCCGCCGCTGTCCGGCTCCTTGACGGCGGACGTGGCGCTGAACGCCCGCGAGGACGGCACCCAGGCCGTGACCCTGACCGCGACCGCGCCGCAACTGGCGCTGGCCGACGCGGGGGTTTCCATGGGCGCGCTCGACCTGCGGGCGGCGCTGACCGACGCGCTCGGCACCCCGGCGCTGGACGCCACCGTGGCGGCCCGGGGCGGCGAGGCCGGCGGCGTGTCGTGGGAGCGCCTGGACGTGACCGCGCGGGGGCCGCTGGCCGACCTGTCGGTGACCGCCGACCTGACAGGGGAGGGGCCGACCGGGCCGCTCACCCTGGCCACCGCCGCGCGGGTGCAGCCGCCGGGTCTGGCCGAGCCGGGGCGGGTGGTGCTGGACCGGCTCGACCTGGAAACGCGCGGCCACGCCATCGTCCTGCGCCAGCCGGCGACCCTGGACCTGGACACCGGCCCGCGTGTGGACCGGCTGGTGCTGACCCTGGACGACGGCGCCCTGACGGTCTCCGGCGGGCTGACCGAGGGCGGCGCCCTGGACGTGAGCGTGACCGGCGACGGCCTGCCGCTGGCCCTGGCCGATCTGGCCGCGCCCGACATGACGCTGGGGGGGCGGCTCGACCTGTCGGCCTCGCTCACGGGCCGGCTGCCCACACCGGAGGGCTCGCTCTCCCTGACCGCGCGCGACGTGGCGCTGGCCGGCACCGGCGAGGTGCCGCCCTTGGCCGCCGAGGTCTCCGGCCGCCTCTCCGGCGGACGCCTGACCGCCGACGCCACCGTCAGCGGCTTCGACCGGACGCCCGCCCGCGTCACGGCGGACGTGCCGCTGCGCCTGGGCGGCGCGGCCCCCATCCCGGAGGGCGAACCGCTGTCCGTCTCCGCGCGCTGGAACGGCCCCGTCGAGTCCGTGTGGGAGATGCTGCCCATGGTGGTCGAACACCGGCTGGCCGGCGATCTGGTGCTGGACGCCGATGTCTCCGGCACTCTGGCGGCCCCCGCGATCACTGCCGACGTGCGCCTGTCGAACGGACGCTACGAACACCTCACGGTCGGCACCCTGATCGACGACCTGTCGCTGAGCGCCAGCGCCCAGGGCACGGATCAGGTGGTCGTGTCGCTGTCCGGGACCGACGGCGCCGGCGGGCGGCTGTCGGGCGAAGGCGACATCCGCCTGACGCCGGACGGCCCGGTGGGCACGGTCTCCACCACCCTGAACGATGCCGTGCTGGTGCGCCGCGACGATGTCACCGCCAGCGCCGACGCCGACCTGTCCGTCTCGCTGGAGGGCGACCGGGGCGCGGTCGAGGGCCGCATCCGCACGCGCGAGGTCCGGGTGCGGCTGGAGAACCTGTCGGGCGGCGCGTCCGTTTCCACGCTGGACGTGGTCGAGATCGACACCACCGAGACCAGCGGACTGGATGTCCTGGACCGCGCCGCCGCCGAAGCCCGGGCGGCCGGCGAGACGGACGAGCAGGGCGCGTTTCCGATCAGCCTCGCCATCGACGTGGACATGCCGAACCGCATCTACGTCACCGGCCGGGGCCTGGAGTCGGAATGGCAGGGCAGCCTGCAGGTGCGCGGCACCGCCGCCGTGCCCCGGGTGACCGGCACCATCTCGGTCCGGCGGGGCTCGCTGGAGGCGGTGGGCAAACAGCTCGCCATCGAGACCGGCCAGGTCCAGTTCGTCGGGGGGGCGCGCATCGATCCCCTGCTGGACGTGGTCGCCCTGTACGAGACCGAGGAGGTGGAGGCCCGCGTCGGCCTGCGCGGCCCGGCCAGCGACCCCGAGTTCATCCTGGAATCGGTGCCGCCGCTACCCCGGGACGAGGTCCTGTCGCAGATCCTGTTCGACAAGGCGACCGGCGAGCTGACCACGCTGGAGACGGTGCAGCTCGCCCGCGCGCTGGGGACCCTGACCGGGATCACCGGCGGGGGCGGCGGCCTGGACGTGCTGGGCGCGGTGCGCGGCACGCTGGGTCTCGACGTGCTCAAGGTGGGCGGCGACGTGGCCGCCGGCGGGGCGGGCGTCGAGGCCGGACGCTACATCGGCGACGACATCTATGTGGGCGTGGAACAGGGCCTGGAGTCCGGCAGCGGCGGCGTCAGCGTCGAGGTGGACCTGGGCGCCGGGTTCAAGGTGGAGAGCAAGGCGCGCCGCTCCGGCACCGGCGAGGTGGGCGTGATCTGGAAGAGGGATTATTGATGAGACGTTTGGCGCTGCTCGGTCTGGTTCTGGCGGGCCTGATGGCCTCCGGGGCGCTCGCCGCCACCGATCCACTGCCCCCGGGGCCCAAGCCGCGCCCGCCGGGCGGGCTCGCCGCGCCGCCGCCGCCGGGCATCGCCATCTTCGGGCCGGAGGACTGGGGCTACCGGATGGAGGTGCCCTCGGACTGGCTGGTCCGGGTGCCGGAGCCCTACACCGTCGTGATGTCCGGCGCGGGCGGCACGGACGGCTACTTCGCGCCCATCGCGGTGCAGAACGTCAAGGCGCCCCGCCCCGAGGACCCCGAGGGCGCGGCCGCCGAGGTGCTGGCGGCGCACGTGAAGGCCATGCAGGCCCGTCACGACACCCTGCGCGTGGTGCAGGAAAACGCCTTCCGCCCGCCCGAGGGCGCGGCCGACGGCGGACGGACCGACCTGCCCGGCGGGCGACAGGTGGTGATGGACTGGCGCGGCCAGGACGGCATCCTGCGCCAGTGGGCCGTCGCCCGCCCCCGGCCCGACGCGGCGGTGGTCCACCTGTGGACCTACTCCGCCGAGCGCACCCTGTTCCATATCCGCCTGCCCGAGGCCCGCGCCGTGCTGGATGGCTGGACCCTGGTCACGGAGTGATCCGGAGCGGCGTACCCCAAGCCCGACCGGCCCCGCCCATGAGAATTCGGCGCTTGTGGTGACGGGACCCGGGCGGTATGTGGCGGACGGTGCCCGTGCCCGCCCGCCCACCGGAGACCCGTCCATGCCGCCGCCCGCGTCCCCCTCCCCCGCACCCGAGTCCGCGACCGGCCCCGACGCCGGGCGCGGCGCGTGCCTGTGGGCCGGCGTGCGGGCCATCCTGCCCATCCTGCCCGGGATCGTCCCCTTCGCCCTGGTCGCCGCCTACGGCGCCAAGGAAGCCGGCCTGTCCCTCGCCGGCGCGCTGGGCCTGTCCACCATCGTCTTCGCGGGCGCCGCCCAGATCGCCTTCGTCTCGCTGCTGGCCACGGGCGCGGTGGCCCCGGTGATCCTGGCCACGGTGCTGGTCATCAACCTGCGCATGGTGATGTACAGCGCCTCGCTCGCCCCGCACCTGCGCGATGCCCCGTGGTGGGCGCGCGGCCTGATGAGCTACATCGTCACCGATCAGGCCTACGCCGTCTCCATCACGCGCTTTTCCGATGCACCCCGGATGCGGCACAAGGCATGGTTCTACATGGGCACGGCGGCCCCGCTGTGGATCATCTGGCAGGTGTTCACCGTCGCCGGCATGCTGGCGGGCGCCGAGGTGCCGCCGGAATGGGGCCTGGAGTTCACGGTTCCGCTGGTGTTCCTGGTGCTGCTGGTCCCCGCCATGCGCGACCGGCCCAGCATCGAGGCCGCCGTGGTCGGCGGCGGCGTGGCGGTGATGCTGGCCGGGCTGCCCTTCAACCTGGGCCTGATGATCGGCGGCCTGTCGGGCATCGTCTGGGGCGTGCTGGCCGAGGACCGCCAGACCCGCCGCCAGCGTCGGGCGCGCGCCCGGCCCGGAGATCGCGCCGCGGAACAGGAGGCCGACCGATGAGCCTCGCCACATGGATTCAGCCGCCGTTCGGCCCCGTTCAGTTCTGGACGCTGGTCGTCCTGTCCGGCCTGGGCACCTGGATGCTGCGGGCCTCGTTCATCCAGCTTGCCGGGGCGTTCCAGGTGCCGCGCTGGCTGTCGCGGGCGCTGCGCTATGTGCCGCCGGCGGTGCTGGCGGCGCTGGTGGTGCCCGCGCTGGTGCAGGCGGACGCCCTGTTCACGCCCGCCTGGGACTGGACCCGGCCCGCCGCCGGCGCGGTCGCGGTCGCGGTGGCGGCCCTGACCCGGCGCGTGATCCTGACCCTGGTCGTGGGCATGGCGGCGTTGTGGACCTTCTCGGCCCTGGGGTGGTAGAGAGAGCCTCTATCTAAGCATACGCCACCGTAGGCCCGCATGACCGCTCCCGCCGTGCCGCATCAGGACCGCGCCGTCATCGTGGACGGGGTGCGGCTGCCCGTCCGATTGCTCACGCCGCCGGGGCCCGCGCCGGATGCGCCGCGTCTGGTGTTCCTGCACGAGGGGCTTGGGAGCATCGGCCTGTGGCGGGACTATCCGGCGGCCCTGTGCGCGGCCACGGGCCTGCCCGGCGTGGTGTACGAGCGCCAGGGCCACGGCGGCGCCGATCCCCTGACCGCCTGGCCGCGCCCGGTGGGCTATCTGGAGCATGAGGCCGAGCACGTGCTGCCCCGCGTTCTGGACGCGCTGGGCGTTGCGCGCTTCGTGCTGGTGGGGCACTCGGACGGCGGCTCCATCGCGCTGCTGCACGCGGCGCTGCGCCCGGCCGGGCTGCTGGGCACGATCACCGAAGCCGCGCATGTGCTGGTCGAGCCGATCACGCTGGCCGGCATCCGGGCGGCCCGGCAGGCCTTCGTCCAGGGCGACCTGCGGGCGAAGCTGGCGCGCTGGCACGGCCGCAATACGGACGGCGTGTTCTGGGGCTGGAACGCGACCTGGCTGACCCCGCCGTTCCCGGACTGGACCATGACCGACCGCCTGCCCGCCATCCGCGCCCCGGTGCTGGCGATCCAGGGGGAGGGCGACGAGTACGGCTCGCCCGATCAGGTGGCGCGCATCTGCGCCGGGGCCGGCGGCCCGGCCCGGCCGCTGATGGTGCCCGACTGCGGCCACGTCCCGCACCATCAGGCGCGCGACGCCGTGCTGGCGGCCATGACCGAGGCGATCCGGGACTGGACCGGCGCGCCGGCCCGGTAATACCGCCCGGCCTATGAAGTGACTTCATAGGCCGGGCGGCCGGTGCGACTGCACCGGCGCCGCGAAGCGGCGTATGGCATTTGTCCTGACGAGTCAGGACAAATGCCGGCCAGTATACTCCCCATTTTGGGGCTACACCCGGCGGGGCCGGTCACGCTATGGTATGCGCCTGCCCCGGGCGCCCGTAGCTCAACTGGATAGAGCATCCGCCTTCTAAGCGGACGGCTGCAGGTTCAAGTCCTGCCGGGCGCGCCATTTCTCCTGATGTCGCAATGGTTTGCGCTGAGTCAGCGGCTGTCGGACGCCCTCCGACGGGGCGCGCCATGCCTGCCCACACCCGCCCTCAGAACTGAAACCGCGAGGTCAGGGCGAAGCTCGTGCTGGTGGATTCGGTGCGGGCCACCTCGGTGCGGCCCGAGGCCTCGACGCTGAACGCCGGCGAGATCTGAGCCCGCAGCCCGCCGCCCACCAGAGCCCCGAACCGCTCGCCGCCGATGCTGGTGATGTAATCGTACTCCAACCGCGTGGTCAGGAAGGGCTGCAGGCGGCTCTCTGCGCCGTACTCGAACACATAGCCCAGCTCACCCTCCAGGTGGAGCTGCCCGAGGAAGGCGTCCGAGGTCTCCACCGCGATGCCGGACGCGGTGTCGTAGCCCTCGAACGCCTCGTGGCTGTAGGTGATGCCGCCATTGCCGAACACCGTGACGCGTTCGCCCACCATGGTGTTGTACGACAGGCTGGTGGCGGCAATGACCCTGTGGGACAGATAGTCGTACTCGCCCGTCCCGAGCACCGAGCCGGCGGGCTCGCGGGTGGTGTTGGCGCCCACCCCGTAGGACGCGAGGCCGTCCACCGACAGGGTGTCGGTGAGCAGCGCGGCCCCGTACACGGTCGCGAACGTGTAGTGCACCGTGCGGTCGCGGTTGGTGTTGAAGTCCACGTCCACATGCTCATAGCCCAGGCTGGCGCCGGCCAGGATATCGTCGGGCACGCGGACATCCGCGCCGACCATGACGCTGTACTGCCCGGCCCAGAACTTGTCGGGCCGACGGAAACCGCCCGAGACGGTGCCGGCCCCATCCGCCCACAGGCCCAGGCGACCCAGAGCCCAGCTTTCGGTGCCCTCGCCGCCGGACAGGCCGGTCAGGGGGCCTGACGCGAGATCCTCGCGCCGCACGAAGGGCACGGCGGGCTGGCCGGTCAGCAGCATGGAGGAGGTCCGCCGGTTGACGAGGGCGATCAGGCGGCGATTGGTGATGCGGGTGTTGGCGGTGGCCGACGCTTCCGTTCCGGACTCGGCGGCGCGGGCCTCCGCCTCAGAGGACGGCGTCGGGCTGGGGGCGGGCGATGGCGTGGGCGACGGCGAGGGGGAGGGTGAGGGCGACGGTTCGGGAGACGGCTCTGGCCCCGGCTCGGGACCGGGCTCGGGCTCGGGATCCCCTGTGAACTGGGCGTGGGCGGGCCCGGAGGGCAGCGCCGCGCCGGCCAGAAGGACCGCCAGCACGATTCCCAGGGACCATGACAGTTTCCGCAACCCCATGGCCCGATCCTTCCCATGTTGGCGGGGGCGCCCGCGCGCGTCCCGTCCCTCACGGGCTCATGTTGCGGGAATTTGCATCAATTGCAACAGTTTCTCGCCAAGTCCCAGGGCAACGGGTTCAGGTTCACGCGATCGCTCTCGCAGGTCTTTGCAGCGGATCGGAGACCCACGCTCGAGATCCTTCAGCCGCTTCGCGGCTTCAGGATTGTCTGTTTGATTTGTGGCATTGTGGAGATGCCGGGTTGCGGGG
>NZ_WIVE01000139.1 GCF_009601025.1 Roseospira navarrensis | reverse complement strand
CCCGTGCAATCCTGGCATGCATCGCCGGACTTATCTCGCCCAAACAACCAGCATGCATATCTAACGCAAACTGAGCCTTCTTCAAAAGCCGGTGTGCGCCCAGGCGGCGCTCGCCAGCATTGGCCGTGCGCTGGAGTGGTCGCGGGCGTCGGGAAAGGCCGAAGCCCGGCATGAAAGCGCGACCGGCAGCGTTGCCGGCCTGACGCCCAGGCAACACCAGGTCCTGGCCCTTGTCCTCGCGGGGCAGCCCAGCAAGATGATCGCCGCCACTCTTGGCATCAGCCAACGCACGGTCGAGAACCACCGATCCGCGATCATGCGGAAGACGGGGGCGCGGTCCCTGCCGGGGTTGACACGCCTGGCCCTGGCCGCCACCACGAACGCGCAGTCCTGGCCCCTCTGACGCCGGCCGGTTTCGTGCGCCCGGGGCCCGCCAGGGGCGGCGCGCAATCCGCCCGCGATGGCGCGCCGTCGGCACCGCAGCGGTCGCGGAGGCCATGAAACGGACGGAGCCGTTTCATGGCCGGCGCGTTCTACTGGTCGAACTTCGGCAGACCCTTGATCTGCATATCGGTCAGAGCCGTCTGAAGTTTCATGTCCTCGCCGCTGCCGATGGGGGTGAGATCGCGCCAGTTGAGCGCAACCCCGTGCGTGCCAATGCCGAGAAATCCGCCGACCTCGACGATCACCCTGTCACCAGCGATCGCCGAAACGTCGCCGACGGTATCACCCTCGGCATTGACGACCTCCCGTCCGATCACCGCCTTGGTCGGCATGTCCGCCTTCTGCGACGACATGCCCGTTTCCGCGGCCGAGTCGGTCGTCTGATCGGAAGCCGCGCCTGTCTGCGCGGTGTCCTGGTTCGCCCCATCAGAGCCGTCGCCCATGGCGCCGGCGCCCTGAGCGCCGGACTCCGCTTTCGGCAAGGCCTCGATCTGCGCCTTGGTCAACACCGTCTGAAGGGTCATGTCATCGCCGCTGCCGATGGGGGTGAGATCGCCCCACTCCAGCGCGACTCCATGCGTGCCCATGCCGAGGAACCCGCCGACCTCGACGATCACACTGTCGCCGGTGATCGCTGAAACCTCACCGACGGTATCACCTTCGGCATTGACGACCTCCCGTCCGATCACCGCCTTGGTCGGCATGTCCGTCCGTGCGGCCGCGTTCGCGGGCGTTTCGGATGCCCGCGCGTCCGGGGCCGCCTGTTTCATGGTGTCACCAGCCTCGGTGCCGGTGTTGCTGGCGCCGCCGCTGGGCGTCGGATCCGCCGCCATCGCGGTACCGGCGACCAGCGCAAGCATCGGGACGGTCAGGGTCGTTCCGAATACAGTGATCTTTTTCATGCTGCAGCCCTTCATTTCGTCGAAGAAAAGATAAGGCCCCGTGCGGTTCGCATGAGACGTTTCCATCCTTCTGTGTCGGGCCAGGACCGTTTTTACGGCTTCCGTTATCACCTTGAGGAGGCGGGTTCTGGCCGATTGCAAATTAATACAAAGTTTTTGAAGTTCCCGGCAGCCTCGGAATCTACTCATGCTTGGCGCCCGGACCCGTCAGTTCAACGATTTTTTCATTCGCGTCGGTCAGGATCGAAATGTTCCCGGCGCATGCGGTGTTGGATGCGGGCTCATAACTCAGGGGATGGGGAATGCGACAGTCAGTGGAGACGGTGGACAGGCGCCCAGGATGGCGCCGGGTGCGGGGGGTGATCGTCGCCGCGACCCTGGCGTTGGTCGCGGTTACGGCCCAGGCGGGACAGGAGGCGACCAGGGGATCGGCGGGCGACTTCACCCTGCTCCGCCTGCAAGGCGCCTATATCAAGTGGGGGGCTCCGCGGTTTGGGGCCGGCGCGACGGTCAGCTACACCCTTCTGACAGAGCCGCGGCGGGATCCGGACGCGATCAACTGCAAGACGATGACCCGGCTGGACGGCCTGCTGGACCGTGCGGGGCTGGACATGGCGACATTCACCGAACGCCTGACGTCGGCCCTGGCGCTGTGGCAGTCCGCCGCCGATATCACCTTCGTGCGCGCGGCATCGCCGGAGACATCGGACATCGTGGTCGGCGCACAGGCCGTGCCGGATTGAGCAACCTGAGGGATGGAAATTCGGTCTGAGGCGCTTCAGTCATCCCGGTTTTCCATGTTGATGTAGACGC
>NZ_WIVE01000138.1 GCF_009601025.1 Roseospira navarrensis | reverse complement strand
CCGGATCGCGGATCACGATGACAACGGGCAAAGACCCCATCCTGAGACGATCACACGATCCGGTGCGGGGCCCCGGGTGGCCACCCGGGGCCCCGCAACCCGGCATCTCCACAATGCCACAAATCAAACAGACAATCCTGAAGGAGCGCAGCGACTGAGGGATCTCGGGCCGGGGCGAGCAGCCGCCAGACGGGAGTCGTCCGTCCGCCCGAGATCCTTCGCCGCGTTCGGCGGCTCAGGATGACGCGAACACGGGAAAAGGACTCGGCATGGAAGCATCGGGCGAAACCAGCGCGGATCCCGTCCCCCCTTCGGATCCGAAGGATGCCGGGGACATCGGCCAGACCCTGCACGGCTGGGCGCGGGACCTGTTCCCGATCCGCCGCAGCATCACCGGCAACGGCGTGCGCCGGACGCTGGCCTACCTCAAGGACCGGCTGCCCGGCCTCACCCTGCACGAGGTGCCCACCGGCACCCCGGCCTTCGACTGGGCCGTGCCGGACGAATGGAACGTGACCGAGGCGTATGTGGAGGACGAGTCCGGCCGGCGGGTCATCGACTGGGCGGACCACACCCTGCACCTGATGGGCTATGCCGAGCCCGTGGACGCCTGGATGAGCCGGGCGGAACTGGACGCCCACCTGTACTCCCTGCCCGAGCATCCGGACTGGATTCCCTACATCACCAGCTATTACCGCCGCCGCTGGGGCTTCTGCCTGCCCCACCGCCAGCGCGAGGCGCTGCCAGAGGGGCGCTATCACGTGGTCATCCGCTCGACCCTGGAGCCGGGATCGCTGACCTATGCGGATCTGGTGCTGCCGGGGCGGGAACCGGAGGAGGTGCTGCTCTCCACCTACATCTGTCATCCGTCCATGGCCAACAACGAGCTGTCCGGCCCGGTCGTGACCACCGCCCTGGCGCAATGGCTGGCGGCGCTGCCGGACCGGCGCTGGACCTACCGCATCGTGTTCCTCCCGGAGACCATCGGCTCCATCGTGTACCTGTCGCGCCACCTGGAGACCATGCGGGCGCGCACCCTCGCCGGGTTCGTGGTCACCTGCGTCGGCGACGAGCGGGACTATTCCCTGATGCCCTCACGCCTGGGCGGCACGCTGGCGGACCGGGTGGCGACGCACGTGCTCGATCACCGGGTGCCCCGCTATACGCCCTACAGCTTCCTGACCCGGGGCAGCGACGAGCGCCAGTACTGCAGCCCGGGCGTGGACCTGCCCGTGGTCTCGATCATGCGCAGCAAGTACGCGACCTATCCCGAGTACCACACCTCGGCCGACGACCTGTCGCTGGTGACGCCGGCCGGGCTGGCCGGGGCCTATGGGGTGCTCAGGGACGCCCTGGGCCTGCTGGAGCACCACGGCTACTACCGCATGACCTCGCCGTGCGAGCCGCAGCTCGGCAAGCGGGGGCTGTACCCGACCCTCAGCACCAAGGAGTCGGGCGCGATGGTGCGCAACATGATGAACGTGATCGCCTATTGCGACGGGCGGCACGACCTGCTGGATCTGGCGCGCGTGTGCGGCCTGTACGCGGGGGACGTGGTGCCGATCCTGGAGACTCTGCAGGCGGCCGACCTGTGCACCTGGAGCAAGGCCCCGTCGGACCGGGGGGCGTGACGCGGGGTCGGGCCAGGGGCAGCGCGGGACCGGGAAAGATGGGGCGAGTAGACGGATTTGAACCGACGACCTCTTGGACCACAACCAAGCGCTCTAACCAACTGAGCTATACCCGCCATGGGCGGCCCCGTCGGGACGGGGCGTGCGGTCCGCGCATGCCACGCCGGATCAACCGGCGAAGGGCGCATCAACTAGCCCATCGCGGCGGCAACGTCAATAGAATTGGAAGGGCTGTCAGGCAGTCAGGTGAACGCACCTTTGGCGACCTGCGAGACCTTGTAGGGCGGGTTCGCGCCGAAGGCGCAACCCGCCGCATCGCCACCACGCGGCGGATTGCCCTACCTCGACAAAAGATGGCGGGGCGTTTTGGCGCAAGGCACTTTTAATAGAGAGTGTCATCAACTCAGTTTGTGGCGGGTTCGGGCTGAGGCCGGAGGACCGCGTTTGCGATGGTGACGAGCTTTCTGGCAACGGCGAGGAGTGCGCCTTTTGGTGTCTTTTTGTTTCCGATAAGCCGTTCGTAGAAGGCCTTGAGGTCGGGGTTGTATCGCACGGCGGAGAGCGCGGCCATGAAGAGCTTGGATCGCAAGGCGC
>NZ_WIVE01000137.1 GCF_009601025.1 Roseospira navarrensis | reverse complement strand
CCCGTGCAATCCTGGCATGCATCGCCGGACTTATCTCGCCCAAACAACCAGCATGCATATCTAACGCAAACTGAGCCTTTACGAATGGCGCCGCGAAGCGGCGCCAGGGCGGCACCGGCCCTCTCCCCCACCCGGCCACCCATAGGATACTGGCGTTGGGTGGCCGGGTGGGGGAGAGGGCCGGCCACGGACTTCAACGGTCATCGTCAGATGCCGTTGATATGATCCCCGCCCAAACGGCAACGGACCGGCCGGGGCGCAGGGCTCCGGCCGGTCCGGCCGATGGGATCCGATCGGGTGGGTCGGGTCCTATTTGCAGAGCGACAGCATCTCCGACGTCGGGGTGCACACCGGGTTGTCCAGGCTGGTGGGGTTGGACAGCGCGCCGGTGCTGACGTTGACGGTCAGGCCGTAGTTGCAGCCCTTCGGCACCGATCCGGAGGCGGAGCCGACCCAGGTGAAGGTCTTGCCCGCGACGGTGAACACGATCTCGCGAGTGCCGACGAACGGGTGATGCGCCGAAGACGTCAGGGTCGCCGACGGTTCGGACAGCTCGGTGATGGTGGTGATGGACACCGTATCGGCGTGGGCGGCGCCGGCGGCCAGCAGGGTGGCGGCGGCGGCGATCAGGGCGGTACGCAGGCGCATGGTCGTTTCCTTTCGTTTGGGACGATGGGTCGTTTGGGACGATGGGTCGTTTGGGACGATGGGGAACGGCCGGGCCACGCCGTGAGGAGCGACCCGGGAACGCACGGGATCAGGACGGGAATACGAGGGCGGAGAGGGCCTTCTGCTGGGCCTGTTCAAAGGCGAAGTTGGACGAATTCAGGCGCCAGCACGTGAAGATGGGATAGCCGTAGTTGGCCGCGTTGTCGTCGTAGGCGGCCTGCGCGGTCTGAACGTCGGACTCGAACTTGGCGCCGTAGGCGAACAGGGCGGCATCCACCCCGGCGGCCGTGAAGGCGGCCGGGTCGGTGAACCCCGAGTAGAGCTGCAGATTGACGAAATCGACCGAGTCATTCACGGCCGCGGCATCAAGGTTGCCCACCGCCGCCGGCGAGAGCGTCAGGTAGAATTTGCGGTCGGTCTGGGCGCGGAACGCGGCGCCGATGGCGGTGACCAGACACCGGAACTGCTCGCGCGTGGTCTGGTCGCTGATCGGCGATTCCCAGTCGATGTCGAAGCCGTCGAGATCGTAGCGCCGCAGGTAGGCCAGCAGATTGGCTGCGAACGCCTTGGCCGCCGGCTCGGGGTCGAGCGACCCGGCGGTGAAGATGTTGGACAACAGGGACCCGTCGCCCCAGTTCAGCGTCATGGCGATGCGGATCGACGGGTTGCTGGCGCGGGCGTCGCGGATCACCCAATCCATGTAGTCCTGATTGGTCAGGCCGCCGGCATGGGACGCGGCGCCCATGGCGATCGTGTAACTCCCCGCCTGGGCCGCCGGGGTGGCCGGCACGGTCTCGGGGCCGACCGGCAAGGTGGTGGCGAAGCACAGGTAGAGGATGTCCACCGCCCCGTAGACGCCGTCCCGGATCAGGGTCTGGTAGCAGCTTGTGGGGTCGCTGTAAGTGGTGCCGGAGGGCTCGTCCTCGTTGAGGAAGATCCAGGCATTGACCATCCGGTCCGTGGTGGGCATGGCGACCTCCCCGACTCTGCAACCCGTAACCGAGACGCTAACACAGGGCGCGTCTGGGTTGTCAAAGGCTATTTTACCTATGCACGCACACGGTCTTACACACACGTTGGCAGAGCACCGGTCTCCTCCCGACCCGTGCATGGTGGCGCCACCGCAGACGGGCCGCCGCTGCGGAGGGGGGCAGGGGCCGGGCGACGTGGGCCGGTGCGCAATGTTTGGGGGAGCGAATATGACGCCGGTAACAAATGATCTTAGAGGAAATCCGCTCCAAGGAAGCTTTACGTTTGACATTCAAACCTGCCACGCCACATAATACTCGCTCAAAGGGTGTGGTCGTGTAGCGGAAACGAGGGTGGCAAAGATGGAATACGGCAGCGATCATGCTCACATGATTGACATCGGCAGAGTGTACCTTGATTTGATAAATCCGCGTCACGACGAGTTTGAGGATCAAGAAGAGGCGATTGAGTATCTCTGCGCGAGCGATTAGGTCCTTCCGCTTGCAAAAGATATTGTGGAGAATGGCCTAAAAGGCTTATCCCTTTGCTTCCGGCGCGATCAACATATCGTAGGAGATTGGGCCTTTGGTGGTGGCGATGCCCAGGA
>NZ_WIVE01000136.1 GCF_009601025.1 Roseospira navarrensis | reverse complement strand
CGCGTCTACATCAACATGGAAAACCGGGATGACTGAAGCGCCTCAGACCGAATTTCCATCCCTCAGGTTGCTCAATCTCGCAAAACTCGCCGAGGCCAAAAAGGTGGACCTCCACCTTTTTGACGGAGGCGTCCGGGCCTTCCTCGACGCCCACGCCGAGCGTCGTCAGACCAAGCCCACCCCCGCCCAGTCGTTCACCCAAGCCGACGCCGAGTACGCCCAGAAGCTTCACGCCATGGCGGAACGAGGCACCGAGCACGAAGCCGAGGTGGCCAAGGGGAAGCTGGAAGGCTTCGCCAAGGGGTTCGGCATGAGCGCGGACGAGGTGGTCGGGAAGGCCGAAGAGGTGAATTGACGGACCTCCGTCAATTTGATGGCGGGTTCCGCGTGTCACCGCTTCATGCAGGTCAGTAAAATGCTCGTTGACGGGCAGTTTGACCCCGACGCGACCATCAACAGCCCCAGGCATGGAACTACATGGAAGTCGCTCGTTGCTGGTCTACCCAGCACCGCGTTGCTGGGGAGGAGTTAGTCATCAAATGTGCCCCGCAGGGCGCTTCTGATCCCTAAATGGGCCGCAAAGCCTTCCTCGACGCCCACGCGGAACGCCGCGCCAATCGGACCTAAAGTCCCTCGTAAGTGGCCCATAGTATATAACCAATGCACACCACAGGGATGATCACAATTCTAAAGAGATCGTAGAACTCAGACATAAAACACGCTCCACAGAAAACAGATCACGCCCAATAATGAACCCCAGATGAACCGCTAGGGGGAAAATTCAGACGGACTTCGTCATGGCGTGACAGATGGTGCGGATCTTGGGATCGACGGTGCCGACCCGATAGAAGGGACCCACCACGAGATCACTCAGCTTATGGGGTTCAAACTCAAGACAGGTCAGATAGATTTCGCCATCCCTGTGCCGCATGACCATCCAGAAGCCGCTCGGACTGATGAACAGACCGTTGACGTGCTCCTCAGACTCGATGGCTTCGACGCTGATGGGCTGCGGGGTAGTGTCACTCATCTTCCATTTCTCCTTTACGCTGTCTTTGTCCCTCAGAAGCCCACACAGAACCATCTCTTCGATTGGGCCAACTGCATCCGTGCGACAGAGACGGCCCTGTGTGACTCCCGGAGGGCCGCTAGGCGGCCTTCTGTTGCTGAACCTCCCAGTTCAACACCTGATCCAGGCGATTGCCCCGACACCGTGTCCGCCCATCGGCCCCAACAGACGCCACGGTGGTCCCCTCGCGGGTCACCAGGAACAGCGTCTCGTGTCCGATCTCACCTCTGGCGGAGAAGACGGCGTATGGGTCCCCGTCTTCCCCCTGCTCCGTCACGAAGGACGCAGAAGGCTCCCGCTTTAGCAGGATTTCTCCCATGTCCTCAAGCAAAGCGATTTCTTCAGATGTCCACATGGTCCTCGTCTCCTTGTTGACCATCGTTTGCCCACTCCCACAGGTCCGCTCCCGTCTTCTCGATAATCAAGCCAGAGATTGCGTCCTGCGCCTCTTTCAGCCGCTCCACGAAGGCACCGGCTGAATAAACTCTAAGTGCGAGGGTTTCTCCTTGGTGCCCCATGAGGCGACCAAGCAATACAGCGTCGGTGACCTGCTCACCAAACCAAGCGTAAGTCCGTCTAAAGGAATGCGCGTCTATTCGTTCGCCCGCGCCCTTCCCAAATACTTTGTCCCTGACACGCCCGAACTGCTTTGAGATCGCATGAGACCTCCTGTTGAAGTTCCCTGACTTCACTTCATGGAAGACGTACCCTGAACGCCCCTGAGCGCGCTTGGTGATGACACTCAGGGCTGGACCACTCAGAGGAACCCAACGGATATTCGCTTCGGTTTTGCCGCCCCGGATATGAACCCCGCCGTTCTCAAGGTCTTCGGCTTTGATCTGAACGGCATCTTCGAAGCGCAGCCCAGTGAACAGGGCAACCGCCATCCAGTCCCGGAGAACACCCTTGACGTGCTCGGACTGAAAGAACTTCCTGATCTCTTCGAACTTGTAGGCGCGCTTCAGGTGTTGTCCGGGAGACTCTGTGAGGCCATGCCAGGGGTTTGCCTCAACATGCCCCTGCTTCATCAAGTACCGCCAATATGCAGACAAGGCTTATCCCTTTGCTTCCGGCGCGATCAACATATCGTAGGTGATGGGTCCTTTGGTGGTGACGGTGCCCAGTAGGGATCGAAAGGCTGCGTGCCGGGTGCGGCGGCGGTTGAAGCGGAAGACGAACTCATCGAGGTAGGCTTGCAGATGCTTGCG
>NZ_WIVE01000135.1 GCF_009601025.1 Roseospira navarrensis | reverse complement strand
AACGTGTCCCGATCCATGCCCGCCTCCCGCGTTCGGTATCCTTCATGATACCAAATCCGGGAATGCATAGCGAACGCTATTTGAGCCTATCGGTAATTTCGGCAGAATCGGGCCCCTCAGGGCCGGGTCTGGCCGGTGCCCCGGACCTGATACTTGAAGCTGGTGAGCTGCTCCACGCCCACCGGGCCGCGCGCGTGCAGCTTGCCGGTGGCGATGCCGATTTCCGCGCCCATGCCGAACTCGCCGCCATCGGCGAACTGGGTGGAGGCGTTCACCATCACGATGGCGCTGTCCACGGCGTTCAGGAACCGCTCGGCGGCGGCGGCGTCCTCGGTCACGATGGCGTCGGTGTGATCCGAGCCGTGCGCCGCGATATGCGCAATGGCGTCGTCCAGGCCCTCCACCACCTTCATGGATACGATGGCGTCCAGGTACTCGGTGTCCCAGTCCGCGTCGGTGGCGGGCTCGGCCGAGGGCGCCAGGGTGCGCACCCCGTCGCAGCCGCGCACCACGCAGCCGGCGTCGTTCAGGTCGCGCACCAGCGCGGGCACGGCGTCGGCGGCGATGGCGCGGTCCACCAGGATGGTTTCGGTGGCCCCGCAGATGCCGGTCCGGCGCATCTTGGCGTTGACCGCGAGGGTCCGGGCCTTGTCCAGGTCCGCCCCGGCGTGCACGTAGGTGTGGCAGATGCCCTCCAGGTGCTTGAACAGGGGCACGCGGCTTTCCGCCGTCACACGCTCAATCAGGCTCTTGCCGCCGCGCGGCACGATCACGTCCACGTATTCGGACGCCCGCAGCAAGGCGCCGACGGCGGCGCGGTCGGTGGTGGGGATCATCTGGCAGGCGTCGGACGGCAGGCCGGCGGTGTCCAGGCCGTCCTGGATGCAGCCCAGGATGGCGCTGGACGAATGGAAGCTCTCCGACCCGCCGCGCAGGATGACCGCGTTGCCGGCCTTCAGGCACAGGGCGGCGGCGTCGGCGGTGACGTTGGGCCGGCTCTCGTAGATCACGCCGATCACACCCAGCGGCACCCGCACGCGCGCAATGCGCAGGCCGTTGGGCCGGTCCCACGCCGCCAGCTCGGCGCCGATGGGATCGGGCAGCGCGGCGACCTCGCGCAGGCCCTGGGCCATGGCCGCGATGCGGTCATCGGTCAGGCGCAGGCGGTCGAGCAGGGCTTTCGACAGGCCCTTGGCCTCGCCGGCGGCCATGTCGCGGGCGTTGGCGTCCTTGATGGTGTCGATCTCGGCCATCAGGGCATCGGCGGCGGCGGTCAGCACCGTGTCCTTGGCGGCCGTCGGCGCGGTGGCGAGTGTGCGCGCGGCGGCGCGCGCGCGCCGGCCGATGTCCGCCATCAGGGCGTCGATGTCGCCTGCCGTCGTCTCCAGAGCGTCCATGATGCTGCCTCCGCGCCGCGTGTCGATCGAGGCCCCGGTATAGCCGGAGACGGCCGGGTCTGTCATCAGGCCGACGGAGGGGGCAGGGCGACGGGCTCAGGTTAACGGGATCGCTCTTCCAGGTCTTTGCAGGGGGTCGGAGACCTGTGCGCGAGATCCTTCAGCCGCTTCGCGGCTTCAGGATGACATCCTATATTTTTGGTGGGTCATCCCGCGTGAGCGAAGCGAGACGAGGGATCTCGAGCGGCCTGCTCAGGCGGCGCGGAACAGGCCGTCATGTTAACCTGAACCCGTTGCCCTGCGGCCCGGAGACGGTCTCGGCAAGCGCGTAACGCGTACTTGACGGCGCAAGCAAGTCCTGCGATAGAGAGGCGCTTTGCGCGGCCGGTGAACCGGAGGCGCGCAGTATGGTCGCGACCGGGCGGCGCCCGGCCGGGGGGTTTTTGCGTGCCAAGGGTTGCGTTTTTTGCATAGCTGGGTCCCGGGCCATGTTCTGGCATGGCGAGTCCAACCCCCAGACCCAAAGACCAGACGAAGTTCAGGGACCTACCCGCAAGGGTCGGATCCGGGCGCCTCATCCTTCCGCTTTTTGGGCCGGTATCCGGCGCGTGCAACACACCGCCCGCCCGACCTTTCGTGTGTTCACGTACACCTTTTTCTCATATTACAGAGATCCGTTGGAGAGCTACGCATTTTTACTTTGTGTGATAAGTGAAAGTTGGTGATTGGCAGCCAATCACAACCAGGGCCGCAGTGAAATAGGTTGCATATTCGTTAATGGGGCAACTTTATTCACAGTTTCCACAAGCCCTATGCTCGGCTGTCCGGTATTGCTTTCGTCGTGAATCCAGGCCATTCTTATGGCTGGACAGACGCCGGAGGTCACCATGGAATATTTCCAGAATACTTTAGAAGGCTTATCCCTTTGCTTCCGGCGCGATCAACATATCGTAGGAGATTGGGCCTTTGGTGGTGGCGATGCCCAGGAG
>NZ_WIVE01000134.1 GCF_009601025.1 Roseospira navarrensis | reverse complement strand
GCTGGAATTCGAGCAGGGATCGAGGAAACTTGCTCATGGTCGGGCTCCGGAAATGGCGTGCGTTCACGTTATGTTCTACGCCGTTTCAGGCCACCTGTCACCACATGATGTGGTCCCGGACTCAAAGGGATAAGCCCTGCCCATTATATCATTTATGGTAAGAATTTTTCTGAGTTTCTTGGACGCGATCATTCTGGGCGTTTATGGCTTGGCCTCCGTTATTATATGCTTTATGTTGTTTTACATCAGCCATGACTATTACAACGCCCTCGGACTCTCAAACCTCAACGTTCTTGCTTTGGGCACATCTGCGGGGGCATTGCTCGCCCTGGCGGGCCTCTACGTGGCTGGTTTCGTGCTCGTCCGGCGGCTCATCGCCCGGCATGCCGCCAGAAAATGATCCGGGACCAGTCGTCCCCGTGTGCCGAAACGAGCGCGCAGCCCCGTCTGGACCGAATGTCCTGGCGCAATCGATGACCAACCAGGAACCGGGCGGGCGGACAACGCCCACCCGGCATCGTTTCGTCGCCCTGTTACACCGCTTCGCCTCGGGCCGGGCCATTGTCCAGCAACCGGCCCTTGGCGAAGACGGCCTCGGTCAACGCGGGTCGTCCGCGTCCATGATGGTGTTCACCGACTCGGCCGGCTCCTCTTCCGCCGCGATCTCCGGCGGATCCGAGACCGGGAAGCCGCAGTCCTTGCGGATCGCGGCCTGATCCAGCGCCTCCCGCTCGCCCTTCAGACGAGCGTATTCGTTCGCCTCGGGGCCGTCGCCGTCGATAAAGAACAGCGCCGGCCAGAACAGCAGCACTCCCACGCCCATCGCCACCGCATCGCCGGTGGCATTGTCGTCCACCTGCCCCGCCAACTGCATCGCGCGGGTGGTCACCCGAGCCTGTTCCTCGCGGATCTGATCGCAGGTGAACCCGGCATACTGGATGGGAGAAACGTAGGCGGCCCCGATATCCTTGCTCGAACTGGCGCAACCGGCGATCAATAAGGCGGCAGACATGGTGGAGACCAAAGCGGCACAACGCGACATGGAGAACCCTTTCTGTGGTAACGGCGGGGACAGGATCGGGGACGGCGACCATCGCCGTGCCGCGACCCTCCCTGCCATTCTCCTACCAGGGCGTGCCAGATTCGGTCAAATGCTCGTTTTGCTCATTATAATCCTTACAGGGAAACCGGATTTACGCTCTCAGCGCGTACAGCCGTCCCGCCGGCCACGCATCTCGCGCGATTTATCCCGCCCGACGGAACGGTTCATCCTTTTCGTAAGGCGGCCGGCGCGACCGCGTCGGCGCCGATCAACACCAGAAGGACTCACGCATGACCGCCAAGCCCGAGACATCGCCGCCGCGCCCGCGCTGGGTCGCCTTCGTCCCGCCGCCGCTCGCGTTCATGGTGACCCTGGCCGGAATGATCGCGCTCGACCGGCTGGCGCCGGGGCCGCTGCTGTGGACCTGGCCGGTCACCCTGGCGGGGGCCGCCGTGATGCTGGTCGGCCTGGGGATCGCCGTGGCGGCGCAGATCGCGTTCAGCCGCGCGGGGGTCTCGCCCGCGCTGTTCCGGGGCGGCCGGCAGGTGGTGGACACGGGCCCGTTCCGCGTCAGCCGCAATCCGATGTATCTGAGCCTTGTGGTCACCACGGTCGGCATCGCGGGGTGGATGGGCCACCTGACGCCCTGGCTGGGACCCGTGGCGCTGGTCCTGTGGCTCGACCGAGTGTTCATCCCCCGCGAGGAGGCCGTGCTCGCCGCCCACTTCGGCGATGCCTGGACGGCCTACACCGCCCGCGTCCGGCGGTGGATCTGAGGGGAGAGCGACCCGAGAGGCTATTCGGCAGCAAAGGTGACCGTCATGTGCCCCGGGCCAGCGCCATCGGACCGGGGCGGACGGATCACCACCTCCACGTCGTTGCCGAGCGCCCGCAAGGCCTCCAGCATCCGCGTCTCAGTGATCCCCCGAAAGCGCCCATTGCGCAACGCCGAGAGACGCGGTTGCGGAATGCCGGTCATGGTCGCGGCCGCGCGCTGGGTCAGGTTCAGGTCCCGGATGCGGGTTTCGATGGCCACGGCGATCCGGGCCTTGCGCAGCATCGCCTCCGCATCCGGCTCCCCGACATCCGCATAGATGTTTCCGCTGCTTTCAAGACTCACTGCATCATCGTTCATGGCACCAGCACCTGTATCATCAGACACCAAGATAACCTCAAGAGATCACATCATTTCATCATAAAAATTTAAGGCTTATCCCTTTGCTTCCGGCGCGATCAACATATCGTAGGTGATGGGCCCTTTGGTGGTGACGATGCCCAGTAGGGACCGAAAGGCTGCGTGCCGGGTGCGGCGGCGGTTGAAGCGGAAGACGAACTCATCGAGGTAGGCTTGCAGATGCTTGCG
>NZ_WIVE01000133.1 GCF_009601025.1 Roseospira navarrensis | reverse complement strand
AAATCGAGTACCTGCCTCAGACTTTGGGCCTGTGCCAAATCCTTGCCGATTTGTGCCAAATCCGCTGCCGAGCTACAGCAATCGGAACAACGCGCAATCTGATAGTCGATCTGTTGACCGACGATCAGGACCCTTTGTTGGCTTTGATGGGGATGGGTTGGGAGCAACTGCCCCTAAAGTGCCCCTAAACAGCAAAAAGCCCTGTCAGCGAGGATCAGGGCTTTTTGTTTTTCGCTGTATTATCAGCTAGATAGTTGGTTGCGGGGGTAGGATTTGAACCTACGACCTTCAGGTTATGAGCTCTATGTATTACCATCAGCGCCAATGATCGTCGATCTTTTTATATAGCGAAATCAATAATATGTTGAGGCCATTTTGTTGAGGGTGGTTGCCCGGAGGGGGCGAAAGCTGGTATTCAGTGTCCCCATATTGTCCCCACGGGCTCGACCGCGCAAGCGGCCTGTACCGGCCACGGGGACACGGGACGCGGCCCCGTTTTCCCCTGAGTCGGGGTCGCGCCCTCCCCTCAACTGGCCGGCCGGGAGCAGCACATGGCGACAATCGAGAAACGGAAACGGCCGGGCGGCACCTATTATCGCGTCCGCGTGCGCATCAAGGGTTATCCGCCCCAGCAGAAGACCTTCAAGCGCGTAACCGACGCCAGACGCTGGGCACAGCAGACCGAAGCCGCGATCCGACAGGGCGAGTTCAGAAACGTGGTCAGCGCCGCCTCCAGCAAGACGCTCGGCGACGTGATCGCCCGCTATCGGCGCGAAGAGCTGCCCCACAAGGCCGAAAGCACCCAGCGCGCCGTCGCCACCTATCTGGCCTTCTGGGAGCGCGCCCTGGGCGACTACGCCCTCTCCTACCTGACGCCGGAGCATATCTCGGGCGCGCTCGGCGATCTGGCCGCCGCCGGCGACACGCGGCGCAAGCTCCATGGCAGGCCGGGGGACAATGGGGACACCTGCAAAGCCGCGAAGCCGAAGCCCAAGAGCCGCAAGACCGTCAAGCTCTACCGGGACTGCCTCGCGGCCGTTCTCAAGAAAGCCAGGTCATGGGGCTGGCTCGCCGACGATCCCATGGACGGCGTGACAGCCATCACCAAGATCAGGAATGAGCGCACCCGCTTCCTGTCCGATGATGAACGCGACCGGCTCTTGGAAGCCTGCAAGGCCAGCACCAACGACGCGCTCTACACGGTCGTGGTGTTCGCGCTTTCCACCGGCGCGCGGAAGAACGAAATCCTCTCGCTTACCCTCCCCGATATCGACTTGAAGCGCGGGCAGGCCGTGCTGCGGGACACAAAGAACGGCGACATTCGTTCTGTGCCGCTGGCCAAGCATCTGGTCGCGCTCCTGGAGGATCAGGTGGAACGGGTCGAGGCGGAATACGCCAAGTACGACAAGCCGCCGAAGACGCTATGGCTGTTCCCCGGCAAGGACGGCACCAAGCCGGTGGACATCCGCACCGCGTGGGAGAATGCGCGCAACAAGGCCGGCCTTGATGACTTCCGCTTCCACGATCTGCGCCACTCGACGGCGAGCTATCTGGCGATGAAGGGCGCGAGCCTCGTGGAGATTGCCGACGTGCTCGGGCACCGGACACTCCAGATGGTACGCCGCTATGCGCACCTATCTGAAAGCCACGTCAAAGGGCTGATGGACGGGCTGAGCGAGGACATGTTTCGTCAGTCGCCGTAAGCGAACATCTCTTGCAGGATGCCCGCCACCTCCCGCGCGCGGGCTTCCGGCAGCACGCCCAACCGCTTGACCAGGCGGGACTTGTCCACGGTCCTGATCTGGTCGAGGACCACCTGGCCCTTCTTCCGCTGAAAGGTGAGATTGACTCGGGTTGGATAATCGCGCTGCGTGGAGGTCATCGGCGCGATGATGACAGTGCGGATGTAGCGGTTCATCTCGTCCGGCGAGACGATGACGCAGGGTCGCGTCTTCTGGATTTCTGACCCCTGCGTGGGGTCTAGGTTCACCAGATAGACTTCATACCGCCGGACCTGCTTCACCACGTCCAGTCCTCGGTATCGAAGTCGTTCTCGATGGCATCAGGCACGACGGGCGCGTCATCGCCGGCGGCCGCCATCTTCTCGAAGGCCGCGCCCCAGCCCTCGCGCACGCCTCGTGCCGGCGCGAGCACGACAACGCCGTTCTCGACCCGCATCTCAAGCTCACTGCCGAGACCACATTCCCTGATCACCGAAGCGGGGATACGCACCCCCTTCGAGTTGCCGATAGACACCAGATTGACCTTCATGGCGAAACCTCCTTACGTAATTACATTGTATTCACTTCCTTCGGCGATTTCAAGCCCACGGGCGCAGGATGCATTTGCTGCACTCGACCAGCGTCTCACTATTGCACCGCACAGCCTGCCTCGCGGAGCACACGAGCCCTAAGCTGTTACTCCGCAGAAGCCATTTCAGGGCGGGCATTCAATCGATTGAGCAACCTGAGGGATGGAAATTCGGTCTGAGGCGCTTCAGTCATCCCGGTTTTCCATGTTGATGTAGACGCG
>NZ_WIVE01000132.1 GCF_009601025.1 Roseospira navarrensis | reverse complement strand
CGCGTCTACATCAACATGGAAAACCGGGATGACTGAAGCGCCTCAGACCGAATTTCCATCCCTCAGGTTGCTCAATCGGCGACAACTCCACGTCGTTCTGAATGAAGATGTCGGACACCGTGCTCAGGGCATCGCCCACGTCCCCCAACACGTCAACCGGATGGTCATTGCGGCTGTCGTTGAAGGTAAACGCGATGGCGCGGGCGGGCATGTGGCTGGTGGTGGTCATGGTTCAGCCCTCCGCCTGCGACGTGGAAAGAGAGACGCTGTCGTTCGGCCCAAACACCGCGCCCGCATCTTCCAGGGTAAAGCGGATCGCAAGACCAACAGAGTCCCGACACTCTTTCCCGCCTTCGTAGTCGCGGATTGAATAAGCGCAGATGTCACGCCCGCTCTTTATTTTTTCGGCCAAATCCTCCACAGAAATGCCAAGCAGTTTGCGCGCCTCAGCGACCTGTCTCCCGGTTGGAACGTCTAGGCGCTCGCCTTCCGGAAGTTCGACGTTTTCACCCGCGAACCGTATGCCCGCCCGTTTCAATGCTGTCACGATGGCGGCAAGTGCCTCTTCCTGGTATCGCGGCTCCGTCAGCGCTTTGACAGTCGGGTACGAGACCCCGGAGAGGCGGGCAATATCACTGTACCCCCAACCAAGCAGGTAGCGGGCATTCCACAGTTGCTCGCACGTTATTGCGTCCGAAGCAGGAGCGGCGTCATCCGCTGTGCCGTCTTCGTCGGGCTCCTCCTCGTCAATGGGCCGCGCGGCCGGATGGCCGGCCGGTGGCGGTTCCGCCATTCCATCAGTATAGGCGGCGGCGTGCAGGGTGCCGGAGATCATGGTCAACAGGATGGTCCGGCCGGGTTCGGCGTCGGCGCGATCCCGCAGCGCCTGGACCACATCCAGCAAGTGGTCGCAGGCCGCCAGGACCTCGCCCTTCGACTGCGCATAATACATGACGGCCGGAACCCTGGGGGTCAGGGCCGCCCTCAGCCCGATGTCCAGCAGGCGCCGGATCGCCGCCGACCGCCGGGGGATATCGACCTGCGACCGCCGGAACTCGTCAATCCGCGTGAGGAGATAATTCTCGGGAAGCCTCAGGATGATCGTCTCGGCTCCTGTGGTGCCCTCTTCGCGGTCATCGTCACTTCGGATAAGCTGTCTGTCAGCCATGGCCCGTACTCCGATGTAGTCGGGTGGTGGTCAGGCCCGGTTCGGTGTTGGCGCACCGGCCGGGCCGCTTGCTCTTAAATCTGAGCCCTGCTACGATAACCGTGATCGGAGAGGCGCCGCAATAGAAATCGTAGCAAGGCTCAGATATGACCCCTGTCCAGCTTGATATGGCACTTGCAGCAGTGAAATGGGGTGTTCGAGACCTTGCCGCTCAGGCGGGCGTGTCGATGGACACCATCGCCCGTTTCAAACGAAGAGAAAGCGTCCGTCCCCGCACCATTGCAGCGATCCGCACCGCCCTAGAAAACGCTGGGGTGGAGTTCCTTGACGGCAACGGCGCCGGGCCGGGGGTGCGCCTGAAAGTCCCTCCGACGCCCGGGGATGCGGGGAAAGCCAAAGCCCCCGCTGGCCCGGACGATCCGCCCGACGCATAGCCGCGTGCCTGTCCGCAACGCGCCGCAAGGCGTATCTCAGGCCATCATGTGGGGCAGTCGGGACAGGGCGTTGGCGCCCGGTCATCAAGGGCGCGGCGGACGGACGGCCGGGCATGGCGAGGGCGCCCCCGCGACCATGCCCCCGGACCGCCCTTTTCAGACCGGGGCCGGTTCAGGCGATCCGATGCCGTCTTCCGCGTGGTGGCGGTGGCTTTGCCATCGGCCACCGTCGCGCGGATGCCGGTGGGGGCACTCCGCCGGTACCCGCGCGGGCGCCCTATAAAACCAGTGCCGGTTCGGGCATCCCGCAATTGGGCTATGTGTAAGCCTCACCGGAACGGGCGGCTGGCCGGCCAGCGGTGGTTATGCGCCCGTCCGCACCACCGCCTTTCGCAACCATGGATACCACAGGCGACCGGACGATGCTACGATGCCCGAAGCCTGCCGCTGATGCCGGGTAGACGGGCCGGTTCGGGGGTCGCGGACGCGGCGCCTGGTAAGTGGAGAGACCGCACCACCTGCGGCAGGCGCCCCACGGGTCGGGACACGGCCCTCAGGGCCTCCAGGATGCGCGAGAGGGCCGGGGGCACCCGAGGGACCGGAACGGCGAAGACCCCGTTTAAAAACCGATTTAATCGGGGTGCAACGGGCCGTTCGTGACGGGCCGTGCCCCGGCCTTGACCGCCACACCCGACCGGCACATGGTCAGCGGGTCGTTTTGCACGGCTTCATCCCCTTGCCCTGAAGTCCTTCCGGACAGACCGGCCGGCGCCGATCAGGCACGGTCCCCGGACTGATGTCCGGGCGCGAAAGGACGCACGTCCGGGTAGTCAAATCCCGAGACCCGCTGATGCCGGACGTGCCATGCCCCCGGACGACTATCCCTCCATTGCCGAGCGGCGCCGCCTTGGCGTCTATGTGTCCGACGTCGAAGCGCG
>NZ_WIVE01000131.1 GCF_009601025.1 Roseospira navarrensis | reverse complement strand
TAAATCCCGATATGTATCGAAAAATCTGGATATATCCCCGAATTCTGACCGTGTGCCATACCGGTTACCTCGTCACAATTGCATCCAGCGACACTACCGGCACCCGTTCATCTGGGGTCTGCCTATGAAATGCCGCCGGCCACCGAGATCGAAATCCGACTTGATCGTCTTCGTATTTGCTCGGCTAATATTTTGTTTTTTCAAACAAATAACATTAAAATGCAGTAACACGATAACGAAAAGCGCCTTCACGGCGTTCCCCTCAAACATCCGGGAAATTCGCCATGATGAGATCTTTTGCCACCGATGCTGGGCGTCTGAAACCGCTAGGAGAAAAGGCGGAGGAAGTCGCGCATGCGGTGTGGATCGATCTGGTCAATCCATCTTCAGCCGAAGAAGCGGAACTCGAACAGAAACTGGCCTTGGACATCCCGACCAAGGAGGAGATGGAGGAAATTGAGATTTCCTCTCGCCTCTACACAGAAAATGGCGCGTCCTTCATGACGGCGATTCTGCCGGCCAACGCCGATGGCGACGATGTGGACATGCACCCTGTGACGTTCGTTTTGACGGCAACGCACCTGGTTACCGTGCGCTACCACGAACCGCGCGCCTTCCGGACCTTTCCAGTTCGTGCTGAAAAGGTCGCGATGGGCTGTGATACGGCTGAAGGCGTGCTGATCGCCTTGCTTGAGGCTGTGGTAGACAGGCTGGCGGATATCCTTGAGCGCGCCGGGCGCGACATCGACGGAATTTCCCGTAGCATCTTCCGAAAGACAAGTGGCAAGCCGACAAAAAGTGCGGACCTTCAGAGCATCATCGAGTCGATTGGTCGGAAGGGGGATCTGACTTCTAACGTCCGCGACAGTCTGGTGACGCTGGAACGGCTGGCCGGGTATCTCGGGCAGGCGGCGATCCATCAAAAAAGTGGCAAGGACGCCCGCGAGCGCATCAAGACGCTTTCGCGGGACATCCGGTCACTCTCCGATCATTCCGGGTTCATGTCCCAGAAGGTCACCTTCCTGCTCGACGCCACGCTCGGCATGATCAACATTGAGCAGAATGCAATCATCAAGATTTTCTCGGTGGCAGCTGTCGTCTTCCTGCCGCCGACACTGATCGCCTCGATTTACGGCATGAATTTCGAATACATGCCTGAACTGAAATGGCTGGTCGGGTATCCCTTCGCCATCGGCCTGATGATCGCTTCAGCCATCCTGCCGTATGTCTTTTTCAAGCGCCGCGGCTGGCTGTAATTCGACGGAGAATTCTGGAATGATTCCTTCTTCGTTACCTGTCCTCCGCTGCGCCGTGGCACATCTCTCTGAGGCATTGTGCTGATGGGTTGGCTTGAATTGATAGTGCTCGCCGTGGTGCAGGGCATTACCGAGTTCCTGCCCATCAGTTCCTCGGCGCACCTCATTCTTGTTCCCGCTCTAACAGGCTGGCCGGATCAGGGACTGGCAATCGACGTCGCCATGCATATCGGCACACTGGCAGCCGTCATGCTCTACTTCCACCGTGAAACCGCTGCAATGGTGCGGGGCGGTTTCCAACTCTTGCGTGGCAATACCCAAACCAGTGACGCACGGCTGGCGCTACAGGTAGCCCTCGCCACCATGCCTGTCGTCCTCGCTGGGTTTGCGCTTGCATCCACCGTCGCGACTGATTGGCGTGACCCGCTCCTTATTGCCGTGACTACCATTGGATTTGGCGTTTTGCTTTGGGTTGCCGACCGTTCGGTTGCTGCCCAGACGGGCCTCGCCTTTGACCGAATGACGTTGCGTGTCGCCGTTCTGATCGGCCTTGCCCAGGCCCTGGCGCTGGTGCCCGGCGTGAGCCGCTCCGGAATCACCATGACAGCCGCCTTGCTTCTCGGATTCCGCCGTGAGGCGGCGGCACGGTTCTCGCTTCTCCTTTCGATCCCGACGACGGCCGCCGCCGGTACGATGGCTGGTGTGGATCTGTGGCAATCAGGTGATGCGGCCCTTCAGGGTGATGCCATCATCGCGGCCGGGTTCTCATTCATCGCCGCGTTATTGGCCATTGCCTTTCTGATGAGTTGGTTGCGGCGAGCGACCTTTATGCCGTTTGTCGTCTACCGGCTCATTCTTGGTGTATTTTTGCTCGTTTGGCTTTACGTCTAAGGCAACTCGACGCGCGCTGTTATCGGCCGTTATCTTGAAGCAGCACCCGAGCGAGCTGCCCGAATGTCCTAGCAATGCAGACTGTGATTGTTCGTGCCCTTGACACGCTATCCGGTGAAAGCGTCCTACGCCTCTTACCGATCACGGCAAATAGCACGCCACTCGGCAAGCCATGACTATTGCCTAGGCGGCGCATAGCTGCCTATTGCATACCAACACCATGAGGCCTGCTCTCCTTGACGATATTCGTGTTACGGCAAGCCGATAACCCGTGTTTGGCCGTGTAGAGAACAAATAGTGAATATACTCTTGCTTGCCGCTTACCGGGTTTGGTATCCTGAAAAGAAAAGGCTCAAATAGCGTTCGCTATGCATTCCCGGATTTGGTATCATGAAGGATACCGAACGCGGGAGGCGGGCATGGATCGGGACACGTT
>NZ_WIVE01000130.1 GCF_009601025.1 Roseospira navarrensis | reverse complement strand
GTTCACGTTATGTTCTACGCCGTTTCAGGCCACCTGTCACCACATGATGTGGTCCCGGACTCAAAGGGATAAGCCTTTCAGCGGCTATTACGCCAAGACCTCGCGGCCCTGCCCGTCGTTCTGCATCCAGCCCATGGAGGCCGCGCCCGGTGTCGCCACCATCGGCGAGTTGGAGCTGCTGGACCTGATGCAGGACCCGGACGCCGTGGTGGTGGATGCCCGCACGCTGGACTGGCACCTGGAGGGCACCATTCCCGGTTCGGTCCCCATCCCCTATACCGAGGTCTCTATGCGCCTGGACGAACTGGGCTGCACCGGCGAGTCGGGGGCGTGGCAGTGCGGCGCCGACGTGCCGGTGGTCGCGCTGTACTGCAACGGCATGTGGTGCGGACAGTCGCCGACGGCCATCCGCGCCATGGTGCGCGAGGGCTACCCGGCCGAGAAGCTGCGCTATTACCGGGGCGGCATGCAGGCGTGGACGCTGCTCGGCTTCCCAACGGTCGAGGGGATGATGTAGCGCCCGCGCTCTGATCGTTGCGCCCCTCTGGACCGACGACAGGGCGGCGGGCTCAGGTTAACGGGATCGCTCTTCCAGGTCTTTGCAGGGGGTGGGAGACCTGCGCTCGAGATCCTTCAGCCGCTTCGCGGCTTCAGGATGACATCCTATAATTTCAGTGCGTCATCCCGAGTGAGCGAAGCGAGACGAGGGATCTCGAGAGGCCCGCTCCGACAGCTCGGAACAGGCCGTCATGTTAACCTGAACCCGTTGCCCTGGGACCGACGATTCCGCCGTTGACGGTCAGAGGGGGCGTCTGTACTGTGCGCGCTCTTCGATTCGAGAGGCCGGCCCGCGCCGGCCCCTGTTTTTTGTGCGTCATGGCGGCCCGCGCCGCCGACGGCCTATCCTTGAGGACAGTCCCATGCGTGTGCGCAACTCGCTGAAGTCGGCCAAGACCCGCGACAAGAACTGCCGTATCGTGCGGCGCAAGGGCCGGGTCTACGTCATCAACAAGCAGAACCCCCGCTTCAAGGCCCGCCAGGGCTGATCCGGGCTTTCGGTCGCGTCGTCCGGACCCGATCCGGGCGCGCGGTCGCGGTCTGATCCGAAGCACGCGGCTGGTCTCCGCACACGGTGTTTGCGCCTCTGGCGCGGCCGGGTGATCGGTGCTCTGTGCCCGGACGCAACGGGCGGAGGCCAACGGCGGCGGAGACGATGACCCCGACGGGTCCGGGTCATCGCCGATCAGGATGAGGCACCCCGGCCGGCCCGAATGGCCGGCCTTTTTTTGTGGATCATCACGGAAAATCGGGGCCGCGGGGTCATGGTGTCCGGACTCCTACCCCCGGCAGGGGGGAGGCGTTCCGGTCCACCAAGTGCCGACCCGACGCCGCCCCGCGTCTTCCGCGTTCCCGGCGGCCCTCTCCTCCCGTACCATGCGGATGCGACGCGCGACCGTCCCGGATCGCGGTGCGGCCGGTGGCGCGCGCCACCCAACACGGTACAGGAGAGAACGTGATGACGGATTTCGTGAAGGTCGGTCGGGAATTGTCGGCGGGCATGGGGGAACTGGCCCGGGCCGATCCGCAGGCCATGACCGCCGTCCAGGGCCTGATGAACGTCACGACCGGCCGCGACGGGGACCTGTCCGTGCGCATGAAGGAGTTGATCGCGCTCGCCATCGCCATCTCGGTCCGCTGCGACGGCTGCATCGCCCATCACGTCAAGCGGGTGATCGAGGCCGGGGCGAGTCGCGGCGAGGTGGTCGAGACCATCGGCGTCGCCCAGATGATGGGCGGCGGCCCGGCCACCGTCTATGGCGTCGAGGCGCTGCGGGCCTACGACCAGTTCAAGGCCGCCCGCTGACGCGACCCAGGCCGCGCGAAGTTGAATATGACTCCTTCAACACAGGGTCGCTGCGACGTCCTGTTAGCCTGAGTCTTATGTTTGATCGCCGCAGCGCCCCTTTGGGGCGCGCGGCTCCGCCGCTTCGCGGCGCCGGCCCAGTCGGGCCGGCCGGCCGGCGAAAAGGAAGACCCTTTCCGTCGGCCGGTCTCATCCTTCCGCCAGCGGCGGCAGGTGGCGGCGCAGGATCTTGCCCACCGGGGACTTGGGGATCGCATCCACCCGCACATAGCGGCGCGGGCGCTTGTAGTTCGCCAGCCGCGACTCGCGGCACCAGGCGTCCAGGTCCGCGTCGGTGGCCGCGCCCGACAGCCGCACGAAGGCGGTGATGCACTGGCCGAGTCGCGCGTCCGGCAGCCCGGTCACCGCCACTTCGGCCACGGCCGGATGCAGCGACAGCACGGATTCGATCTCCACGGGCAGCACGTTCTCGCCGCCCGTAATCATCATGTCGTCCACGCGCCCGGTCACGAACACGTCGCCGTCCGCGTCCATATGGCCCACGTCGCCGGTGAAGTACCAGCCGTCGATCAGCGCCCGGGCGTCGGCGTCCGGCCGGTTCCAGTAGCCGCGAAAGGCCTCGTCGCTGTCCATGCGGGCGATGATCTGGCCGTCCTCGCCCACCCCCACGGTGTCGTCGGGATCGCCCGAGCCCAGGCGCACCAGCCGCACGGCGCTGTTCAGCCCCGCCTTGCCCGCGCTGCCCGGCTTGGCCGGGGCGTCCGGGTTGACGGTGAAAGTG
>NZ_WIVE01000012.1 GCF_009601025.1 Roseospira navarrensis | reverse complement strand
ATACTGGCGTTGGGTGGCCGGGTGGGGGAGAGGGCCGGCCACGGACTTCAACGGTCATCGTCAGATGCCGTTGGTATTAGCCCTACCCGGCGACCGGCAGGGTCTGCCGGAACGGGCAGATGGTCACCGAGGCGAACACGCCGGCCTTGTTGAACGGATCGCCCTGGGCGAAGGTCACCACGGCATCCCGGTCGGGGAAGTCCACGATCAGCAGGCTGCCCACGCTGGCGGTGCGGGTCTCGTTCTGCAGCGGGCCCACCATGACCAGATGGTCGGCGTGGGCCTCCAGATGGGTCATGTGGGCATCGCGGTGCGCGGCGCGCAGAGGGGCGCTGTTGGGCCCATCGACGCAGTTTATCATCCACAGCATTCGGATCGCTCCGGCGTCGGCGTGGTCAGGGACGGTCGGGGTCGGATCAGGTCGGGGCCGGCAGGATCTGTTTGAAGGGCCGGATCAGCACGGCCTCGAACAGGCCGGCCTGGAAATAGGGATCGTCGCGCACGAACGCCTCGACCGCGGCCTTGTCCGGCATGTCCAGGATCAGAAGGCTGCCGACCATGCCCTCGCCGTCGTCCGTCAGCAGCGGCCCGCCCAGCCGAATGGAGTCGGTGTGCGCCTTGGCATGCTCCAGATGGGCCGCGCGCGTGGACAACCGCAGGTCCTTGCTGTTGGGCTTGTCAAGGCAGTACACGGCGAACAGCATCGGGGGGCGTCTCCTGAAAGGGGCGGGAACCGGCGGTCATCGTAGCACCCGACCGGAGGAGCGCCTACCCCCCGCGCCCGCGTGGCCGGGCCGGCAACCGCGCGTCAGGCCTGGCGGTCCGGCTCGGGCCGGAAGGGGCGGGCGAGCAGGGCGCCGATGGTCTCCTGAAGGTCGGCGCCCTGGTTCAGCACGGCGTCCACGGCGGCGCAGATGGGCATGTCCACACCCAGCCGTTCGCCCATGGCGACCACGGCGCGCGCGGTGTGAACCCCTTCCGCGACCGAGCGACGTTCGCCCAGCACCGCGTCCAGGGTGCGGCCCTCGCCCAGGGCCACACCCAACGAGTAGTTGCGCGACTGCATGGAGGTGGCCGTCAGCAGCAGGTCGCCCAGTCCGGACAGGCCCATCAGCGTGTCCGCTCGGCCGCCCATGGCGGCGGCCAGCCGGGACAGTTCGGCCAGGCCCCGCGTCACGAGGGCGGCGCGGGCGTTGTCGCCCAGGCCGCGCCCCTCGACGATGCCGCAGGCGATGGCCAGGACGTTCTTGACCGCGCCGCCGACCTGCACGCCGATGACGTCGTCGCTCCAGTACGGCCGGAAGGTGGGCGTGCCGAGCGCGCCCACCAGCGCTTCGCCCAATGGCCGGTCCGCGCAGGCCAGGGTGACGGCGGTCGGCAGGCCGGTGGCGACCTCGCGGGCGAATGTGGGGCCGGACAGGATCGCGAGGGGCGCCTGCGGCAGGGTCTCGGCCACCACCTGTCCCATCATGGCGCCCGATGCGGTCTCCAGGCCCTTGGCGCAGACGACGGCCGGCAGGCCCTCCGGCCAGTGGGGCGCGAGGGACTGGCAGACCTCCCGCAGGGCCTGGGCCGGCGTCACCAACAGCACGGCGTCGGTGCCGGCGGTGACGGCCGCGCGGTCCGGCGTTGCGGCCAGTCCCTCGGGCAGGTCCACGGCGGGCAGGAAGTCCGGGTTTTCGCGGGTGCGATTGATGGCCTCGACGACGGCCGGTTCGCGCGCCCACAGGGTGACGGCGCGGCCGGCGCGGCGCGCGGAGACGGCGAGGGCGGTGCCCCAGGCGCCGCCGCCCAGGACCCCGATATGCTGGATGGAGTGGGTCATGGGCGGGTTATGGGGTGCGCGAATGGCGGACGCAAGAGCCATGCGGCGACCCATGCGGGGCCGAAGAGGCGACATCGCCCCATCGAGCGGTCGGGCCCACTATTCGCTGTTGTGTTTTGCACGCGGGTTTGGATAAATACGCCGAGGCGCGCGGCGGGCGTTTGCCGCCCGTTGGTGTGCCAATTTCCTCCGCCATTCCGGCGTTCCCTCTCCCGACCCCATCGGCTGGCATGTCGCCCACCCCCGACGGAGATGGAGGATGCGCAAGCCGGCGTCTCATCGGTCCTGGAGTTGTTTTCCATGAAGCTCAAGTTTGTGACGGTCGTCGCGGCCGCCGCGTTCCTCGCCGCCTGTTCCTCCACGCCCGAGCAGGACGCCGGCCAGACCGGCGGCGGCGCTCCCCCCGTCACCGCGCCGAGTGGCCCGGCGGCCGGCAGCCAGCAGGAGTTCGTGCAGGAGGTGGGCGATCGCGTGTTCTTCTCCTACGATTCCTACAACCTGGACTCTCAGGCCCAGCAGACCCTGCGGCGTCAGGCGGCCTGGCTGCAGCAGTACCCGCAGTACTCGATCTCGGTCGAGGGGCACTGCGATGAGCGCGGCACCCGCGAATACAACCTGGCCCTGGGTGAGCGCCGCGCCAACTCGGTGCGCAACTACCTGGTCACGCTGGGCGTGCCGGCCAACCGCGTCCAGACCGTTTCGTACGGCAAGGAGCGCCCGGTCTGCACCGAAGCCAGCGACTCGTGCTGGTCGCGCAACCGCCGGGGTGTGTCCGCGCTCCGCTAGGACCGTGGGTGGATCGGGGCGTCAACCGAAGGGACGCGGGATTGCGCGTCCCGGTCGGCTGGCGCCCTCGCACGGCTGAATGAACGGGATGCCCGGGCGATGGTCCGGGCATCCCGTTTTTCATGGGTCATCACGGAAAACCGGGGTCGTTCGGCGGGTCCGAACGCAGGGGGGCAGGCCCCCCAAACACGAACACCCCGCCCGCGGGTGCGGGACGGGGTGTTTGCGGGGTGGACGGGTGCGGCGCGGCAGGGCCACCGCGATGTGACCCCATCTTCAGGCCGGCGCCCGGCACCCACCCCTGATCGCAAGCGACGGGGTGCGCGCCGGAGAGCCGTGAGACAGGATCAGCCGGCGGCCAAGTGCCCCTCGTCGTCCAGTTCCATCTTCAGGCCGAAGCGGCCGGTGCGCACGCGAGACCCGTCCGGCAACCGCCACACGGTGGGCGCCTTGCCCCCCGACACGGTGCTGGTCGGAGTTTCGGCGACGCCACCGAAGCCGAGGGCGATTTCGTCAGCCATCACCGCCACTGTTTCCGGCGCGACGGTGTCGCGCCATCGGGCCCCGTACCGGCTTTCCATGGTCAGGGTGAACAGATTGAAGGCGTGATAGGATGTCGGTGTATGGCTCATGTCTCTCATCTCCACCCTTGGGTTTCAGTCCAAGGACGTTGATCCTCTTCGGGGATTTGTCATTGTCCTGCCGTTGTCGTGGGCCGATTTCGTTGGCCACGACGCTCCCCCTTGTTTGCAGTGCAACATTAACCCCCCTGCGCTCTCTTGTCTAGTGGCCTTAAGATAGGTGTCACTGTAACGATCAAATTGTCTCAAAAAAACCTCAACGCCTTTGACAAAAGAGAAAACTCGCCGCTGCAAAATCAAACGGTGTTTTCTGCGTGTGAAACGGAGTTCGTTGCGCTCCAGTTTCAAATAACTTCCCACCGTGGGCCGACCCTCACTAAAGAACTATATAGGTTTGGGAGGGTGATGCCCAAGGGGCCCAATTCTACTTCGGGCGTATAACAGGTATGCGCCATTGGAAGGGGGTATGAGCCGGTGGGCGCGGAGGCCTTGCCTCTGATGGCGCGATCCCCGATGGTGCTCGCTCCTGTCCTGTCGGTGTTGCGCAAAGGTCGAGTCATCATGAGCAAACGCGAGTCATACGGTGCGGCGAATCTCGAAACCCGTGCCGCCCACGCCGGGCGCGACCCCGAGGCGCATCACGGCGCCGTGAACGTGCCGGTCTATCATGCCTCGACCATCACATTTCCCACGGTGGCCGATCTGAAGGACAAACAGGCCCGCCGATTCGATGATGTCTATTACGGTCGCTACGGCACCCCGACCACACAGGCCCTGGACCGCGCCGTGGCGGACCTGGAGGGCGGACACTGGTGCGTCTCCGTCGGGTCGGGCATGGCCGCGGTCTCCTGCGCGCTGATGTCCGTTCTGAAGGCCGGCGACCATCTGTTGATGGTGGACTCCGTCTACTGGCCGACGCGGAACTTCTGCGACACGCTCCTTCGGGATATGGGGGTCCGGACGACCTATTACGACCCCCTGATCGGGGGTGGTATCCGCGAACTGATCGAGGCCGAAACGAAACTGGTGTTCACCGAGTCGCCGGGCTCGCTGACCTTCGAGACCCAGGACGTGCGCGCCATCGCCGAGGCCGCGCACGCGGCCGGGGCGCTCGTGGCGCTCGACAACACCTGGGCCAGCCCCATCCTGTTCCGGCCGTTCGAGCACGGGGTGGATCTGTCCATCCAGGCCGCGACCAAGTACATCGTCGGCCATTCCGACGCCATGCTGGGCACCATCACCATGACCGACCGCGCGCTGTTCGAGCGCGTCAAGACGGTGGCGGGGCAGGTGGGCCATGCCGTCGGCTCGGACGAGGCCTACCTTGGTCTGCGCGGCCTGCGCACCCTGCCGGTGCGCCTGCGCCAGCAGGGCGAGACCGGGCTGGCGGTGGCGCGCTGGCTCCAGGGCCGGCCCGAGGTCGCGCGCGTGCTCCATCCCGCGCTGCCCGACGATCCGGGCCATGCGCTGTGGAAACGCGACTTCACCGGGGCCTGCGGGCTGTTCGGCGTGCTGCTGAAGCCGGGACCGTCGCCGAAGGCCGTGGCCGCCATGCTGGATGGGATGTCCCTGTTCGCAATGGGGTTTAGCTGGGGCGGTTATGAGAGCCTGATCCTGGACACCACGACCTCGATCACACGGACGGCCGGCATCTGGACCCACGACGGACCGTCGCTGCGCCTGCATGTGGGGCTGGAGCATCCGGATGATCTGATCGCGGATCTGGAGGCCGGGTTCGCCCGTCTGACGGCGGGGGCTTAGGCCCCCTCACACCATCTCTGACCCGTCCGCGTTGAGCGGCGTCACCGTCACCGAGACCTGCGGCGCGCCGCCGTCCCCGCCCAGCATGACGCCCTTGATGGGGGAGACGTCGTCGAAGTCCCGCCCCCAGGCCGTGACGATGTGTTCGTGCGTCACCAGCTTGTCATTGGTGGGATCGATGTCGATCCAGCCGCCGTTGGGGGCTTCGGCCATGGGCACGAACACCGACACCCAGGCGTGCGAGGCGTCGCCGCCCTCCAGTCTGTCGCCATCGCCCGGCATGCGGGTCAGGACGTAGCCGCTGACATAGCGGGCGGCGAGCCCAAAACTGCGGAGCGCGCCGATCATGACGTGTGCGAAGTCCTGACAGACGCCCCGGCGGTCGGCCAGCACCTGGCCCAGCGGCGTGGCGATGGTGGTGGCGGCCGGGTCGTAGACGAACTCGCTATGAATGCGCCGACACAGGTCCACGGCGCCGTCCAGGATCGGGCGGCCCGGGCGAAAGCTGACCCGTGCGTAGTCCCGCAGGTTGTCGGACTCCACGATCAGCGGAGAGTCGAAGGTGTACTGAGAGGCGTCCGCCAGATCGGCGCCCACCGCCGTCTGCAGCCGCCGCGCGACCGTTTCCCACGGCGGCGTGGCGCTCGGATCCGGCATCGCCGGGGGCTTCACGGACACCCGCGCCGTCGCGGTGACGCGCAGCGTCCGATAGGGCTCGGTCAGGGTGAACGTGGTCAGGGTGTTGCCGAAGAAGTCCGCGCGGTCCGCGCGGTGCGAGGGCGGCGGCCAGATCGCCACGTCCGAACGGTGCACCTGCTGGGTGGCGAAACTGCGCGGGGTCAGCCGGCCGGCGTGATGGCTGATGGTCACCGGCGCGCCGTAGGCGTACTCGGTCACGTGGCTGACGCGGTAGTCCATGGGACGGGGCGTGCTCATGTGCCGCGCTCCCGGTCGTCGTCGGCGGCGCGGAAACGGGCCGCGCCCGATCCGTGGCGGGTCTCGACCGCATGCGCGAAGTACTGTCGGGTCAGGGAGTCGGCGAGCGCGTTGAGCAGGCCGCGCAGCAGGCGCAGCAGGGCCGGCAGGTCCTCCGGCGGCGGCATGGCGGCGTCGGGCTCCGCGTCCGCGCCCGCTCGGTCGGTCGCCGGCCCGCTGACGGGCATGTCCTGGCCGCCCAGGTTCATCCGGTCCAGGTCCACCGTGCGGGTGATCCCGAGCAGGCGCACGGCCAGCCGCTGTTCGTGGGTGCGCAGCCCGAACGCCTGGTCCGGGGCCAGGCTGTCCATGTGCAGGCCCAGCCGGACGAGCTGGTAGGCCAGGGATCGCGGGTTGCTCTCGTCGGCGATCAGGATGTCCAGCACGGGCACGGTCTGGGCCGAATCCAGGTACCGGGCGCGGTAGGTCATCTGGCTGTCCAGCAACTCCAGCGCCAGATCAAGGGCGGCCTCGCGCGCCTCGCCGGAGGTGTGTGAGACGCCCTCGAACACCTGGAGAATGTGCAGCGCCCGGTCAATGCGCCGCCCGGTGTCGAGAAACCGCCAGCCCAGCCCGCGCGTCATGTTCTCGTTGGCCAGCCCGGCCATGACCTGCAACGGCATCAGCACCGCGGACAGGCGCGGGCCCGCGTCCTCCGGCGCCAGCGCAATGGCCGGCCCGTAGGCGGGCGGCGGACCGGGATCCGCGTCGTCGCGGGGCAGGGTGTTGGTGAACCGAGCCAGCCCCAGGGTGTCGATCAAGGCGTCGATGGCGCGCCAGTTGTCCACCGACAGGCGATCGCGCACGCGCACGCCGATGCGGTGCACGTTCAGCACCATGGCCGCCAGCCCGCCCGGATTGGAGGGGTTCAGACTGGCGTCCAGCACGGCGCGCGCAAAGCTCTCGTGGTCGGGGGCCTCGACGCCCGGCGGGCTGGAGTAGGGCGGATGCCCCATGGCCCAGATCATGCGCAGGGCGACGTCCAGGGTGGCGGATCCGGCGCCGTTCTCCGCCTGCCGCCCGACCATGGAACGCAGCAGGCGGGTGTTGGCGTCGCACCGCTCCACGTAGCGGCCGAGCCAGAACAGATCGTCCGCCACGCGCGAGGGCAGGTCGCGCACGCCCCGCACCACGGTGATGGAGCGATCCCCTGGGCGGGCGCGGGTCGGCAGGCCGACGGGATCGCGCGACAGCACCCAGACGTCCTTGCTGCCGCCGCCGTGCTGCATGGACACGCGGGGGTCGTCCGGCCCCGAGACCCGCCCGAGACCGCCCGGCAGCACCACATAGCCGTCCTGGGTGGCCACCACATGCACCCGCAGCACCAGCGGGCGCGGCTCCAGGCTCTGGCCGGTCCAGGTGGGCGCGGTGCTCAGCGCGACCGATTCCTGACCCGTCCAGGCATGGGGGTGGCGTTCGATCTCGGCCCGCAGGCGCGCCCGGCCGGCCTCGTCCAGCGAGGCGCCGTCGATGACGGGCCCCCCCGGGTTGAAGGCGGAGCGGATGCTCAGGCGGTCCATCGTCTCCAGGACATGGGCCCGCTCGCGCGGTTGCCCGCACCACCAGGTCGCGACCGAGGGCAGATACAGGTCCTCGCCCAACAGCCGGTGACTCAGCGAGGGCAGGAACGGCATCAGGCCGGGGCTCTCCACCAGCCCGGACCCCAGTGCATTGGCCAGGGTGACCGATCCGCCGTGCACCGCCTCCACGAGTCCCGGCGCGCCCAGCGTCGAATCGCCGCGCAATTCAAGCGGATCACAGTAGTTGCTGTCATTCCGCCTCAGGATCACGTCCACCGGCTGAAGCCCCTCCAGGGTCTTCAGGAACACGCGGCCGTCGCGGACCGTCAGATCCTCGCCCTCGACCAGCGTGAAGCCCATGTAGCGCGCCAGGTAGACATGCTCGAAATAGGTTTCGTTGAACGGGCCGGGCGTCCACAACACCACGCGGGGGTTTTCACGCGTGCGCGGGGTGCTGGCGATCAGGGCGTCCCGCATGGCGGTCAGGTGGTTGCGGATGCGGTGCACCGGCAGGCCGCGCAGCACGTTCGGCAGCACCCGGTTCATGATGATTCGGTTCTCGATGGCGTAGCCGATGCCGGAGGGGGCCTCGGTGCGGGTCTCCAGCACCCACCAGCGGCCGTCCGGGGCGCGGGCCAGATCGACCGCGAGAACGTGCAGGAACCGCCCGTCGTCGGGCCTGGCCCCCACCACGGGCCGCAGGTAGGAGGGATTGGCGTGCACCAGCGACGCCGGCACCAGCCCCTCGGACAGCAGATTGCGCTGGCCGTACAGGTCCTTCATGACGGCGTTGAGCAGGCTCGCACGCTGGATCAGGGCCCGTTCCAGGTCGATCCATTCCCGATCCTCGACCAGCAGGGGCACGGGATCGAGCATCCACGGCCGGTCATGGCCGGCCGGATCCCCATAGACGTTGTAGGTCACGCCGTTGTCGCGGATCAGATGGCGCAGGCGCTCGGCGCGGGACGCCATCTCGCGCGGCCCCAGGGCGTCCAGCCGCGCCATCAGGTCGGCCCAGTGCGGGCGCACCGAGCCGTCCGGCGCCATCATTTCGTCGTGGACGCCGGGGGGCGGCCGATAGCGCAGCCAGGATGACCCCGCCACCGGCGGGCCCCCGTGGGAGCCGGAGTCGCTCGGCTGGCGGGATGCGGCGGCGGTGGACTCCATGGGCTTGCTGCACCTCCGTGCGCGCCGGGAGGGTCCTGGCCCGGGGCGGGACCCCATGGAACGGCGGGCCCCGCCGGAAGTCAAACCACAAGATGCGGACCGGGCGCGGAATGATGGGGGGCGCGTCCGGTTCCGGCGACGGTCAGGTCCGGGCCAGGGAACGGATCGCGGTCGAGGTCGGCACCTTGCCCTGGCCCTGGTAGGCCTCGTGGTTCTTCTCGATCTCGTTGAGCTTGTAGAGATAGTTGACCATGAGCCCCGCCGATCGCGTCATGCCCTTGGTGGAGGTGTCGCCCATCCAGTTCAGGCGCTCGACCCGGGCGCCGTTGCTCAGGTGAAAGTGCGCCACGGGATCGAGCACCGTGGCCGGCCGCCCCGGGGCGCGCGGCGGACGGCGCTCGTTCACCAGATAGCGCGCACACAGGCGGGTCAACGGCGCTTTCAGGGCGTTGGCGAGCGGATCATGGGTGATCCAGGTCGGATCGGACAGCAGGGCCTTGAACTGGCCCTTGGTGCCCGCGGGGGAGGCTCCCATGGCCTCCGCCGCCGCGCCGTTCACCTGGGACAGCGCCTTGCGCTCGTTGGCGAGCAGCAGCCCCGGCTCGCCCTCGGACAGGCGGTGGTCCAGCCAGGTGCGGAAGCCCGGGATCGGCGACAGGGTCGAGAATGTCGTCAGCTTCGGGAACGAGTGGCTGAGGCGTTCCACCACCTGCTTGATGAGGAAGTTGCCGAAGCTGATTCCCGCCAGGCCCGTCTGGGCGTTGGAGATCGAATAGAAGATGGCCGTATCCGCCTCTTCCGGGTCCAGCGCGGGCGCCGACATGTCCAGCAGGGTCTGGACATTGCCGGCGATGCCGTTGACGAGGGCGACCTCGACGAAGATCAGCGGTTCCTCGGGCATGTTCGGGTGCACGAAGGCATACAGCCGGCGGTCGTGATCCAGGCGGTCCTTCAGGTCTTCCCAACTGCGGATCTCGTGCACGGCTTCATAGGTGATGATCTTTTCGAGGAACGCCGCCGGCGAGTTCCAGGTGATGCGCTGCAATTCAAGGAAGCCGATGTCGAACCACGAGGCCAGCAGGTCGCGCAGGTCGCGTTCCAATCCGCGCAGGGCCGGGGTCTCGCGCGACAGCCGCACCAGCTCCGCGCGCATGTCCACCAGGAACTTGATGCCGCGCGGCAGGGCGTTGAACTGGGTCAGCAACCGCAGGCGCGGCGCCACGAGGGCATCGCGCATCCGGCCTTCCGCCGCCTGCAGCGTCGAGAAGTCCTGGGCGTCGGCGGCCATCAGCGCCGCAGCTTCGTCGCGCACCCGGTCGTGATCGGTGGCGTAGTCGCGCGCCAGGATCTCCAGGAAGCGCGCCCGGCCCTGATCGTTGAGGCTCAAGTAGGCGCGCCCGAGGGTCGCCGCCCGCGCCCGCGCCGAAACCTCGCCGCCGCGCGAGGCGAGACAGTCATCCATGCCGGCGCGGATCTTGCGCGCGTCCTCCTCCGGCAGGTCGGGGTTGAGGTTGTCCAGCTCGTCCGCGCCGGACACCTTGTCCGCGATGTCCCGCCACAGGCCCCCCCAGGTCATCAGCCGGCCCAGGAATCCGGGCGAAACCTCCTTGTTCATCGGTGTGTCCCCTCGAGTCGGTCTTGGTGGCCCCTCAGGATGCTAACATAGGGTGCCATTGTGCATCTGCGAAAGAGGGTCGGGCGGCGTGGCTGCCGCCGCCGCTGCCGCCGCCATGGCGTCCGGCAGGTCCTCCGCGATCAGGCCCGGCGGCCCCCGATGTGCGCCCGCCCCGTGCAGCCAGGCGGCGGCCGCCGCCGCTTCCCACGCCGGCATGCCCTGGGCCAGCAGCCCGAGGATGGCACCGGCGAGGACATCCCCGCTGCCCGCCGTGGCCAGAGCGGCCGGAGCGTTCGTGTTGACTCCGGCCCGGCCATCCGGCGCCGCGATGATGGTGCGGGGGCCCTTCAGCAGCACCACGGCCCCGGCGCGCGCGGCGGCCGCCCGGACCCGGACCAGCGGATCGTCGGCCTTGGTCAGGTCGGGGAACAGGGCGCGGAATTCGCCCTCGTGCGGCGTCATGACGACGGGGCCGGTGATGGCCTCGAACAGCGCGCCGGGATCGTCGGCGAAGGAGGTCAGGGCGTCGGCATCCAGCACCGTCGGGCGGGCCCGCGGCAGGATCGACAGCACGCGCGCCGCCGTATGCGGTCCGCGCCCCGCCCCGGGCCCCAGCAGCAGGGCATTCAGCCGGGCGTCCTCCAGCATGGTCTCGACGTCGCCCGGGCTGTCGATGGCGCGGCACAGCACGCCCGGCGCGTCCTGGGCATAAAGGGGCAGGGCGGCCGAGGGCGCGGCGACGCTCAGCAGTCCGGCGCCCATCCGGCGCGCCGCGCGGGCGGCGAGACGGCCCGCGCCGGTCATGGTCGCGCCGCCGAACACCACGGCGTGCCCCCGCGTGTACTTGTGGTCGCGCGCGCCCGGTCGGGGCAGCGACCACAGGGCCGGGCCGTTCAGGCAGGCGGCCGGCCCGATCGCGTCGAGCACGGTCGCGGGGATCCCGATGTCGGACACCGCAAGGTCCCCGCACAGGGCGGGACCCTGGCCCAGCACATGGCCGGGCTTGGGCCGGAAGAACGTCACGGTGAGCGCGGCGGGCGCGGCCGTGCCCCACACCTGCCCGGTGTCGCCATCCAGGCCGCTGGGCACGTCCACGGCGACCACCGGCGGGGCAGGGCGCGCGGCCAGCGCCGACAGCACGGATCCCGCCACGCCGTCCACGGGGCGCGACAGCCCGGCGCCGAACAGGGCGTCCACGACCAGGTCGGCGCCGTCCAGCGCGCCCAGATCCAGCGGCGCGACAGGTCCGTGCCAACGGCCCGCGTTCACGGCCGCATCGCCTTTCAATCGGTCTCGGTCGCCGAGGAGGTGGACGGTCACCGGCCAGCCGGCCGACCTGAGCATGCGGGCGATCACGAAGCCGTCGCCCCCGTTGTTGCCCGGCCCGCACAGCACGACCGTCCGGCGCGGCATCCAGCCCCGCCGGATGGCCCGCGTCGCGGCGAAACCGGCGTGCTCCATCAGGGACAGGGAGGGCACGCCGCCCTCGACGGCCAGGGCATCGGCCCGGCCCATCTCGGCCACCGTCAGCAAGGCGCCGCCCGTCTGCATCACGGACTCTGAAGGGGGGGCGCCTGTCCGGGGTGCGGCGTGCGTGCCGGTCATGGTCTCCTCGCTTCCATGGGGTCCGCCCGCCGGCCGGCCGCCGCCGGTCACGCCAGGCGGTCAATATCCTCTTCGGACATATGGGCAGGAATGACCAGGACGGGAACCCTCAGTCCGGCGCCGAACGAGCCGGCCAGGCCGCTGATGAGCGGCCCGGGCCCCTCCTTGCCGCCGGCGGCCGCCAGCACGAGCACGGAGATCGTGGGGTCCTCGCGGACGCAGTCGGTGATCTCCTCGGACGGTTTGCCCTCGCGCACCGTCAGCATGGGCATGCGCCCCGACAGGCGCTGGACCTCGGCGGCCAGCCGCTGCAGCCGCTTTTCGGCGTCGCCCAGGGCCTCGGACTTCATCTTGTCGCCCACGAACTTGAAGTGCTGGAAGTCGGGCGGCTCGACGATGCGCATCAGCACGACCCGCCCCCCCGTGGCGCGGGCCCGGATGCAGGCGAACCGCAGCGCCTTGCGCATCTCGTCGGAGTCGTCCACCAGCACCATGAACGTGAGAGGATGGGGCGTGTCGTCCCCGCCCAGCACGGGGCGGTCGGAGGGTTCGTCGGTCATGGTGATCCCCTCGGAGTTGCCGGGCCGCGTCGTGGCGCGGCCGCCGGTCATTTCTTGCGCAGGGCCACGGCGGCCAGCCAGCCGCTGGCGACGGCCGCGACGATGGCCATCAGCCCGTACAACGGACCCTGCTGCTGGGCCATGTCAAAGATCTCGGCCCCCAGACCGATCTTGCTGACCACGAGCGGCGTGATCTTGCCGCTGATGACCGAGCCGTCGCGGATCAGATAGACCTCGACCGAATAGGCCCCGGTCGGCACATTCGCCGGGAAATGCAGGTCCGCCTTGAACAGCCGGTTGGCCAGCAGCGTGACCGGCTGGGTGCCCACGCCGTACAGATCGGCCTTCTGTTTCAGGCGCACCAGGGCGGCGCGAAAGCCGGGCACGAACGAGTCGGTGACACTCTGGTCCACCGGCACGAAATCCAGGTTCTGGGTGCCGATCTGGTGGCGCGCCAGCACGCTGCGCGGTGCGATTTCCTCCAGCGGCCGGTTGGCGAACACCTGATAGAACGCCGGGACGTTCTCGTACGTCACGCTGTCCCGGTTGGCCCAGATGATGCCGATCCGGTCCTTCTTGCGGACCACCTTGCGGGTCGGCGGCCCGCGCACCACCAGAACCACGTCGCCCGGGCCGTCGGTGGCTCCGAACAATAGGACATCGGTGCCGGAAAACGCCGTCGTGATGGCAACCAGATGGTCCGACAGATCAACGACCAGCGGCTGCACGGGTTCCTGGGCGCGGGGCGCCTTGGCCCACGCCAGGGCGAGCGCCGCCGCCACGATCAGCGCGGCCAGCGCCAGAAGGACGCGGCGGCGAGGCCGTGTCCGGTCCGGGATGCCGTGCCGACGGTCGTCCATCATGTCACTGTGTCTCCACGACCAGGGTGAAGACGTCGCTGGGCGTGGCGACCAAGTCGAAGGCCAGCTTTCCGCACACAGCCAGCACCAGCAGCGCCAGCAGGATGCGAAGCTGCTCGCCCTGAAGGCGCGCGCCGATGCGCGCCCCGGCCTGGGCGCCCACCACGCCCCCCACGATCAGCAGCAGCGCCAGCACCACGTCCACGGTCTGGTTCAGGGCGGCTTGCAGGAACGTGGTGTTGGCGGTCACGAAGATGATCTGGAACAGCGAGGTTCCCACCACCACCTGCGTCGGCATGCCCAGCAGGTAGATCATGACCGGCACCATGATGAAGCCGCCGCCCACGCCCATGATGGCGGTCAGCAGCCCCACGCCGACCCCCACCGCCAGCGGCAGCAGGGCGCTGATGTACAGCTTCGATTTGCGGAAGCGCATCTTGAAGGGCAGGGCGTGCACCCAGCTTCTGCGCCCGGACGTGTCCTTCGGCGGGGTTCGGCCCTTGCGGCGGATGCGCCACATGGCCTGCAGGCTCTCGACCAGCATCAGGCCGCCGACCACGCCCAGAAACAGCACGTAACACAGCGAGATCGCCAGATCGATCTGCCCCATGCGCTGCAGCAGGCCGAACAGCCAGACGCCCGACGTGGACCCGATCAGGCCGCCCGCCAGCAGCACGCCGCCCATCTTGAAGTCCACGTTGCCCCGTCGGGTATGGGCGATGACGCCCGTCACGGAGGAGGCCACGATCTGGTTGGCCCCGGTGCCGACCGCGACCGGCGGCGCGACGCCGAGGAACATGAGCAGCGGCGTCATCAGGAACCCGCCACCGACACCGAACGCCCCGGACAGAAAGCCGATCCCCCACCCCATGCCGAGGATCACGAAGACGTTGACGGACATCTCGGCGATGGGCAGATAGATCTGCATCTCGGGCCCTGTGAAGGGAGGGGATGGGGTCGCGCGAATGGGGTGAATCCGACCGAAGGCCCGGCAGAGTGGCGGCGCCGCGCGGGCGTCGCGTCGAAAACCCCACTGGTCCGGTCAGGTCCGCCAGTATGGGCCCGTTATGAGGGCCTGTCACCACGGCGTTCAAGGGAAAAGCCTGTGTCGGCGTCGGCGCGGGTCCGCCGCGCCCTGGTATAAAGCGCCCGCCCGGTTGACGCGGGCGTTGCCCGCGCCCACTCTGGACCAGATCAGACCTCGAACACCCGGCCGTGATCGCGACCGGGGCGTGCGCGGTCTTCCTTGGCGGGCGGTCCCCGCCGGATGGCCCGCGCGTCGGGCCGCTACGAATGGACGCGATCCATGTCCCTGCCCAGGCCCTCCCGGCCCCGCGCCATCATCAACCGCAAGGCCCTGGTGCTTGGGCTGAACGCCCGCGCCGAGGCGGTGCTGGACGGCTCGCGCGAGGGCACCCGCAAGGCCCGCGCCGATCTGCTGGATACGCTGAAGGCGGCGCTCGCGGACGGCCGAGAGGAAATACGGCGGCGCTTCCTCGAGGACAACTGCGGCGGGGCGGAGGTGTGCGCGGCCAACACCCACCTGATGGATCAGATCATCCGGGTCCTGCACGACTACACCGTCGCGCACCTGTTCCCCAAGCTGACGCGCACCACCGGGGAGCGTTTGTGCGTGCTTGCGCTGGGCGGCTACGGTCGGGGCGAGATGCTGCCGTTCTCGGACATCGACCTGATGTTCGTCCTACCCTACAAGGCCACGCCCTACACGGAACAGGTGGTCGAGACGATCCTGTATGTGCTTTGGGATCTGGGCCTGAAGGTGGGCCACTCCACCCGCTCGGTGGACGAGTGCATTCGGCAGGCCCGCGCCGACATGACCATCCGCACGTCGCTGCTGGAGGCCCGGTTCCTGTTCGGCGAACGGGCGCTGTTCCAGGATCTGTCGGCCCGCCTGTACACCCGCGTCATCGCCGGGTCGGGCCCCCAGTTCGTGGAGGCCAAGCTGTCGGAGCGCGACCAGCGGCATGAGCGGCTGGGCGATTCCCGCTACGTGCTGGAACCGAACGTGAAGGAGGGCAAGGGCGGTCTGCGCGATCTGCACACGTTGTTCTGGATCGCGCGGTATCTCTATTCCGTTTCGGACGTCAACGACCTGATCGGGATGGGCGTGCTGACCCCCGCCGTGGCGCGGAAGTTCACCCGGGCGCGCGCCTTCCTGTGGACCGTGCGCGCCCATCTGCACTACCTCAGCGGCCGGGCCGAAGAGCGCCTGACCTTCGACGTGCAGCCGCGCATTGCCGAGCGCATGAACTACACCGACCGCCCCAGTGCGCGCGGTGTCGAGCGATTCATGAAGCACTACTTCCTCGTGGCGCGCGATGTCGGCAACCTGACCCGGATCCTGCTCTCCGTGCTGGAGGACTCGCAGAAGCGCCGCCCCATGCTGTCCGTGCCCGGGTTCATCATGCGGCGGCGCGACCTCAACGGGTTCATCCTGGACGGCCAGCGTCTGGCGGTGCCGCAGCCCGACCATTTCGTCCGCGATCCCCTGGCCATGCTGCGGGTGTTCCTGGTCGCGCATGAACAGGGCCTCGACATTCATCCCGATACCCTGCGGCTGGTCACGGACCATCTGTCGCGCATCAAGCCGCTGCGGGACGACCCGGACGCCAACGCCCTGTTCATGGCGCTGCTCACCCATCGCAAGGAGCCCGAGGGTATTCTGCGCATGATGAGCGAGGCGGGCGTGTTCGGCCGGTTCATCCCGGATTTCGAGCGCGTCACGGCGCAGATGCAGTACGACATGTATCATGTCTACACCACGGACGAGCACACCATCCGCGCCATCGGCATTCTGCACCGGATCGAGTCGGGCGCCCTGGCCGAGCAATTGCCGGTCGCGACACAGATTATCCACACGGTGACGTCCCGCCGGGCGCTGTATGTGGCGGTGCTGCTGCACGACATCGCCAAGGGGCGGGGCGGGGATCATTCCGAGTTGGGCGCCCAGGTCGCCCAGGAGCTGTGTCCGCGCCTGGGCCTGGACGACGAGGAGACCGAAACCGTTTCCTGGCTGGTGCTGCATCACCTCGCCATGAGCCGGGTCGCCTTGAAGCGGGATGTGGACGACGCCAAGACCATCCAGGATTTCGCCGGTCTGGTGCAGTCGCCGGAGCGACTCAAGCTGCTGACCGTGCTGACCTGTGCGGACATCATGGCGGTGGGCCCCGGCATCTGGAACAACTGGAAGGCCGGTCTGCTGCGAGACCTGTACCGCCGCACCGAGGAGTTCCTGGTCGGCAGCCTGTCCGCCGTGCCCCAGGACCGGCGCGTGCGCGGCCGCCGGGACGCGCTGCGCGAGGCGCTGGCCGACCTGCCCGCATCGTGGGTGGAATCCTATCTGGGACGGGGCTACCCCGGCTACTGGCTGTCGTTCGATACGGAAAGCCAAGAACGCCATGCCCGCTTGATCCACGCCGCCGAGGCCGATAACCCCGCGGACGAGGAGGTGGTCACGCTGGACACCCGTATGGACACGGGGCGCGGCGTGACCGAGGTGCTGGTCTACGCTCCCGACCACCCGGGCCTGTTCAGCAAGATCGCCGGCGGTATCGCGCTGGCCGGCGCGTCGATCCTGGACGCGCGCATTTTCACCATGACCAACAGCATGGCCCTGGACACGTTCACGGTTCAGGCCGCCGAGGGCGGGGTGTTCGATGCGCCGGGCCGTTTGGAGCGCCTGAAGGCCACCGTGATCGACGCCGTGCGCGGCACCATCGATCTGCGCGCCGAGCTGGCGCGCAAGTCGCCGACCCTGCCGGCTCGCGCTCAGGCGTTCCATGTGCCGCCTCGGGTCATCGTGCATCACGAGGCCTCCAAGACCCATACGGTCGTCGAGGTCAACGGCCGCGACCGGCCCGGCTTCCTGTTCGCGGTGACGGACGCTTTGACCGGCCTGAACCTGCAGATCGCCAGTGCTCGGGTGAACACCTACGGCGAACGGGTCGTGGACGTGTTCTACGTCAAGGACGTGTTCGGCATGAAGGTCAGCCACCCGGGCAAGCTGCGCGACCTGAAGCGGGCCCTGACCCGGGCGGTGGGCCTGCAGGCCCTGGAAAGCCAGAAGGGGGCCGCCGTGGCGCGCGACGCCGGGCGCGCCCGCGCCAAGGCCGAGCGGGCCGACGGGTCCGATCAGGCGGCGGAGTAGCAGGACGGTCCGCGCGCCGATGCCGGTGCATGCGGGTTCGGACGGGCTCTCTGGCGATGGAGGTCAGGCCATGCGGTTATACGGTGTTCGCATCTTTGTCTCGGACCTGGAGGCCGCACGGGCTTTTTACGGGACCGCGTTGGGTTTGCCCGTGACCTGGGACGCCGCTGCCATGGGCGCCGTCGGATTTCGGCTGGACCCGGCTGAATTGATTGTCGAACAGACCGATCCGGCTGGGCCGGACGGGGCCCTGGTGGGGCGGTTCGTGGGTCTGTCGATCGAAGTGGAGGACGCCGAGGCCGCATACGCCGCCTTGACGGCGCGCGGTGTGGCCTTCGATCGCCCCCCCGAGGTGCAACCCTGGGGCGGCGTCCGCGCGGACTTCCGCGATCCGTCCGGAAACGTCCTGACGCTGATCGCGCGCCCGGCTGAGTCGGACCCGCCATAACGCCCGTTCGGTGTGGTCGGAAGGACCGGAGGCTTGGGCGCGTCGACCCGCCTCAGGCCAGCGCGTCCTCGTCTTCTTCCGCGCGGGCGGTAGCGGCCACGGCGGCGACCGCTTCTTCCAGCGCCGCCGTGAACCCGGTCGCCCAGGCGGCGGGATTGGGCTTCACCGGCGTCCGGGGCCGGGACAGGGCGTGCTGGGCGGCGGCCACGTATCCGTCGGCGTCCGCCGCGATTCCGTCGCGCTGCCCCGCCCGGGCCAACTGCGCGGCCGCGAGACGGCTCCTGGCGGCGGCGCCGGGCAGGGTCACGACGGGCACCCCCAGGGCGAGGGCTTCGAGCGCGGTCAGGGCGCACGACACCGGGTAGGGGTCCAGCAACACGTCCACCTTGGCCAGGGCGCTGCGCAGGTCCTGGCGGGAGTCCGACGCCTCGACAACAAGCCGGTCGGGCGCGATCCCGTGCGCCTTGAAGCATGCCCGCAGGTGGGCCACCGCGCCCGGGTCGGCCCACGCTCGGTCCTTGAGCAGAAGGTGCGCGGCCGGCATGGCGGTCAGGGCCTTGACCCAGAGGACCACCGTCGGCTCGCCGATCCGGTCCGGCCCGGCGAAGCCGCCGAGCGCCACCCCGCCGGTGCGGGGGCGGGCGGAGGCCCGCTCCTGGAGCGCCGTCTCGGGCAGGTCGGCCGGGTCCAGCGTGAGAATGCCGTGGCGCAGGCGCACGACCCGTTCCGTGGCGTGGGCGTCGTCGTCCTCCGGCATCACGGCGGCGTCCGTCAGGACCAGATCCATCGCCCGCAGCCCGGTTGTGCCCGGATAGCCGGCCCAGGCGGCCTGAACCGGGGCCGGGCGCTGGCGGGCGAACAGAGTCAGCCGGTTGCCGCGCCCGTGTCCGGTCATGTCGATCAGCACATCCAGCCCGGCATCGCGCACGATCCGGGCCACGCGGTCGTCGCTGAGACCGGCGACGTCGATCCACGCATCCGCCCGCTGCCGCAAGGCTTCGGCAACGGGATCGTCCCCCGCGCCGTCGGACAGCAGGGTGACCCGGATGCGCGCGGGATCGCGGTGGGCCAGCAGCGGGCGCACGATCCAGCCGATGGGGCCGTCGCGGAACGCGGGCGAGATCAGGCCGACGCGCAGCGGCCGTCCGGTGGGATCGGCCGGCAACGGGCGGGGCGGCACCGGGGCGCCGAAGCGGCACTGCCAGACCCGGTGCACGCTCGCCAGCATCGCGGGCGTCTGGCCGGGCAGACCGTGGCGCAGGTCCAGGCAGCGCGACAGCAGCGCGGGGTCCGACGGCGCCAGCCGGCTGGCCCGGATCATGGTCCGCAGCGCGGCCCGGGGGTCGCCCCGGTCCGCCAGATGCTCGGCCAACGCGGCCACGGCCGCCGGATGTCCCGGCGCGAGCGCATAGGCCGCCCGCACCGCCTGGGCGGCGACGGCGGCATTGCCGACCGATCGCGCCGTCCGGGCCAGCAGCAGCCGCAGTTCGCCACTGCGGGGGTCCATGTGGACGGCCTGCCGCAACAGGGTGATGGCGGCGATGCCGCGCCGCCGCAGGCCCAGGATCACGCCCATCCGCAGATAGGCGTCCGCGCGGGCGGGGTTCAGCGCGATCACCTGTTCCAGGCGCCGGATGGCTTCGTCGAAGTTGCCTTGCGCCTCCAGCGACAGCGCGAGCTGGTTCAGCGTGTCCTCGTCCGCTTCGCCCAGATCGCAGGCGGTCCGCAGGGCGGCCTCGGCGGCCTCGGGGTTGTCGATGGACATCAGGTGGCGGCCCAGAACGGCCTGAGCCGGGCCCGAGACGGGCACGGCGGAGGCGGCCATGTCGGCGGCCAGACGCGCGCCGACCGGATCGCCGTCCATGTACAGCGAAAAAGCGTGGTTCAGAATCGTGAGGACCTCCTGGTCCGCATGGTCCCGAACAGTCAGGCGAGGCTGCACGGTGGCGCTCCTTTCCCCCGCGACCCGATCTACCGTGGCCGGCCCTGGCCGGTCCCGTTTCCGGCTCCGGCGCGGCATGTCCGGGCGCAAGTGTGCCGCAAGTCCGCCCGCGCGTCATCCGTCTTGGCCGCCGACGCGGGGGAGTGCGCCCCGTCACTGAACATTCATGCAGGCGTCATCGGAGCGAAATGATATTGCACTAAAGCAGGGAAGCGCGCCGCGCCCGGGGCATGTTGCCCCGGCGTCGGCCGGGCCAATCCATCAGGAATAGGGGATCCTCCATCATGATCAAGACGTTCTCGCTCGCCCACGCGGCGGTCGGCACGGCGCTGGCCGCCGGTGCGGTCGTGTCCGCCTCCGCCGCCTTCGCCGCCGACGTCGTGGACCTGGGGCCGCGCCCCGCTTTCCTCGTGGACCAGATGGAGGATGGGGCCCTCAAGGACACGCTGATGGCCTGCATGGGCGCGCCGGCCGAGGTGTCGCTGTTCTCGATCGGCCATCGCGGCGCCGCCATGCAGTTCCCCGAGCACACGAAGGAATCCTACGTCGCCGCCGCCCGCATGGGGGCCGGCATCATCGAATGCGACGTGACCTTTACCAAGGACAAGGCGCTGGTCTGCCGCCACGCCCAGAACGACCTGCACACCACCACGAACATCCTGGCCACCGACCTCGCGGAAAAGTGCACCCAGCCGTTCGTGCCCGCCAGCGGCGACGACACGGCCCAGGCCGAGTGCCGCACCTCCGACCTGACGCTGGCCGAGTTCCGCACCCTGACCGGCAAGATGGACGCCGCGGATGCGAGCGCCGAGACCGTCGAGGGCTACATGGACGCGACCGCCGGCTGGCGGACGGACCTGTACGCGGCCCCGGGCGGCACGCTGATGACCCACGCCGAATCGATCGACCTCATCAAGAGTCTGGGCGGCAAGTTCACCCCCGAGCTGAAGACCCCGTCGGTGGACATGCCGTTCGATGGCTTCAGCCAGGAAGACTACGCCCAGAAGATGATCGACGAGTACAAGGCCGCCGGCGTGCCGGCCTCGGACGTGTTGGCGCAGTCCTTCAACCTGGAAGATGTGCTGTACTGGATCGAGAACGAGCCGGAGTTCGGCAAGCAGGCCGTCTATCTGGACGACAGCTATGACATCGAGGGCTGGGACCCCATGGACGCGTCCACCTGGACGCACACCATGACCGAGCTGAAGGACATGGGCGTGAACTACATCGCGCCGCCCATGTGGGTGCTGGTCACGGTCGAGGACGGCGAGATCGTGCCGTCCGTCTATGCCAAGGAGGCCAAGGCCGCCGGCCTGAACATCATCACCTGGACGCTGGAGCGCTCCGGCCCGCTGGTCACCGGCGGCGGCTGGTACTACCAGTCCATCAGCGACGTGACCGACAGCGACGGCGTGATGTACGAGCTGGTGGACGTGCTGGCGCAGGACGTGGGCATTGTCGGCCTGTTCTCCGACTGGCCGGCCACGGTGACCTTCTACGCCAACTGCATGGGCCTGAAGTAGGGCGGCTCGCCCTCTCGGGTGTCTGATACCGCCCGGCCTATGACGTGACGTCATAGGCCGGGCGGCCGGTGCGACTGCACCGGCGCCGCGAAGCGGCGTATGACTATTGTCCTGACGAGTCAGGACAATAGTCGGCCAGTATGAAACGAAGGGCGGGCGGTGCCGGGTGGCGCCGCCCGCTTGGCTTTCGTGGGTCGGGTCCGCGCGGTATGCTGGCCATCCAGCAACAGAGGGACCACGAGACATGCGCGCCGAAGCCTGCCCCGCCCTGTCCATCGCGGCGGCGCACCTGAGCGCCGGGCGCCGGAGGGCGCTGACCCCGGCGACCCTCCGTCTCGCCCTGAAAGGCGAGGCCACCGAGGACTGGACGAGCCACCTGCGCGGCTTCCTGGAAGACGTGCGCGTCGAGACCATCCACGACATCGTCCTGGACACCGATGTGACGTTCGAGGACTTGGCGAAAATGGCCACGGCGCTGCGGGTGGAGGGGGAGACGGTTGACTGGATCCGCGAGATGGCCGGAGAGCCGGTGGCGCGCCCTGCTTGAGCGGCTGATGCCGGCGCTGCGCGCGCTTCCGCCTGAGGTGACGTGGACGCTGGGCGGGGGCACCGCGCTTGCCCTTACGCTGAACCACCGCGTCAGCTATGACATTGACGTGTTCTTCGAGACGGCGAGTGCCCTTCGCCTGTTGTCGCCGCAGCGGAATGCCTTGGTCCGGGCGCTGTCGGACCGATGGCAGGAACCCGGGAACTATCTGAAGATCGAAGGCGCCGACGGCGACATCGATATTCTCGTGGCCATGACCCTGACCGAGGAGGCGACCCGGTCCTTTATGCTGGATGGGCAGGCGGTCGCCGTCGAAACCCCAGCCGAGATCCTGGCCAAGAAATTCCGGTATCGGGGATCGATGTTCCAGGTGCGCGACATCTTCGATGCGCTGGCGATCGTGGACGGGAGCCCGACGGACTTCGCACAGGCGGTCCGTGCCGATCCGGGCGGTGCGCGCAGGGCACGGGATCGCATCGCCAGGATCGCGCCTCGGTACCGGGAGGAAATCGGCGAGGCCGTGAACCCGACGGAAACCGGGGCCGCGCTGCTGGACCGCGACCCGATGACCGTGGTCGACGCCATCACGCGGAGCCTGAACGCCTAGCGATCTTCAGCAGTACGCCACCGTTTCCGCCTGCCTCACCGCCCCGCGAACTTGACCGCCTGCTTGGCCGCCGCGATCAGGGCCTGGGCCTTGTTCCAGCACTCCTGGCGCTCGGACTCGGGATCGGAGTCCGCCACGATGCCGCCGCCGGCCTGGATGTGCACCACGCCGTCCTTCACCAACGCGGTGCGCAGCGCGATGCAGGTGTCCATGTTGCCGTCGGCCGAGATGTAGCCGACCGTCCCGGCGTAGAAACTGCGGCGCACCGTCTCCAGTTCCTCGATGATCTCCATGGCGCGCACCTTGGGCGCGCCCGAGACCGTGCCGGCCGGGAAGCCCGCCATCAGCGCGTCCATGGCGTCCTGGCCCTGGCGCAGCGTGCCGACCACGTTGGAGACGATGTGCATGACGTGGCTGTAGTACTCGACGAAGAATCGGTCCGTGACCTTCACCGTGCCCACCTCGGCCACCCGGCCCACGTCGTTGCGGCCCAGGTCGAGCAGCATCAGGTGTTCCGCCAGCTCCTTAGGGTCGCCCAGCAGGTCGGCGGCGTTGGCGGCGTCCTCCGTCGAGTCCTTGCCGCGCTTGCGGGTGCCGGCGATGGGGCGGATCGTCACCGCGCCGTCGCGCAGCCGGACCAGGATTTCCGGGCTCGCGCCGACGATCTGATAGCCGTTCATGTCCAGATAGACCATGTACGGCGACGGGTTGGTGCGCCGAAGCGCGCGGTACAGGCTGAACGGCGGCAGCTTGAAGGGCAGGGTGAAGCGCTGCGACAGCACCACCTGGAAGATGTCGCCGGCCATGATGTAGTCCTTGGCGCGGCGCACCTTGGCCTTGTAGTCCTCGGCGTCCATCATCGGCGTGGCTTCGGGCTCCGGCTCCGGATCGGCGGCCAGCCGCGCCAGCGGCAGCGAGCGGTCCAGGTCGGCCGCCACATCGGCCAGCCGCTCCCGCGCCAGCGCCAGCGCCGCGTTGGCGTCCACGCCGTGGCGGGGCCAGACCGGCGTCGCCAGCGTCATGCGGTGCTGGATGTTGTCGAAGGCCACCATCACCGTGGGGCGCATGAACACGCCGTCGGGCACGTTGATGGGGTCGGGGTTCTCGTCCGGAACCCGCTCCACCAGCCGCACGGTGTCGTAGCCCATGTAGCCCACCAGGCCGGACATCAGGGGCGGCAGTTCCGGCGGCAGGTCGATGCGGCTTTCCGCCACGATCCGGCGCAGCGAGTCCAGCGGCGCGGCGTCGTCGGGAACGAAGGCGTCCAGGTTGTGGCGGGCGTCGCGGTTGATCTCCGCCGACTGCCCGCGGCAGCGCCAGATCAGGTCCGGCTTGAGGCCCAGGAACGAGTACCGCCCGCGCACCGCGCCGCCCTCCACGCTGTCCAGCAGGAAGGCATAGGGCCGCGTTTCGCAGATCTTCAGGAAGGCCGAGACCGGCGTCTCCAGGTCGCCCACCAAATGGGTCCACACCACCTGCGCCCGGCCGGCCATGTAGGCGGAGCGGAAGTCGGCGAGGCTCGGTAGCGTGTCCATGGTCTCGGGGTCCCTACTGGAAGGCGGATTCGATGACGGCGCGGTTGATCTCGACGCCCTGCTGGCGCGACAGCGCGTCGGTGAAGACGATGTACAGGTCGTTGGCCATGGCGTTGGTCACCGCGTCGCGTGTGGCCTCGCGCGTTTCGGCGGCGGTGCCGCCACTGTTGCGGACCTCGGCGAGTTGGACCACGTGGACGGCGTCGGCGGTCTCGACAATGCGGGTTTCGCCCTCGTCGAGCGAGAACAGGGCCTGCACAAGCGCCCGGGGCGGGGCTTCCGCGCCCTCGGTGATCGGCGCGCCGTTGCGGCGCACCGCCGGCAGCATCGCCGGCGCCGCCGTGCCGACGGCCTCGGCCGCGCCCTGCAGCGTGCGGCCCTCCCGGGCGGCGGCCTGCACGGCTTCGGCGGTCTCGCGCAGGATGTCCGTCTTGCGCGCCCGCGCCCACAGCTCCACCACGCCGTCCCGCACCGCCTCCAGCGGACGCGGCGCGGCCGGGGTCACGCCGTCCACGCGCAGCACGAAATAGCCGGTGTCGGTTTCCTGCATCAGCGTGGTCTCGCCGGCTTCGCGCGAGAACGCGGTGTTGAGGAAAGCCGGCGCCTCGGGCAGGTCCGCGACGGGCGTGCCGGCGGGCGAGCGCCCCTGACGGTCCACGGCCGGGATCTCCAGCAGGGTCAGGCCCAGGGTCTCGGCGGCCTCTTCCAGGGTAGCGCCGCCGCCCAGCGTGTCGTCCAGGTCCACGGACAGGTCGTACAGGGCATCGCTGGCCTGGGCGCGGATCAGGTCCTCGCGGATGTCGTCGCGCACGGCGTCCAGCGTCTGGACATCGCCGGGCGTGATGGCGCGCACGACGAAGACATGCCAGCCGAACGGGCTCTCCACGGGGTCACTGACACCGCCTTCGGCCAGGGCGAACACCGCCTCAGCCTGGGCGGCGGGCAGGGCGTCGCGGGTCACTTCGCCCAGGTCGATGGGGGCGGGGGCCCCGGCTTCCGCCGCGGCCGCGTCCAGCGGGTCGCCGCGCCGGACGGCGTCGGCGACGGCCTGCGCGGTCTCCTGGTCGTCGGCGAGCACCTGCGCGACGGTGCGGGTGTCCGGCGTGGTGAAGGAGTCGAGCCGCGCTTCGTATTCGGCCTGGATGGCCTCCTCGCTGATCGAGACCAGCGGCCGGGCGTCGTCCAGGCCCAGCACGATGGCCGTGACGGCGCGGTACTCCGGCGCGGTGAAGGCCTCGATGTTGTCCTGATAGATCGCGTCCAGGGCGGCGGCGTCGGGCGCGCCGGTCGGCTCAGGGGCCTCGGCGAGGCGGAGCGAGACCACCGTGCCCACCCGGGCTTGGTTGCGGTGGCGGTCCAGGTCCGAGATCACCGACTCGGACATATGCGCGCCGGCGGCGACCGGGCCCATCAGGGCCTGTCGCACCAGATCGCCGCGCACCTGCTCGGCGAAGCGGGCCTCGGTCAGGCCGTTGGCGGCCAGCACGTTCTCGAACAGCGCGCGGTCGAACGACCCGCTGGCATCGTGAAAAGTGGGATCGTTGGTGATGGCGCGGGCGACGACGGAATCCGGCGCGGTCATGCTCCAGGCGCGGGCGGCCTGGGTCTGGGCGACCTCGGTCACGACGCGGCCGATGGCGCGGTCCAGAAAACCGAGCTGGATCGCCTGCTCGGCCGTGAAGTCCGAGCCCAGGCGCTGGCGCAACTGGTTGACCTCGCGGTTGAATTCGTTGCGCAGGGCGGCGGTGCCGATTTCGGTCTCGCCCACCACGATCGCCGGCGGCGCGTCGCCGCCCCCGGTGATGAAGTCGCCGATGCCCCAGGCGCCGAAGCTGACGATCAGCAGGCCCAAAAGCCCCTTCGCCAGCCAGGATTTCGAGGCCTTCCGAAAACTGTCAAGCATGCCGCACCCGCACCTGCGTCCGGTGAATACAAGGGGGCCCGCGAACGGGGCGCGGGCCAATGGGCGCGCATCTTAGGGGGCGGCACCCCCGATCCGCAACACTCATACCCACCGGCCCATCGGCCCGTTCAAAACGCACCGGGTGCATGCTACACACGGCGCACCATATCTGACCCGTACAACCCACCGAAAAACCGCCAGGAAGGGGAGATGACATGAACGCGAGACGTCCGCTGATCGCCGGCAACTGGAAAATGAACGGCCTGCGGGCCGATGGTCTCGCCCTGGCGAAAGGGCTCGCCAACTGGCTCGTTGGCGATGGTAGCGCCCACGGAGACCGCTTCGACCTGCTCGTCTGTCCGCCCGCGACCCTGGTCGCGCCGGTGGCGGATGCGCTCAAGGGCACCGGCCTGGCGGTCGGCGGTCAGGACTGCCACGCCGCGGAAAAGGGGGCCCACACCGGCGACATCAGCGCCTGGATGCTGAAGGACCTGGGCGCGACCCACGTCATCGTCGGCCATTCGGAGCGGCGCACGGACCACCATGAGGACGACGACACGGTCCGGGCCAAGGCCGAGGCCGCGCTGGCCGCCGGCCTGACGCCCATCATCTGCATCGGCGAGATCGAGGCGGAACGCGACGCCGGCCAGGCGCTGCAGGTGGTCGCGCGCCAGTTCAACGGCTCGCTGCCCGAAGGCGCGACGGGAACCAACGTGGTGATCGCCTACGAGCCCGTCTGGGCCATCGGCACGGGCCGTACGCCCACCACCCAGGATGTGGCCGAGATGCACCAGCGCATCCGCGAGGAAGCGCGCGGCCGCATGGGCGATGGCGCGGACGCGCTGCTGATTCTCTACGGCGGCTCCGTCAAGCCGACCAATGCGGCCGAACTGATGGCCGTGGCCGATGTGGACGGCGCGCTGGTCGGCGGCGCCAGCCTGAAGGCGGCGGACTTCCAGGCCATCGCGCTGGGGTGCCCCTGACGCTGTCCCGGCGTCCGGCGGTCCGGCCGGACGCCCTTCTTTGCCGTCGCGGGTCAGGCCTGAAACCCTCCCGACCTCCCCCATGACGGGGGGCGGAGTCCGGGCATCGTGAACCCGTAGCCCAGCTTTTCCGTGACGACCCAAAAAAAGCCCGGGGCGGATGCCCCGGGCAAGAGGAGGGAGGAACGCGCCCGACGGCGCTCTGTCTCCGGTCCGGCGGGCCCGGGCCGTGGGCCCGCCGGGTCCGGGTCATGGTCGGCCTTAGATCGACTGCGATCCGCGACCGAATTCGGGATAGGCCTCCAGGCCAAGCTCCGCCTTGTCGAGACCGAGCGCCTCTTCCTCTTCGGAAACCCGGATGCCCATGGTCACCTTCAGGATCATCCAGATCACGAAGCTGGCGATGAAGACGAAGGCGCCGATGGAGACGATGCCGAGGATCTGGGCGCCGAAACTCGTGCCCTCGTTGGTCAGCGGCACGGCCAGGGTGCCCCAGATGCCGCACACCAGGTGGACCGGGATCGCACCCACCACGTCGTCGATCTTCAGCTTGTCCAGCAGCGGGACGGTGACGACCACCAGCACGCCACCGATGCCGCCGATCAGGATCGCCATGATCGGGGACGGGGTCAGCGGCTCGGCGGTGATCGAGACCAGACCGCCCAGCGCGCCGTTCAGCGCCATGGTCAGGTCAACCTTGCCGTACATGGCCTGGGTCATGATGATCGCCACGACCACGCCGGCGGCGGCGGCCAGGTTGGTGTTCATGTAGATGGTGGCGATGGAGATGACGTCGGCGGCGCTGCCCATGGCGAGCTGCGAGCCGCCGTTGAAGCCGAACCAGCCCAGCCACAGGACGAAGGTGCCCAGCGTGGCCAGCGGCAGGTTGGCGCCCGGCATCGGGTGCACCTTGCCGTCCGGACCGAACTTGCCGGCGCGCGCGCCCAGCAGGATGGCGCCGGCCAGCGCGGCCCAACCGCCCGTGGAGTGCACCAGGGTGGAGCCGGCGAAGTCGCTGAAGCCGGCCTCGTACAGCCAGCCCGCGCCCCACTGCCAGGAGCCCTGGATCGGGTAGATGACGCCGGTCAGCACGACCACGAAGATCAGGAACGGCCACAGCTTGATGCGCTCGGCCAGGGTGCCGGAGACGATCGACGCGGCGGTGGCGACGAACACCATCTGGAAGAACCAGTCGGAGGCGGCGGCATAGCCCGCGGCGTCGCCGGTGTAGGCCCCGTCTGCGGTGATCGCGTCCTCGGCGCCCCAGGGCATCGGAATGCCGAAGAACCCGCCGTCCACGCCGTTGTACATCAGGTTGTAGCCGATGACCCAGTACATCAGGCCGGCGATGGAATACAGCGCGATGTTCTTCGTCAGCTGCATGGTGGTGTTCTTGGCGCGGACCAGACCGCCTTCCAGCATGGCGAAGCCGGCGGCCATCCACATCACCAGGAAGCCGTGCACCAGGAACGAGAACGAGTTGAAGATGAATGCCGTTTCGGCCGGCACCGGCAGGGCGGCCTCGACCGCCTCGGCGACCTCGGCGGCCTCCTGCGCCATCGCCGGCCCGGCCATCGCCAGGGCCGACGCACCGGCGAGCGCGGCGAGCGCGATTTTCGTCGTGTAGCGAGTCATACTGGGTCCTCCTAGAGCGCGTCTGCGTCCGTTTCGCCGGTGCGGATGCGCACGGCCTTTTCCACGTCCATGACGAAAACCTTGCCGTCGCCGATCTTGTCGGTGCGCGCAGCCGCGGTGATGGCCTCGATCACGCGTTCGGCCATGTCGTCCGCCACCACGATCTCGATCTTCACCTTCGGCAGGAAATTCACCTGGTATTCGGCGCCGCGATAGATCTCGGTCTGGCCTTTCTGCCGGCCGAATCCCTTCACCTCAGAGACCGTCAGCCCCTGAATCTCCAGCGCGCCGAGGGCCTCGCGGACCTCGTCGAGCTTGAAGGGCTTGATGATGGCCATGATCAACTTCATTGCCTGTACCCCTAGTGGAACGTCTGTGGTGAGCCGCCGTCGGCCGTGCCCTGGTGTGGCGCACGCCCCCCCGGCGTTCTGCGATGCAATAATCAAGGATCGTGCCAACCCGGCGCTGCAGGGTGAAAAGCACGCAGAATCAAGGGGCTATCACGGCTGAATGCGGGCGTGCATTGGAAGCATGCCAGCTATGAGGCAATGTGCTGAATAAAAAAAGGGCCATGATGAGGCCCTTTTGCATAATTTGTGTGCATGGATTGCGCGGAAGGCGGCCCGTACCGCCGCAACACCGTGCGGGCCGGCGCGCCTCATGGCGCGAAAACAAAAGGTTCATCACGGATCATCGGGGCAATGGGGCGCCGCTGGACCTTTCGTCGGGCGCAGACCGAACGCCCTCGCCCCTGCCGGGGGTGAGGAGTCCGCGCACCATGACCCCACGACCCCGGACATCCGTGATGAACCAAACAAAGCTGCGATGCGTTCTGCTCACCAAAGCTTGGCCCTGAGTCTTACTTGAACACCACCGTCTTGCGGTCGTTCATGAACACGCGCCGTTCGCAGTGCCAGCGCACCGCCCGCGCCAGCACCACGGTTTCCACGTCGCGGCCCATGCGCACCAGTTCGTCGCCGGTGTGGGTGTGGTCCACGCGCACCACCTCCTGCTCGATGATCGGTCCCTCGTCCAGGGCTTCGGTCACGTAGTGGGCCGTGGCCCCGATCAGCTTCACGCCGCGCGCGTGGGCCTGCTGATAGGGGCGGGCGCCCTTGAAGCTGGGCAGGAACGAGTGATGAATGTTTATGCAACGGCCACTCAGGGCGGCACTCATCTCCTCGGACAGCACCTGCATGTAACGGGCCAGCACCACCAGATCGATGTCCTGCTGCGCGATCAGGTCCAGCAACCGGCGTTCCTGCTCGGCCTTGGTCTCGGGCGTGACGGGCAGGTGGTGATAGGCGATGCCGTGCCACTCGGCCAGATCGCGCATGTCGTCATGGTTGGAGACGACGGCCGGGACCTGAATGTGCAACTGCCCCGACTTCCAGCGGTGCAGCAGGTCGTTCATGCAGTGGCCGAACCGCGACACGGCGATCAGCACCCGGGGCGGGCGGCTGGCGTCCACCAGCGCCCACTCCATGCCGAAGTTGGTGGCGACGGTCTGGAAATGCGCCTGCATGGTCGGCAGGTCCGGCATGTTGGGATGGCCGGCGCGGAACACGCAGCGCATGAAGAAGCGGCCGGTGAGCGGGTCGCCGTAGCTGTGGGATTCCGTAATGAAGCACTGATGGCCGGCCAGGAAGCCCATCACGGCGGCCTGGACGCCGAGCCCGTCCGGGCACTGCAGGGTGAGGATATACGGGATCGAGGGATCGGCGTTCATGGCGGGCACTCTCGGGCAATGGGGATGGGCCGAGGCGCCTTCGTGCGGGCGCCCGCCCTTCCTCTACGCCGAGTCGTGGCCCGGGGAACAGGGATAAGATCTAGGGATGTCCGGACGCTCAGGCGCGGCCGGCGACAGTGGTGTCCGCGGCGGGCCACAGGCCGCCGCGCAGGCTGTCCATGAAGCCGTCATAGAAGCAATCCGGCTCGACGCCCAGGACCGCGCCCAGCCGCTCGCGGTCATCGTCGCTCAACAGGGACTGTCCGGCCTCGGCGGCGCGGAGGTGGTCCGCTGGCAGGCCGCTGGACGCGGCCAGGTCCGCCACGCCAAGCCCCCGCTGTCCACGGAGCCGCGCCAGGGTGACGCCCATGTGCGCCCGGATCAGGTGATTCAGATCCAGCATCTGGGACTGCAAGGCCGCACCTCCGACGATAGGTAGCAAACGCCCTCAAGGCTGTCCCAAAGTGTACCCGGTCCCATGAAACGTGTCCCGGACAATGCCCCCCAAGCGGCGAAAAGTCACACCGACTCGCGCCCATCGCGGCAGCGCCGGGACGGCAACCACGATGGCGGAGTGTCCTGAGCGGAGAACCTTGCGGGCTGCTAAACCCTTGGCGGAGAACGCGTTGTTCCGGAGGGTGTCGAGCGCCGGGCCGCGCGGCCGGGGCGGTTACGAGTCGTCGCGCGGATAGACGATGACCGACAGCATCCGGATCGGCAAAACCCGCAACTCTTCCGGTCCATGGGGCGACTCGGCATCGAAAAAGAGCGAGTCGCCGGGCTTCAGGTCATACAGCTTGCTGCCGTGCCGATAGCCGGCCTCGCCCTCGATCATGTAGATGAACTCCAGCCCCGTGTGCTGGAACACGGGGAACACCTCGGACTCCTCGGTCATGGTGACGAAGTACGGCTCCATGATGATCGGTTTGCCTACGGTATGCCCGAGAAGCTGGTACTGGTGCCCGGCCCGCGTGCCCCGGCGCTCGATGGTCAGGCCTTCGCCGGCGCGCACGTGGGTGGCGTCGCGCTGTTCCTCGAACTTGCGGAAGAACGCCGTCACCGGGACGTTGAGCGCCACCGACAGCCGGTGCAGCGTGTTGAGGGACGGCGAGGTCTGGCCGTTCTCGATCTTCGACAGCATGCCGGCGGACAGGTCGGCGTGTTTCGCCAGATCCACCACCGTCATTTCCATCAGGGTGCGGAATTCCCGCACCTGACGGCCGATGGCGAACTCCAGGGTGTTCTCGCTGGTGTCGGCGGCGCCGTCCTGTTCCGGTTGCGACGCATCGCCGTCGCCGGTGGCATCGGCCGGCCCGGGCTTCGGTGCGCGTGACATACAACTCTCCCATGCAGCGGATGTTGAACTCCATTCAACCACCCTAACAGGAACCACAGGGGAACCAAAGGGGTGGGGTGCGCGGCCGCGCCGACCCGTTTTCCTGACAGGAAAACCTTTCGCCGCCCCGGCGGTGGACGCTATACCAGCGCCCGGCGCGGGTGGGGCCATGCTCCGCGCGCGCCCGTTTTGCACGCAAACCCCGTGCCCGCCAGCCGGAGACCCGCCATGACCGCCGATATCATTGATGGAAAAGCCTTCGCCGCCGGCCTGCGCGCCCGCATTGCGACCGAGGTGGGCGGTCTCGCGACCCGGGGCCTGGTGCCGGGGCTGGCGGTCGTCCTGGTGGGCGAGGACCCGGCCAGCAAGGTCTACGTGGGCAGCAAGGAACGGCTGGCCCGCGAGGCCGGCATGATCTCCACCGTCCACCGCCTGCCGGCCGACACGGCCCAGGCCGATCTGCTGGCCCTGATCGCCACCCTGAACGCCGACCCGTCCATCCACGGCATTCTGGTGCAATTGCCGCTGCCGGCCGGTCTGGACCCACAGGCGGTGGTGATGGCCATCGACCCGGCGAAGGACGTGGACGGCCTGCATCCGATCAACGTGGGCAACCTGACCATCGGCGCCCCCGCGCTGGTGCCCTGCACCCCGTCGGGCTGCATGATGTTGCTGCGCGACCGGCTGGGAGACCTGTCCGGGGCGCGCGCGGTGGTGGTGGGTCGCTCCGGCCTGATGGGCAAGCCCATGGCGCAGCTACTGCTGGCCGCCAACTGCACGGTGACCGTGGCCCACTCACGCACGCGGGACCTGTCCGAGGTCTGCCGCACGGCCGACATCCTGGTGGCGGCGGTCGGGCGGCCGCGCATGATCGGTGGCGACTGGATCCGGCCGGGTGCCACGGTGATCGACGTGGGCATCAATCGCCTGCCGCCGGAGCCGGGCCAGGAGAAGGGCCGTCTGGTGGGGGACGTGGACTTCGACGCCGCCCGCGCGGTGGCCGCCGCGATCACGCCGGTGCCCGGTGGCGTCGGCCCCATGACCATCGCCTGCCTGCTGGACAACACGGTCGAGGCCGCCTGCCGCGCGGCCGGGCTGGAGCGCCAGCGGGCCTGAGGCGCGCCGGACCTCATACCGCGCCACGGTGAGGATGACTCCTTAGACACAGGGTCGCTGCAACGATCTGTCAGGATGCGTCTTTGTTTTTATCGCCGCAGCGCCCCTTTGGGGCGCGCGGCTCCGCCGCTTCGCGGCGCCGACCCAGTCGGGCCGGTATCAGGTCCGCAGAAGGATTGTGCAGCGCATGGGCTGGTCGAGCAGGATCGTCCCGTCCTCGTCGCGGGGCAGGTCGGACAACACCTGCTCGAAGTGGCCGCGCAGGCCGGCCTCGTCGGCCTCGAACGTGGCCGCGCGCCCCGGGCTGATGCGCACCTGCTGCTCGCGCCAGGTCTCGAAGTCGCGCTTTTTCGAGACGGTGACGTACTCGAACTCCCGATCCAGGCTCAGCGGGATGTCCTCCGCCCGGGCCGCGTCGTGCAGCGCGCGGTGGGCCAGGGCGCGAACCTGGATCTCGTCGTCCACCGGCTTGCCCAGCTCGTAGTTGGCCCCCCGGGCCACCGGCTCGAACGCCACCACGCGTCCGCCCGGGCGGGTGATCCGCGCCGCCTCGGCCACGGCGGGGGCCATCAGATGCTCCGGCACGTGGTGCAGGCTGTTGAAGAACAGCGCCACGTCCTGGCTGCCGGCGTCCAGCGGCACGGCCTCGGCCCCGGCGGAGACATACCGCTCGCCGCCCACGGGCGGGGTCGCCTTGGCCTTGTCGAGCTGGCGCGGGTTCGGATCGCAGCCGACGACCGTTGCGCCCTCGCCGGTCAGGAAGCGCACCCAGGTGCCGTCACCGCAGCCGAGGTCGGCGATCCGCAGACCTTCGATGGGCGCGAGAACCTCGCGCATCATGGCGCGGCTGCCCTTGACGGGCAGGCCGCGGGACAGGGTTTCGGGGATCAGGGGCATGTCGGTCATGGAACGCGGCGATCCTCGCTCAGGGCGGTGATGACGGAGGTGTGAAGGGAAGGGGGGCCGTGGTTACAAATTCGGCCGTTCCGGCCGATACTGGACGCGGTTGGCGTGCTCGAAGCCTTCCACGTACTGGGACAACTCCCGTCGGCGGGTCTTGGCGGCCTCGATCTGCTGGATCAGGCCCGCGTCGGGCTTGCCCTGGGGCACGGTCTCCTGCGGCCCGGAGGGACCGGCGGAGGCCGGGCCGCCGGCGGGATCCGTCGCCCCCGGCGCGCGCTCCAGGAACTGCCGCAGGTTCAGGCACTCGATCACGTCCGCGCAGAAGGTCAGCACCGTGTTCGGGCGCGCCTGGTGCTGCTCGCTATGGCGCACGGCGACGGAGAACGAGCCCGTCCGGCCGCCCTTGCGCTCCAGCACGGCGGCCCGCAGGTAATCCGGGAAGGGTGTGAATACGACGGCGGTCTGGCTGTCGTGCTGCACCACGATGTCGTCCGAGGTGATGTCCCCGAACAGGCCGCTCGTGGCCGCGCGCAGCGTCTTTTCGTCCAGGTCGGCGCCCTCGGCCAGTTTTTCGATGGCGCGCACGGTGTCGGAATCGTGGGTCGCGAAGACCGTCTGGCCGCCGACGTGCAGGGACGCCCAGTTGTCCCGGTTAAATCGTCGCTCGTAAGAGGATACCTTGCGGTTCCATAACGCCGTCCAGTCCGGCGGATAGGGCGGGTCCGGTTCGAACACGCCGGGGTCGCGCAGGAATCGTTCCGCCACGGCGGCGGCCAGTCGCAAGGTGCCCGAAATGTTGTGCCCGCGCACCACCGCGCCGATGGTCCGGTCGCCATCCGACATGTCCATGGTCAGTCGGTTGCTTTTCAGCACAAACCCGTCCGCCCGCGTTCCGTCCGGCGCCGCAGGTCCGGCAAAGCGGTGGATGCTGGATTTTTCCCGATAGAGCGTAATGGGGCCGATCGAGGCCATTGACCTGGGCTTCGTCCGCGCGTTGGGTGGCAGGGGCGTGCAGGCCCGGACTGGACCCCGGGCGCCGGCACGGCGTTGCCCCGTATACTCCCGGTATTTTTCAAAGGTGTCCACTCTCAAGAGGCCCGGTATGGCGAAAGACGGCGACACGCCGCATTGCGCCTCGACAGTCGTGGTGGTGCTGGGCGCGGCCGTGCGGCCGGACGGGACCCTGAGCGTGGCCATGCGCCGCCGCGTCTCGCGCGCCGTGCGAGAGGTTCGGGCGCGTCCCGGGGCGCGTCTGCTGCTGTCGGGCGGGCGGGGCAAGCGGCACCCGCCCGGGGTGCCGTCCGAGGCCCGGCTGATGGCCACCCTGGCCCGCGAGTCGGGAGTGGCGGCGGAGGCGCTGCTGCTGGAGGAGGTCTCCGGCAACACGCTGGAGAATGCCGTTCACGGTCTGGCCTTGATCCGGGCACAGGGTCTGGTTCCGGCCGCACTCGTGCTGGTGACCGACGAGACCCATCTGCGCCGCGCGCTGTGGTGCTTCAGGCGTGCGGCGCGGGTGCAGGGCGCGCCGGTGACGGTCGAGGGTGTGGCCGTGCGGATCGCCAGTCCGCGCGTGCGCGCCGTCGCCGCATTCTGGGAGACGCTGGCCCTGATGCTCTATGCGGGGCGGCTGGCGCGGCGCCGTCGCCTTGTTGCGCCGGTTGTTGCGCCGGGCGGGGCCGGGCATGATGGCCGGCCCGCCAAGGCCGCGCCCGCGACCGGAGCACCGGCCCAGACGCGGGTCCCATCGCCCCCCAGACCGGAGGATCCGACCCAGCCATGACGTCTTCGCCGCCGACGCCGCGCCCCCTGGAGGGGGTCCGGGTGCTCGATGCCGCCACCTTCATCGCCGGCCCGTTCTCGACCGCGATCCTGGCCGAGTTCGGGGCCGAGGTCATCAAGGTGGAGCAGCCCGGCACCGGGGACTCGTGCCGTCAGTTCGGCACCCGGACGGAGCGGGGGGACAGCCTCGTGTTCCTCAGCGAGGCGCGCAACAAGCGGTCTGTGACCCTGGATCTCAGGAAGCCGGAAGGCGCGAAAGTTTTCAAGGCATTGGCCGCCCAGTCTCATGTCGTGTGCGAGAGTTTTCGTCCCGGCACCATGGAGCGCTGGGGTGTGGGCTGGGCGGACCTGCGCGCGGTCAATCCCGCGCTGGTGATGCTGCGGATCAGCGGCTACGGCCAGGACGGCCCCTATGCCGACCGGCCCGGCTTCGCCCGCATCGCCCACGCGGTCGGCGGCCTGACTCACCTCGCCGGCATGCCGGACGGCCCGCCGGTGACCCCGGGATCCACGTCGCTGGGCGACTACATGACCGGCCTGTTCGGCACGGTCGGGGTGCTGATGGCCCTGCGCCACGCCGAGCGCACCGGCGAGGGCCAGGAGATCGACATCGCGCTGTACGAGTCCGTGTTCCGGGTGCTGGACGAGCTGGCGCCGCGCTATGTCCGCGACGGCACCGTGCGCGGTCGCGAGGGCGCGGGCACGCTCAACGCCTGCCCGCACGGCCACTTCGAGTGCGCGGACGGCGCCTGGGTCGCCATCGCCTGCACCAGCGACCGCATGTTCGTCCGGTTGACGGAGGTCATGGGCCGGGCCGATCTGGCCGAACGCTACGGCACCACCGCCGCCCGGCTGGCGGACCGGGCGACGGTGGACGGCGTGGTTCAGGCCTGGACCCGCTCCATGCCGCGCGACCAGGTCGTGCGCGTCTGCACCGACGGTCATGTGCCCTGCGGTCCGATCAACACGATTGCGGATATCCTTGACGATCCGCATTTCGCCGCGCGGCGCAATCTGGTCGAGATCCTGGCCGAGGGCGTCGGTCCCGTGACGCTGCCCAACGTGCTGCCGCGCCTGTCGGCGACGCCCGGCCGCATCGACCACGCCGGCCCGGCGCTGGGAGCCGATACCGATACCGTGCTCGCCGACCTGCTGGGTCTGTCCGAGGCGGAGCGGGCGGCCCTGCGGGCCGACGGCGTGATCTGATCCGCGCCGCTGTCGGAGTCGTCCGGTCAACTTTATGGGTTCTCCCCTGGAATCCGGGTCAGGTGGCACCTAGTGTCTGAGGGACGGCAGCGCTGCGACCGGCGCGGCGGCCGTCCCGAACGTCTTCTGGTCCGGACCGGCGACGGTGTTGCCGCCGTCCGGACGTCCTCCCACCCTGTCACCGATACCCAATCATTGGAGGTCACCCCATCATGTCCAGCGAGGGACTCCACGCGCCGCGTGAACGTCTGTCCCGGGAGACACTCTCCCTGCACCATGCCATCGTCTCCATCATGGAGGAGCTTGAAGCGGTGGACTGGTACCGCCAGCGCGCCGACGACTGCGAGGATGCCGCCCTGCGCGAGATCCTGCTCCACAACATGCGCGAGGAGATGGAGCACGCCTGCATGGCCCTGGAGTGGCTGCGGCGCAACAACCCGGACTGGGCCGAGTACATGCAGACCTATCTGTTCACCGAGGCCCCCATCACCGAGGTCGAGGAAGAGGACATGGGCCGCGCGCCGGGCTCCAACGGCGGCGGCGGTGACGGCGGGTCGGCGCCCGCCGGCGGCGCCGGACGCGGCGGCTTCACCATCGGCGCCATCAGCGACAACGGGGAGGGCTGAGACCATGGATTATCTGAACCGCGCCCAGGCCCCCTTCGACGCCGAGATCTGGGACCTGATCGACGAGGCGGCCGCCGGCGCCGCCCGCGAACTGATGACCGCGCGGCGGTTCCTGGAAGTGGGCGGCCCCTACGGCGTCGGCCTGACCTCCATCGAGCTGTCCAACGACGACTATTGCCGCCAGCCCGAGGCCGGCGAGGCGGGGGCCGTCATGGGCCGCGCCGTCTCGGTGCCCATGCTGCGCAAGACCTTCAATCTGTCGCTGCGCCGCATCGCCGCCTGGCAGACCAACGGCCAGCCGCTCGACCTGTCCCCGGCCGAGGACGCCGCCGAGGCTGTCGCGCGCCTGGAAGAGCAGATCGTCTATTACGGCCGGCCCGAGTTCGGCCTGCCGGGTCTGCTGGAGAACAAGGGCGCGTGCAAGATCAAGGGCGGCGACTGGACCACGCCGGACGCCGCGCTGGAAGACGTGCTGACCGCCGTCACCCGCCTGGACGAGGCCGGGTTCCGGGGGCCGCACGCGCTGGCGCTGGCGCCGAAGTACTACAACGCGCTGTTCCGCCGCTATCCGGACAGCGAAATGCTGCTCATCAATCACCTGCGCCGCCTGTGTACGCGCGGCATCTTCAAGGCCAGCATCGAGGGGGCCGCCGTCATCGACCCGCGCGTGGGCAGCCTGGAGATCGGCCAGGACCTGATGACCGGCTACGCCGGCACGGACGGCATCCACTGCGAGCTGTTCGTGAATGAAAGCCTGGTTCTGCGCATGCAGGACGAGAACGCCGTCTGCGTCATCACGCCGAAGAGCGGGTGATCCGACGCCTTGGACTGATGCCGGGCGGGGGAGCACCCCCCGTCCGGCATGAGTTTGGCATTCTGGTCGTAGGGTGCGTTTGACGGCCGCGTCGCGGCCGCAACGCACCGGCGGCGCGAACGCACCCTACGGGGCTGACCGCTCCCACCGGGCGGTGGCGGCGTCGTCGGCGGCGCGGGCCTCCACCCAGTGGTCCCCGTCCGGCGTTTCCTCGCGCTTCCAGAAGGGCGCCTTGGTCTTCAGCCAATCGATCAGGAACTGGCAGCTTTCCAGCGCGGCCGCGCGGTGGGCCGAGGACGTGCAGACGAGAACGATGGGCTCGCCCGGCGCCATGCGACCATATCGATGGATCACCAACACATCGGCCAGATCCCAGCGGCGGTGCGCCTCGGCCTCGATGCGCTCCAACTGGCGCTCGGTCATGCCGGGGTAGTGCTCCAGGGTCATGGCGCGCACCGGGGGCGCGCCCTCCGGCGTCTCGCCCAGATAATCGCGCACCAGCCCGGTGAACGTGGCCACGCCGCCCACGCGCCCGGTCCCCTGGGTGAAGGCGGCGATCTCCGCCCCCACGTCGAACGCGGCCTGCTGCACGCGGATCATGGGCTAGCCCCCCGTGACGGGCGGAAAGAAGGCCACCTCGGCCGCATCGGAGACACTGGCGTCCGGTCCCGCGAACGCCTGGTCGATGGCGCAGCGCACCTGATCGGGAGTGGCGAAGGCCTTCGCATGGCCGTCGCTGCGGCCGGCCAGCCAGCCCATCAGGTCGGCCACGGTGGCCACCTCGGCGGGGGTCTCGATCGTCTCTTCGGCGGTGCCGACGCGGTCGCGCAGCCAGGCGAAATACAGAACCTTCACGACGACCCCCTCATGACAGCAGTTCCGAGAACGGCAGGTAGGCCACGGGCTCGCCCGGGGCCACGGTTGCCCGCTCGGCGGGCACATCCACCAGCCCGGCGGCGGCGCCCATGGACCGGATCATGGCGCTGTCCTGCGAGTGGAACACACGCACCACCGGACCATCGGGCGTGTCCTCGATCCAGCCGCGCAGGAACTCCCGACGGTTGCCCGACTTGGTGTGGCTGAAGCCCGCCGGGACCGCATAGCGGCGCGGAATGGTCACCGGCAGGCCGGCCAGCCTCTGCACCACGGGACGCACCACCAGCAGGCAGGTGACCAGGGCCGAGACCGGATTGCCGGGCAGGCCGGCGAAGGCCGTCTCGCGGATCAGGCCGAGCGCGGTCGGCTTGCCCGGCTTGATGGCCAGCTTCCAGAAGTGCAGGGAGCCGAGCGCGGCCACGACGTCGCGCACATGGTCCTCGCCGCCCACGGAGACCCCACCCGACGTCAGCAGCAGGTGATGGGCGTCGGCCGCATCGTCCAGCGCCCGGGTGATCCGGTCCGGGTCATCGGGCAGATGGCCCAGGTCCGTGACCTCGGCCCCCATGGCCTCGACCAGCGCCATCATGCCGTAGCGGTTGCCGTCGTACAGTCCGCCCGGCGGCAGGTCGGTGCCGGGCTCGAACACCTCGTCCCCGGTGGAGAACACACCCACGCGCACGCGCTCGAACACCGGCACGTAGGCATGGCCGGCCGAAGCCGCCAGCGCCACGTCGGGCGCGCGCAGGCGCCGCCCGGCCGCCAGGATGGTGGCCCCGGTGCGGAAGTCGCCGCCGGCCGTGCGCACGTGCCGGCCCCGGGTCACCCCGGCGGGCAGGGTCACGCGGCCGTCGCCAAGGTCCGTCACGTCCTCCTGCATGATGACCGTATCGGCGCCCTCGGGCATCACGCCGCCGGTGAAGATGCGGGCCACCTCGCCGGGCGGCAACGGCCGGTCCAGCGGATGGCCGGCGGCCACGCGGGCGGTCACGGGCAGGGTCGTGGGTTCGGACGGAGACAGGTCCGCATGGTGCACCGCATAACCGTCCATGGCCGCGTTGTCGTGGGCGGGATGAGTCACGTTGGCCACCAGGTCCGCCGCCAGCACGCGGCCCGACGCCTGCCGGAGCGGCACCCGCTCGATGGTCACGGCCGGGCGAATGCGGGCGTCGATCTCGGCCAGAGCCTCGTCGAGCGACATCAGACGGTCGCCGACAGCGAAGCAGTCGGTGGGGGCGGGGGCGTCGGGCGTCTCGGGCTGGGTCACGGGTCCGTCCGGGGATCAAGAATGTGGCGCATACCCGTGGTCATATAGGTGGCCCCGGTCTGCACCGTCAGGAGGGCCGCGATCCACAGCAGCAGTTCGCCCGGCCAGTCCAGCGGAACCCCGCCCACGCTGGCGGTATCGCCCACCAGAAGCAGGGGCAGGGCGACAAGCTGGGTCGCGGTCTTCCACTTGGCCAGTTTGGTGACGGGCATGCTCACGGCCTTGCCGGCCAGGAACTCGCGCAACCCGGACACCAGGATTTCCCGGAAAAGGATCAGCACGGCCGCGACCAGGGCGATGTCGGACAGGCGGTCGAAGCCGGCCAGCATGACCAGCACGGCGGCCACCAGCAGCTTGTCGGCGATGGGATCGAGGAACCGGCCGAAATCCGACACCACCTGGAGCTTCCGCGCCAGCCAGCCGTCCACATAGTCGGTCACGGCGGCGGCGACGAACAGCGCGGCGGCGATCCAGCGGGCCTCGGGGCCGGGGATGTAGAACATGACCATGATGACCGGGATCAGCACGATCCGGGCGATGGTCATGACATTGGGAAGTGAACGGAGCATGGCGGACCCTATGGACGGAGGATGGGGCGGACTCTACCCGCCTCACCCCTCTCCGTGAAAGGTTTCATAAATCTTGCGCGCCAGCGCGGCGCTGATGCCCTCCACCGCCTCCAGGTCGGCGAGGCCGGCGCCGGCGACCGCCTTGGCGGAGCCGAAGTGGTGCATCAGGGCCTTCTTGCGCGATGCGCCGATGCCCGGGATCGAATCCAGCGGGTTGGCGGCGGCGGCCTTCTTGCGGCGGGCCGTGTGCCCGGCCACGGCGAAGCGGTGCGCCTCGTCGCGCAGACGCTGCACGAAATACAGCACCGGGTGATTGGGCGGCAGCAGGAAGGACGGGCGACCCCGCGGGAAGAAGCGCTCCCGCCCCGCATCGCGGTCCGGCCCCTTGGCGATGCCGACCAGCGGCACGTCCTCGATGCCCAGGTCCTCCAGCACGCCGGCCGCGGCCGACACCTGCCCCTGTCCGCCGTCGATCAGCACCAGGTCGGGCCACTGGCCCCGGGTGCGGTCCGGATCTTCCTTCAGGGCGCGGGAAAAGCGGCGCTCCATGACCTCGCGCATCATGGCGTAGTCGTCCGAGGTGGCCTCGGCGTGGCGGATGTTGAACTTGCGATAGGACGTTTTCTGGAAGCCCTCCGGACCGGCCACGATCATGGCGCCGATGGGGTTGGTGCCGGAGATGTGGGAGTTGTCGTAGACCTCGATCCGCTCCGGCGGCCCGTCCAGGCCCAACACCTCCCCCAGCCCCTCCAGCAACTTCTGCTGGGCCGAGGTCTCAGCCATGCGCCGGGCCAGCGCCTCGCGGGCGTTGGTCAGGGCGTGGTCCACCACCTTGCGCCGGTCGCCCCGCTGCGGCACGTGCAGGGCGACCTTGTGTTCGGCGCGGATGGTGAGCGCCTCCGCCACCAGCGCCGGATGCGGGATGGGCTCGCTCAGCAGCAGCAGCCGGGGCGGCATCTGGCGGGCGTAGAACTGGCCCAGGAACGCCTCCAGCACCGCGCCCGGCTCGTCCTCGCGGGCGTGGCTGGGGTAGTAGGCGCGGTTGCCGTGGTTGTTGCCGGCCCGGAAAAAGAACACCTGGATGCAGGTCTGACCGCCGGCCTGATGGAGCGCGATCACGTCGGCCTCGCCCACGCCGGGCAGGGTGATGTCCTGGTGGGACTGCACGGCCGTCAGCGCCCGGATGCGGTCGCGGTAGATGGCCGCTTCCTCGAACGCGAGGCGGGCGCTGGCGTCTTCCATCCGCGCCGCCAGATCGCGCTGCATGTCCTGGCTGCGGCCCTCCAGGAAGGCGCGGGCCTGGGCCACCAGGGCGTCATAGTCCGCGCGGCTGATGCGGTCCACGCACGGCGCGCAGCAGCGCTTGATCTGGAACAGCAGGCAGGGCCGCGAGCGGTTGTTGAACACGCTGTCTGAACACGAGCGCAGCAGGAACGCCTTCTGCAGCGCCACCAGCGTGCGATTGACCGCGCCGGCGTTGGCATAGGGGCCGTGGTACTGGCCCGGGCGGGTGCGGGGACCCCGGTGCTTGAGCACGCGCGGCCAGTCGTGATCGCCGGCGATCAGGATGTAGGGGAAGGATTTGTCGTCGCGCAGGAGGATGTTGTAGCGCGGCTTCAGCTTCTTGATGAGGTTGCTTTCCAGCAGCAGCGCCTCGGCCTCGGTGTGGGTGGTGACCACCTCCATGCGCACCGTGGCGTCGATCATGCGGCGCAGCCGCATCGGCAGCCGCTCCGGATGGGTATAGGCGACCACCCGCTTCTTCAGGCTGCGGGCCTTGCCCACGTACAGGGCATCGCCCGCGCGATCGAGCATGCGGTAGACGCCCGGCGTGTTCGGCAGGGTGCGCACGGTGGCGGCGATCACCGCCACGCCGGTCGGGCGGTCGGACTCCGCGGCAGGGTCCTGGTCTGTCCGCGATGTCATGGAAAAGGCCTCGTCGATGGTCATGGGTGATGGGGCAGGGCGGCTCTGGTGGGCGGGATGGGGTGCGCGAAAGGCGGAGTCCGTTCGAAGGAGGACCGTGCGGCCAACGAGTGTGTCTGTTTCGTGTCGGAGGGGACGAACGTCCGGTTCAAAGGGATTTGTAACCGTTCTGCGACACTAATGTGACCGAATCGCACCCCTCCGGCATGGGGCGCCCCCTGACAAGACCTATTGTATCCACCAATCCTGTGGATAACTGTGTGGACGGCATGTGACCCTTCATCCCGACTCCTAGGGAATCCGCGCCTTTGCCCTCCCTGCCTACGTTTTGGGCACATACCTTAACTCATTGAAACGGAACAAAAAATATTTCCGGAAGCCAAAAGTGCACCGCGCTGCAGTGAGGTTCTTGACAAGCGTGATACGGTCGGTCGTCCACCGCCCGCCTGTGCACAACTCGCAAATCCCCGGGTTGCCGGGATGTTGCAGTCGTATTGCTGGGTCCGGAGGCGCAATGATTCGGCGACTTTTGCCGTCAAAGGGCGTCACAAAAAAGACGCGCGAGTCCCCGCCGTCATTTCGCCCTGGTTCTTTGGAATGACTCTGCGTTTGTTCCGCTACCCGAACGGATTAAGCCGTTCGATCGTGACCCCGACGCTCTCGGCTTCCTGGAACACGTCCAGCTTCTCCACCCGAACCTGGGCGCGGCGGACCCGCGAGTCCTCCAGGCAGACGGCGGCGATGCGCTCGGCCAGGGTCTCGACCAGATTGACGTGCCCCGCCTGCACGATCTCCCGCACCCGGCCCAGAACGCTGTCGTAGCACACCACGTTTTCCAGCCGGTCGCCCAGATCGGCCGCCGCCTCGCGGACCGCCAGATCCAGGTTCAGGCGGATGCGCTGCGGCGCGGCCTTTTCATGCTCGTAGGCCCCGATCCGCGCACTCAGCACCAGGTCCCGCACGAACACGTGGCGGGTGCCGGCCTCGGCGGACGCCATGGGGGCCTGCGGCGCAGGCGTGAACAGCTTGGAGCGAGGGCTCATCGACGGACCATTCATGCCGGGGAGGAGGGCGAGGCCTCCCCCGCACGGCGCTCGCGCGCCGTCCGCGGGCGGCCCCGGGGCGGGTCACTCCTCCGGCGGATCGGCCAGCCCGCCACCGGCGGACCAGGCCCAGGCCAGATGCTGACCCCCATCGAGCGCTATCATTTGCCCGGTCATGGACCGCGCCGCAAGGATAAACCGGGCCGCCTGTCGGATCTCGTCAACCGAGGTGCCGCGTTTCAGCGGCATGGCCGCGCACTGGGCGTCGAACTGGGCCTGGCTCTGGCGCAGGCTGGGCAGCGCCGGACCCGGCCCGATCCCGTTGACCCGCACGCGCGGGGCCAGCGCCAGGGCGAGCGACTGGGTCAGCGTCCACAGCCCCGCCTTGCTGACCGTGTAGCTGACGAAATGGGGGGTCAGGCTCCAGACCCGCTCGTCGATGATGTTCAGCGCCAGCCCCTCGGCGTCGTCGGGCAGGGCGCGGGCCATGGCCTGGGTGAGCACGAAGGGCGCGCGCAGGTTGGGCTCCAGGTGGCGGTCCCAGCTCTCGCGCGTGACGGTGTCCCAGCGGTCGTACTCGAAGGTGGAGGCGTTGTTGATCAGCACGCCGATGGGACCGCCCAGCGCCGCCTGGGCGCGTTCCACCAGGGTGGCGGTCGTGGCCTCGTCGGCGAGATCGGCCTGCACGGCCACCGCGCGGCCGCCCGCGTCCTCGATCAGGGCGCGGGTCTCGTCCACGTCCGATGCGGGGCCGCGGTGGTGCAGGGCGACGGCGCAGCCGGCGGCCGCCATCTCCAGGGCGAGGCCCTGGCCGATGCGCCGGGCCGCGCCGGTCACCAGGGCGAAGGGCGGGATGCTGTCGGGGCGGGCGAGGGGCATGGGTCCTCCGGCGGGGTGGGGGCCGGGACTCAGATTCCGGCCGGGACGCCCAGGATACGGTCCACCCCCACGTACTGGATCGCCGTGTACCCCGCATAGGCCACCAGGAACAGGCCGGCCTCGGCGCGGCCGATGCGCCGCCCGGTCAGCATGATGGGGATCAGGACCAGGGTGAACGCGCTCATGGCCCACAGGTCGAAGCGCAGGATCTGGGGCGGGATCTCGATCGGCACCACGACCGCCGTGGCGCCCAGGATGGCCAGGATGTTGAAGATGTTGGAGCCGACCACATTGCCCAGCGCGACGTCCGAATGGCCCTTGTAGGCGGCCGCGACCGCCACCGCCAACTCCGGCAGCGAGGTGCCCAGGGCGACCATGGTCAGGCCGATCACCTCCTCCGACACGCCCAGCACCCGCGCGATGTCCACCGCGCCGGTCACCAGCAGATGGGCGCCGGCCACCACGCCGACCAGACCCAGCAGGATGGCGCCGACGATCACGCTCCACGGACGGTTCTTCAGACCCTCGAACTCCTCGACCTCGGCGAGATGGCCCTCGGCCGGGTCCTTGCCGGAGGACTCCCGCCAGTACGAGAACAGGACATACGCCACCAGCAGGGCCAGCATGATGCCGCCCTGCCAGCGGGGAATCAGCCCGGCCAGGGCCAGGACGACGAACAGCGCCGTGGCCGCGACCATGATGAGGCCGTCGCGGGTCACGGACTTGGGATCGCAGGCGATCGGCTTCAGCAACGCCGCCGCGCCCAGGATCAGCAGGATGTTGGCGATGTTGGAGCCGACCACGTTGCCGACCGCGATGCCGGGCGAGCCGGACAGGGCGGCCTGGACGCACACCACGAGTTCGGGAAGCGAGGTCCCGAAGGCGACCACCGTAAGGGCGACCACCAGCGGCGAGATGCCGAGGCGTTCGGACAGGGCGACGGCGCCGCTGACCAGACGGTTGGAGCCGACCGGCAACAGGACGACGCCGGCGATCAGAAAGACGATGGACAGGGTCACGTCAGGTGGTCTCCAGGGGCGCCGGGGTGATGTCGGTGCTGCCGGTCAGGTCCGCGAGGACCAGATCCCGCAGCGTGGCAATGCCCACTAGGCGGCCGTGATCGAGCACGATCGCCCGCGACAGGCGGAAGCGGCTGAGCAGGCGGATGGCGTGCTTGACGTCCATGTCCGCCTGTACGGCGATGAGCGGTTTGCTCATGATCTCGTAGACATTGAGGCGGTCCGGCGAGCGGTCCAGCGCCACCACCTTGTCGGCGATGTCCTGGATCACGATCATGCCGTACTCGTCGTGCTCGTGGCGCTTGTCGATGACCAGCGAACTGCACGCCTTGTCGCGCATCATGCGCACCGCCTCGGCCACGGTGGCCATGCCGTCGATCATGTAGGGCGTGTCCGACATGACCTCGCGGACCGGGCGATAGGGCTGCCTGGCGCTCATATTTCGTCCTCGATCTCGCTTTGCAGCGTCTTCATCTGGGTGCCGAGGCCGATCGCGTCCTCGACGTCGATCTGGATGGCGACACCGGCCCCGGGGCTGGCGTCCATCTGGCCGACGGCGCCGATGCGCTCCAGGATGCGCCGGGCCAGATGCTGCTCGACGATGATGAGCACCACGTCCCGGGCCCCGGTCAGGTCCAGGCCCAGAAAGGTCTTGGTCTTTTTCAGACCCTGCCCTCGGGCGTTGGTCAGCACCGTGCAGCCGGTGGCCCCCTCGGCGCGGGCGGCATCGACGATGTCGTCGGTCCGGGTGTCCGGCACGCTGGCGATGATGAGCTTGAACTTCATGAATCCTCGCGGGCTTGGCGGCGGGCCGCGCGGCGCGCCAGCAGCGCACCGAGCTGGGCATACCCCATGACGGTGATCATGGGGAACAGGCTGGCCAGGGCGATCAGGCCGAACCCGTCGATCAGCGGACTGCGGCCCGGGATGTTGGTCGCCAGGCCCAGGCCCAGGGCCGTGACCAGGGGGACGGTGACGGTGGAGGTGGTCACGCCCCCCGAATCATAGGCGAGCGGGATGATCTGGCGGGGGGCGAACACGGTCTGGACGATCACGATGCCATATCCGATGACGATCAACAGGGGCAAGGGCCAACCCGTCACGATGCGCAGCGCCCCCAGCGAGACCCCGAAGGCGACCCCGACCGCGACCGCCACGCGCAGGCCCCAGGCCCGGACCGACCCGCCGGAGACCTCGTTCACCTTCAGGCTGACGGCGATCAGGGCCGGCTCGGCGATGGTGGTGGAGAACCCGACGGCGGCCGCGAAGGCGTAGACCCACAGGTAGTCGCGCCAGTCCAGCCCCGCCAGCCCGGCCGCCGCGCCGCCGTCGCCAGCGCCGACCATGGCCGGATCCGTAAGCTGGCGGGCCATGATCTCGCCCAGCGGGAACAGCGCCATTTCCAGCCCGACCAGGAACAGGTCCAGGCCGAGGACCACATAGATGAACCCCAGGATCATGCGCCGCAGGTGCGGCACCTTCTGGCGCAGCACCAGCACCTGGAACAGCACCAGGATCAACAGGATCGGCGCCACGTCGAGGATCGTGGTCCAGAGCGTATCGACCAACTGGATCAGAACGGGCACGGCGGGGTGTCCTTCGCGGTGATCCCGGCGGAGCGGGTCAGTAGAGCAGACCGTAGAGCATGACGAACATCATCGGGGTCAGGCTGGCGAAGGCGATCAGGCCGAACCCGTCGATCAGCGGGTTGCGACCGCCCAGCGTGGAGGCCAGCCCCACCCCCAGGGCCGTGACCAGCGGCACCGTGATGGTGGACGTGGTCACCCCACCCGAATCATAGGCGACGCCGACGATCTCCGGCGGGGCGATGAAGGTCAGCGCCACCACCACCAGATATCCGCCGATGATGAGGATCTGGACCGGCCAGCCCTTGATGATGCGGAACACGCCGACCAGGATGGCCAGACCCACCGCGACCGCGACCGTGTAGCGCAGGCCCAGGGCATAGGTCTCGCGGCTCTCCGGGTCCGGGTCGATCAGCCCGGCCTCGGCGACCGCCGCGGCGGCCTCGCCGGCCACGGCGATCAGCGCCGGTTCCGCCACCGTGGTGCCGAATCCCAGGGCGAAGGAGAAGGCCAGCAGCCAGAACAGGCTACCCTTGTCCGCGAAGGCATGGGCCATGGACTCGCCAAGGGGGAACAGCCCCATCTCCAGGCCCTGGATGAACAGCGCCAGGCCGAGCAGTACCAGCACCAGACCCACGATGATCGGGACCGGGTCTGGCAGCGGCTGTTGCAGGACGATGACCTGAAAAAACCCGATGACCAGGATGATGGGGGCCAGATCGCGCAGGGCGCCGAGCAGGAGGGCGAGGAAACTCCATAGCTGTCTGGGCATGGCGCCGTTGCGTCTGGTGTCTCTGGCGTGAGGGAAGGCGCGCGGACGGTCGATGCCGACTCCCCCGACTCGCCCTGCGACCTTGCGGGCATCACCCGGGCGTGTCAATGCGGGCGTCCCCGCAGGATGCGTCGGTTGTGTTGTGCGCCCATAAAGGGGTGTGGGCGGTGGTCCATGGCTGTCGCCCGGCGGCGTCCCCGGCTAGACTGTGCGGATCCGAAACCGATCGCCCGCCCCAGGAGCCCGCCCCAGGAGGCCGCCCATGCCCCAGCCCGACCACATCACCCGGCTCGATCTGCCGGACCGTTGCGCCGACGATGAAGAGGTGCAGGCCTACTTCCACAAGTGCGAGGAAAAGCTGGGACTGGTCCCGAACGTGTTGCGGGCCTACACCGGCCATCCCGCCAAGTTGCGCGCCTTCATGGAGATGTACAACACTCTGATGCTGGGGCCCTCGGGCCTGACCAAGCTTGAGCGGGAAATGATCGCGGTCGTCGTAAGCAGTGCCAACCACTGCTACTATTGCCTTGTCGCGCATGGACAGGCGGTGCGGGCGCTGTCCGACGATCCGCAGCTTGGCGAGATGATGGTCATGAATTACCGTGTCGCCGATCTGCCGCCGCGCCAGCGGGCGATGCTGGATTTCGCGTGGACCCTGACGTTGACACCGCAGGCGATCGGGGAGGGGGACCGGGACCGGCTGCGGGCAGCGGGTTTCTCGGAGGAGGACATCTTCGACATCTGCGATGTCGCGGCGTTCTTCAACTATACCAACCGCATGGCGCACGGGACCGACATGATTCCGAACGCCGGGTACCATGCCATGAACCGCTGAACGGGCGCGCGGACGCGCGCGCCGACGAAGGAGCCCCGAGCGCATGTTTCGTTTTCTCGGCAAGGTGATCGTGGGTCTGCTGGCCATGGTCGGCACACTGGTGGTCATCATCGTCGCCGCAGCCTGGATCGCCGCGCCCTACGTCCTTCCCGATCGCGGGCGCGACCCTCTTCCCGGGTCGATCGTGCTGACCGTGGACCTGGACCGCGCGCTGCTGGAGGGCGAAGGGCCGGGCTGGGCCGGGGGCGCGGATCCCGACGCCATGACCCTGCGCACCCTGCTGGACGGGCTGGAACGGGCGGCCTCCGACGACCGCGTCAGGGGTCTGGTCGCTCGGGTGCGCAGCCCCGAAATGGGCCTCGCCCAGGCGCAGGAAGTGCGCGACGCCGTGCATGCGTTCCGGGCCAACGGCAAGCCCACCTTCGTCTATGCCGACAGCATGCCCTCGGGCGCCGGACGCGGCACCATGGCGTATTATCTGGCCTCGGCGTTCGAACAGATCTGGATGCAGCCCTCCGGCGAGCTGGGTCTCATCGGCATCGCCATGGAGGTCCCCTTCGCCGCCGAGGGCCTGGCCGACCTGGGCCTGGCGTTCGAGGCCAGCAGCCGGCACGAGTACAAGGGCGTGCTCGCGATGGCGTCGGAAACCGACATGCCCGCGCCGCAGGAGGAGAACCAGCGGCGTCTGGTGGCCTCGTGGTTCGATCAGATCCGCGCGGACATCTCGGCGGCGCGGAGCGTGGATCTCGATGCGCTGGATGACAGCATCGACTCCGCGCCCCTGCTGGTCCCCGATGCGGTGGACGCGGGGCTGGTGGACCGGGCCGGGTATCGCGACCAGTTCCGCGACGCGGTGCGCGACACCATGGGCGAGAACGGCCGCCTGTCCGTGGCGGACTATATGACACGACGCGACGACCCGCAGCCGACGGACGCCCGCCGGATCGCCCTGATCCACGGCGTCGGCATGGTGGTGCCGGGCGAGTCCCGGGGTGTGTCGCCGTTCTCCGGCCGGCCGATGCTGCACGCCGAGGACATGGCGGACGCCATCGAGTCCGCCGTGCAGGACGAGCGCGTGGCCGCCATCGTGCTGCGGCTCAACAGCCCGGGCGGGGACTACGTGGCCTCGGACACGGCCCGCCGCGCGGTGGCGCTGGCGCGGGACTCCGGCACGCCGGTCATCGTGTCCATGGGCAACGTGGTGGCCTCCGGCGGGTACTTCATCGCGCTGGAGGGCGACCGCATCCTGGCCTCGCCGGGCACCCTCACCGGCTCGATCGGCGTGGCCGCCGGCAAGCTGGTGGCGCGCCGCCTGTGGGATGACCTCGGGATTTCCTGGACGCGGCTGGCCGAGGGCGACAACGCGGCCATGTGGAGCACCACGGCGCCGTTCTCGGTGTCGGCGCGGCGGGCGCTGGACCGGCGTCTGGACGCCATCTATGCCGACTTCACCGACCGTGTGGGCACGGCGCGGGATCTGGATGGCATGCGTCTGGATCAGGCCGCGCGCGGGCGGGTGTTCACGGGCACAGATGCCCTGGGCGCGGGTCTGGTGGACGGCCTCGGCGGCCTGCGCGAGGCGCTGGCGGCGGCGCGGGAGGCCGCGGCGCTGCCAGCGGACGAGATCGTGGTCGTCGCCCCGTATCCCGCGCCGCGTGACCTGACGGACCTTCTGATGGACCTGCTGCGGAACCCGGATGCGCTGCCGGGGCTAATGCAGGGGCTGGCCGGACTGCCCGACTCCGACCTGCGGGCGCTGGCGCGGGTCGCCGCCGTGGTGGCGCCGCTGCTGGAGCCCCTGGCCGGACGGATGTCTCCGACCGATCCGCCGGCGCTGCTGTTCGATGGCCCGACCGCCCCGACCGGGCCGGGCGGGGTGGAATCCCCCACCAATCCTTGAGTTTCGCGCTCGGGAACCATGGTTGCGGAGCCCGACCAGCGGGCTATGGTGAAGCCTGCGCCACGGCGGAACGGGTTCGGTCGTTGCTCCCTGCGCGAAACCTGGGGTACCGTTCACGGGCCCCGGGGGGGACATCCGGACCTGGGCCGGCGGACGGGAGACGCCTGCCGGCCCATGGGGGACTGACGAACCCGGGCGCTCGCCCCTGAGATTCCGTCCGATCCGGGCGGGGCAGGGCGGTGTTCCTGGCCGGCGGGCCGCGCCCGTCCGGTGAGGTTGCAGGCAAAACGAACGGCGCCGCCCCGGCACCGCATCCGGCCCGGACCCTTTCGCGAGGTTCCCGGTGTCCGGACGTTCCGGACCGGGCGACGCACCATCTGAGCGGGGGAACAATGACCATCATGAAGACTACCTGGTTCACGGGCGCCGCCATGGCGGCCGCGCTCGTGGTGGGGCCCGCCCTGGCGGCCAATCCGATCTACACGGGCGGCCAGAGCGGCAGCTACTTCGGGTCGTTCGGCCCGCTTCTGCTGGACGTGCTCAAGAAGGAATTCTTTGACTACGAGTTGAAGACCAGCGCCGGAAGCGGCGAGAACATCGAGCAGGTCCTGTCCAATCCGCAGGCCATCGGCATGACCCAGACCGACGTGCTGGCCTTCAAGTCCGCGCAGAACCCGGCCATCGCCGACAAGATCAGCATTATCCGCAACGACGTCACCAACGAGTGCCTGTACGCCGTCACCACCGAGGCCAACCAGGACCGCCTGACCAACTGGGGCGCCGTGGCCGGCTATGCCCGCCGTGTCCGCTTCGCGCTGGGCCCGCAGGACAGCGGCTCGGCCCAGACCTTCCAGTTGCTGCAGTCCTTCGACGAGCGTCTGGCCGAGGCCAGCAAGGTCAGCTACCTGGACAGCACCGACGCCGCCATTGATGCCGTCATCAACGGGCAGGCGGACGTGGCCTTCTTCGTCCAGTTCCCGGATCCGTCGAACGCCCGCTTCGAGCGCCTGAACGACGCCAAGATGGTGTTCGTCCCGGTCGTGGACCGCAACATTCTGCGGCAGCGCTTCGCCGACGGCGAGCGCGCCTATGTGCCGCTGGAGGTCAAGGTCACCAGTGCCGGCCTGCTGAACTGGCAGGGTGTGGAAAAGATCGTCACCGCCTGCACGCCGCTGGCCTACATCACCGGCAACCCGGACATGCTCCCCGAGGGCAGCACCGAGCGGCTGGACCAGGAAGAAATGATCAAGATCGTGCGCGAGGTGCCCGTCAGCGAACTGCAGCCGCAGGCTGGCTGGTTCCAGTCGATGCTGGACGATCTGGCCCAAGTCTCCGAACAGGGGCTGGAAAAGGCCCTGCAGGCCGTGGACGACGCCCGCGAGAGCATCGCCCAGTAACCCCGGAATCGGTTTGAGACCGGAAAACCAACCGGGCGAACGCCAAGCCTCCGGCGCCTGATCGGCGTCCGGGGGTGGCGTTCGTTTCCATATTCAAGAAGGAGGGGGTTATGGCTGCGAGTGGATTTTCGTTTGTGGGGTTCGCGATCCGATGGGTCGCCGCCATCGTGCTGGTGATGGCCACGTACAATCCGACCGGCTGGTCGTTCGCCGGCTGGATCGAGACCTCGGGCTTCAACGAGGACCTGCCGTTGAAGGCCCTGGCGGCCATCGTGCTGCTGATCGGGTACATCCTGTACGTCATGGCCACGCTGCGGTCGATCGGCAAGTTCGGCATCATCCTGCTGGTGGCGCTGTTCGCCATCCTGCTCTGGGTGATCGTGACCTACACCGGCGCCAATCTTCAGGGCGAGCCCCTGATCTGGATCGGACTGGTCGTGGTCGCGACCATCATGGCGGTGGGAATGTCCTGGTCGCACATCTGGCGCCGCATCACCGGCCAGCTTGACGTGGATGACGTCGAAACCTGATCCGGGGCGCGCATGACCGACGCGGGCGGCAGGGCGCATCTCGCCAGGGCCTGGTCGGTCGTGACCGGGTGGCGGGACAGGGACGGTCCGCCGCCCGACCCGCCCGCGCCGGATCCCTTCATTGCGGTGCCGCAGACCGCCCTGGTGGCGCGTCTGCGCGACACGATCCTGGAGCCCGTTCCGGCTGGGGAGCGGGCGTGGACAGACCACACCTTTTCCGAGGTGTGCCGGCTCCTCGGCCTGCTGTTCCGGATCGAGGGGCGGGAGTGCCTGCGCTGCCTCCGCGACGACTACCACGCCTTCAACCCTGACCTGCCGGCGGGGGCCGCCGGTTGGCGCGAGGACCGTGGGGCCGCCTACGACCGTCTCAAGGCGCGGCTGTCCGGGCTATTGATCCAGGCCAACTTCGCGCCCGTGGACCCGGACCGCCTCGCCGAGGCCGAGCGCCGGGCGGCCGAGGTGGACGCCGAGGTCCGGGTCCCGACCCATCATTATGCCGACGTGGCGTTCTTCGCGCGCGGTCGCCGACAGGCGGTGGCCCGATCGCGTCGTCTGTTCGGGCTGGCGGAGCGGATCCGGCCGGCGGTGCGCCTGCGCCACGTGGTGGTGCTGATCCGCTTTCACGAGTCCATCGCCAGCCGTCGCCGCCGCCTGCCCGTGGGCCTGGCCGTCACGCCCGGCGGACGCCCGCCGGACCGGGTGTTCGAAGGCAAGGTGGTCATCAAGCTGTTCACGGACGTCGCCGAGGGCGATCTGAACATGCTCTATCCCGGCGCACGGGCCGTGATGCGTCTGCGGGACAAGCTGCTGCTGGGCGTGCCGGCCGTCGCCGGTGGGGTGCCTGTCCTCATGAACATTCTGCCGGCGCTGTCCGTCCTGTTCGTGGTGGCGGCCGCTTGGCTGGGGCTGACGGCGCAGGGCTCGGTGGCCCAGGCCGACCTTGCGAAGGCCCTGGCGGCCATGAGCGCGCTGGCGGGCCTGGGCGGCTTCCTGATGAGACAATGGATCAAGTTCGAGCGCCAGGTTCTGAAGTATCAGATGATTTTGACCGACAATCTCTATTACCGGAACGTCTGCAACAACGCGGCCGTGTTCGATTACCTGCTGGGCACGGCGGAGGACCAGGAGTTCAAGGAGGCGGTCATCGCCTACACCCTGTTGCGCGGCGCGACCGAGCCCATGGACGCGGCGGCGCTGGCGGCGGCGGCCGAGGCCTGGCTTGACCGCACCCTGGCGGCCCGGGTGCGCTTCGACATCGACGACGCCCTGGGCAAGCTGGACCGCCTGGGGCTGTTGACGCGGGCGGCGGACGGCACGCTGTCCGTGCCTCCGCTGGCGGAGGCGCTGGCCCGCCTGCGCGCGATCTGGCACCACGAGGCGGGTGACGGTCCCTCTGGGGAGGGGCCCCTGGAGGCCCGCGGCAGCACCGAAAGCGCCGGCATGGATGCCGCGGACGGGCGGTAATCCGGGGCTTCCGGGCGATCCTGTGACCGGGGTCACTGTTCCTGTCCCCGGCGCCACATACCCTGTTTTCATGGCCCGAAAGGTCGGGAGCCGGGGTTTGTGCCAGGGGGCATGGTCCTTGACGCTCCGACGAGTCAGGAAGGACCACAACCATGCAGGTCATCGTTTTCGCATCGCAGAAGGGTGGGTCCGGGAAGACGACCCTGGCCGGCCATATGGCCGTGATGGCCGATGCCATGGGGCTGGGTCCCGTCGCCATGCTCGATACCGACCCCCAGGGCTCGCTGGCCCAGTGGTGGAACGCGCGCCAGGCCGAAACGCCGTACTTCGTGCGCTCCTCGCTGACCGAGCTGCCGGAGACGCTGGCCGAACTGGACCGGCGCGGCATCAACATGGTCATGATCGACACGCCGCCGGCGATCACCATCGCCATCCGCAGCGTGGTGGAAAACGCCGACCTGGTGGTGGTGCCGGTGCGCCCCAGTCCCCATGATCTGCGCGCCGCCGGCGCGACCGTGGACCTCGTGGAAGGGCTCAACCGGCCGTTCGTGTTCGTGGTCAACGCCGCCTCCGCCCGGGCGCGCATCACCTCCGATGCCGCCGTGGCCCTGAGCCAGCATGGCACCGTCGCGCCGACCACCATCCACAACCGCACCGAATACGCCGCCAGCATGAGCGACGGTCGCACGGTCATGGAAATCAACCCCGAGGGTCGCTCGGCGCACGAGATGCAGGCCCTGTGGGCGTATCTGAAGGAACGCGTCGAGCGCGCCGCCCGCATGGCGGAACACGCCGGTCCGCAGGTCGGCGGCGCCTTCTCGGATTTCGTGCGCGAGTCCTACGATCCGCGTCCGCAGGCCGCCACCGTGGCCGAGGGGGCCCGCATTCCCGTCGCCAGCATCGACCCGGCGCGCGTGGATGCCGTCGAGGCCTGGTCGGACCGCGCCGGGCGTCCCGATCGTCGCGACTCCGCGATGGACGCGCGGTCCATCCGGGTGGTCGAGAGCGAGGCGCCCGAGGTGGACGAGGACGAGGAGGACACGGACGGCCTCGACTCGGTTCCGTTCGACGCCCCCCGTGCGCCCACCGCCAACGACGACGATTTCCGGGCCGAGCGTCCGGGGCGTCCCATGCCGCATCTCGTGGCCGGCGCCCGGCCGGCCGGTGATCGCGGACCGGCCGCGATGCCGCCGGCGTCCGGTCATTCCGCCCCCGGTGCGCGCCCCGCAAGCGGTCGCGGCCTGCTTGGTCACCGTGCCTTCGGGCGCCGCGGCATTGCGGAGGTGTAGCCATGAGCGCGGTGATCGGACTGGGCGGGCTGTTTTCCCGCAAGGGCGAGGCCGTCCCCGCCGTGCAGCCGGCGATCCCCAATGCGGGCCGAAGCCGGTTCGAGGATCTCGCGCGGGCGCTGGGACAGTCCATGGACCCCCGCGTGGATGGCGATATCCTGGATGACGACGATGTGGCGGAGGCCATCGCAGCCGCGAGCCCCGTCGAGGACGCCACGGCGCCGCCGTCCAGCGTGACTCCGTTCCGCCGGATGGCCGCACCCGAGCCCGACCCCGTCGTGGTGTCGATCGCCGGGCGCGCCGGGCTCTCTGACGATCCCGATCCGGACGGCGAAGACGACGCGGACGACGACGGCGATACGGATGCCGACGCCGGGCTGGAAGGTGCCGCGCCGCTGGGCGGCGGCATGATCCACCGCACGGCGCCGCCGGAGCCGGGACCGATGCGGCCCTGGGAGAGCCTGCGCCAGTCGCAGGCCCGGCGGCACGACGCACCCGAAGCGCCCGTGCGGCGGACGACCACACCGGCCGTCGTGCCACCCCGTCGCGGGGCGGCCGTCACGCTGGCCGCCGGGTACCGGGCTCCCTCGAACGGCGACGCGCCGCCCTGGATCCGGCTGAAGGGCACGGAGGCCGAACCCGGCGCGCCGGTGACGACGGCGCCCCTTGATGATCCCGAGGAAATCGAACTCTACCTGTTCGGGCCCGATGCGCCGCCGGATGTGGCCGGGCGGGCCGCCGCCGAGGCCGAGGCCGACGTGCGCCGTCGCCATGTGGGCGTGCGCCTGCCCGCCCGGGAACACGATCTGCTGCGGCAGTTCGCCAAACTGTCGGGCAGCACGCAGCAGGACATCATCCGGCGCTCGCTGCTGACCTACATGATCGAACAGTTGCGTCAGCGTCTGGACGAACCGCCGGCACAGGCGCGGAAGACCAAGGCCTGATCCGGGACCCGACGGAGCCCCGCCCTGGCGGTGGGGCTTCGTCCGCGTGCGCGGATCCATGTTTGATTAAGAACCGCGCCGTATCATGCAGGATTGTGCAGGACGGCGAGTCGCGCGGGCCGGCGCATGGGGGCGGGGAGGCGATACGGCATGGGTGAGGCCATCGGCCATCTGGTCAGCGTGCACGGATCCCGCATGACCGCCTACGGGCCCCCCGACTCGGGCATCCGCGACTTGCGGCCCGGCCGGATGGTCCGCATCGATACCACGGATGGCTCGGTCATCGGCGTCGTGACCAGCACACGCATCGTGGACGGCCCGGATGGGGTTCCGGCGGGTGGTCCCGTGGCCGTCGAACTGGCCGCCATCGGCGAGGCCGAAACCCGGCCCGACGGCGGGCTCGGCAAGGTTCAGCGCGGCGTGACCCGGTATCCGGCCCTTGGCGACGGCATCCGGCTGGCGGACAGCGCGGATCTGGCGGCCGTGTTCGCGCCGCCCGACTCGGCGACCCTGCCCATCGGCCGGGTCTACGGCGCCCAGGAGGTCACCGCCCATCTGGACATGGACGCCCTGCTGGGGCGGCATTTCGCGGTGCTCGGCACGACCGGCTCGGGCAAGTCCTGCACCGTCGCCCTTCTGCTGCACAAGATCCTGGCCAGTTTCCCCCATGGTCACGTGGTGGTTCTGGACCCGCACAACGAATACCAGGGCGCATTCGGCGACATTTGCCACATCGTCGATCCCGCCGGCATGAGTCTGCCCTACTGGCTGATGACCGGCGAGGAACTGGCCAGCGTGTTCCTGGGGTCGCGGCTGCCCGAGCATCCGGCGGAACTGATGATCCTGCTGGACTGCCTGATGGAGGCCAAGCGCAAGTCCCCCGTGGGTCAGAAGAACCCCGAGGAAGTGACCGTCGATACCCCGATCCCGTACCGGCTGAGCGATCTGCGCCGGGCGCTCGACGATCAGGTGGGCAACCTGAATCGGTCGGAGGACGTGCGGCCCTATCTGCGCCTCATCAACCGTCTGGACGGGCTGATGGGCGACCCCCGGTTCGCGTTCATGTTTTCCGGCACGCTGATGCGCATCTCGATGGTGGATGTGATCTCCAGCCTGTTGCGCATGCCGACGGACGGCGCCCCGCTGACCCTGGTGGATCTGTCCGGCGTGCCCAGCGAGGTGGTGGAGGTCGTTGTCTCGCTGTTCTGCCGCATGGTGTTCGACTTCCAGCTCTTCGCCGCGGAAACCCAAAGCGTGCCCGTGCTGCTGGTGTGCGAGGAAGCCCACCGCTACGCCCCGGCCGACGTGAGCGGCGGATTCCGCTCGACCCGAAAGGCGCTGGGCCGCATCGCCAAGGAAGGGCGCAAGTACGGCCTGGGACTCGGGCTGGTCTCGCAGCGCCCGTCGGAGCTGGATCCCGAGATCCTGTCCCAGTGCAACACCGTGATGGCCCTTCGGCTGTCCAACGAGCAGGATTTGGTCTACGTCCGCAGCACCCTGCCGGACGACGCCGGCGATCTGGCCGGCATTCTGCCTGCGCTCGGGGCCGCCGAGGTCATCAGCGTCGGCGCGGCCACCCCCATGCCCATGCGTGTGACCCTGGACCTGCTGCCGCCCGAGCAGCAGCCGCGCAAGGGCGCGGCGTCGTTCTCGGCAAGCTGGGACAGCGAGGTCTGGGACCGCGAGTACGTCAAGGACGTCATCAGCCGCTGGCGCTATCCGCGTCAGGTGTGATGGAAGGAGTCCGGACGGGGTCCACCCCGTCTGCCAGAAGGGAGACCAGAGACGTGACCGCCGACTCACTCACTGCCGTGGCGCCGAGACCGTTGAGCCTGGGGGAACGCTCCGGTCTGTTCGTCGCCGAAGCCAGGCACCACGCCCTGTTGATCGGGTTCATGATCGGCTACGCGGCGGTGGTGCTCGTGGTTATGAGCGCCCATGGCCTTTCATGGCATTTCGCGTCGTGGAATCTTCTTATGGCGACCCTGCTCGTGCCCGTACTGATCGTGGTTTTCCGGACGATCGGTGAACTGGCCCGCCATGTTTTCCATGTCCGTCCGTTCCGGGTGCGCGGGGTTCTGCTCGATGTGTGGCACAGCGAAGTGTTCGACGTGCGTTACGTCGCGACCGCAGTGATCCCGATGGTTCTTTTGCCGATCTTTTCGACGTTTTTCACGTCGTTCAAACAATCAATCGCCGTTATCAATCCGTTTCATTGGGATGAGACTCTGATGCAGTGGGACGCGGCCCTGCACTTTGGAGTCCACCCCTGGGAATTGTTGCTGCCCGTGCTTGGTCATCCCGTCGTCATAGCGGTCATCAGCTATCTTTATAATGTATGGATGCCGGTGATGTATTTGATTTTCTGCCTTTTTGCGATAACCCGATCCGAGCGGGTCCGGCGGATGCATTTCCTGTTGAGCTATTTCCTGACCTGGACTGTTCTGGGGAGCGGGTTCGCGTACCTTTTCTCCTCGGCCGGCCCCTGTTATTTCCACGAGTTTGTGGCCGGGCCGAACCCCTATGCCCCCCTGTTCCAGCATTTGAACGAAGGGCACGAGTCCATTCCGAACATGGCGCTGCTCGGACAGGAGTATTTGTGGAACGGCTACGAGGCGAATCAGGCGCGGGCCGGGGGCGGCATCTCGGCCATGCCGTCCCTGCATGTGGCCATCGCCACGCTGTGGGCGCTGTTCGCCTGGTCGCGCGGGCCCGTCCTGCGCAGTCTGACGGTGTTGTATCTGGCGATCATCATGGTCGGATCCGTGCTCTTGGGTTGGCATTACGCCATCGATGGGTATGCCGGCGCGTTTGGCGCTGTTGTGATGTACTGGGTGGCCGGGCTGTTGACGCGCCGGGTCGTGCCGGCCGCGCCAGTGGATGGACCCGGCGACGAGGGTGCGGGGCCTGGACCCGGCGGGATGCGCCATCGCCTGGCTGAACGTGGGACCTGAGAGTCGGGGTCCGGAGACCGCGGGCGCGGGATGCGCTCGCCGACTGGAGGAACGAATCATGAGAGCGCTGGCTTTGGTGTCGGGCTACCTGAAACGGGGAGGACGAGGGGCGACCTCAATTGAATACGCCCTGATTGCCGCCTTCATCAGCATTGTTATCGTCGGCGCAGTCACGGCCGTCGGCACCAGCCTGGACAGCTTTTTCGGCCAGGTGGCAAGCGGGTTCAACTGAGCCCCACCGGCAGCGCGCCGATTGGCGGTGGTCTGATCCCAGGCTGGATGGTGATCGGGGACCGGGGGCGTTTTGCGCGACCGGGCCGCCCCTCAACCAGTCAGCCCCTCAGGGTGCGGCGTTGAGGGGCTTGGCGGCGGCGTGAACCGGCCAGCGGCGTTTTCCGCGGTCGTGGGCCAATGGACGGCGGGATTGACAACGGGTGGCAGGGACGGGGGCCGGTGGCTTCGTGAAGCTCATCATTCATATTCCGTGCTTCAACGAGGCCGGGACACTGCCGCAGACGTTGGCAGACCTGCCGCGTCACGTTGATGGATTCGATGCGGTCGAATGGCTGGTGACCGATGACGGCAGCACCGATGGCACCAGCGACGTGGCCCGCGCCCATGGCGTCGATCATGTGGTCCGGCTCTCCACCAACCGGGGGCTCGCCAATGCCTTCATGACGGGCCTCATCGCAGCCCTTGAGCGGGGCGCGGACGTGATCGTGAACACGGACGCCGACAATCAGTACGACGCGTCGTGTATTCCCGATCTGGTGGTTCCGGTCCTGGAGGGGCGGGCCGACATCGCGGTGGGGGCCCGTCCGATCATCGCGGTGGGGGCCCGTCCGATCATCGAGACCGCGGACTTCCCCTGGCTGAAATAGCGCCTGCAACGCCTGGGGAGCTGGGCCGTGCGTGTGGTCAGTGGGACGCGGGTGGCAGACGCCCCCAGCGGGTTCCGGGCCATCAGCCGGGACGCCGCAATGCGGCCCTACGTCGACAACAACTACACCTATACCCTGGAGACGATCATCCAGGCAGGCCGCATGGGGATGCCCGTCGTCTCGGTGCCGGTCCGAACCAATCCGGCCACGCGGCCGTCACGGTTGTTCCGTGGCATGTGGTCCTATGTATTCCGGTCGCTCTGGACGATCATCCGGGTTTTCATCCTGTACAAACCGCTTCGGTTCTTCGCGATCATCGGCACCCTGGTGGCCGTGCCTGGTGTCCTGCTGGGGCTGCGATTCCTGATCTCCTTCCTGACCGATCAGGGCGAAGGCAAAATCCAATCCCTGATCCTGGTGGCCATTCTGATCCTGGCGTCGGTGGTGATCTTCGCCGCCGGGGTGCTGTCCGATCTGGTCGCGGCCAATCGTGTGATGCTGGCCGAGGTCCGGACGCGGTTGTTGTGCGAGCGACTCGACGGTGTGCGAAGGGGCGACGCGGCCCCGCCGCAATAGTCGCCCGCCGCGCCACGCTGGTTCACCGCGTTCGGCGGACTCTGTAAAGATTTGTTAAGCGCTTGCCCCTAGTCTTCAGACGGGTGGGTTCGGCGGCCGTATCCCATGAAACAGGGGGCGACTGACGGAACTCTGCCCGAAGTAGCGCGCTGTGGATAGACGCCAAGGCACCGAAAAAATCCGAGCGGGTGTGTAATGGCCGTCACAGTGGACCCGTCCGGGCTGTCCTATGATGCTCGTGTTGGGGGCAGGGAATGAGGCCCCGAGAGTGTGGACGGAAGAGTCGGACCAGACACTGGTCGGGCGGTGGTTTTTGGGGCGCAAGAATGCGCACGTTCAGGAGGAAGACCCATGTTTGAATCGATCAAGATGTATCTGACCGCTCTGCGTCGCGACGAGAAGGGTGCGACCGCGATTGAGTACGGCCTGATTGCCGCCCTGATCGCCGTCGTCATCATCGGGGCCGTGACCATCGTCGGCACGTCGCTGACCGGGACGTTCGGTACGATTTCCGGTAGCCTGGGCGGTGGCACTGGCGGCTGATCGCGACCCTGTTGACAGGCCTCCTCAGGCCCAGGCGTCGTGCTGACGTCGTCGCCTGAGAGAGGCGCCTCGGAACGGCCCGCTGGCTCAAGGCGGGCCGTTGCCGTGTCCGGTTGATGGCGGTGACGGAACCCCTCATGGACGGATTGACCCAGTGGCTGGCGTTCACGGTCGTCGCGTTGTGCTTGGCGGCGGCCATTCAGGATCTTTTGAGCCGCGAGATCGCGAACGGCTTTTCCGTGGCCATTGTCGTGCTGTTCCTGGCCATGGCCCTGATCGGTCCCTACAGCCTCGCCGCCGTCACCGCCGTGATCGGACCGGCCCTGCTCGTGTTCGCCGTGACGGCTTGCCTGTTCTGGCTGGGCCTGTTCGGGGGCGGCGACGTCAAGCTGGTCAGCGCCACGAGTCTGTGGATCACCCCGGGCCATCTTCTCGCTTTTCTCTTGTGCGTGCTCCTGGTGGGGGGCGTGCTCGCCCTGGTGTTCCTGCTGCGTCTGAAGGTGGCGCCAAAAATGCGAGGGAAACAGGGCTTTGCCCGGCATTTCTTTACCGAAGATCAAGAAAGCCTGAATAGCATACCGTACGGACTGGCGATTGCAGTGGGCGTCCTGGCCATGTGGCGCATCGGCGCCATGGGCCCATCCGTGTCCGCGGGGACGGGATAAACCCGCCGTCGCGCCGCCGAGGTCACGCCGCCGCATCCGCCGTCCCTGACCGGAAGGAATCTCGGATATGCGCGCGATCTTGTTGCTGGTCCTCGCCATCGCCGTCGCGGCCGCGGGCGGCGCGGCGTACCTCGTCAACGACTACCTCCAGGCCCAACGCCAACTGGCCGAGGACGCCGGGCCCGCCCTGCCCACGTTCACGGGGCAGCGGGTGCTGGTGGCGGACGAGACCATCCCGGCCGGCACCGCGCTGCGGTCGTCCATGGTCCGGTGGCAGCCCTGGCCTCCGGAAGACATCATGCCCGCCTACAAGGTCATCGGTGACGCCGAGGGCATGACGGAGCGTCAGGTGTTCCGCCAGCGCTCCGCCCATGAAGAGGTCATGCAGGGCCGCATTGTCCGGCGCACCATCGCCGCCGGCGAGCCCATCACGGACCGCATGGTGTTCGAGCGGGTCAACGCCAACTTCCTGGCCGGGGCCCTGAACCCCGGCATGCGCGCCATCGCCTTGCCGGTCAACCAGGTCACGGGCACGGCCGGGTTCATCCTGCCCGGCGACTATGTGGATGTCGTCCTCACGCACGATCTGCGCGATACGCTCCCGCGCGGTGTGGATCAGGGTGGCGCGGGTGCGCCGATCTCACGGTACGTGGCCGAGACCATCATCGAGTCGCTGCGCGTTCTGGCCGTGGACCGGGTGTTCCAGGACACCGAAGCGGAACCCAAGGTCGTGCAGACCGTGACGGTGGAAGCCTCGGCATCCGAAGTGGAGATCCTGAATCTGGCCCGCCAGATGGGCTCGGTGACCCTGACCCTGCGCGCCCTGAGCGATCGCCAGGCGCCGGTCGGACTGGCCGCCCTGCTGGGCTTCGGCGAGGCCGCCGGCGCGCCCGAGCGGGACATCGTGAGCGACCGCAGCGTCAGCCGCGCCCTGGACTACATGATGCGCGGCTCGCAGGAGGAGGAGCGTCTGCGCCGCGAAGCCGAACTGGCGGCCGAACGCGCGCGTCTGCTGGCCGAACTGGATCTGGACGACGAGCCCATGCCCCCACGGCCCGCCAGCCCCTCCACGCCGGCGCAGGCCGCGCCCGAGCCTCAGGGACCGGACTGGGAGGTCACCGTCTATCATGGCGCGGACGGACCCACGGTCTATTCGGACCAGGGCGGCGGCCAGGCGTGGGACGGCGACGATCAGTCGGGTGGCGACTCGGGGCCCGGGACCGGACTCCCTGACATCGGGCCGGATGGTGACCCCCTTCCGTTGACGCCCGACATGGAGCGAGAAATCCCCATAGAGGAATAATTTGTTTACCGTTTCTCATGTACAAGGAAAGGAGTTTGGTGCAACATACGGATCTGATGCCATTTTTGGCCAACTGGGTTTGGCAGGTCCCACCGCTGGAGGATTGTGTGTCGTGTTCCCGGTCCGAACAGCAGACTCAGTGGACGACCGCATCGTAGTGCGCGTCCCCCGTTCCGGCCCGGAGCCGAAGGCCCGGGTCCGCCTGCGCACGTCCGTCAGCACGGTGGCCCTGGGTCTCCTGGCGGCTGCGCTCATGACGATTCCGGCCGGCGCGGCGGATGGTGACGACGCCCGAGGGGCGCTGATGCGCACCCTTGACGCCATGCCGCCCATGACGACGCCCGCCACGCCGGCGGCCGCGGGCGCGCAAGGGGGCGAGGGCGGCGCGGCGCGCACCGTCCCGCTCGATCCGCTGCCCCCCATGGCTGGGTCCGCGAGACCGGCGGCGACGACGCCACGCCCGGACACGCCACAGGACGCGCCGACGCCGTCTCTCGCCGAGAGACCGCGCACCGGGCCGTTCATGCCGAGCCGTCCGCTGAACGAGGGCCTCGAGTCGGTGGCGCGGCCCGCCGCGCCTGATCCGACGCCGGAGTCGGACCCGGCGGTGTCCGCCGCGCCGTCGCCAGCGCCGTCGCCGACGCGCGATGCGCCCGCGCCGACCCCGGAAGCGATGCCGCAGCCCGACTCGGTCGCGGAGTCGTTGGCGCAGGCTCCCGCGCCGGGTCCGTTCGTGCCCGCGCAGCCCGTCGAGGCCGCGCCCGCGCCCCCGCCCCGCACCGTCCTGCCCGCGCGGACCGAACCGCCGATGCCGGTGCGCCGCGCGCCGCCGCCGGACTGGCTGCCGGCCGCCGACGGTCAGGCCGCCGCGACACCGGCGCAGCGCGAAATGACTCCGGCCGTTCCCGAACAACGCCGCCGGCTGTCGCGCGGTGTCCACATCATGGGCAATACGATCATCGCCACCGTGGGCAAGGCCATCACGCTGGAGCTGGACCGCGCCGTGGCAAGCGTCATCATCGCCGACCCCTCGATCGTGCGCGAAGCGGTGATCGACCGCCGGCAGGTGGTCCTCGTCGCGGAGGGCGTGGGGTCCACGAACATCATCATGCGCGATGCCCAGGGCCGGAGCATCCGCATGTACGAAATGGTGGTCGAGGCGGATATGGAGGGGCTGCACCAGGCGCTCGCCGCCGTGCTGCCCGAAAACCGGGTGGACGTCACGCCAACCCAGAACGGCGTGGTCCTGAGCGGCCAGGTCCGCTCCGCCGCCGACGCCGCCAACGCCGCCAGTGTGGCCAGCCAGTTCGTCGGGGGCGGCGGAGCAGTCATCAACTCGCTGGCCATTGCCGGCGACCAGCAGGTGCTGCTGCGGGTTCGGGTGGCCGAGATGAACCGGTCGGCACGGAAGTTCCTGGCGACGGACACGAACTTCAACGTCACCAATTCGCCCAGCGACACCGCGTTCCGCAGCTTCAATTTCTTCAATCAGAACACGGTGACGAACGGGGCGATTGGGGTTCTCGCGATGGGGGCGACGGCCGGGTCGACGGGGCCGCTCGGGACCCTGTTGATCGGGGACTTCGGAATCAGCGACGTCACGTTCAGCGCGCTGGAGGAACGCGGGCTCGTGCGGCTGCTTGCCGAACCGTCCTTGACCGCGATCTCCGGCGAGACAGCAAACTTCCTGGCCGGCGGTGAGTTTCCGGTGCCCGTGGGGCGGGACGACGACGGCAACATCACCCTGGAGTTCAAGGAATTCGGGGTGAAGCTGTCGTTCACGCCGGTCGTGCTGTCGGGCAACCAGATCAGCCTTCGGATCAATTCGGAGGTGAGTCGGATTTCGGAAGAGAACTCCCTGACCCTCGCCGGCGTCTCTATTCCCGGACTCAGCACGCGCCGGGCGGAAAGCACCGTGATGCTGCCCTCGGGCGGCAGTTTGATGATCGCGGGCCTGTTGCAGACCGAGGACCGCAATGCCTTCCAGGGGTGGCCGGGGCTGATGGACCTGCCCATTCTCGGCGCGCTGTTCCGCAGTCAGGACTTCCAGTCCGAGCGGACGGAACTCGTGATGACGGTGCAGGCCTTCAAGGCCCGGCCGCGCGAGTTCGGTCCAGAGTTCGCGTTGCCGACGGATGGATTCCGGCCGGCCGACGACCTGGACATCTACCTTCTGGGCCGGCTTCAGAAGCGGTACGGCGACCCGCAGGGTCAGGCCGGACAGGCGTACTCCGTCGCCGCGCCCATCGGCTACATCATGGAGTAAGGCTCATGCGCGCTCAGCACAGGTCCCTGATGGCCGGGACGCGCGTCGCCGCCGTGGCAGCGTTGCTGGTCGGGCTGGCGGCCTGCGGGTCCGCCACGGACGTCGGGGATTACAATCAGCGCTATTCGGTGCAGGCGGACCTTCGGACCTTCCGGGCCGAGATCCCCATGCCGCAGGTGAACGCCGACGGTGGCGGGGCGTCCATCGCCATGGTGCCCGGGTTCATGGAAGAGTTCGATCGCCGGGCCCGCTCGCCCATGCGCGTGCAGATGCCCGTGAACATGTCGCCGCGTGACCAGCAGGCGACGGACATGTTTCTGGAGTGGCTGGACGACCGGGGCGTCCGGACCATCGTGGTCCCCGGTCAGGTGACCGGACCGGCCCCGGATGACGGTTCCCTTGGCCTGTCGTACGACGCCTATGTGGCGGTCGTCCCCAATTGCGGGGACTGGTCCGGTCATACCGGACTGAATCCTCGCAACGCGCCGCACTCGAACTTCGGCTGCGCCGTCAACCGCAATGTCGGGTTGATGCTGTCCGATCCGGGAGACCTGGTGGATCCGCGCAGTCTTGGTTCCGTGGATGGGGCGCGTCAGGCTCTGGTCGTGACGAAATACAGGGCCGGGGCGGCGACGGATGCGGCGATTCCGCGCAGTGAGAGCGGATCGCTGACCGGCATCGGCGAGTGATGAAAAACAGGCCGGCGGACCGGCCCGGTATCGCGACGGCCCCGGTTCGGGGGCGGGGCGGGCACGACAACGAAGGTGGAGTGGGATGCGCATCACGGCGGAAGCCTTTGTCCTGAGCGACGAAACCCGGGAAGCGGTCGCAGCGCTGCAGGACGATGTCCGCATGCGCCGGTCGGAGGTTTCCATCCATCCCGGCGGACTGGAAGAGGCGGCTGGAATTCTGGCCCGCATGGACAGCCCCTTGCTGCTGATCCTGGAGTCCGACAAGAAGGGCGAGGCCCTGTTGACGGAGCTGGACACAGTCGCGGACTACGTCGCACCCGAAACGCGCGTCGTGGTCATCGGTCAGGACAACGATATCGGGCTTTATCGCCAACTGGTCGGCATGGGCGTGGCGGATTACCTGCTCGCCCCCATCACCCCCGACGACCTGATCGATACCGTCATCCGCGTGACCACGGACGAGAGCGAGATGCACCTCGCGCCGCTAGTGGCCGTGATGGGGGTGCGCGGCGGTGTGGGCTCCAGCTCGCTGGCCTGCAACCTGGCCTACAAGCTGGGACGGGACACGGGGGGCGAGGTCGTTCTCGTGGACCTGGACATCTCCGCCGGCACCGCGGCCGTGAACCTCAACCTGTCGCCCCGGCTTTCCGCTGCCGATGTTCTGGCCCAGTCCGAGCAGATGGACTCCATGGCGCTGGATCGGTTCCTGCAGCGCTACGACGATCATCTGATGCTGCTGGGATCGACGGCACAGCTCGACATCTCGTTCCGGCCGCCCAGCGACGTTCTGGAGCGGTTGTTGAACCAGTTGCGGCGTGAGTTCGATACCGTCGTTCTGGACCTGCCGCGTCAATGGTCCATCTGGGTGCGGGACGTGCTGCTGGATGCCTCCACGGTGGTGGTGGTCGCCTATCCCGACCTCAGCAATCTGCGCGATGCGCAGAAGATGCTCGCGTTCCTGCGGGAAAAGCGGCGGATGTCCCTTCCGACCGTTCTGGCGTTGAACAAGGTCGGCATGGCGGCCAAGGCCGAGCTGAGCGCCAAGGACTTCGAGGAGGTGGTGGGGCGCGCGCCCGCGGCCGCTCTGCCGTTCGAGCCGGCGGCCTTCGGGCAGGCCCTGAACAACGGCGAGCCGGTCATCAAGAAAGGCGCGAGCAAGGCGTTCCAGCGGTCGATGGACCAACTGGTGGCCGGGCTCCACCTGGATGATGCCGGCGGCGTGGTCACCAAAAAGGCGCCGCGCCGCGCGGCCAAGTCGGGTCTGCTGGGTGGCCTTCTGGGCAAGAAGAAGAAGATCGCGCGGTAAGGGTGCGGGCCGCGTGCGCCGGAAACGGGCCGGTCTGTAACCGCTGCTACCGCCGGAGCCCACGGATTTGATAGCATAGGGGGGACAGCAACGAGCCACGGCAGGCCCCGCGACGGGAGCGGGCTCGCTTGGCCCGTGCGCCATGGGGCCGCGCGAGGTCCTGTCGCCAGGCAGAAAGTCGGTGCGAGGAGACCACCATGTTCGGACGCCGCGTAGATTCGGGCGGCAAGGGTGCCAAGGTTCCGCCGTCGCCGCCGCCTCGGCCGGAGCCTGTGGACCGGGCCGATCCTCCGGCGTCGCCGTCGGTGGCGAACGATGACCTTCTCGAACGCAAGGGGGCCGCTGCCCCGAGTCCCCAGGCTCCCCGATCCGCGCCGCCGAAAACCGCGCCCCAGAAGCCCGTCGTGATCGACGAAGCCGGGCAGGAGCGGCTGCGTGCGCGCGAGTCCCAGCTCGAAGAAATCAAGATTTCGGTGTTCAACAGCCTGATCGAGGCCATTGACCTCGGTCAGTTGAGCGCCCTGTCGCCGGATGCGGTGCGCGAGGAGATCTCGGACGTCATCAACGAGATCATCTCGATGCAGGACGTCCTGGTGAACCCCCAGGAACAGCAGCAGATCATCTCGGATATCTGCAACGACATCCTCGGCCTGGGGCCGCTGGAGCCGCTGCTCGCCCGTGACGACATCGCGGACATCATGGTCAACGGTTACAACAAGGTCTACATCGAAGCCAACGGCAAGATGGAGTTGACCAACGTCAAGTTCCGCGACAATGCCCAGTTGATGAACGTCTGCCAACGGATCGTGTCCGCCGTCGGCCGGCGCGTGGACGAAGCGAGCCCCATCTGTGACGCGCGCCTGGCGGACGGGTCGCGCGTCAACGTGATCGTGTCGCCCCTGGCGCTCGACGGGCCCACGCTGACCATTCGTAAGTTCCGCAGGGACAAGCTGACCTTCACCGAGTTGGTCCAGTTCGGCTCCATCAGCCCTGAGGGCGCGTCCCTGCTGGAGGTCGCGTCTGCCTGCCGGTGCAACATCCTGATTTCGGGCGGCACCGGCTCGGGCAAGACGACGCTGCTCAACTGCCTGACGAACTACATCGACCATGATGAACGCGTCATCACGTGCGAGGACGCGGCCGAGCTGCAGCTCAAGAATCCCCATGTGGTCCGCCTGGAGACCCGGCCGCCCAACCTTGAGGGCGTGGGCGAAATCACCATGCGGGACCTGGTGCGCAACTGCCTGCGTATGCGTCCCGAACGCATCATCGTGGGCGAGGTGCGCGGGCCCGAGGCCTTCGATCTGTTGCAGGCCATGAACACGGGCCACGATGGGTCGATGGGCACGGTGCACGCCAACAACCCGCGCGAGGCCATCTCGCGCCTGGAAAACATGATCGCGATGGGCGGCTTTTCACTGCCGCCAAAGGCGAGCCGCGAGCAGATCTCGGCGGCCATCACGTTGATTGTGCAGGCGTCGCGCCTGCGGGACGGCTCCCGCAAGATCGTGCAGATCACCGAGGTGGTCGGGATGGAGGGCGACGTGGTGACCCTCCAGGACCTGATGGTGTTCGACTATCTGGACGAGACGCCCGACGGCAAGATCATCGGGCGGCACAGAGCGACCGGAATCCGTCCCGGCTTCTGGGACAAGGCCCGCTACTTCAAGCTTGAAGACAAGCTGGCGCGCGCACTGGAGAAAGCAAGTGATTGACAGTGGCCTGTCGCCGGAAATGCTGGTCTTCGTGGTTGCAGCCGCGTGTTTCCTTTTGATCGTCGCCCTGCTCGGCGGCGTGGCCGCTGTGGCGAGCGACCCGCGCCGGCGGGTGCGCAAACGCATGGACGGCATGGGGCTCACCCGAGGCGGGGAGGCTGTGGCGGGCGGTGGTTATCGTCGCGCCAGCGGCGCGGGCGGGGAAAGCCAGGCCCGCCAGAAGCGTATCCAGGAGAAGCTGCGCGAACTGGAGAACAGCAAGCAGGCCCGAAACCGGCGGCGCAATCGCGTGCGTCTCATGCTGTTGCAGGCGGGCGTGAAGGCGGACCCCCGGACCTATCATCTGCTGACCATTCTGCTGGGTCTGGTCGTGCTGGGCGGCATGATCCTGATGGGGATGAACCCCTTGATCGCGATCGCGGGCGGGATCGGGGTCGGGCTCGGGCTGCCTCGGATGGTCCTGAAGTTCATCGCCCGCCGACGCCAGAACAAGTTCACGTCGGAGTTTCCGAACGCCATCGACGTGCTGGTGCGTGGTGTGCAGTCCGGGTTGCCGGTCAGCGAGTGTCTGGCGATCGTTTCCCGCGAAGTGCCCGAGCCCGTGGGCGGCGAGTTCCGCATGCTTCTTGAAGGCCAGAAGGTCGGCATGGCGCTGAACGACATCATGCAACGGGGCCTGGAACGCATGCCAACGCCCGAGTACAAGTTTTTTGCCATCGTGCTGCAGATTCAGCAGCAGACCGGCGGCAACCTCGCTGAAACCCTGGCGAATCTCTCGACCGTGATTCGTGACCGCAAGCAAATGCGCAATAAGGTGAAGGCTTTGGCGTCGGAGGCCAAGGCGTCAGCCTGGATCATCGGGTCGCTGCCCTTTGCCGTCGCCATCCTGGTGTCGATCATGAGCCCGACCTATCTGGTGCCGTTGTTTGAGACCCGGGCCGGGCATTACATCCTTGTCGGCTGCTTCGTGTGGATGGGGACTGGAGTCGCCATTATGGCCAAAATGATCAACTTCAGGATGTAGGTGCGACATGGAAACAACGTTTCTCGGCATTCCTGTCGTCCAGATCATTTCGGTCCTGTCCTTTGTGGCGGCGTTCGCGACGGTGGTGGTCATCGCTCTGCCGTTCCTGCAGCGCGACCACAAGGCGGCGCGCCTGCGCACCATTTCCCGCGCCCGCGAGGAGCTGGGACGGCAACAGCGCGAGGCCGCGGAACGGCGCGTTGGAGCCCGTTGGCGGCCGAAGCGCAGCGTCAACCTGATGCGGCGCATTGTCGAGCGGCTGGACCTGGAACGCCTGATCTCGCCCAAGGGCCTGAAGCAGATGTTGTCGCGGGCCGGCTACCGACAGCCCTATGCGCCACAGATCTTCGTGGGATTGCGGGTGGTTCTGGCGGTGGGGCTGCTGCTGGGCGCGCTGTTCTACCTCAATGTCGTGATCCAGACGGAGTTGGCCGTCGTTCAACGCTTCGCAATCCTGATCGCGGCCCCGATCGTTGGCTTTTATCTGCCGCAGATCCTGGTGAAGAATGCGGTGACCAAACGGCAGAAGGAAATGCAGCTGAACTTTCCCGATGCCCTTGATCTGCTGGTCATCAGCTCCGAAGCCGGCCTGTCGATCGAAGCGGCGTTCCAGCGCGTCACGAACGAGATCGAAGATTCGTCTCCCATCCTGTCGGAGGAATTCGGTCTGACAACCGCCGAGTTGGCGTTCCTGGGAGACCGGCGTCGGGCCTACATCAATCTTGCGGAACGAACCGGCCTGCCTTCGGCGAAGTCCCTGGCGGTGACGCTTGTGCAGTCGGAAAAGTATGGGACATCGGTCAGTCAGGCTCTCAAGGTTCTGTCGCAGGAGAACCGGGCGGAACGTCTGTCCATGGCCGAACGCAAGGCGGCCGCTCTGCCGGCCAAGCTGACGGTGCCGATGATCGTCTTTTTCCTGCCGGTGCTGATGGTGGTCATCATGGGACCCGCCATCATCAAGATCAACGAACTCTGAGCGAGTCTGCACCATGATCGCCAGCGGTGCCTGCCCGCTTTCCGTCTCCCGGGCAGCCGAGGCGTGATGTAGGTCACTGCCACCAATTCGGCCCTCATGTACGCTGCGCATGGTGGATTGGGCTACCGAGGGCGGTGGCCGGGATTCTGCCCCTGCGGAAGAAGCGAAATGCGGCGATTTGGGATCATGCAGGCGTTGAAGCGCCGGAGGCGGAACCTTCGAACGGACTCCTCGGGCGGCGTCGCCATCGAGTTCGCTTTGGTGATCATGCCGGTCCTGATGGTGGTGTTCGCGATCTTCGAAATCGGGATCATGACGTTGCAGAGCGTCGTGTTGCACGGCGCCCTGGAAGAGGGCGCGCGGCAACTGCGGACCGGACAGGTTCAGAAGATCACCACGGGGCCAACCGACCAGGAACTCGCCTTCAGAACGGCCGTCTGCGACGAGCTTTTCGTGCTGCTCGCCTGCGACGACGTGAAATACGACGTGCGTGGCTACGCCTCGTTTTCCGCCGTCGTGACCAACGCCCTGACCCTTGGCGCGGACGGCATGCCCGAAGACGATGACCTTCAGTTCGCGCCGGGCGGTGCCGAGGAGATTTCCGTGGCCCGGGTCTACAGCCGGTATCGCTTCACGACCCCGTTCCTCGATCAGTTCTTCAACGACAGCCATGGCAGTCGGCTCATCAGCTTCACGGCCGTGGTGAAGGGGGAGCCATGGAATTGATGCGCTCCGTGCTCCGCTGCCGCAAGGGGACGGCGGGCGTCGAGGCAGCACTGCTGCTTCCGGTCCTGATCTCCATGCTTCTGGGGTTGGTGGAGATATCGAAATACATTGAAGCCGCGCAGCGCGCGATGAGCGCGGCCCAGTCGGTCGCCGATCTCGTCACTCAGGACGTCACCCACACCGATGCGTCGCTGGCGGAGATCCGGACGGCTGCCCGTCTTGTGATGGCGCCGCTGCCAACGGGCAACGCCGATTTGTCGATCATGATCGTCAGCGTCGGATTCGATGACGAGGACGGCACCCCGTTCGTGCTCTGGCAAGACCCCTATGCGGGGACGGTCACGGCCGATCCCAACCGGGCGACGGACCTGGGGGATCCGGGAGAGAGCGTGATCATGGTCACGATGACCTACAACTATGACAGTCCGTTCGGCTTTCTGTTCGAGGGTCGCACCTTGACCGAGGAGGCGTTCTCTCGCCCCCGAATCACGAGCAGAATCGCCCTCAACGGCAAGACGGATCACGAGCTATGACACGCGAGACACTTCTGAAGGCGCTGTGTCGCCTTCGCAGCGACAGACGCGGCGCGATCGCCGTGATCGTCGGCCTTGTGATGTTGCCGTTGTTCATGGCGCTGGGGGCCTCGCTGGATCTGGCCATTGCCTACTACCTCAAGTCGCGCCTGGGGTACGCCGTTGACGCGGCCGCCCTGGCGGCGGGATCGACCATCACTGACGATCAGAACGTGCTGGATGACCGCGCCCGGGATTTCTTCGCCGTCAACTACCCGAATGACACGATCGGCTGGGTGCACGACATCAGCGTGACCGAGGTGAACAATATCATCACGGTCAGCGCGAAAGCGACATTCGACACGTTCTTCCTGAAGCTGTTCCAGAAGCCGCAGGTGACCGTGTCGGCCGACGCCGTCATCAACCGAGAGATCAAGGGGCTGGAAGTGGCGCTCGTGCTCGACAACACGGGCTCCATGCGCAGCAACAACAACATCGGCGCGCTGCGCACGGCGGCCACGACGTTCGTCAACATCCTCTACGGCAATGAAGCGGTTCACGACGGCCTCTTCATGTCCATCGTGCCATACGCGGCTTCCGTGAATCCCGGACCCGAAGCCTTCGGCGGCAGCACGACGCCGACCGCGCCGAGCTGGTGGCCGGATCCCAGCAATCCCAACTACGAACCGTACGAGTATGATCCAAACGGCGGGACCCAGTGGAAGGGTTGCGTGATCGAGCGGACCGGCAGCGACCTGATGGGCGACGATAACGCGACCGGATGGGAGCCGTTCGCCTGGGAAGCCGAGGTCTCCAATGATTACGATGTCAACGACATCCCGGGGACCACGCGCTACGATCCGTCCACCTATCAGAATGGCGGCACCGGCCCAAACTTGGGGTGCCCTTCACCGATCCTGCCGTTGATCAACGTCAAGCAGACCCTTCTCGACGAAGTCGCACAACTGGATGCCTGGCACCGGGGCGGCACCATGAGCGATATGGGCATTGCCTGGGGACGGCGCGTGCTGTCGCCGGAAGCGCCCTACACCGAGGGGAAGGCGTGGGATACAGACGACTGGGAAAAGGCCATCGTGATGATGACCGACGGTCAGAGCCAGTTCTACCAGCTTCCCGGCACCGCTGGCCCGAACGAGAAGAACACGTCCGTGAATTCAGATTTCACGGGGTATGAGTGGCTCGAGTCCTCCAACCCCAGGATCGGAACCGACAGCAAGAGTGTGGCCGAAGACCTGGTCAACGGCCGGCTGGCCACGGCCTGCGAGGACCTGAAGGCGCTGGGCGTGACCATCTACACCATCACGTTCACGTCCAGCATCGATGCCGCCACCAAACAGGTCTACAAGGACTGCGCAACCGATGAGACCAAATGGTTCGACAGTCCATCTCAGGCGGACCTTCAGAACTCGTTCAAGAAGGTTGCGATTGAGCTGAGCAAGCTGCGGGTCAGCCGCTGATCCGGCGGGGTTGCCCACCCGCAAACGTCAGAGGGGAGAGGACCTGCCGGTCCGCTCCCCTTTTTTCGGGTCTTCACGGAATATCGGGGTCGGGTGGTTTCCGGACCGTCGCGGCCACCCGAGACAACCCCTCCCCATACATGGGGGAGTTTGGGAGGGGGTTCAGGCTCGAAGCGCGACGCCAGAGGGGCCCTTCTGGTCCCCCGGACATCCATGAGGCCCCTTTTTTTCGATTGGCTCAGTTTGCGTTAGATATGCATGCTGGTTGTTTGGGCGAGATAAGTCCGGCGATGCATGCCAGGATTGCACGGG
>NZ_WIVE01000129.1 GCF_009601025.1 Roseospira navarrensis | reverse complement strand
CGGTTGGACGTGATCGCGGTCAAGGGGCGCGGCGGGCGCGGTGGCGTGTGCTATCAGGTCCGCGCGCGTAGCATCCCCGGCGGCGGCGGTGACCAGGTCACCCCGCCGGAGCCCTTGCCTGCCCCGGCGCCAGCCGCAACGGCGGGTGAAGTGATCCCGAAGGACCTTCGGGCGCCGGCTCCGGCCACGCTTCCCGCCTGGAAAGTCCGGGCGATCCAGCGGGTCCGGCAAGCGGGAGAGCCCGGTTCCCCCGAACGGGCGCGCGCTCTTGAGGCCGTCGCGGCGGACACCCTGCATCCCGACGGCAAGCGGCGCGGCAAGCGGGTGGCGCCGGGCACCCTGCGAAAATGGGTCCAGACCTATGAGGCCGGCGGCGCAACCGCGCTGGCCCGCAAGGACCGAGCGGATCGGGGCCGGCGCCGGGTGGTGATCTCCCGCGCGTGGGATGACGCGGCGCGGACGGCGGGCCTCTCTGAAGAGGCTCTTGAAGGCATCAAAAAGGCCCTTGAAACGGCGATTGGACGCCAGTTCAGGGCCGGTCACAACTGGCAGGTCGTTCAACTGAACGTCACCCCGGTTCTGGTCGAGGCCAGCCGCGCGGCCGGCATGGACCTGCCAGACGCAACGCTGATCCCGCTGTGTCGTGTGCCGCGCAATCTGATCGAGCCGCACCGACACAGCAACCGCGCGGCCCACATGTACCGGCGCGATGCCGGTAAATCGGCGGCCGTCCAGGTGCCTCGCATCCGGCGCGACCGGTCGCACCTGCGGCCCATGGACTTCGTGGCCGGCGACGTTCACCACCTGGACGTTCTGGTTCGCCGGCCGGACGGAAGCCTTGCCACGCCCAAGGCCATCGCATGGCAGGACTTGGCGACCAATCGCCTCTTCGCCACGTTGGTCCTGAAGCCGAGGGGCGAAGCGGTGAAGCGGCGGGACGTGTTGGGGTCGTTCGCGGCCATGTGTGCGGATCCGCGCTGGGGCGTGCCGGGCCGGCTCTACCTGGACAACGGCAGCGAGTACGCCCTGTTCGACGCCCTCGCCGACGACATGCTGGCCCTGCAACGGTGGTTTGCGCCGGCCATGCAGGTCCTTGACGCAAAGGATCTGGCGGCGGGCGTTCGCAAGTCCCGCCCTTACAATCCGCAGTCCAAGGTCATCGAAACCGCGTTCGCCATCCTTGAACGGACGGTCCTGTCTCAGGTGCCCGGCCATATTGGCGGGGACCGCATGAAGAAAAAGACACAGAACCAGGGCAAGGATCCGGTGCCATACGACGGCGACTTCACGGCACTCGAGGCCGAATTCGCTGACTTCCTCGCCTACTACCACAACAAGCCGCAAAGCGGACATCTGGCTGGCAAGTCCCCGAACGACAGCCTGCGGGCGTTCATCACCGATGGATGGCAGAGCGTCACACTGGATCCGCACCAACTTGAAATCGCGTTCAGCAAGGTCGAGACCCGGTCCGTCTATCCGGGCGGGGCGTTCACCATCGGTGGCACGGAATACCGGTCGGACAGGCTCATTACCCTGGCAGGCAGCGGCCGAAAGGTCACCGTCCGCGTTCCGCTGATCGGCGACGGCGGGCGTATGTACGTCTTCGACGAAGAGGACGCGTTCCTGGATATCGCCACGGAACCGACCCGGTACGTGTTCGGCGATCCGGCCGGCGCCAAGGACCAGGCCCGGCAGGCCGGCATTCTCCGGCGGGAGGTGGCCGCGCAAGGCCAGGTTCCGGCCGACACCCGCGACAGCATGCGGGCCGTCAACGCGCTGTTCCCTGCGCCGCAGCCCACCAGCGCCGGACAGATGTCCATCAACCCCGAATTCCAGGATGCGGCGCGCCGGGCGCGCGCGCTTCCGGATGCCTCCGTTCGTGTCGAAGAGGATCGCGCGGCGGAGGGCATATCAAGCGCGCTTGCCAGATTGGCGGCTCGCGCAAACCGCAAAGCGGCGAACGGGTGAGCCCATCACCCGCCCGCCATATCGGCCGGGACGGCAATCCCGGCCACCAGCCAAGAAGGATGGAACCCATGACTGAGATCATCAATCTACGAGAACCGCCCCTGGAACCCAAGGGGGAATTCTGCCTGACCCCGACGGCGCGGGATATCCACCACCTGTTGCATACCTGTCAGTCCTTCGGCTGGCTTGGCGTCGTGGTCGGGGAGCCGGGCACCGGCAAGACGGCCGCGATCACGGATTATGCGGCCCGCGCGGAGGGCGGAGACGTGCGCCTGTGTCGGATGACCCGTGCCGCGTCCCGTCTGCAACCGGGGTTGGTTCGGTTGGCGGAGGCGTTGGGCTGCGGTTCCATGCCGAACGTCTCGGCGTCGGAGCTTTACAACGCTGTTCGGTATCGCGCCGGCTGGATGTCCAACGGCCTTCTGATCCTGGACGAAGCGCAGCACCTTGAAGATGACCTTCTTGAGGCCCTTCGGGATCTGTTCGACGAGGTCGGGGCCGAAGGTGTCGTGTTCGGTGTGGTGCTGGTGGGCAACCGGGGCCTCATGGACCGCTTGAGCAAGACCGACAAGCGGCGCGGTCGCGCCGGCTTCAGTCAGTTCACCGGCCGCATTGGCGCCAAGCTCGACCTGTCCGCGCCCAAGGCGGCGGATGTTGAGGCCCTGTGCGCCCATCACGGCATTGACGGCAAGCGTGCCGTCGCGCTGGTCAAGAAGGCGGCGCAACTGCCCGGCGCCCTTCAGAAGGTGCGGAACCTGTTTGGGGTGGCGCGGGAGCTGGGGGACGGTGCCATAACCCTGAAGACCCTTGAAGACGCGGCGCCGGTCGTGGGGATTCCGAACCTGAAGGGGGGCGCCGCATGAACGCCGAAACGCCCAAATACCAGACTGCCGCGACGGAATCGAAGTACAAGAACCCGTTCTATCTGGATA
>NZ_WIVE01000128.1 GCF_009601025.1 Roseospira navarrensis | reverse complement strand
CCGGCCGCGCCGCCCTCTCGGGCAGCCCCGCCGCGTCGGGAGGCCGGTTTCTACGCACCCAACCCGTCCCGGTCAACAGGAAATGTCAGAAAAATGTCGCACGCCCGTCCGGCCCTGAAAAACACCCATGGAATCAAGGGGTCGGCTGAACCGATCCGAAAGCCTGATGGAGCGGGACGGGAGCCCGTCCGGCACGGAGACCGACGGGGCCGGCCGGTTTGGGCCGACTCTGCGGCGGCACGGGCGGGGGCATGGGGCCCGGACCGACGCCCGATCGGATGCCGGTCGCTCCCCACGCGCGCGCGGGCCTATTAAGCGACCCAACCCCGGCCGAGCCCGGTCGCAACGCCTGGTCGGTGGCAAGCCCCCCACGCCTGGTCGGTGGCAAGCCCCCCGGCGCCCCCTCCGCCACCCGCCGCCCTGCCCGGCAGCGCTTTATACGGATCGACGATGAATCGGACTCCTCCGGTTCATCGGCTCCGCCGCCCCGGCCGCCTAAGGGCGGCCATCTCTAGGATGGCGCCGCGAAGCGGCGCCGAGGGCGCAGGCCCGGTCGGGCCGGCCGTCCGACAAACAGGTGCACCGTGTCGTCGGGCGGTATTAGCCCTTGCCCGGGCCGGCAGGATTTGAAAGATATGGGTCGCGCCTGCTGTCCCTTCTCGCGGGAGGCAGTACGGCGCCCCACCCGTGGCGGTCCCGCCGTCACCCAGGACAGCCGACGCAGGGCATGGGGGCCGCCGGACCCGGACCGACCCCCGCCGCGCAACCACGGACACCGGCCGTCCGGTCCGCCTGAGACCCCGCACGGACCCCTCTTTCGGGGGCGACAGTGTGACTCAGGAGCCACAAGACCTTGGCCCGACGGCATGAATTGTGACTCAAAGAACACGGTGGAGAGTCTTGTTTTCAAAGACTCTTCAGTTGACATTGCGAGTCGAACTCTGCAAGGTGGCTGGATCGGGGATCGTCAACATTAAAGTTCTTGAGGATTTCGCCGTTTCCGGGTACCCGCAGTCGGCGGCGGGTCAGGACAGCCCAGCACTTTCCGGGCGACGATCAAACCACGGCGCATCACGCCGGACACATCACGGCGGCGGAGACAACCGCCCAGACACGCATCACGGGGCAGGCATGGAGATCGAGGGGATGCGAAGACACCGGGTCATCCGGACGCACGAGCGACCGCAGCAGCGACACCACCACCAGACGCTTCCAGCCTCATCGTCCGCCACGCCACAGCGCGCCCCCCGCTGCGCGCCGCCGACGGTCCGCGCCCTGACGGCCACGGCGCTGGGCGCACTGGTGATGGGGGCCGCGCTGGCCCCGGCCCCGGCCGCGCTCGCCCGGGACAGCGGCGACATCGCCGTGGTGGCCGCGCTGGACGGCGCGGCGGTGCCCCGCCCGGCGCGCAAACCGACGGCGATTACACAGGCGGACGCCATTCCCGTCCCGCCCCCGGTGCCGCCGCAATGGCGGGCCGACCTCGAGGCGGAGACGGCGGCCGAACCGGACGACCAGGCGGACGGCCTCACCGCTTTCGTCACCGAAGCCGGCCATCCGCAGGCGACCACAGAGACGCCGCGCGCCACCGACCTGACGCTGGCCAGCCTGCCCGGCGGGAGCGCCGACCCGACAGCCACGCCCACCGGGCCGGCCACCCTGCCGCCCGCGCCGGTGCAGGTCGCGGCCCGCGTGGATCGCGGCGACACACTCATCGGCCTGTTGATCGACGCGGGCGTCGCGCGCCTTGAGGCCCACAAGGCCGTCACGGCCATGGAAGAGCTGTTCGACCCGCGCCGCATGCGCCCCGGTTACGTCGTGAACATCCGCTTCTCGGAGCCCGAGGGCGACCAGCTTGGCTTCCTGGGTTTCGACTTCGAACCCGCCACCGGCACCCGCATCCTGGTGCTGGCCGATCCCGACAGCGACGCCGGCTACGGCGTGCAGGAGATCAAGGAGGCCCTGACCACCGAAACCGTGCGGTTCGGCGGCCCCATCACGCTCAGCCTGTACCAGGCCGCCGTCGAAGCGGGTGTCTCGGAGGCCGCGCTGGCGGACATGATCCGCGTCCTGTCCTACGACATCGATTTCCAGCGCGACATCCAGAAGGATGACACCTTCGAGATCATGTACGAGCAGTACCTGACCGCCGACGGCCGCCATGTGCGCGACGGCGACATCCTGTTCGTGGCCCTGACCAACAACGGCGAGCGGATCGCGGCCTACGCCTTCGAGACCGAGGACGGCTTCATCGACCATTTCGACGAGGACGGCCACGGCATCCGCAAGCCGCTGATGCGCACGCCCATCGACGGCGCGCGCCTGTCCTCCAGCTTCGGCATGCGGCACCACCCCATCCTGGGGTACTCGCGCATGCACACGGGCGTGGACTTCGCCGCGCCCACCGGCACCCCGATCTATGCCGCCGGCGACGGCGTGGTGCATTACGCCGGCCGCAAGGGCGGCTACGGCAAGTACGTGCAGCTCCGCCACAACGCCGAGTTCGCCACCGCCTATGCCCACATGAGCCGGATCCTGGTGGAGAACGGCCAGCGCGTGGAACAGGGCGACGTGATCGGCCGCGTCGGCTCCACCGGCCGGTCCACCGGGCCGCACCTGCACTACGAGATCATCCGCAACGGCCGCAAGGTGAACCCGCTGGACGTGCGCTTCCCGCCGGCCGTGCGGCTGGCCGGCGCCGAGTTGGAGCGCTTCCAGGCCCATCGGGTCGAGGTGGACCGCCTCTACGCCAGCCTGCGCGACCAGACCGAAATCGCCAGCACGCGCGGGGACGACAGCCCGCAGCGGTGACATCCCGTCAGGTGTCACGATCCGAGACGGCGGCGGGCCCCTTCGCGGGGCCCGCCATTTTTTTTGGCTCAGTTTGCGTTAGATATGCATGCTGGTTGTTTGGGCGAGATAAGTCCGGCGATGCATGCCAGGATTGCACGGG
>NZ_WIVE01000127.1 GCF_009601025.1 Roseospira navarrensis | reverse complement strand
AAAGCCGAACAAACACAGAACACCGTTACCCATGTTGCCGGTCAATAGTGTTACCCATGTTCCCGGTTGCTCACGGGGAAACGCCGCCTCACAGGCATCGAGGGGCGACCCGGCGTGGCAGTCGGGTGGCTCCGCCTTTGTGTCTTTGTGCCTTGGTGGTCCTGCTTCCTGACCCGCCGCCGGTTCGAACCACCAAGACACGAAGTCACCAAGGCCGCGCGCACCCCCTCACCGGCATCGAGGGGCGACCCGGCGAAGCGGCGGGGCGGGTTAATCCGGCTCGGCGGCCACCCGCTCCAGGGTGGCGGTGGTGGAATGGCCGTCCTCCAGCCGGGCGAGCAGCACACGCCCGCCGTAGGCCTGCACGATCTCGGCGCCGACCACGGTTTCCACGGTGTAGTCGGCGCCCTTGACCAGCACGTCCGGCCGCAGGGTCTGGATCAGGTGCCGCGGCGTGTCCTCGCCGAAGATCACCACCCGGTCCACGTCGGCCAGCGAGGCCAGCACGGTCGCGCGGGCCATCTCGCCCTGCACCGGACGCGTCGGCCCCTTCAGCCGCCGCACCGAGGCATCCGAGTTCAGGCCCACGATCAGGCGGTCGCAGGCCGTCCGCGCCTGGGCCAGCAGCGACACATGCCCGGGGTGCAGCAGGTCGAAACAGCCGTTGGTGAATCCGACCCGCAGGCCGATCCGCCGCCAGCGCTCTACGGTCTCGGTCAGCGCCTCCAGCCGGGCGATCTTGTCTTCCGAGCGCGCCAGATCCTGGTGATGCAGCGCCGCCACCAGATCGCCCGCGGCGATGGCGGCGGTGCCCACCTTGCCCACCACCTGACCGGCGGCCACGTTGGCCAGCCGCGCCCCCATGCCCAGCGGTGCGCCGGCGGCGAGGGCGGCGGCGAGGGTGGCCACCACCGTATCGCCCGCGCCGGAGACGTCGAACACCTCCCGCGCTTCGGTCGGCAGGTGCTCGGCCGCCGTGCCCGAGGGCACCAGGGTCATGCCGTCCTGGCTGCGGGTGGCCAGCACGGCGGACACTCCGGCGGTGTCGATCAGCGCGCGGGCGGCGTCCTCGACGGTGGCGTCCGTATCGGTGGCCCGGCCCGCCGTCGCCTCGGACAGTTCCTTGCGGTTGGGTGTGACCACGGCCGCCCCCCGGTAGCGGGCATAGTCGGCCCCCTTGGGATCGACCACCACCGGCACCCCGGCCTCGGCCGCCAGATCCAGCAGGGCGCGGGTCACGGCCCCGGTCAGCACGCCCTTGCCGTAGTCCGACAGGATCACGGCCCCGCACCGGGGCAGGGCGGCGCGGGCGGCCTCCAGCAGGCGTGCGGCGGAGGCGTCGGAGATCGCCGCCGTGGTCTCGGCATCGGCGCGCAACAACTGCTGGCCGCCGGCGAGGAACCGGGTCTTGAGCGTGGTGGGCCGCCCGGGCTCGCGCACCAGATGGGTTTCCACCCCGGCGAGGGCGTCCAGGCGGTCGACCACCTCGCCGCCGGCCGGGTCATCCCCGGCCACCGACAGGAAGGCCACGCCGGTGCCCAGCCCGACCAGATTGCGGGTGACGTTGCCCGCGCCCCCCAGCATGGCGGACTCGTGCCGGATGCGCAGGACCGGGATGGGGGCCTCGGGCGAGACCCGGTCCACGTCGCCCTGGATGAAGCGGTCCAGCATGACGTCGCCCACGCACAGCACGCGGGCGGTGGCGAGGCGATCGACCCAGTCGGACAGGGAAAGGGGGTCTGTGGTCATGGCGCGGGGTCCGGAAAACAGAAGGAAAGCCGGGAAAAGCCGGGAGCGGATGCTCTACCACGGCACCGGCGCGCCGGTCACCCCAGGCCGCGCGGCGTCATGGGGCGGCCGGTCAGCAGGCTCGCCAGGTGCGCCAGCAGGCCCAGCAGCAGCACCAGCGCCAGCGCCATGACGGCATGCCAGGGCACGCGCCAGATGCGGCCGGGCTGCCAGGGCTGGCGGGCGCGCCACACGGCCACGGCGAACACGCTCAGAACGGCCGCAATGGCGATGCCGGTGGCGGTCAGGCCCATGGTGCCGCGCCCTCAGCGGTCCGACGCGCGGGTGGGCGGACGGCCCGCGAACACCACGCGCATCACCAGGATCGAGCCCGCCAGGGCCAGGGTCACCACGTTGGCGGCGATGATCGGCATGTCCCGGGTCATCAGGCCATAGACCAGCCAGCAGGCCACGCCCGTGGTGAACAGCAGGAAGGTGGTCAGCGACAGGTCGGCCACGGATCGGGTCCGCCACGCCTTGAGGGCTTGGGGCAGAAAGGCGACGGTTGTACAAAAGGCGGCAAGGTAGCCGAACACCGGCGCGAGATCCGGGACGGGGGTCATGCGGAACCTCGACGGCTGGGGGTGGCGCGACCGAGACGACGACAGGGGGAGCCGGACGATGCCAGGGGGCTGGATGCTGCGCAAGCTGGATTCCCTCGCCGGGGCCGTGGTGGCGGCCGCCGGCGGTGTCGCGGCCTCTCAGTGGCGCGAGTTCCTGCAACAGTACCTGCAGCGCCTGGGCGGCCACGTGGACGAGGCCCGCCTGAACCGCGATCACCTGACCAGCCTGTACGAGGTGGCCGGTGCGGCTGAAAAGCCCGTGGTGGCCGACATGCTGGCGGACGGCGAGGCGCGCGTGGCCGCCCTGATGGAGGCGCTGCGCCAGCTCACCGATGCAGGCGCGGTCATGCAGCCGGTGGTGTTCGTGCGCACCCTGGACCCGATGATCGCCCAGGCGACGCTGGAGCGGTTCCAGCCCGCCGTGCCGCTGGACACGGCCTCCCTGCTCTGGGCGGGCGCGGGGATGGTGCTGGCGCTGATGCTGTACGAACTGGTCAAGGCCACGCTCTGGGTCGTGGCGCGGGGTCCGATGGTGCTGCTCGGCCTTGGCGCGGGCCGGGATGGCGGCCCGAAGCGCCGGACCCGATCCGCGCCGCGCCGCGCCGCGCCGCCGGAGCGCGTCGAACCGAAGCTGTGATCCGAGCTTCTGGACCGGGTCGCGGAGAGTCTTTCTTTTTGGCTCAGTTTGCGTTAGATATGCATGCTGGTTGTTTGGGCGAGATAAGTCCGGCGATGCATGCCAGGATTGCACGGG
>NZ_WIVE01000126.1 GCF_009601025.1 Roseospira navarrensis | reverse complement strand
CCCGTGCAATCCTGGCATGCATCGCCGGACTTATCTCGCCCAAACAACCAGCATGCATATCTAACGCAAACTGAGCCTTGTTTTTTGAAGTTTCAGGGACTGAGTCGCCTCTACGACAATTAGTTCAGTGCCTGTGTCGATGACCTCGTCGCGCTCCCTACCGTCAAGTTTAAATGAGCCCGTGGAGTTGGCCTGACGATATAGCTGCCGGGCGACCTGTCGAACAGAGGCTTCAAATTCGGCTCCATTTAACATATCGTTCGCGAAATCAGGCATTCTTCCTATTTCCCAATAACAAGCAAAACCAACAGACGATTTATAGCCCCGCTCAGGTTAAATTGCAATTTATAATGATAATTTTTTAGTAGAATGACTAGCCGAGCGTGGCAAGCAGAAAGATAGAGCCCCCCTCACCCTCCACCCACCGCCGGCAGGCCCAGCACGGCGCGGTTGGTGCCCTCGGCGGTCGGCTCGAACGCCAGCAGGGCGCCGGTGGCGAGCGCGATGCGCTGCACGAGGGACAGGTGGAACAGCCCGGCCCGGTCGCTCCCGGCGCGGGCGTGGAGGGTCACGGGCTGGCCGGAGACCAGCCGCAGCCGCAGGGCGTCGGGCACCGGGGGACCGGCGTCCTCGACCAGGAACAGGACCGTCTCGGCGACCCCGTGCCGGAACTGGGCCGACAGCATCACCGGCCGGCGCCCCAGCCCGTTGTGCAGGCCGAAGCGGGCCAGCGCGGTCAGCGCGTGGGTCAGCAGGAAGCCGTCCGCATGCACCCACAGGTCCGGCGGCACCGACCCGACGGTGACCAGATCCTCGCGGTCGGGGCGGGTGGCCAGCAGCACGCCGGCGACCTCGACCAGGATATCCTGCACCGGCACCGGCCGGGAGTGCGGGTCCAGGCTGACAGGCGCTGCGCCCAGCAGGGCCATGTTCTGCTCGACCGCGCGCGCCACGCCGGCGCCGAGCCCGACCGCGGCCAGGTCGGCGCTGCCGCAGGGCACGTCCACGCCCTCGAACTGGAGGGCCGCGAGGCGGCGGCTGAAGTCCATGACGGCGGTCAGGGGGGTGCGTACGGCGAGTGCGCCGGCCTCCGGCGTCTGATCCGGCTCCCGGGCGGGCCCGGTGGCCCCCGGGTCTCCGTCCACCGGCCACAGGCTGTTGAGGGTGGCTTCCAGCGCCACCTGCTGTTCCAGCGGCACATCGACGCAGAACAGCCGCGCCCGGCCCTCGTCGTCGCGCAGGGACAGGTGGTTGGAGCGCACCCGCACCAGACCCCCGCTCTTGTGCCGTAGGGCGATCTGTCCGCCGCTGGGGGGCGGGCCGCCGGCCAGCCAGGCGGCGATTTCCGCGACGACGGCGTTCTGGATGTGCTCCGGGATGATGAGGTCTTCCAGGCGCCGGCCCAGCGCCTCGGCCGCCGTGAAGCCGTACAGATGGGTGCTGGCGTCGTTCCAGTAGAACACGCGCCGGTCGGCGTCGTAGCCCTGGATGGCGACGGCGCGCAGCGAGTCCAGCGTGGTGTCGGTGTCGCGCGTCATGTCGGTCCCGCCACTCCCGCCCCTGCCGTTGTGCGCTCGGACCCCGGGCCGCACCGCCCGCGACTCCTCCAGACTGTGACACCGTATGCGAAGGGCAGCAAGGGACTGACCACGTTCGGGAGGCGCGGGCGATCCCGCGCGGATCCGATCAACCCACGGCGCGGCTTCGAGGCGCGCCGGTCAGGACCCGCGCTCCTCGGGCGCCGTCGGGGCGCGCGAGCGGAAGCGCCACAGGGTGCCCGGCAGCAGGCGCGAGACGGCCGTCCCCGTGGGCGGCGTCGGTGTCTCCGTGTCGGCGGGGCGGCCGCCGTGCGCCACCTGCTCCAGCACGGCCGGAGCGCGGCGACGCTCCCGGTGGCGGTCCCAGCGCAGGGCGGCGATGGCGGCGCGGGCGGTGCGCTCCGCCACCCCGGCGGTGAAGCGGCGCACCGGGCGGGCCGGCGGCCCCGGCAGCACCTCGCGCAGCACGTCCTCCAGGCGGGGGGCCGTGAAGCGGGCGCGCCACTCGCGCGGATAGCCCAGCGAGACCTCCTCGAACCGGGTGCCGTGACGCCAGTCCGTGCGCGGCACGTGCTGATGGCCGGTGACCACGACGGGGGCGCGGAAGCGGCGGTGCCAGTCCTCGGTCGCGACCGTGCCGCACCAGGGCGCCAGGCGCGGCACCCGGCTGATGAACAGCAGGTCCCGGCGCAGCGGGAAGTGGTTGATGAGAATCGGCCGCGTCCCCTTGGGCAGGGCGGCGAGGCGGGACTCGGTGTAGTCCAGGCGCGCCCGGCACCAGCTCGCCCGGTCGGGATAGGGCGCGGGGGACAGGTGCACTTCGTCGGCGGAGCGCGCGCGCCCGGCCGTGGCCCAGGCGCGCAGGTCCTCCATGGCCACGTTGGCGGGCCGGAAGCTGTAGTCGTACAGCACGAACAGGGGGCAGATCACGCGCGGGTGGCGCGCCCCCGGGGCGGCGCCCTCGGGCCGGGGGCCGGGGAGGTCCGCCGGCCAGACGGGGTAGGGGTCTTCCGGTGTGAGCACGCCGTAGGCCCGGGCCAGCGCCACCAGCGCGTCGTACTTGCGCACACCGGACAGGCGGCCGCGCGCCTCCTCGGTGGTCCACAGCTCGTGGTTGCCGGGCACCCAGATCACCTGGGCGAAGCGGGGCACCAGCGCCTCGAAGGCGGCGGCCACATGGACCAGCGTTTCGCCCACGTCGCCGCACAGGATCAGCCAGTCGTCCCGGTGCTCCGCGGGAGACTCCAGAATCGCCCGGTTCTTGGCATGCCCGAGGTGCAGGTCGCTGATCGCCAGCAGCTTCATCGGGGCCTCCTGTGGCCGGCCCTCCCCCATTCCGAGACTCGGTTCCCCCCGAGAGCCCACTCTACCACGGCCGGCGGGGAATCTCAGCAGAGGTTTGGACGGCGTCACGGCAACGGGTTCAGGTTAACATGACGGCCTGTTCCGCGCCGCCTGAGCAGGCCGCTCGAGATCCCTCGTCTCGCTTCGCTCACTCGGGATGACCCATTAAAAATGGCTCAAATCGCGTTCGCTATGCATTCCCGGATTTGGTATCATGAAGGATACCGAACGCGGGAGGCGGGCATGGATCGGGACACGTT
>NZ_WIVE01000125.1 GCF_009601025.1 Roseospira navarrensis | reverse complement strand
TGAACGGCGTTCAGGGTGGAAATGCACCCCTGGAGGATTTTGTAAATTCCCGCCGCGCCGCGCGGCGACAACTCCACATCGTTCTGAATGAAGATGTCGGACACCGTGCTCAGGGCATCGCCCACGTCCCCCAACACGTCAACCGGATGGTCATTGCGGCTGTCGTTGAAGGTAAACGCGATGGCGCGGGCGGGCATGTGGCTGGTGGTGGTCATGGTTCAGCCCTCCGCCTTTTCGGATTGCAGGATACTGGACACGTAGTTGCAGACGGCCCCGGCCTTATCCACCGGCACGGTGAATTGAAGGCGAACGGTCGCGTTCTTGCGGTCCCGTTCGGCCTTGATGTCCCGTCGCGCGGCTTGAAGGGCACTGTCCAGGGCCAGCCACGTCCGTTCGGAACCCTCGCGTTCGCCGTCTTCAATCCGGCGGATGGTGTTGTCGCTCACGCCACTCAGGTTGGCCAGTTGCTGTCCGGAGAGACCGAGACGTTGCCGCCGTGTCCGCAGGCTCCGGCCGCGCGCCGTGGTGGTCCGCTGGCTGGCGGCCACGGCCTTGCCGAAGAATTCCTTGAACAGCACGTCGGCGCACCGGGTCTGATAGGCGATGACCGTCTTGCGCACCGCTTCGTCCGTCACACGCTCCGGGTGGATGGTGGCTAGGAAGAAATTGACGCGGATCAGGGGCAGGAACAGCGTGTCCCGGGGGCCGGCGCCGGTCTCCACCTGGAAAACGCTGGTGGAACCCTTGAGCACCGGGTGGCGGGCAATCCGCTGGCGCTGGCCTTCCCATTCGAGGCCCATGCCCTCGACCAGGGGCTTCATGGCCACAAGGGTATCGACCGGGGTGCGGCCCGGCCGAACGATCAGGTTGGCCCCCTCGAACGGGACCGTGGTAAGAAAGTGGTTAGCCTGAGACATGGGGCACCTTCCAACGTCTTGGGTTAGGCCCGGTTCGGTGCGCTACCACCGACCGGGCCGCTATGGCTGGCGTCCATCGCCAACTTCAGTTATCATCACTGACATCGGACGGAGTGTCAATGATGGGAACCAACGTCAGTGATTAAACCTGAACAATGCAGGGGCGCCCGCGCCATGCTCAGCATGAAGCGCGAAGATCTTGCCCGGCTCGCGGAAGTCGCGCCGGCCACGCTGGCGGGTTCCGAGACGGGAAAGCGCCAGCCCCAGCCCCGCACCCTCGCGGCCATCCGCGCAGCGCTGGAAACGGCCGGCGTCGAGTTCCTGGACGGCAACGGCGGCGGGCCCGGGGTGCGCCTGAAAGTCCCTCCGACGCCCGGGGATGCGGGGAAAGCCAAAGCCCCCGCTGGCCCGGACGACGCGGCGGACGCATAGCCGCGCGGTCGCTTGCGGTGTACCGCAAGGCGTATCTCAGGCCATCATGTGGGACAGTCGGGACAGGGCGTTGGCGCCCGGTCATCAAGGGCGCGGCGGACGGCCGGGCATGGCGAGGGCGCCCCCGCGACCATGCCCCCGGACCGCCCTTGGGAAACCGGGGCCGGTTCAGGCGATCCGCTGCCGTCTTCCGCGTGGTGGCCGTGGGGCTTTGCCATCGGCCACCGTCGCGTGGACGCCGGCGCGGGCACTCCGCCGGTACCCGCGCCGGCGCCCTATAAAACCAGTGCCGGTTCGGGCATCCCGCAATTGGGCTATGTGTAAGCCTCACCGGAACGGGCGGCTGGCCGGCCAGCGGTGGTTATGCGCCCGTCCGCACCACCGCCTTTCGCAACCATGGATACCACAGGCGACCGGACGATGCTACGATGCCCGAAGCCTGCCGCTGATGCCGGGTAGACGCAGCCGGTACGGATGCCGCCTCCGGCGGGGTCTGGGAAGTGGAGAACACGCACCACCGGCGGCAGGCGCCCCACGGGTCGGGAAACAGCCCTCAGAGCCTCCAGGATGCGCGAGAGGGCCGGGGGCACCCAAGGGACCGGACCGGCGAAGACCCCGTTTAAAAACCGATTTAATCGGGCTGCAACGGGCCGTTCGTGACGGGCCGCGCCCCGGCCTTGACCGCCGCACCCGACCCACGCATGGTCAGCGGGTCGTTTCGCACGGTGCCATCCCCTTGCCCTGAAGTCCTTCCGGGTCATCCAGATGGCGCCGACCCGGCACAGTCCCCGGACTGATGTCCGGGCGCGAAAGGACGCACGTCCGGGTAGTCAAATCCCGAGACCCGCTGATGCCGGACGCGCCATGCCCCCGGACGACTATCCCTCCATTGCCGAGCGGCGCCGCCTTGGCGTCTATGTGTCCGACGTCGAAGCGCGGGTGGCGGAGCAGTTCGGCGAAGCCGTCGCCCGGCGGCTCATGGTCGGCTTGGGCGGCCAGACGGTTCTTCTCCCCCGCCAGCCGTTCCCAGACCACGCGGTGGCCCGCGCGGCCGGCCTTCCCGTTCTGGCCTGGTTGATCGACCACTATGGCCCGGCGCGCCTCTACATCGCGCTCGGCCCGCTGCATTCCGGCACACAGCAGGACGTCCGGCTTCGTCGCGCCATTATGGCACACCCGGGCGCGACCAACGCGGTCATCGCACAGGCGGCCGGATGCAGCGAACGCGCCGTGAGTCGGCGCCGCGCGGCCATGCGGGCGGCCGGTCTGAACCCGCCACCGGCAGCGCCGATGCACCGCTTGACGGAGACGCCCTCATGACCCGGCCCACCCTGGCTCACCACCTGGTCGCGCTGAACGCCAGCGCCGACACCGTGCCCTCTGACATCCACCTGTTGCCGCGCGGCGTGTTCAAGGGGCGCGACGGACGCGGGCCGTACCGGATGCCAGATCCCGCCAAGGTGATTGCCGCGACACAAGCCCACCAGAAGGGCGCCAAGCTGCCCGTCGATTTCGACCACCAGCTTGAGTACCAGCGCGATGGCGACACCGTGCGCGCCGCCGGCTGGATCGACGGGTTGCGGGCCGATGACGACGGCCTGTTCGGCCGCGTCGAATGGACCCCGGCGGCCGCGCGGATGATCGCGGATCGGGAATACCGCTACGTCTCGCCCGTCTTTCTCCACAGCCGCGCCGGCGACATTTTGCGCCTGTGCAGTGTGTCCCTGACCAACAAACCGAACCTCGACCTGATCGCCCTCAACACGGAGAGACGCCCCATGTCGTCACCCGATCCGCAAGACCTTTTGCGGCCGCTTCGGGACCAGCTTGGATTGCTGCAGGATGCCGAACCGGTCGCCGTCATGGCGGCCCTGTCCGACGCGCTGGGCCTGTCCCCCGAAACCGCCGCGTCGTCCGCCGCGCCCGATCCGCGCCAGTGGGTGCCCATCGGCGAATACCGGCGCGTCGTCCAGGAACTGAACGCCGTTGACAACCGTCTGAGCAGCCATATGGCCGAACGGTATGTCGAAACCCTGGTGGAAGGCGGTCACCTGTTGCCGTTCCAGCGCGATTGGGCCGTCGCACTCTGCCGCGCCGACAAGGACGCCCTTGACACCTTCGTTGCCGAGGTGGCGCCGCAGACACAGGCGTTGTTCAAGACGCTCACGACTCCGCAGGTCACCGGCCCGGCACGGCGCGGCGATACCGT
>NZ_WIVE01000124.1 GCF_009601025.1 Roseospira navarrensis | reverse complement strand
CTCCTGGGGATCGTCACGACCAAGGGACCCACCACCTACGATATGTTGATCGCGCCGGAAGCAAAGGGATAAGCCATAACGGAAGTAGCGGCGCAACCTTCCGGGGCAGTAATGCCCCGGCCTCATTGAAGCCGAATTTCTCAACCAACGGACGATTTCATTTACTCTACCTTCCGGGGCAGTAATGCCCCGGCCTCATTGAAGCAGTTTTTTCTTGGAGACGATTTAGTGAGACGAATAAAGCCTTCCGGGGCAGTAATGCCCCGGCCTCATTGAAGCCTCATTTTCTCTAGCTTTTGAATTATCTCATAAGCTTCCTTCCGGGGCAGTAATGCCCCGGCCTCATTGAAGCGCCACGGCCGGCAGTATGGCAGCCAACGCTATGATGCCTTCCGGGGCAGTAATGCCCCGGCCTCATTGAAGCGTCGATCAGCAGGAGGCCGTGGACAAGTTGGCGTTCTCCTTCCGGGGCAGTAATGCCCCGGCCTCATTGAAGCTACGGGATAGAACTGCCCCAAAATGGGGCAGTGATCACCTTCCGGGGCAGTAATGCCCCGGCCTCATTGAAGCATCGTCGATCAGCCGTGGTTCAATGCCATGGTCACCGACCCTTCCGGGGCAGTAATGCCCCGGCCTCATTGAAGCGATCGCGTCGGTGGGCCTCATCAGGTCCAGGCTGTCCCTTCCGGGGCAGTAATGCCCCGGCCTCATTGAAGCCGCGCCGCCGCCGCCCTCTGACGAAAGGACACGACCCCTTCCGGGGCAGTAATGCCCCGGCCTCATTGAAGCCTCTTGGCGGCGTCCTCGACCTGGGCGGGCGCCACCTCCTTCCGGGGCAGTAATGCCCCGGCCTCATTGAAGCGGGAACACAACGACAATCGGCGTATTACCGTCGGGAACCTTCCGGGGCAGTAATGCCCCGGCCTCATTGAAGCATAATATACAGTGTCCCGGCTGTCGCGGTTACGGTGCCCTTCCGGGGCAGTAATGCCCCGGCCTCATTGAAGCAGTTGCCCCCCAAACCACTCGCCATTTCTTCGCGGCGCCCTTCCGGGGCAGTAATGCCCCGGCCTCATTGAAGCGGGACCCCCTTTGGGCGGCCCTTGCCCCGATTTCCGGCAGCCTTCCGGGGCAGTAATGCCCCGGCCTCATTGAAGCAAGTCCCGGCGGCCACCGTGATGAACGTCATTCCATCCTTCCGGGGCAGTAATGCCCCGGCCTCATTGAAGCGAGGCCCGCGCCGAGGCGGGCGAGTTTAGCTCGGCGCCTTCCGGGGCAGTAATGCCCCGGCCTCATTGAAGCGCCAGCCTGTCCGCCCCCACGAAATCCAGGTGCTCGACCTTCCGGGGCAGTAATGCCCCGGCCTCATTGAAGCAGGAGGAGACGGAACCCACCTCGACCGAGACCGTCCCCCCTTCCGGGGCAGTAATGCCCCGGCCTCATTGAAGCGTGGTTGCGCTGGTGGCCCGGGGTTGAGAGTGGGGACGGGCCTTCCGGGGCAGTAATGCCCCGGCCTCATTGAAGCGCTGCCTCTGGCCCATCAGGGTTGATCGGTGGCCCACCTTCCGGGGCAGTAATGCCCCGGCCTCATTGAAGCGGTACATCAGGCCGGGCGACACCGTGGCGGGCGACGACCTTCCGGGGCAGTAATGCCCCGGCCTCATTGAAGCCGTTGAATTGGCTCTCTTCCAGCCTATTGGCAGACGCTCCTTCCGGGGCAGTAATGCCCCGGCCTCATTGAAGCCGGCGGCGCGGGTCTTCGCTCCGTGCTTTCGCGCCCCCCCCTTCCGGGGCAGTAATGCCCCGGCCTCATTGAAGCTTCAACGTAGGTGCGCTGGTCAAGCGCCAGCATTTTCAGCCTTCCGGGGCAGTAATGCCCCGGCCTCATTGAAGCCAGGCCGACGCCGCGCGATCCGCCTCCTTCGAAAACAGATTGGCCTTCCGGGGCAGTAATGCCCCGGCCTCATTGAAGCTCGCCCTGATCGTCGCCGGGCTCGCTATCTTTCTCGCCCTTCCGGGGCAGTAATGCCCCGGCCTCATTGAAGCCATTAACCGCCGGGAGGATGCGTGGCGGGTTGTGCAGGCCCTTCCGGGGCAGTAATGCCCCGGCCTCATTGAAGCCTCTGGCGACATATTGAGGTGGTCCGCGATCCGGAGGACGACCCTTCCGGGGCAGTAATGCCCCGGCCTCATTGAAGCGGCGGGCGGGGCACCTGACCATGCCGCGACCACCTGCACCTTCCGGGGCAGTAATGCCCCGGCCTCATTGAAGCTACGTTCATCGGGAACCTTGGCCTCACTGGCGTCATCCCCTTCCCGGGGCAGTAATGCCCCGGCCTCATTGAAGCAATTACGAGGGCTCGGGGCTGAAGGCGCGGCATTCCGCCTTCCCGGGGCAGTAATGCCCCGGCCTCATTGAAGCGTGCAGCCGATCCACGGGTTCCAGGTGTGGTCACACCCCCTTCCCGGGGCAGTAATGCCCCGGCCTCATTGAAGCGGCGCAGATATGGTCGGCTCTGACATTCGGGATTCTGCCTTCCCGGGGCAGTAATGCCCCGGCCTCATTGAAGCATTTGTTCTTCTATTGTCCCGGTCTGTGTCCCACTTCCTTCCGGGGCAGTAATGCCCCGGCCTCATTGAAGCACGGCGGCGGACGTGACCGTGGGAAGTGCGGCCGTGCTGCCTTCCGGGGCAGTCATGCCCCGGCCTCCCGCGCGCAACCCGAGGCGGGCGCCAGCCCGCCGACGGTGGTTGCGCGCCAAGAAAAAAAACAGTCACTGATAACCGCCCGTCTTTGTTTGCGCGCGACACCCGTCGCACCTCCGGTGCTCGGGTCGAGCGCGTGGCAGTCATGCCCCGGCCTCATTGAAGCCACGACCCCATCGTGGCGCAGGTGGACCCGAGCGACACCTTCCGGGGCAGTCATGCCCCGGCCTCCCGCGCGCAACCCGAGGCGGGCGCCAGCCCGCCGACGGTGGTTGCGCGCCAAGAAAAAAAACAGTCACTGATAACCGCCCGTCTTTGTTTGCGCGCGACACCCGTCGCACCTCCGGTGCTCGGGTCGAGCGCGTGGCAGTCATGCCCCGGCCTCATTGAAGCCACGACCCCATCGTGGCGCAGGTGGACCCGAGCGACACCTTCCGGGGCAGTCATGCCCCGGCCTCCCGCGCGCAACCCGAGGCGGGCGCCAGCCCGCCGACGGTGGTTGCGCGCCAAGAAAAGGGTCATCACGGATTTCCGGGGGACCAGAAGGGCCCCTCTGGCGTCGCGCTTCGAGCCCGAACCCTCTCCCAGCCTCCCCCCTTCCGGGGGGAGGTGTCCGGACACCATGACCTCGCGAACCCGATTTTCCGTGATGAACCAAAAAAAGAACCAGTCACTGATAACCACCCGTCTTTGTGTGCGCTCGACACCCGTCGCACCTCCGGTGCTCGGGTCGAGCGCGTGGCCGTCATGCCCCGGCCTCCCGCGCGCAACCCGAGGCGGGCGCAAGCCCGCCGACGGTGGTTGCGCGCCAAGAAAAGGGTCATCAAGGATTTCCGGGGGACCAGAAGGGCCCCTCTGGCGGCGCGTTTCGAGCTGAGCAACCGGGAACATGGGTAACACTATTGACCGGCAACATGGGTAACGGTGTTCTGTGTTTGTTCGGCTTTGCGC
>NZ_WIVE01000123.1 GCF_009601025.1 Roseospira navarrensis | reverse complement strand
GGTGACGACATGGTGCGTCTCTCCGTGTTGAGGGCGATCAAGTCGAGATTCGGATTGTTGGTCAGGCCCGCATTGCAGATACGACCAATCTCGCCGTTGCTGCGGGCGTATGTGAACACGGGCGAAACGTAGCGGTACTCCTGGTCGGCGATCATTTGGGCAGCGGCCGCCGTCCACTCGACACGGCCGTGAATGCCGTCACCATCTGCCCGCAATCCGGTGATCCAGCCGGCGGCACGTACTTGGTGTCCGTCCCCAGCGAATTCACGCTGGTGGTCATAGTCGATCAGCAGCTTCGCCCCTTTCTGGTGGGCCTGCGTTGCGGCGATCACCTTTGCCGGATCGGGGATCCGCCAAGGGCCGCGCCCGTCCCGGCCCCGGAACGTGCCTTTCGGCAACAGGTGGATATCGCTCGGCACCTGTCCGCCGCTGGCGTTCAAGGCCACCAAGTGACTGGAAAACAAGGGGCTATCCATGGTCACCACCCGCTGCCCGTGCCGGGCATCACGCCGCCCCGGTCCATCTCGCGATCAAAGTCCCGGCGCCGCGACTCCCGCCGCTCCGGCGTGACGAATGCCCCGTCGAGCGGCTGCAACGAGAACGGCTCCAATCCGTTGAAGAACCGCTCCAACGCCTCGATCACCTCATCGGCCATCGCGCCGCCGATCTCGTGACCGATCTCGGACCCCACGAGGGCCCCACCCACGGCACCGATGAGGCCGCCGCCGACGGCCCCAGGCGGGCCGAACATCGCCCCGCCGGCCGCGCCCAGCGCCTTGGCCCCCATCCATGCGCCGGCCCCGGCCCCGACCGCGCTCGTCCCGGCCTCGACCGCGCCGGCGGTATCGCCTTCGGCCAGGGCCATGCCGGCCTCGACCGCGCCAAGGCCCAACGCGGTCGCGCCGCCGGCACGCCCCAGCATGCGCAGGCGCAGCCGCTGCCCCAACGCGGCCGTGCCGGCGGCGGTGGTGACGGCGGTCCCGGCGGTGCCCACCCCAGCCGCGCCAACAGCCCCGACAGCTCCGGCGCCGTATCGCCCCATGGCCCCCGTCCGGCCGCGCCCGGCCGCGAAGCCGGGCGGCCAGTTGGTCACGACCACGGGCGTCGGGCCGGCCCGGCCCAACGCCTCGCCAAGCCCCTCCGCCACCGGTCCCACGGCGCCGGCCCCGCCGCGCCCGAAGGCGCCAAGGACCCGCTTGCCGCCCACATAGGCCAGCGAGCCGCCGCCCAATGCCAGCCCGCCCCACATGACGGCGTTCTGCTGTTCCGTCGTCAGGCTGTTCAGGGCATCGGCGAGGTGCTGGACCGGCCCGCTCAGTTGCTCATCGGCGAACCGTTCGGCGGCGGTCAGGATGTTGCGCGCCGCCGCGTTGAACCCGTCGGCATTCAGCCGGGCATCGGCCAACAGACCGCTGCCGTCGCCTCGGATGGCCAGCAGCGATTCCAGCTTGCCGAAGGTATTCGCGTCCGCGTCGTAGGACTTCGCGAGGCCGGCCAGGGCCGTCTTGGCGGTCTGGTCGAACACCTTGCTCAGTTCGGCGGGGTCGCCGCCGGTGACCCGGATCACGTCTTTCATGATCTCCGGCAAGGCGCGGTAGGTGACCCCGTCATCCTCACGCAGGCGAATGCCGGCGCCCCTGAAGAACGCCGCCTTGTTCTCATCGGTGACGGCCTCGATCATCCCGATGATGGCGGTTGTCGTCTCCGGAGCGTTGCCGGTGACCTCCGTCACCACCTGTTGCAGGGCAAACAGCTCCCGGCCCGCCTCCTCGCCTGTTCGTCGCAGGGTCGCGTACTGCCCCGTCAGTTCGGCGATCTCCCGGCCGGCCACCCGGAAGCCGACGGCGCCGGCCTTGGCCTGCTGGTTCTGCGTGTCGAACATCCGCGCGACCGCTTCGGCATCCCGGATGTTCAGGTTGTTGTAATAGGACGCGATGTTGGTGCCGACATCCGCACCAAGGGCGCCCGTCGCCTGGATGCCCATGGCGATGGTCCGCATGTTCTTCGCGGCGAAATCCAGGTCGCCCGTGATGGCGACGATTTCCGCCACGCCCGCCACCACCTGGTCCGGGTCGATCCGGAATTCGTTGGCATGGGCGAAGAATTGTTCCTTCAGCGCCATGACCTTTTCCAACGGCGCTTCGGCATCCGTGGCCAGGCGCCGCATGGCCGCGTCCATCTGCCCCACCAAGCGGATGGCCTGCGTCGCACCGGCGCCGGTCAGCAAGGCCGTGTACCGGTTGCCCAGGCTGGACAGGCCCCGGTCAAGGCCGCCGGCCGCCGTGGACAGGGCGCGCAGCGAGCGTTGCCCCGAGGTGCTGAAGCGGTTCAGCGCCGTCGAATAGGTGCGGGCGCGCGTGGCCAGGTTGCCGGCCAGGTCGATGCCCAGGCTGTATGTCATGTCGGCCATGAGGTTGTCTCCTGATTGCGTTTGGCCACCGAACACGACGCTGCCGCAGGCGGGTTCAGGCCGGCCGCTCGCATCGATGCGCGACACCGGCGCACGGCGCGTTCGCTGCATCCGGCAACGCTCCCAATGTCGGCATTGGTTGCCCCAGGGTTGGCCATGATGGCGCGGCGCAGGCGAACGTCGTACCGCCAGCGGGACGGCACCGGGATGTAGATTGATTGCGGGGCGCCGTAGTGCTCGATCAGCGCGGCCAAAACTGGCAGACCAACCGCAACGGCCACCTTGTGTTTCGGCCGGGCTTGACGGGGCAGCAGAATCGTCTGGCCGCCACACGCACGTATGAGCTGGCGCGCGACGGCCTCCCCGAAACGCTCCGCCACGCAGTTCTCGACGTCGGACACATAGATGCCCAAGCGCCGCCGTTCGGCAATGGAGGGAAGATCGTCAAGGAACATGGCACGTCCGGCATCAGCGGGTCTTGGGACCTGACTACCCGGACGTGCGTCCTTCCGCGCCCGGACAACCGTCCGGGAACCGTGCCAGCTTTGCACCGGCCCGACTGTCCGGAAGGACTTCAGGGCAAGGGGCGACACGGTTCAAGGTTTGCCCATGCAACACCATTCCCCGTTTAAGAGACGGATAAGAGGCCGTGGAAGGGGTCTGTGTGCGCGTCCCGCAGCGTCGGGGCCAAACCGGGGCGCCATACCGGAACGCGCGCCACGCGTGCTCTGAGGGGCCGCCACGGAAAAGGGCGCCGGCCCGCGCCGACGCCCTTTCCCGATCCAAGACCCGGCCGGGTCCTCACCCGGCCTTGGCCTCCGACCGGCGCCGCTTCATCTGCATCAACGCCCCGACCACGCGATGCGCCATGTCCGCGTCCACGAAGCGCAGACTGTCCACATGAAAGGTGCGTCGGATCCAGTGATCCAGGGCCACGTCATCGGTGGCGCCGCCCACATACTCCCGCCACAAGGACCGGATCAGCTTGACCTGTTTGGCCGACGCCATGCCGGGCCGGTCGCCATAGTACCGCTTCCGGGCGGTCGAGACGAACCCCAGGTCGCGGAACCGGGCCATGACCTGATCAAACCCCGTGTCGTCCAGGTCGCGGGCGCTTTCGACACCCGCCACGTTCCATAGGATATCGCGGTACAGGTCATCCGAAAGCCCGAGTTGGCGCTTCGCCTCATGAACGACCTTCAGCTTGTTGGCGGGCAGGGTCATGACGGGTTCTCCTTTGCGGCAAGGCGCGCGTGGTCGCGCATCCGGTCCTGATGGGCCGTCTCAAGAAGTTTTTCCGCCTGTTCCGTGCGGACACAGATAGTGTCTTGAAGGTCTCGCAGGCCCTCGCAGGCCAACGGCGGTACGTCCGATATGAAACCGTGATGAGCGGCCATGTCGAGTGTGAAACTGAGGAAGTACGAAATCCGCCCGACTTCCGCGACAATCTCTCGAGCTTGGCGGATCGGGTTATCCAGA
>NZ_WIVE01000122.1 GCF_009601025.1 Roseospira navarrensis | reverse complement strand
AACGTGTCCCGATCCATGCCCGCCTCCCGCGTTCGGTATCCTTCATGATACCAAATCCGGGAATGCATAGCGAACGCTATTTGAGCCTAAAATTATAGGATGTCATCCTGAAGCCGCGAAGCAACTGAAGGACCTCGAGCGCAGATCCCCGCCCAACTGCAAAGACCTGGAAGAGCGATCCCGTTCACCTGAGCTCGTCGCCCTCTCCCGCGCGTCGCCCCCCTGTTGCGGGCGGCGGGGTCGTGCTATCACCCCGCCGTCATGCTTCAGATCAACGGCCTTACATACCGCATCGGCGGGCGCCTGCTGTTCGATGGCGCGAGTGTCTCGCTGCCCGCCGGTGCGCGCGTCGGTCTGGTCGGGCGCAACGGCACCGGCAAGTCCACTCTGCTGCGCCTGATCCTGGGCGAGATCGCACCGGACGCGGGCGAGATCGTCGTGCATCCGCGCGCCCGCGTCGGGCGGCTGGCGCAGGAGGCGCCGGACGGCCCGGTCTCGCTGCTCGACTGCGTGCTGGCGGCGGACACCGAGCGCGCCGCCCTGCTGGCCGAGGAGGCCGCGACCACCGACGGCCACCGCATCGGCGAGATTCACGAGCGCCTGACGGCCATCGAGGCCCATACCGCCGAGGCGCGGGCGGCGCGCATCCTCGCCGGGCTGGGCTTCCCGGCCGAGCACCATGGCCGCGCCGTCGGCGACTACTCGGGCGGCTGGCGCATGCGCGTGGCGCTCGCCGCCGTGCTGTTCGCGCGGCCGGACCTGCTGCTGCTCGACGAGCCGACCAACCACCTGGACCTGGAGGCGACGCTCTGGCTGGAGGGACACCTTGCCTCCTATCCGGGAACGGTGTTCATCATCAGCCATGACCGCGCGCTGCTGAACCGGGCGGTCAACCGCATCTGGCATCTGGAAAACCTGAAGCTGACCAGCTACGGCGGCGACTACGACACCTTTGAGAAGACGCGCCGGGAGCAGATGGACCTGCAGGCCCGCGCCTACGAGAAGCAGCAGGCTCAGCGCCAGAAGATCCAGGCGTTCATCGACCGCTTCCGCGCCAAGGCGACCAAGGCCCGGCAGGCGCAAAGCCGCGTCAAGCTGCTGGAGAAGATGGAGATGGTGGCCCCGGTGATCGAGGATCACGCCATCAGCTTCGACTTTCCCGCGCCCGCACCCTTGGCCCCGCCGCTGGTGGCCATCGAGGGCGGCGTGGCCGGCTATGGCGAGACGGCGATCCTGCGGCGGCTGAACCTGCGCCTCGACATGGACGACCGCGTGGCCCTGTTGGGGGCCAACGGCAACGGCAAGTCGACGCTGGCCAAGGTGCTGGCCGGGCGGCTGGGCCTGATGGCGGGCGAACTGAAGGCCTCGCCCAAGCTGTCGGTGGGCTACTTCGCCCAGCACCAGATGGAGGAACTGGTTCCGGACCAGGCGCCCCTGTGGCACATGCGCCGGGCCATGCCGGAGGTGAATGATACCCGGCTGCGGGCTCATCTCGGCCGCTTCGACTTCACCGCCCAGCATGCGGACACGCCGGTCAGGAACCTGTCCGGCGGCGAGAAGGCGCGCCTGCTGATCGCCCTGATGAGCCGCGAGGCGCCGCACCTGATGATCCTGGACGAGCCCACCAACCACCTGGACATCGACACCCGCGAGGCGCTGGTGGCGGCCCTGAACGCGTTTGAGGGCGCGGTGGTGCTCATCACCCACGACCCGCATCTGGTGGAGCTGGCGGCCGATCGGCTGTGGCTGGTGGACGGCGGCACGGTCGCCCCCTTCGAGGGCGACATGGGCGACTATCGCCGGCTGCTGCTGGAGCGCGCGCGGGAGGACCGGCGCGAGGCCCGGGCGGAGAACGAGGCCGCGAAAGGGACCGGGGGCAGTGCCACCGCGCAGAACCGCAAGGACGAGCGCCGGGCGGCGGCCGAATTCCGGCAGCGCACCGCGCCGCTGCGCAAGGCCATCCAGGCGGCCGAGAAGGATGTGGAAAAGCTCTCGGCCGAGAAGGCGCGCCTGGAAGAGCGCATGGCCGATCCCACGCTCTACGACGGCCCGGCCGACCGCCTGACCGCGCTGCAAAAGGACCTGGGCGCGGTCGCGAAAAAGCTGGAGGCGGCCGAGACCCGCTGGATGGAGGCCCAGGAAACCCTGGAGGCGGCCGAGGCCGAGGCGGCGGTGGGCTGAACGGGTGGGCGCGAAGGGCGACGGGCTCAGGTGAACATGTCGGCACGGTCCGCGTTGTCGGAGCAGGCCTCTCGAGATCCCTCGTTTCGCTTCGCTCGCTCGGGATGACGCACTACTATTATAAGAAGTCATCCTGAAGCCGCGAAGCGGCTGAAGGACCTCGCGCGCTGGTCTCCGACCCGATGCAAAGGCCTGGAAGAACGATGCCGTTAACCTGAGCCCGTTGCTCTGGGCGGGCGCGCGATCGCGGGCGCAAAGCGTTCGAGTGTCTCTGGGTCATTCTGGTGTAGGCTCCCGGCAGGCAGGTCCCACGGCACCGGGAGGTAAGGCATGGCGTCGACACGATCTGGTCTCCTCATCGGCGCGCTCGCCGGTCTCGTCATGGCGCTCGCGGCGGCGGCCCTGTCGCCCGCACAGGCTCGGAACAGCGCACCCGGCCCGACGGTCCACACGCTGCTGCACGACGGTCTGACGCGCCGCTACCTTCTGCACGTGCCCGCGCGCGTCCGAACCGGGGCCGAGCCCGTCCCCCTTGTCGTGGTGCTGCACGGGGGCGGCGGCACGGCGGAAAGCGCCGTCCGCATGACCGGCTTCAGCCGGCTGGCGACGCGCGAGGGCTTCCTGGTCGCCTATCCGGAAGGCACCAGCCCGGGCGGCCGGCTGTACACCTGGAATGCCCACCACTGCTGCGCCTTCGCCATGCGGACCGGGGTGGATGATGTCGGGTTCATCCGGGCCCTGATCGAGACCCTCCTGCGCGACCATCCCGTGGACCCGGACCGGGTCTTCGTCGCCGGCCTGTCCAACGGCGGCATGCTGGCCCACCGCATCGGGATCGAGATGAGCGACAGAGTGGCGGCCATCGGTACGGTGATCGCCGGTCTGTTCGGGGACGAGGCGACGCCCCGGGTCCCCGTGTCGGTGCTTATCATCAACGGTGCGCTGGACCGCATGGTTCCGCCGGAGGGTGGTCTCACGGACGGCCCGTTCGTGCGGGCGTGGGACGGCCGGCCGATGCGGCCGGCGGCCTACCAGGGCGCGTTCTGGGCCAGGGCGAACGGCTGCGCGCCGGACCCGGAGCCGGGTCCCGACCGGGGGCCGAGAGTCTCGTCCTGGCGATACGCCTGCCCGCCCGGCGTGGCGGTCGAGCGCATCCTAGTGCACGACAACGCGCACGACTGGCCCGGCGGTCAGCCCTGGACACAGGGGGAGGCCCCGAGCACGGCCCTGGACGCGACGGAAACGCTCTGGCGGTTCTTTGAACGGCAGCGCCCCTGAGCGCTCACATCGGCCACAGGTCCGCCCAATCGAGGGTGGCCAGCGCCCTCAGAAGATAGAGCGCCGCCAGCCCCAGCAGCACGGCCCCCAGACCCGGAATCACGCGCCCCAGGGCGGTCCTGCCCGTCAGGGCCGCGCCCGAGAATTGGCCGGCGACGCTGTAGAGGGCGAAGCACGTCAGCGCGATGGTTCCGATCGGCACAAACACGAACAGGGCGTGGGTCGCCGTGAGGGTGGCGGCGCCCCCCACGAAGCTGGGGTACAGGGCGACGAAGAACAGGATCGCCTTCGGGTTGAAAAAGGCAACCACGAACCCGTCGGCGAACCGCAGCACCGGCGGCCGGCTCAGAAGTGTGGCGTCCCCCTCATCCAGGCCCCCGTTCGCGCCGCTCGTCAGGAAAAGGTAGCCGATGTATCCGATGAACACGGCTCCCACGATCTGCAGCAGCGTCAGCACGCCCGGGCCGAGGCTCATCAGGGACTGGAACGCCGCATAGGCCAGCAAGGCCTGCGTCAACGAGGCGACCATGTTGCCCAGCGCGGCGGGCAGCGCGCCGAGCGTGCCGCGCATCATGCCTTCGGAAAAGGCCAGGATCATGCTCGGACCGGGCACGATCGAGACCGAGAAGATGGTCAGGCAATACAGAAACAGCAGCTCATGCGTCATGGTGCGAGTCCCGGCCGTTCAACCCACGATGCGGGCGGAAGAGACTCTTCGCGATGAATGCGGGTTTCCCTCCACAAAAAAATAGGCTCAGTTTGCGTTAGATATGCATGCTGGTTGTTTGGGCGAGATAAGTCCGGCGATGCATGCCAGGATTGCACGGG
>NZ_WIVE01000121.1 GCF_009601025.1 Roseospira navarrensis | reverse complement strand
GTTCACGTTATGTTCTACGCCGTTTCAGGCCACCTGTCACCACATGATGTGGTCCCGGACTCAAAGGGATAAGCCTTTTTCCACATTCACACTGCACCCCAAATGACAGAGCACACAAAAATTACACTGCCAGATTTCGTTTATTTTTTGACGCCCACCAAAAAATTGTAACGTTTCAATCTTCCGGCTATTTTCACGCTGACCATTTTACTAAATACTGCGACAGCATAGTTTTTGTCTTTCCGCTTGCGCACCATTTTCAATGATCGCACTACTTCACCCGCAATCACATGCTCACGCAAATATGACAAAATAGGCCGCCTCTGACCCTTGGCAACCCCGGGATGTCAAAATGCCCTGTCTGTTTTGCTGGCTCTGCATTCTGACACACGCTATAGGGAAGGGGCCGGTTGCAAAGGGGTGTTTTATGGGAGATCGGGGACGGGCCTTCGCCGATGAGGTTCATCGGCTCTTGATGACGGGTCGGACCACGGACCTGTCAGATCTCGCGGAGGCGATGAACCTCAGCTACCATGCATTGTATGCGCGGGTTCGTGGCCGGACACCATTCAGTGCAGCCGAGATCCGGACTCTGATCGCCCGGATCCCCGAAGCCGACCTGGTCCGGTATTTCACCCGTGGAACAGACTACCTTGTCCTCGACCGGCAGGACCGTGGCAATGCAGATCAACCGCCAAGCCTTCAGGACGGCGCCGTGCGGACCATCATTGAGGCCACGGACATCCTGGAAGCCGTCCACCACGCGCTGGCCGACGGCAAGCTCGACCACATCGACCGGGGCCGCATTATCCAAGAAGTGGACGCCTGTGAACGCGCGCTGGCCGGTGTTCGTGACCTGGTGGAACGGCCCGCTGACGGGACGGTGCGTGACGACAGGCCATCTTCAAACGAAAGTTCCAAGCCGAAGATCAAGGACCGATCCGCATGACCGAGGTGAGTCAAAACCCGCCGACGCCAACCCACAGCGTGGTCGTCGCCGTCAACGATCTTGAGGCCGCCACCATTATCCGTCTGGTCCGGGCTTTGGACTGTCGGCGCGGGGCCCGTACCCTTCGGCCCAGGGAAAACCCGCTGTCACACGGTTGGGGCGGCCGCGCCGTCATTGACCAGAAGACGCTCGATAAGTTGGCGCCCACCGTCATCATGGTCGAGCTTCCCGACGATGCTGTCCGCGAACGCGTCATGGAACATAACCACACCGTGGTTTCGGTGGACCACCATATCTACGCGAACGCCCCCGGCGAAGTGGTCGACCGGCGGTCGCCGCTGTCGTCCCTGGAACAGGTCAGGCGCCTGCTGGATGTTGATCCCGATACGCCTCTTCCAGCTGACCTTGACCGAGACATCCCCCTTGTGGCCGCCAATGATCGCGGGTTCATCCCGGAGTTGGCCAAGGTTGCCCTGCGCCAGTGCAAGACAGAGAGCGAAGCGCGGGATCGGGTGTGGGACATCCGCCGTCGCGACCTGACCATCGCCAGACTGGCGGCGCGAGACGTGCCGCCTAAGACGGACGAACTGGTCCGGCTGAGCGAAGCCCCACATCAGGATGACGCGCTGTCGGATACGGACGCCAGGATCGGCAAAGCCCGCGTTGCCCTTCGTGAAGCCTTCGAGACGGGCCGGGCGCGCTGGCTCGACCTGGACGGTGTGCCATCCGACGCGGATGGCCCGCGCCTACTGCTGGCGTGCGTCCCGGACGCGTTCCGATACGAAATGGCCGACGCCGTGTACTGGGAAAAGGCCGGCGCCGACGGCGTCGAGGCACTCACTCACTCTATCGAAATGCTGCTGGTCTTTTACGACGAGGGCTCCCTCAAAAGGGCCCGGTCCGGAGGTCTGCCGGATCCGGTCAAGCCTAAGCACGCGGCTGGTCACCTGACCCGCATCGAGTTCTCGGGGGCGCGGGATCGGCTCGATCAGGTCGCTCAGTGGTTCGATCCGGCGGTTCGCAAGACATGGCCGGCGGAAATCGGGCGGTTGGAATGCTACGCGGGGGGCGGCGACAGCGCCTACTTCGGGGCACGTGACGCCCTGGGGGGACAGGCACAGGCGCTTTCTGACCTTGTCGAATGCCTCCTGGGGGACCTGTTGACCGGCAACCGGAGGGTTGCCGCGTGGCGGACCAGCTTCGTCCAGGCGCTGGCGCTTGGGGATCCGATCCCGACCGCCGCGACAACGGATGCGGATGACGAAGGAGACGCGCGCATCCCGACGGTCAGCACTCTGAAGCGCCGCGTTCTGGACTATTTGTCAGCCTGGCACGAGACCCCTCGCGGAGGCGGACGCCCGGAGCCCGTGGCGATCGGGGACGAGGAATGGCATTACTTTCTGCCGCACCTCCGCGACCTCATGGCATGGCGTCCCGATCCCGCCTCACCAGACTTCTCTGACGCGCGATCTCAGCCGTCGGCCGCCCAGCCCCCTTTTGAACAGGCCGTGAAGCAGATCGAGTGGGGCCGCGCCCTGGTGTCCCTGGCTCTGCCGACAGAAGACCTTTCGTTCACGCTGTACCGAAAGGCAGAGCCTAAGAAGCCAAAAACAGGGTACCGCGAACCCGTCTCACTGGACGTGACCGGACTGCGTCTGCATTTTTTCTACAACGATGTCGTCATGGTGGAGTGGACGGTCGGCGAAGACCCGCCCGCATTGAAGAAGGACGAGAAATTCCAACAAATCACCTGGGTGGAACTGCTTGCCCCGAAGCGCGAAGACGTCAAACGCCCCTTGGGTCAGGTCATCGAAATCAACGGAAAGCTGCGGTTCACGCATTCCACCATGTGCTCCGAGGGGGGTGAGCAGGGCCGTCCATCCGAGATCACCCTGAAAAGAGCGGACGCGGAAGATGCAACCCTCCCCCACGGGGCCGAGATCTCTACGACACCATTTACGGGCTGGTTCCCGAGCCTGCTGGACTACGCGCTCGGTCTGAAGCAAGAGGACCTCGCCTCTGATGGGGCCCTGCCCGCCAATGGAGATCCGCGCGTCCGTGCTCTGTTCGATGATCGTGCGCGCGTCATCGCATCCGTCGTGCCGTTCGGACGGCTTCCGGCCACCCCGCGCGGCAAGGATCTGTTCGATGTCATGCTGACGCGGCTGACGACAGTCGATCCCTACGGCACCGGGCACACGTGCGATCCCGATTTCGCGGTGAAGGAGTACAAGGCCGGACTCTACGAGCGGTATCTGTGCTGGGGCACGCGTTACATGGCCACGGCTCACAGCTTTGTCTGCGTGGTGATGGATGGCCCGGACGGTTTCGCACGCGGTGTGATCCACGGCATCCACATGGCGACGATGTACCGCCGCATGGCCCTGGTGGCCCAGGCCTATGTGGCGGCGCTGGGCACGTTCTCGCTCCAGGTGACCGATGCCCTGCGCTTCGTCACCGACCCGTCCCCAAAGGCCGTTGGCACGCGATGGACCCGAGAGACGCGCGACAAGACCCTGGCGACCCTTTACCATGCCCTTCATCGGCGCCAGCTCGAGTTCACCAACCACATCTGGTTCGAGCGCATGAGCAGTCAGGTCCAGGGCCTTGAGCTGTTCGAGACCATGAGCAAGCGCACGGGCTGCACCGCCGACTATCAGATGGTGCGCGACGAAATCCAGCAGATGCAGAATTTCCTGTCCGCCGAGGAAGACGCCCGAAACAACACCCTCATCGCGGAGGAGGAGCGCCGCGAGCGCACCATCGCCGCCATCGCCCTGCCGTTCGCGGTGCTATTCGCCGTGCTGGGCAGCCAGGACATCGCCAGCCACTTCTTCCTGTGGCCGCTGCTGGAGCGGGCGACCACCGCCCTGGGCGCGTCGGCTGGCTACACATGGGTGCTGGCCAGCCTGTTCGCGATGGCGGTCGCCGGGTTGATCGCCCTTGCAGTCAGTCCAGGCCTGTTCCGGGCCTGGCCCTGGATCGGTCGCCGTGTGGAGACGAAGCAGGGGCGCACGACGTGGCAGAAGGGCGCGCGGCGGACCCTGGCCGCCGGGGCGGCTCTTCTGTTTGGACTGGGGCTGGCGCTGCAATCCAGCGGCCATGTCTCCCTAGATGCGGGTGACAGAACAACGACCGCCACCGCAGCCGGGCAGTTGCCGGGCGACTGATCCCGACTCATCAAACGGGAGCGGACGCCGGGATCCGCTCACGATAGCCCTGTAGCCAAACTGAAAGAGGCGCCCCCGCTCCGGGGGGGCGCCTCTTTCAGTTTGGCCCATGTGCTGTCCGCTCGAGAACGCGGAAGAGGCCTCAGCCCGACGGCTGGGTGCGGGACAACGTCCTGCCCAAGTTTCAGTCCGCTCGAGAACGCGGAAGAGGCCTCAGCGTGGAATCCACGAGCCTCAACGGCATCGGTTTGTTTCAGTCCGCTCGAGAACGCGGAAGAGGCTTCAGCGTACGTCTCCGCCGAGGGCCTGAAGGCCCTGGTTTCAGTCCGCTCGAGAACGCGGAAGAGGCTTCAGCGCCGCGTTTCCCAACGGGCGACGCTCTTCATGAGGTTTCAGTCCGCTCGAGAACGCGGAAGAGGATTCAGCTTACGCCGCCGTTCAGGAAGGCTCAAATAGCGTTCGCTATGCATTCCCGGATTTGGTATCATGAAGGATACCGAACGCGGGAGGCGGGCATGGATCGGGACACGTT
>NZ_WIVE01000120.1 GCF_009601025.1 Roseospira navarrensis | reverse complement strand
TCCTGGGCATCGCCACCACCAAAGGCCCAATCTCCTACGATATGTTGATCGCGCCGGAAGCAAAGGGATAAGCCTTTAACAAAGTTTGACAATCTTCGCTGCGTTGTCGATCCTCGACCGGGGAGGATCGGGGATGAACGTCTCGCTCACACCACAACTGGAAGAGTTCGTTCGACGCAAAGTCGCGTCCGGGCTCTACAACAACGCGAGCGAGGTTGTTCGCGAGGGGTTGCGCCTGATGATCGAACGCGAGGCCGCCGCGCAGCGTGCGCCAGACGCGCCGGGAGACGCCGTACAAGAGAACAAGGATCGGAACGAGGGCCGGGGATGACGGAGCTGAATTTCAAGGGGAAAGAGTTTGTCTACAACCACCACTTGGCGGTGCCGTTCCGGCCGCTGGAGATGCACGCGGACAAGGGCATCGGCGACCCCTCGCTCGACGGCAATCTGATCATTCACGGCGACAATCTACACGCGCTGAAGGCCCTCTTGCCGCTCTATGCCGGCAAGGTGGACTGCATCTTTATCGACCCACCCTATAACACCGGCAATGAGGGCTGGAGTTATAATGACAACGTCAACGCGCCAATGATCAAGGAATGGCTGGACTCGAACCCCATCGGGATCGAGGACGGTCTTCGCCACGACAAGTGGTGCGCCATGATGTGGCCGCGACTACGTCTCCTTTTTGAATTACTGTCCGAGCACGGAAGTCTATGGATAACGCTGGACGATAACGAGGTGCATCGGGGCCGGGCAATTCTAGACGAGATTTTTGGTGCCGAGCGGTGCGTTGGCCAAATCGCGTGGCAAAAAAGAACCTCTCGCGAGAACCGCGCGGCTCTATCTCCAAGTATCGATCACATACTTGTATATTCTAAGAGTGATCCTGATTTATGGAAACTGTACAGAAACTTGCTTTTGCCGGGTGAGAACGGGTACTCAAATCCTGACAATGACCCGAAGGGCGAATGGTCCTCCATCCCGTTTTCCGCGCAAGGGTTCCGAGAGAATCAAGTTTATAAAATTGTCACTCCGACAGGCGTAGAGCTTGATCCGCCGAAAGGCCGGTGCTGGGGCGCGACAGAGCCGGAGTTTGAGCGCCTCAAGGCCGAAGGGCGAGTTTACTGGCCGAAGGGTGGAAACGGCCGGCCGCGTATAAAACAATACCGAGAAGAAGCAAAAGGTTTGGTCCCATCTACCCTGTGGATGAGTCACGAGGTGGATGATACTGAAGATTCGAAGAAGCAGCTTTTGGAGATTTTTTCAGAAAAGGTAGAGATAGATTTTCACGCGCCGAAGCCGCCACGACTTATTAGACGAATAATTCAGATTGCCACGAAGAAGGATAGTTTGATCCTCGATTCTTTTGCAGGAACGGGATCAACGGCGCACGCAGTTCTAGCGCAAAACCAAGCTGACTCTGGAGACCGGACATTCATTCTTGTTGAAATGGAAGGCTATGCCGACGAATTGACTGCCGAGCGAGTTCGGCGGGTAATCAAAGGCTACGACTTCAAAGGCACGCAACGAACGGAATTGCTCCGCGAGAAGCTATCCTGGACCAAGCTCAAGAGCGCGGAGAAGCTGACTAAGCAGGTCGAGGGGATAGAGAACCTGCACGGCCATGAGTATGACAGCATCAAAAAGCAGGTGAAGGACGGCGAGCTGATCGTCACCGGCGAGAAGAAGGTGGATGAACACGCCGAGGGCCTGGGCGGCACCTTCACCTATTGCACGCTTGGCGAGCCGGTCGAGTTGGACAAGGTGTTGAGCGGCGAAGACCTGCCGCCCTATGCCTCGCTTGGCGCGGCGCTCTTCCACATGGCGACAAACGAGGCGCTGGAATCGGCGGCGATGGACGAGGCCGCCTTCTATCTCGGCGAAAGCGAGAGCGAGCATGTCTGGCTGATCTACAAGCCTGATCTGGAATGGCTGAAGTCGCCTGAGGCGGCGTTGACCCTTTCCCGCGCCAAGGAGTTCGCGGCGGCCAAGCCGGGCAAGAAGCACCTTGTTTTCGCGCCGGCGCGCTTTGTCAGCCAGAAGATGCTGAAGGAGCAGAATATCCCGGTGGAATTCGTGCCGCTTCCCTTCTCGCTCTACCGGATCGAGCGGAGCTGATCGGATGTTGCGCCAGCTCGACTATCAGGACCGGGTGCTGACCACCATCGACACGTATCTCGACGTGTTGAAGGAGAAGAAGGCCGAGGCCGACGAGATCGCCGAGCTAGCGGCCAGCAAGCCGCACCTGAAGCTTGAGGTGCCGGACTTTGCCGAAGCGGCATGGCAAGAGCTGAAGGCGGCCGGCAAGCTGCCGGCGTCCCGTGCAAACATGCCCTTTTCGGAACGCCGGGACGGGGTGGGGCGACCCGTGCCCAATGCCGTGCTGAAGGTGCCCACCGGCGGCGGCAAAACCTATCTCGCCGTCAATGGCGTCTCTCGGATCATGGGTCGCTATCTCGGCCGCAATACCGGCTTTGTGCTGTGGATCGTGCCGAACGAGGCGATCTACACCCAAACGCTGAAGCACCTGAAGGATCGCCAGCACCCGTATCGCCAGGCGCTCGACCGGGCCGCCGCCGGCCGCGTGCGGATCATGGAGAAAACCGACACCCTCGATGCCCGGGACGTGGAGAACAATCTGTGCGTCATGCTCTTGATGCTCCAGTCCGCGAACCGGGAGACCCAGGACACCCTGAAGATGTTTCAGGACCGGGGCGACGTGCACGGCTTCTTTCCGCCGGAGGGAGAGCAGCAGGCGCACAAGGCGGCAATCGAGAAGACGCCGAACCTTGCCGCCTATGACGATATCTTCCCGATGGTGAAGGACTCGCTTGGCAACGCCTTGCGCGTGATCCGACCGGTGGTGGTGCTGGACGAGGGCCACCGGGCCATATCCGATCTGGCCTTCAAGACCCTCTACGGCTTCAATCCCTGCTTTGTGCTGGAGCTGACCGCGACCCCGCAGGACGTGCAGCCGCGCGGCGGCAAGAACCCGCGCGAGGGCCGTTATGCGAATGTCCTGGTCGAGGTGACGGGCCGCGAACTGGACCGCGAGGGCATGATCAAGATGCCCCTCAATCTCGACCCGCGTCAGGGCACGGACTGGAAGGCCACCCTCAACGCGGCGCTGACCAAGCTGGACGACCTGGACCAGAAGGCGCGGGCGCTGCGCGCGGACACCGGCCGCTATATCCGGCCGATCATGCTGATCCAGGTGGAGCGCACCGGTGCCGAGCAACGGGAAAGCGGACACATTCACGCGGAGGACGTGAAGGAATGGCTTTTGACCGCCGGCTTCGACGAGGCGGAGATCGCGATCAAGACGGCCGAGACGAACGATTTGAGCCAGCCCGAGAACCAGAACCTTCTCGCGCCCACCAACCGCGTGCGGGCGATCATCACCAAGCAGGCGCTTCAGGAGGGGTGGGATTGCCCCTTCGCCTATGTGCTGTGCTCGCTGGCCGCCAGTTCGAACAAGAAGGCCATGACGCAGCTTGTCGGGCGCATTCTGCGCCAGCCGGACGCCTTGAAAGCCGAGATACCGGCCCTGGACGAGTGCCATGTTATCACGCACCACGCGGCAACGGCCGACGTGGTGAGCGCGATCAAGGAAGGTTTGGAACAGGACGGCTTGGGCGATCTGGTGTTGGAGGTGGCGGCCGACGACCCCGGCGCGGCCGGCAAGGTGGCGCGCAAGATCGAGCGCCGGCCGGACTTCAAGTCCACCGAGATTTACCTTCCCAAGGTCATGCGCGTTGACGGCGCGGATGTGCGAGAGCTGGACTACGAAACAGACATTCTGTCCGCCATAGACTGGCGCGACTTCGATCCGAAAGAGATCGCCGAGCGCATTCCCGAGAATGCCCAGGCGTCCGAAAGTCAGCTCCAGCGGATCAGGTTGTCGGATGACGGCGACGAGCTCTTCGTCGGCGAAAGCATCGAGGCCACCCACGAGACCATGAGATTCAACGCGCCCCACGTGGTGCGGATGATATCCGACCTGGTGCTTAACCCCTTTGTCGGCCGCCAGATCGTCGCGCGGCTTGTGGAGGCGTTGAAGGCGCGGGGCTTTGATGACGACAAGCTCGGCAAGCTCACCAGCCTGATCGTGGAAGAGCTGCGGCGTGGGCTTGATGCCGAACGCACGGCGCGTGCCGAAAGACTCTTCAAGGACGAGGTGGCCGCCGGCCGCATTCAGTTCCGGCTACGTCTCGACGGTCGCAACTGGCGCATGCCGTTCGAGATGGAGACCATGCAGCCGGAGGGCGCGGATCAGCTTCCCGGCAAGGACGGTGCGCCGCTGAAGAAGAGCTTGTTCGCGCCGGTCTACAAGGATGATCTCAACAAGGACGAGCGGGACGTGGCTGTTTATCTCGATGGCGAGAAGGCCATGGTCTGGTGGCACCGAAACGTCGCGCGCAAGCAGTACAGCATCCAAGGATGGAAGCGGGCGAAAATATACCCTGATTTTATCTTCGCGGTGCAGGGCGAGGGCGAAGCGCAGCGGATATCCGTGCTGGAGACGAAAGGCGATCAGCTCGACAACCTGGACACCGCCTACAAGCGCGAGGTGCTGGAGTTCATGTCGGGCAATTTCCAGTGGGACGACGCGACGCCGGCCGGCGAACTGGAGCTTGTCCAGAACAACGGCGAGACGGTCAACTGCACCCTCATCCTCATGAGCGAGTGGAAGACCAAGTTGCCGGAGTACCTGTAAATCTTTGCTGGAGCTCGCCTCCTTGGATTGCGAGAGTTCTGTGTAGACTTGATGGGTGTTATTCCTAATTTCCGCTTCATTTTTTGTGGCGCTCAGCTGCTATCTTTCAGAAGTACCCTTCACGGCTAGAGCTTACTGTCCCAAGTTAGCTTTCAAGGTGCGATTGAATGGCTGTGTAACCTGATGTCTGGAAATTTTGCACGAGGGGGCGCACCTGCATGCCCATCCGTGGGGCGCGCCCCACGG
>NZ_WIVE01000011.1 GCF_009601025.1 Roseospira navarrensis | reverse complement strand
AACGTGTCCCGATCCATGCCCGCCTCCCGCGTTCGGTATCCTTCATGATACCAAATCCGGGAATGCATAGCGAACGCTATTTGAGCCTTTTTGTTACTCACTGTGGGCGTCGATGTAGGATCGCAGGGCCGCATTGATTCGGGTCTGATAGTGACGTCTTCCGCTGGCCTGGAACCAGTCGAGCACATCGGCATCAAGCCGGATCGTCACCTGCCGCTTGACCGGCCGGTAAAACACGCCGCGACGGCCTGCGCTTCCCTCAGCCACCTCTGGAACGTCCGTTGTGTCGATGTCGGCATCTGGCATGCGGTCCAGGGCGTCCAATTCCCGCTGAAGCCTGTCGGGCAGGGTGTCATGGTTTCTCATGATACATCCGCCTTTCCCGCGGTGTTGCTCTGCGAGCACTGATGATGCGACCGGGCTCGGTCTCGGTGGGGCACGTATGAGCGACAACCAACACCGCTCCGCCGACCGACCCGAGCGTTCGGAAGCGCATTTCGGAGCGTTCGGGATCATCGAAGGTCAACTGCATGGGATCCTGGAACACCAGAGCGGCCAATTCGAAGCTGACTCGATGCTTCGCGAGATTCCGCTCGGCCTTGATGGGGTCCCAGGTCCAACGGTCATCCATCAACCTTCTCCCATGAGCCGAGTGTAACAACAAATTTGTCGTTACACTAGGTCGACATTGCCACTCACCCCTCCGGCCTCCAGGCGTCGGGCAGGTGGTCCGGGCCCGCACCCGGGGTGACGCTGACCACGTCGAAGCGCACGCCGGCCTGGGCGTGCTCCGGATGGGCGGCGAGCCAGCCTTCGGCGGCCACGGCCAGGCGGCGGCGCTGGGCGGCGGAGACGGACTCCAGCGCGGCGGCCACGGTGGGCCGCGCCTTGACCTCGACGAACACCACGACCGGCGCTTCGGCTGTGGGATCAAGCGCCACGATATCGATCTCGCCCGCGCCGTCGCCCCGCCGTCCGCGCGCGCGCCGGTCCAGGAGGACCCAGCCGGCGGCGGCCAGCCAGGCGGCGACCGCGTCTTCGGCCTCGCGTCCGGCCCGGTCGGCCGCGCGGCGCTCCGGCGTGCCGCGCCGGGCCGTCATGACGCATCCTCCCGGCCCAGGGTCAGCGCGCGCTGATAGAGGTCGCGCTTGTGCCCCCCGGTTTCCGTGGCCACGCGGGCGGCCGCGTCCTTCGTCCCAAGGCCGTCGGCCAGGGCGGCGCGCAGCCGCTCGTCCAGAGCCTCCGGCGACAGGTCGCGGCCGGCGTCCGGGTCCGGCGGCCCGATGACGATCACGACCTCGCCCTTGGGTGGCCCCATTTCGGCGTAATGCTCGGCCAGAGCGGGCAGGGGATCGCGCCGGATCTCCTCGTACAGCTTGGTCAGTTCGCGGCAGACGGCGGCCGGCCGGTCGCCCAGCCCGTCCGCCAGGGCGGCGAGCGTGTCGGGCAGGCGTCGGGCGCTCTCGAACAGGATCAGGGTGGCCGGGATCGCCGCCAACTCGGCGATGAAGGCCCGGCGGGCCTTGTCCTTGGGCGGCGGGAAGCCGGCGTACAGGAAACGGTCGCTGGGCAGGCCGGAGGCCACCAGGGCGGCCAGCGGCGCGGACGGGCCGGGCAGGGGGATCACCGGATGACCGGCCTCGATGGCGGCCGTGGTCAGCTTGTAGCCGGGATCGTTGACCAGCGGCGTGCCGGCGTCGGACACCAGGGCGACGGCCTCGCTCTTGGCCAGCCGCCCCAGCAGGGCCGGGCGCTGCCGGGCGGCGTTGTGCTCGTGATAGGGCGTCAGCGGCGTGCGGATGCCCAGGCGGGCCATCAGGGCTCCCGTCGTGCGGGTGTCCTCGCAGGCGATGACGGCGGCCGCCCGCAGCACCTCCAGGGCGCGCAGGGTGATGTCCCCGGCGTTGCCGATGGGTGTGGCCACGACGTACAGGCCCGGGGCCAGCGTCGGGCTTGGTTTACTTGAGGAGTCGGGCTGGCTAGGCTGAGGCGCCATGGCGGAGTCTTCCGTCGGGACCGGCGCGCCGGTCCGGGGGGGAACAGGCAAGGAGACAACACGGTGACGGTGACGTCAGGAGATATGGGCGGACGATCGCGCCGCCGCCTCGGACTGATGGGCCTGGTGGCCCTGGTGGGACTCACGCTGGCGGCCTGCGCCCCTGTTTCGGGGCCGGGGCCGCGCACGTCAACCCCCGCGCCGCCGCCGCAGGTCAGGACGCCTCCGCCGCAGCAGCCGGGACCCGCCATGCCCTCGCCGGATACGCCGCTGTCCGGGGCGTTCGGCGGAGCGGGCGCGATGCCGGCCGACGGGCTGGTCCGCGTGGGGCTGCTGGTGCCGCTGTCCGGGCCCGCCGCCGCCATCGGCGAGGGCCTGTCCAACGCCGCCCAGATGGGGGCCTTCGACGCCGCCGACAGCCGCTTCGTGCTGCAACCCTACGACACCGGGGGCAGTCCCGCCGGGGCGGCCCGCGCGGCGCAACAGGCGCTGTCCCAGGGCGCCCAGCTTCTGCTGGGCCCCGTGTTCGCGGGCAGCACCCGGCAGGTCGCGCCCATCGCCGGGCAGATGGGGGTGAACGTGATCGCCTTCACCACCGACCCCGGTGTTGCCGGCGGCAACGTGTACGTCATGGGCTTCCTGGTGCGCGAGCAGGTGGACCGGGTGGTCCGCTTTTCGATCAGCGAGGGCCGGACCGCGTTCGGCGCGCTGACCCCGGCCGAGACCTATGGACAGGTCGCCACCCAGGCGTTGCGCGATCAGGTGGCGGCCCGGGGCGGCCAGGTGATCTCGGTGCAGACCTATGCGCCCGACAACCCGGACCTGCGCGAGCCGGCGCGGGCGCTGCGCGGTACGGACGCCGTGCTGATCCCCGACACGGGGGACGGCCTGCGCGCCGCCGTCAACGGTCTGGCCTATGTGGACATCGACAGCCGCCGGACGAGATACATGGGGACCATGCTGTGGGATGATCCCGGGCTGTGGCGCGAAAGCGCGCTCGCGGGCGGCATCTTCCCCACGCCGCCGCGCGACAGCGTGCGCCGGTTCGAGGCCAAGTACCGCGACGCCTTCGGCAGCGAGCCGCCGGACCTGGCCATCCTGGGCTATGACGCCGCCGCGCTGGCCGGTGTGCTGGCGCGCCAGTCGGGCGGCCCGCGCTTCGATCGGGCCACGCTGACCAGCGCCGCCGGGTTCAACGGCGCGGCCGGCATCTTCCGCTTCCGCCAGGACGGAACCGTGCAGCGCGGCCTTGCGGTCATGGAGGTGCGGTCCGACGGCACCGTGGCGGAAATCTCGCCGGCCCCGCTGTCCTTCAGCGGCAGCGGCATGGGGACGGGGTTCTGAGGCACGGGGGCTCTTGATCCCGTCCGGGCGCGATATGACATTGAATGGCAGTCGCAACTGATGCCAGCGGCGCATGAGTCACACTCATCCGCCGCTGGTCTCATTTCCGGACGGGAGACACCGCCATGCTCAAGGGCACGGACTACCTGATGCTTGAACTGGCCCTTTATGCGGTGGTGGCGGTGTACGCCATCTATCGCCACCGCATCCTTGTGCGCGAGGTCCAGGCCACGGCGGACGCCCGCAAGGCCGAGCAGACGTCCGAGACCTGACGGGCGGCAAGACGCCTCAGCCGTCCGACCGCGTGAGGGTCACGGCCACATCGGCCGGCGGTGCCGTGTAGGGGGCCGAGGTGACCAGCACCCGCGCCCCGGCCCGGGCGTAGTCACCCGCGTTGGCCGCGCCGATCCCGCCCGCCGCCGCGAGGCAGGGCCGTGTTGCGGGGGGAAGGCGCGCGGCCACGTCGGCCACTTGATCGGGCGTGAACTTCTCCAACTGCAGCATGTCCGCGCCGTGGCGGGCGGCGGTCAGGGCCGCGTCCACGGTCTTGACCTCGACCACCACCGTGCGTTCCGGGCAGGCATGGCGGAGCGATGCGATCTGGCCCCCCAGCGCCGCCTCGCCGCCGGCCACCGCCCGATGTTCCGGGAACAGCAACACGGTGTCCGACAGGCCGGTGCGGTGCAGGCTCGCCCCGCCGGCCAGGACGGCCTTGGCGGACAAGGCGCGGGTCCCCGGCACGGCCTTGCGGGTGCAGGCCACCACGGCGTCCGGCCGGGCGGCGTGGGCGGCGTCCACGATGGCGCGGGCCCGGGTGGCGATCCCGGAGGCCCACTCCATCAGCGTCTGCGAGACCTTCCAGCCCAACAACAGGGTCTCGGCCGGACCGTCAGCGGCCAGGATGGGGGCGCCGGCCTCCAGAGCGTTGCCGCTGGCCGCCTGGACCCGCACCGACGCGCCCAGCAGCGACAGCAGCCGCGCGGCCTCTTCCGCGCCGCACAGGGTCATGGGGCCGCGCGCCGCCGCCGTCAGGCGGGCCGGTGTGCCGTCCAGGCCCAGCGCCCGGGTGGTCAGGTCGCCGTACGGGGCGTCCTCGCGCAGCAGCGCCCACAGGGCGGCATCGTCCAGAACCGGCATCATGGCGTGTCCTCGTCCTTTGCAGTGGGATCGGACCCCCGCTCGACCAGCGCCACGCCCTTGACCTGGGCGTGGACGGCTTGACCGGCGGCCAGCCCCAGAAGATCCCACGACTTGCGTGTGATGCGCGCCAGCAGGGGCGCGCCCTGGCCGTCCGCGCCCAGATGCAGGAACACCGTCACAAGGTGGGCGTCGGTCGGCTCCGCCCCCACGATCCGCACCGGCAGCACGTTCAGGATGCTCGACTGCGCCGGCCCCGGGGCGTCCCGCGTCAGGCTGACGTCCGAGGCCAGGATGCGCACCCGGCAGGGTGATCCGACCGCGCCCACGCGGCCCGGCACCAACAGATGCCCGCCGGGCACGGATACCGACGCGAGGCCGTAGGTCTCGTCGCGGGCCTCCACCCGCGCGTCGAGCACCTCGGCGGCCTCGGGCAGGCGGGCGAGCGGAAGGGCGGGGTCCGCCATCAGGGCGGACAAGGGGCCAACGGCCTTGGCCCGGCCGTGCTCCATCAGCACCAGGGTGTCGGCCAAGCGCTCCACCTCGGCGATGTCGTGACTGACGTACAGCACCGGAATGTCCAAGGCATCGTGCAGGGTTTCCAGATAGGGCAGGATGTCGTCCTTGCTGAAGCGGTCCAGCGCCGACAGGGGTTCATCCATCAGCAGCAGGCGCGGTTGCGACAGCAGGGCGCGGCCGATGGCGACGCGCTGGCGCTCGCCGCCCGAGAGCACGGCCGTGGGCCGGTCCAGCAGGCGGCCGAGCCCCAGCAGGTCCACCACCTCGTCGAAGGCAATGGCATGGTCGCCCGCCGCCGCGCGCCGCTGGCCGAAGCGCAGGTTGGCGGGCACCGACAGATGCGGGAACAGGCTCGCTTCCTGGAACACGTACCCGACGGGCCGCCGGTGCGGTGGCACGAACACCCGGGCGCCGTCCTGCCAGACGTCGCGGCCGACGCGCAGCACCCCCTCGGGCAGGCGGCTCAGCCCGGCGACGCAGCGCAGCACGGTGGTCTTGCCGCAGCCGGAGGGGCCGAACAGCGCGGTGATGCCCTTCGCGGGGACCTCGAAGCGGGCATCCAGGTGGAACGTCCCCAGCCGCCCGACAAAGGCGGCGGTCAGGGTGGCGGGTTTCGCGGTCACCGGCCCGTCCCCCAGCCCAGTCGCTTCTCGATCAGGCGCATGGCCAGCAGCACGACGAACGAGAACCCCAGCATGCCGGCCGCCAGGATATGGGCCTGCGTCCACTGCAGGGTTTCCACGTAGTCGTAAATGGCGATCGAGAGCACCTTGGTCTCGCCGGGAATGTTGCCGCCGATCATCAGCACCACGCCGAACTCGCCCACGGTGTGCGCGAAGCCCAGCACGGCCCCGGCCAGGAACCCGGGCCGGGCGAGGGGCACGGCCACGGTCCAGAAGGCGTCCCAGGGCGAGGCGCGCAGGGTGGCGGCGACCTCCAGCGGACGGTCGCCGATGGCCTCGAAGGCGTTGCGGATCGGCTGCACGGCGAAGGGCAGGGAGTGGATGACCGAGGCCACCACCAACCCCTCGAAGGTGAACGGCAGGCCCTGCCCGAACACCGCCGCGATGCCCTGGCCGAGCGGGCTGTTGGGGCTGAAGGCGACCAACAGGTAGAACCCCAGCACGGTGGGCGGCAGCACCAGCGGCAGGGTGACCAGCGCGCCCACCACCTCCTTGACGGGCGAGCGCGACCGCGCCAGCCACCAGGCGATGGGCGTGGCGACCACCAGCAGCAGCACCGTGACGATGGCCGCCAGCGTGGCCGTCAGCCAGACCGCGTCCCACATCTCCCCCGACACAGGTGCCCTCCTTTTGTGATCAACGGCATCTGACGATGGCCGTTGGAGTCCGTGGCCAGCCCGCTCCCCCACCCGACCACCCACAGCATACTGGCGTTGGGCGGCCGGGTGGGGGAGCGGGCCGGTCCAGACTGGGCGGATGAGTCTCACTCATCCGCCGGTGGTTGACATTACCTCTCGCTCTGGCCGTAGCCGTAGCGGTCCATGATGGCGGCCGCGTCCGGACCTTGCAGATAGTCCAGGAAGGCGTGGGCCGCGTCGTTGTCCGCGCCGTGTTTCAGCAGCACGGCATCCTGGCGGATGGGCGCGTACAGGTTCTGCGGCACCAGCCACCGCGAGCCGTCTTCGTGGCCCGCCACCTGCGACAGCGCAACGAAGCCCAGCGGGGCGTTGCCCGTGGTCACGAACTGGAGCGTCTGGGCGATGCTGTCGCCCTGCACCAGCTTCGGCCGGACCTGATCCAGCACGTCCAGGGCCTCCAGCGCCTCCAGCGCGGCGGCGCCGTAGGGGGCGGTCACCGGGTTGGCGATGGCGAGCCGCCCGAAGGCCTCCGGGGCCTCCAGCACCGCCCCACCGTCGTCCACCAGGGCCGGATCGGCACTGTACAGCACGATCCGTCCCAGGGCGTAGGGGAAGCGGCTGCCGGGCACGGCGTGGCCCTCGGCCTCGGCCTTTTCCGGACGGGCGGCATCGGCGGCCAGGAAGGCGTCGAACGGCGCGCCGTGGCTGATCTGGGCGTACAGCTTGCCGGTGGACCCGAAGCTGAACGTGACCGTGTGGCCGGTGGCTTCGGTGAAGGCCGCGCCGATCTCCTGCGCGGCGGCGGTGAAGTTGGCGGCGACGGCGACCAGGGTTTCGCCGGCATGGGCGCGCGGCATGACGGCACCGGCCGCCAGCGCGGCGGCGACGACGACCGGCAACAGCCGGCGCGGGACGGAAGCGGGCGGACAACTCATGGTCTTGGATCCTTGCATGCGGGGACGGGCGGGCCCCCTGGTCCGCCTGTCATAGCATCCCGGTGCGGGCAAGGTGGAGCGCCTTCCACCTTGCGGCGGCCATCCCGCCGCCCGTGCTGCCCTGTCCGGGCGTCCCAGCCCTGCACGGACGGGCGTTGCGGGCCGCCGGGGGACTGCTTACGGTGACCGAGGGCGGAACGGGCGGGCCGGTCGGCGGTCCTCTTCCCGCGCCGACAGGCACAGGAGACAGCGACGGATGCAGTTGACCGGACTCATGCACGGGGCGCACCTGCTGCGGTACGTGGACTTCCCCGTGACCGAGGTGCTCGGCCCCGGCGCCAGCGAGGACGAGATCCAGGACCTGCTGACCCGGCACGGCACGATCTTCATCAAGCCCATCTTCAAGGGCGGCGTGGGCCGCAAGGGCAAGGCGGGGCTGGTCGGCCAGGCCCGCGACCTGCGCACCGCGCTGAACGAGAAGGAACGGCTGTACTTCGCCGAGCACCGCCAGGGCGCCATCGTCTCCAAGGCCAACGGGGTGACCTTCGAGGCCGGGGTGCCGGCCGAGCATGAGGTCTATTTCTCGATCACCGACGAGACCCGCTTCCGCGCGCCGACCATGACCATCACCCACCGGGGCGGCATCGACATCGAGGACCTGGACCCGTCCGAGATCGCCACCGTGCCGTTCGAGTCCCTGACCGGCCTGAAGGCGTTCGTGGTGGCCAACGCGCTGTCCGATCTGGGGGCGCCGCGCGAGATCATCTCGCCGCTGGTGCAGCAGTTGCCCAGGCTGTGGGACCTGTTCCACCACTACGGCATGACCACGCTCGAGCTGAATCCGATCCGCATGAAGCCGGAGCGGGGCGGACGCCTGATCCCCATCGCCTGCGACTTCAAGGCCGGGTTCGACCGCGACGACCCGCGCATGGCGCGCCTGGGCCTGCCGGCGCACCTGTTCGCCTCCGACGTCTCGGCGTTCGAGCACGAGGTGAACCAACTGCGCACCTATCAGGGCCAGTCGGACGTGTTCGTCATCAACCCGAAGGGCACCATCCTGGCCCCCACCTTCGGCGGCGGCGCCAACAGTCTTGTGACCGAGGTGCTGGGAGATGCCGCCATCATCTCGTCGGACTTCGGCGGCAATCCGCCCTATGAAAAGATGAAGGATGTGGCCCGCATCTGCTACCGCCACTTCCTGCGCCAATCCAACGTGCTGTTCATCATCGGCGGCAAGGCCAACAACACGGACATCCACGAGACCTTCCGCGCCATGGGCGATGCCCTGCGCGAGCACTTCTCGGAGCGCGGCCCCACGCCGCTGCACGTGGTGGTCGGGCGCGGCGGTCCCAACCTGATCCGGGGCTTCGGCACCCTGGCCGAGACCTGCGATGCGCTGGGCGTGCCGTACCGCTTCTTCGGCTTCGACAGCGCCATCAGCGAGGTCGTGACCTACGCCCGCAAGGTGGACGAGTGGATGAAGGCGGGCGGCCGCGAGGAGATCGCCCGCCACATGGGCATCAAGCCCCCGCCGGCGTCCGCGTCCGCATCCGCGTCCGCATCGTCCGCCAGCGCCTGAGTCGGGAGAGAGGCAGCATGTATCGCCAGGGGATCGAAGGCTTCAGTTACTATCTCGGCATCCGCTCGCTGGATCAGGTGGCGGCGCGCACGGACCGGGTCTGCGTGCTCAATATCCTGGGCGGCGAGTCCCGGACGGTCACGCCGGTCAGCCACGCCTTTTCGGGCGGCAACGTGGTGTTCGGCACGGCGCCGGGGCGCGGTGCGCAGGTTCTTAAGACGCCGGCCGGGGACGTGCCCGTCTACAACAACGTGCGGGAGGGCCTGAACGCCGGCCACGCCTTCAACACCGGGGTGGTCTATCTGCCCCCGGCGGGTGTGCGCGACGGCGTGGCGGAGCTGATCCGCGTCAATCCCGCGCTTGAGAAGATCATCATCATCACCGAGAAGGTGGCCGTCCACGACGCCCGCGAGATCCGCGCCATCGCCCAGGCCAACGGCGTGGATGTGATCGGCGGCAACTGCCTTGGCGTGGCCGATTCCTGGAGCCGGGTGCGGCTGGGCGGCGCGCTGGGCGGCGATCACCCCGACGAGTCCCTTCGCAAGGGCACGGTGGCGATCTTCTCCAACTCGGGCGGGTTCACCACCACGATCGCCCAGTACCTGGCCACGGCCGGGTGGGGCACGACCACGCTGATCTCTTCGGGCAAGGACGTCTACATCCACTACGCCGCGCGCGACTTCGCCCACGCCTTCCGCAACGACGACCGCAGCAAGGCCGCCGTGTTGTACGTCGAGCCCGGCGGCTACTACGAGCACGGCGTGGATTTCGGCAAGCCCACCGTGGCCTGCGTGGTCGGGCGCTGGAAGTCCAAGCTCACCCGGGCCGTGGGCCACGCCGGCGCCATGGCGGGCACCGGCGATTCCGCCCCGGACAAGGAACGCTGGTTCCGCGAGATGTTCGAGGTGGACGGGCTGTTCACGCCGGAGACTCCCCACGCCTCGAAGAAGGGGGCCGTGGTCGTCAACATCGCCGACATTCCGGCGGCTTTGACGGCGGTCATGGCCCTGAACGGGATGGAGCCCGATTTCCCGCCCACCGGCTCGCTGGCGCTGAAGCCGTGGATGGCCAACACCCAGGGCATCCCGATGCCGGCCGAACTGGACCTGCCCGTGGTCACCGCCATGGAGCCCTACGCGGGCCAGATCCAGGGGCTGCGCCAGCAGATCGGCGCGGTCATCGCCCGCCAGGGGATGAAGGACGCCTCGGGTGCCTCGGTCATGGATCCCAAGACCCAGGTGACCTCGGTGCATGGGCACTCCGTGCTCGACATGGCGCTGGAGCCGCTGGAGGCCAACTTCGCCCTGCCGCTGGTGCACGAGATCGCGGGCGAGAACGACCGCGCTTTGCTCGACGTGGCCGTGGCCGCCGAGGTCAATCTGGTCGGCGATCCCATCCTGGTGGCCGTCGATGCGGCGCGGGAGGCCGGCAACGCCCCCAACGCCATCATGGCGGCCGCGGTCTCCATCGTCGGGCCGAGGCGGGTGGAGCGCGCCCTCGCCTGCACCCGCGCGTTGATCGACCTGTTCGCCCACACCGGGCTGCGCGACGGCCAGGGGGAGGGCTTCGACCTGTCCACGATCACGGTGGACGACGAGACCCGCGCCCTGTTCCTCGCCCGCCCGGACGAGGCCGACGATCCCCGCCCGGAAGCCATGATGCAGGCCGTGCGGGATCGGGGCAGCCGTTCGGTGTTCCTGCGCTTCGTTGAGTCCATGGGCGCCCGCCCGTCGCGCGACGCCATCCTGGCGGCCATCGCCACGACCATCGCGTGGGGTCCGCTGATGCGCAAGCGGATCAGCCGTCTGACGGCGGAGACCCTGCCGTGGTACCTGCGGCTGTACGGGGTCATGGTGGGCGCGTCGATCGAGGCGCCGCATCACCAGCACGGCCGCCTGCACGGCATCCCCCGGCAGGAGCGATTCAGCGAATGGACCGTGGCCGACCTGTGCTATCTGGCCATCACCGGCAAGCGGGCGGAGGGCGACGAGGCGCGGCCGCTCCAGCTTCTGATCGGTCTGCTCATCTCCAACGGGCCGGGCGCGATCTCGGCCCAGGGCGCCAAGGGCGCGGTTGCCGCCGACGGCCCCCAGACGCCCGCGCGGGTGCAGATCAACAAGGGCATGGCCGGCTTCCTGACCCACACCGGCTTCAGCCACGGCGGCAACGGGTTCGAGGGCATGGCCTTCCTGCTCGACCGCTTCCGGGGCCGGGGCTTGGAGGATCCGACCGACCCGAACCACGGCCTGGACCTTCGGGCCATGGCGATGGAATTCGCCCGCGACTACAAGGCGGAGAAGCGCCGAGCCAAGGAGATCGGCCAGGAAACCCGCGCCCTGCCCGGCGTGCACCACCCGGTGTTCCGGGGCAATCCGGTCAACCACGACCCCCGCGAACGCTTCATCGCGCAGTTCATGGAGGAGCGCGGCGAGTACAACATCTTCCATGCGTTCTATCGCGAGCTTGTGCAGGCGCTCTACGACGTGGGGGCGTCGCCCTACGTGTTCTGTGTGAACATTGATGCGGTGATTGCGGCCCTGCTGCTGGCGTTGCTGTGGAGGGACTACCGCACCGGCGCCCTGACCGAGCGGGACCTGGAGACGGCTGCGTTCAACGTGTTCCTGTACGGGCGCATGATCGGCGCCGCCGCCGAGATCGACGACCACCTGAACCGCGGCCGCAACATGGACACCCGCACGCCCGCGTCCGCCTGCCGGTACGTGTCGTAAGACCGGCCGACGGAAAGGTTCATCCTTTTCGTCGGCCGGCCGGCCCGCCGCTGGCATCGCTGCGCGATGCCAGGTTTGAACAAGACTGGGGGCCGGCGCCCTCGGCGCCGCATCGCGGCGCCGTTCTACAGATGGCCGCCCTTGGGCGGCCGGGGAGGCGGAGCCGCGCGCCCCGAAGGGGCGCTGCGGCGACAAAAACAAAGACTCATCCTGACAGGTCGCCGGAGCGACTCTGGGTCGAAGGAGTCATCCTCATCGTCGGGCTGTATGACACCCGCGAGACAGGGCTTGCGCCGCCGGGGGGCGGGCCCCTATAGTCCGCCTCGGAAGGCTGGCGGTGGACGGGCTCCTCGCCAACCCGGTCAGGTCCGGAAGGAAGCAGCCGTAACGAGTTTCGGTCCGGGTCGCCGTTCAGTCTTCCACTCCCGTGTGCGGCCCGGCCCCGAGGCGCCTCCCGGCGGACCGGAGGAGCGCACCGCACCGCCAGACCCCGCCGCCCGATGACCGATTCGCCCGCAGACGCCCCGACAGACGTGACAGCGGGCCAGGGCGGGGCCTATCGGGTTCTCGCGCGCAAATACCGCCCCACTACCTTTGACGAGCTGATCGGCCAGGATGCCCTGGTCCGCACCCTGACCAACGCGGTCAAGGGCGGCCGGCTGGCCCAGGCCTACATGCTCACGGGCGTGCGCGGGGTGGGCAAGACGACCACCGCGCGGCTGATCGCCCGCGCGCTCAACTGCGTCGGTCCGGACGGCACGGGCGGGGTGACCATCGCGCCCTGCGGTGTGTGCGAAAACTGCAAGGCCATCATGACCGACCGGCACGTGGACGTGCTGGAAATGGACGCGGCCAGCCGCACCGGCGTCAACGACATCCGCGAGATCCTGGACGGCGTGCGCTACCGGCCGACGTCGGCGCGCTACAAGGTCTACATCATCGACGAAGTGCACATGCTCTCCACGGCGGCGTTCAACGCGCTGCTGAAGACGCTGGAGGAGCCGCCGGAGCATGTGAAGTTCATCTTCGCCACCACCGAGATCCGCAAGGTCCCCGTCACCGTCCTGTCTCGCTGCCAGCGCTTCGACCTGCGGCGGGTGGATCAGACGGTGCTGACCGCGCACTTCCGCCGGATCGCGGACAACGAGGGCGGGGCGATCGAACCCGGCGCGCTGGCTCTGATCGCGCGCGCGGCGGACGGCTCGGTGCGCGACGGTCTGTCCCTGCTGGATCAGGCCATCGCCCACGGCGACGGCACGGTGACCGAAGAGCAGGTCCGCGACATGCTCGGTCTGGCCGACCGGACCGTGGTGTTCGACCTGTTCGAGGCGGTGATGAAGGGCGACGTGGGTCAGGCCCTGGACGTGGTCGCGGGGCAATACGCGCTGGGCGCCGACCCGATGGTGGTGATGCAGGACCTGTTGGACCTGACCCACTGGCTGACCCGCATGAAGGCCGTCAAGGGCGGCGAGGACGACCCGGCCGTCCCCGAGGCGGAACGCACCCGGGGCCGGGAGATGAGCACGGCCCTGTCCATGGCCTCTCTGACGCGCGCGTGGCAGATGCTGCTGAAGGGGCTGACCGAGGCGCGCGCGGCCCCCGATCCGCTGCAGGCGGTGGAAATGGCGCTGATCCGGCTGGCCTATGCCGCCGATCTGCCGCCCCCCGGCGACGTGGTCGCCAAGCTCTCCGGCAGCGGCGCGACCGTGAGTGCGGGTGGGGCTCCGGCGGCGCCCTCCGGGTCCGGTGGCGGCGGTGGCGGGCTGAAGGCGGTGGCCGGCGGGCGCGCTGCCCAGGCCGACTCGGCGTCCGCCGGGCAGCCCCAGGCCGCTCGCCCCGCACCGGCGGCCGAAGCGGCGCGTGCGTCCGGGGCCGGGGCGGCCATGCCGACGTCGTTCAAGGCCGTGGCCGAGCTGGCGCGGGAGCGGCGCGAACCCCGCCTCGCCAAGCACCTGACCCACGACGTGCATCTGGTGTCGTTCGAGCCCGGCCGGATCGAGTTCAATCCGCGCGAGGAGGCCCCGCGCGACCTGGCCGGGCGGCTGGGCAAGGCCCTGCAGGAGTGGACCGGGCGACGCTGGGTGGTCTCGGTGTCCGACCGGAAGGGCGAGCCCACGCTGCATGACCAGCTTCAGGCCAGCGTGATGGCCGATCCGCTGGTCCAGGCGGTGCTGGAGGCCTTCCCCGACGCCCGCATCGGGCAGGTGCGGGAGCGCGCCGAAGAGCCCGTCGCCGCCGCCGATCCGGCCGCCGCCGTGCCCGGTGTCTTCGGGGTCGATGAGGATGACGCCGACGCGGGCGAGGATGCTGGACCCGACGGCGCCTTTCTGGTTATGTCCGACGACGAGTGGCCGGCGTTCGGCGGGCTCGATGATGGATTTGGAGAGACGGACACATGAAGAACCTCGGCAACCTGATGAAGCAAGCCCAGGACATGCAGCGCAAGATGGGCGAAATGCAGGAGAAGATGAAGGAGATGGAGATCTCCGGCACCTCCGGCGGCGGCATGGTCGAGGTCGTCATCAACGGCAAGGGCGAAATGCGGCGTCTGAGCATCGACAAGTCCATCGTCGATCCCGAAGACAAGGAGATGATCGAGGACCTCGTCGTCGCCGCCTTCAACGACGCCAAGGGCAAGGCCGAAGAGGCGATGCAGGAGCAGATGCAGGAAATCACCGGCGGCCTGAAGCTGCCCCCGGGCATGAACCTGCCGTTCTGATTGCGATGACCCCGCACCGGCCGCCGCGTCGCTCATGACCGGGCCCGAGATCGACCGCCTGATGACCCTGCTCGGGCGCCTGCCCGGGCTGGGTCCGCGCTCGGCCCGGCGGGTGGCGCTGCACCTGATCCAGAAGCGCGACGCCGCCATGCTGCCGCTGATCGCCGCCCTGTCGGACGTGGCGGAGCGGGTGCGGCCGTGCGGCGTGTGCGGCAACTTCGACACGCGCGATCCCTGTGCCGTCTGCGCCGATCCCCGGCGGGACGACAGCGCCCTGTGCGTGGTGGAGGATGTGGCCGACCTGTGGGCCATGGAGCGGGCCGGGGCGTTCTCCGGTCGTTATCATGTGCTGGGCGGGGTGCTGTCCGCGCTGGAGGGCGTGGGGCCCGAGGACCTCGCCATTCCCGCGCTGGAGGCGCGTTGCGCCGGCGGGGCGGTGCGCGAGGTCGTGCTTGCCCTGGGGGCGACGGTGGATGGCCAGACCACCGCCCACGTGATCGCCGACCGTCTGGCCGAGGTCGCGCCCGGCCTCACGGTCTCGTCGCTGGGGCAGGGGGTGCCCGTGGGCGGCGAGCTGGACTTCCTGGACGACGGCACCATCGGCGCGGCGCTGCGCGCGCGGCGGCCGGTGTGACCCGGCGCGCCGTCTTCGTCTACGGCGCCAACGACCGGCATTTCCAGTCCGGGCGGATGTTCCACCTTCGCCACGCGCTGGATGCGGCGGCGGCGGATCGGCCGGACGTGGCGGTGGGCACGATTCCCTATCGGTTCACGAACCAGGTGCTGCCGGTGGCGGCGGCCTACAGCCTGCGGTACGGGGCCGCGATCCTGAGCGACCGGCGGGCCGCCGACGGCTACGTCTACCACGGCTTCGGGTTCTCGGACGCCTATCACGACGCCTGTCTGGGGGCCGCCATCGACGGGGTGCCCGACGGCGCGGTGATCCTGAGCGGCTGTCAGAACATCGGCCGGCGGGCGCGCGCCGCCGTGCGCCGCAAGGGGCTGCGGGTGTTCTTCTATATCGACGCCACGGTGCGGGATCTGGTCTATCTGGGGCCGCGCGTGCGGGCGGCCATCCTGGAGGCGGAAGCCGAGAGCTATCGTCTGGCCGCCGGGTTCTTCGTCTATCACGAGGGGGTGGCGGCCTCGCTGCGGCGGGATTACGGCGTTGATCCGCCGGCGATCACCGTGGTCGGCAAGGGCGTGCCGGCCAACGCTGAAGAGGTGCGCGCGGCCCGGGCGGTGCCCCGTGTTTCGGGGACCTCGCTCACGCTGATGACGGTGGGCACGCACCCGCGCCGCAAGGGGGTGCTGCGCCTGATCGAGGCCATCGACCGTTTGCCCGCCGACCGGCGCGCCCGCCTGCGCTACGTGGTTGCGGGTCCGGCGCGGCGGGAGCTGCCGACGCGGGACTATCTGGCGCCGCTGGGGTTTCTGGGGGCGGATCAGCGGGCGCACCTTCTGGCGCTGATGCGGCGGGCCGACCTGGGCGTGCTGCTGTCCGAGTGGGAGGGCCTGCCGGGCTCGATCTACGAGTTCCTGGCCCTGGGCACGCCCTGCTGGATGTCCGACCTGCCGGATCTGGGGGGGCTGACGACGCGTCCGGGCGTGATCGCGGAGCCGCTGCCCCTTGATCCGGCGCGGCTTTCCGGGCGGCTGGCCGGGCTTCTGGACGATCGGGCGGCCCTCGGCGGCTTGCGCGCGGCGGCCGAGGCGCATTGGGACGGCCTGGGCTGGCAGCCGGTGGCGGCGCGGGTCCTGGACACTGTGCTGGCGGACCATGTCGAGGGAAAGCGGGGCTAACCGTCCGGGCTGAAGGCGGCGGTCACGCTCTGTTATGCCGCACGCGGTCGGCCCGGGTCGTGACGCTGTCCATCAGCGTGGCTTCGGGCACCAGACTGCGCAGGGCGTCGGTGCGGTCGGCCAGGCGCTCGGCCACCAGATGGATCACCAGGCCCTCTTTCTGAAGGCGACCCTGGGCCAGCAGCAGCCGGCCGCGCAGCACGGCGCGGCGGTGGGTCTCGAACACGCCGGGCCAGACGATCAGGTTGGCCACGCCGGTTTCGTCCTCCAGGGTGATGAAGACGACGCCGCTGGCGCTGCCCGGGCGCTGGCGACAGACCGCGAGCCCGGCCACGGACAGCCGGCGGCCGGTGGGCACCTCGGCCAGCCGGGCGGCCGGCACCGCGCCGTCGCGGGTCAGGGTCTCGCGCAGCAGGGCCATGGGATGGTCGCGCAGGGTCAGGCGCACCGCGGCGTAATCCTCCACCACCGATTCCCCCGGGGTCAGGTCGGGCAGGTCGGTGTCCGGCTCGCCGTCGGTCTCGCGTACCGGCGGCCCCGTACGGGTGCGCGCCTGGGCGGCGGCGAACAGCGGCAGCTCGGAGGGGCGCAGCGCCTTGACCGCCCACAGCGCCGGACGCCGATCCAGGTTCAGGCCGGCAAAGGCATCGGCGCGGGCCAGGGTGTCCAGCACGTCCGGCCCCACGCCGGCGCGGCGCTGCACGTCCGCCGGGTCGTGGTAGCCGCCGGGCGGGCGCGCCGCCGCGATGGCGCGGCCGGCCTCTTCCGACAGGCCCTTGATCTGGCGGAAGCCGAGGCGCAGGGCGGGGGAGGGTGCTTCCAGGTCGGGCGGAGTCGACCCGCTTCGCCCCGGCGATGCGGGGCAATCCGCCGTCGGCGGGGCCGCGTGCGGCGGATTGCGCCCCGGGTCGTGCGGCCTTTCCAACCCACACTCCCAGTCGCTTCGGTTGATGTCCACCGGCCGCACCTCCACGCCGTGCTCGCGGGCGTCGCGCACGATCTGGGCGGGGGCGTAGAACCCCATGGGCTGGCTGTTCAGCAGCGCGCAGGCGAAGGCGGCCGGATAGTGCCGCTTCAGCCACGCCGACACATAGACCAGCAGCGCGAAGCTGGCGGCGTGGCTTTCGGGAAAGCCGTACTCGCCGAAGCCCTCGATCTGGCGGAAGCAGTTCTCGGCGAACGCCGGTTCGTACCCGTTGGCGACCATGCCTTTCAGGAACTTGTCGCGGAAGGCGTGGATCAGCCCGGCCTTGCGGAAGGTCGCCATGGCGCGGCGCAGGCGGTCCGCCTCGGCGGGCGAGAACCCCGCGCCGACGATGGCGATGCGCATGGCCTGTTCCTGGAACAGCGGCACGCCCAGGGTTTTTTCCAGCACCCGGGCGAGATCGGTCGAGGGCATCACCACCGCCTCTTCCCCACGGCGGCGGCGCAGGTAGGGGTGAACCATGTCGCCCTGGATCGGCCCGGGGCGGACGATGGCGACCTCGATCACCAGATCATAGAACGTGCGCGGGCGCAGGCGCGGCAGCATGCTCATCTGGGCGCGGCTTTCCACCTGGAACACGCCCAGGCTGTCGGCCCGGCAGAGCATGTCGTAGACCGCCGGGTCCTCGGCCGGCACGCCGGCCAGGGTCAGGGCGCGGCCGTGGTGGCGGCCGATCAGCTCGAACGCCTTGCGGATACAGGTCAGCATGCCCAGGGCCAGAACATCGATCTTCAGGATCCCCAGCGCGTCCAGGTCGTCCTTGTCCCACTGGATGACGGTGCGGTCGGCCATGGCCGCGTTTTCGATCGGCACCGTCTCCGACAGCGCCCCGCGCGTCAGCACGAAGCCGCCCACGTGCTGGCTGAGATGGCGGGGAAAGCCCAAAGCCTCCTCGATCAGGGCCAGGGTCAGGGCCAGGCGCGGCTCGTCCGGATCAAGCCCGGCCTCGCGCACGTGCTCGGGTGACAGCGGCCGCGACGACGTGCCCCAGACGGTGGCGTTCAGGGCCGCGACGGCGTCTTCCGACAGGCCCATGGCCTTGCCGATGTCGCGCGTGGCCGAACGCGTGCGGTAGCGGATCACCGTGGCGGCCAGTCCGGCGCGGTGGCGGCCGTAGCGGTCGTAGATGTACTGGATCACCTCTTCCCGGCGCTCGTGCTCGAAATCCACGTCGATGTCGGGCGGTTCGTCGCGGGCGGCGGAGACGAAGCGCTCGAACAGCAGGTCGATGCGGGCCGGATCGACGGCGGTGATGCCCAGGCAGTAGCACACGGCGGAGTTGGCGGCGGACCCGCGCCCCTGGCAGAGAATCCCCCGGCCGCGCGCGAAGCGCACGATGTCGTGCACGGTCAGGAAATAGGGCGCGTAGCCCAATTGCTCGATCACCCCGAACTCGTGCGTCACACGGGCCTCGACGTCGGCCGGCACGCCGCCGGGGTAGCGTCCGCGCGCCCCCTCCCATGTGAGGCGGACCAGCGTCTGTTGCGGCGTTTCGCCGGGCGCGCCCGGTTCCTCGGGGTATTCGTAGCGCAGTTCGTCGAGCGAGAACCGGCAGGCGTCGGCGATCTCCACCGTGCGGGCGACCGCCGCCGGATGGCGCGCGAACAGGGCGGCCATCTCCGCCGGGCTCTTCAGGTGGCGCTCGCCGTGGGGCAGCAGACCCCAGCCGGCCGAGTCGATGGTCACATGGTCGCGGACACAGGTCATCAGGTCGTGCAGCGCCCGGCGTTCCGGCGCGTGGAAGCGGACGTCGTTGGCCGCGACCAGGGGGGTGGCGAGGGATTTCGCCAGATGGTCCAGCGCCCACAGGCGGCGGCCGTCCTGGCCGTCCCAGCGCACGGCGGCGGCGAGGTGAACGCGGGGCGAGCCGGCGGCGGTCAGCGCATCGCGCAGGTGGGCCAGACCGGCGGCGAAGGCGGGGCCGGGCTCGGGTGCGCCGTCCTCCGGCGGCAGCACAAGGGCGATCTGGCCCGCGCCCAGACCCTCGTCCGGGTCGTTCAGATCGTGGAGGCGCAGACAGCACGCGCCTTTCCCGGCCCGCCGTCGGCCGCGCGTCAGCAGGCGGCAGAGCCGGCCATAGGCGGCCCGGTCCGTGGGCAGGCAGAGCAGGGACGGCGCGTCCTCCAGATCCAGGCGGGCGCCCACGATCAGGCGAACCCCGTGCTCCTTGGCGGAAACGTGCGCGCGCACCGCCCCGGCCAGGCTGGCGCGGTCGGTGACGGCGAGCGCATGAAGGCCCAGGGCGGCGGCCGTGACCACCAGCTCTTCGGGCAGCGAGGCGCTCTCCTGGAAGCTGAAGGCCGTGGCCGCCCACAGTTCGGCATACGCCGGTGGGGGGGGCGGCTGTGGGGCAGGGGCGGGATCGGTCTGTGTCATGCGCGCAAGATGGCCCGGCGGCGGCGGGATGTAAAGAACAGAACAAGAACATGTCGGGCCGGGTCTGGCTGCCTTGCAATCTGGACCGATCGGTCTACAATTCGGCGCAAAATGAAACCCATCGGCGTAGGGAGGGCCGCCATGTCCCGGATCGTGACCTATTACGTGTTCCTCAATTCCCCCTGGAGTTTCATGGGCGGGGCGCCCCTGGCGCAGGTCGCCCATGCGGCCGGCGCAACGGTCGAGGTCCGCCCCATCGACTTGCCGCGCGTGTTCCAGGAGACCGGCGGCCAACCCCTCAGCCAGCGCCCCAAGGCCCGGCAGGACTACCGCTTGCTGGAACTGGCCCGCTGGTCCCGCCGCCGGGGACTCGCCCTGGTGCGGCACCCGGACGTGTTCCCCTGCGACGAGCGCCTGGCGGCGGCCTGCGTGATGGCCCACCGGGCCGAGGGCGGCGATGCGCTGGCGCTGGCCACGGCCTTTGGCGGGGCGATCTGGATCGCCAACCGCGACATCGGACGGCGGGATGTGGTCGTGGACGTTCTGACGGAACAGGGGCTGGACGCCGACGCGCTGCTCGCCCGGGCCGAGGGCGAGGCCGACCGCTGGGCCGCCGAGCGCGAGGCCAACACCGTGGCCGCGCTCGCCGACGGTTGCTTCGGCGTGCCCTGGTACGTGGTGGACGGCGAGGCGTTCTGGGGTCAGGACCGGCTGGACTTCGTTGCCGAGGCCCTGGCCGGCGCGGGAGAATGACCGCCTCCGGCCCGGTTCGCCCCAGGGCAACGAGCGCAGGTCAACATGACGGCGCTTTCCGCGCCGTCATTGCACGCCTCTCGAGATCCCTCGTCTCGCTCTGCTCGCTCGGGGTGACGAAATAAAATCATTGGATGTCGTCCTGAAGCCGCGAAGCGGCTGAAGGTTCTCGGGCGTGGGTCTCCGACCCGCTGCAATGACCTGCAGGAGCGATCCCGGTAACCTGAGACCGTTGTCCTGGGTTCGCCCGGTTTGGCTTGACCGGGCGGGGTTGGACGTGATCCCTGGGCGCACTTGACCCTGGACCCCAGACTCCCGATCCCAGACTCCCGATCCCAGACTCCCGATCCCAGACTCCGGACCGTGCCGGGCCGCCCATGACCGTCTCACAGATCGCCGTCCCCCCCTTCGATGTGCCCCGCGTGATCGCGCACCGGGGGGCCTCCGCCTCGGCCCCCGAAAACACGCTGGCCGCCTTCCGCCGCGCCCACGCCCTGGGCGCGCCGTGGGTGGAGTTCGACGTCAAGCTGACGGCCGACAACCGCCCGATCGTGTTCCACGACGACATCCTGAGCCGCACCACCAACGGGCAGGGGCCGGTGGCCGCCGCGCCGCTGGCGGCCCTGGGGGACCTGGACGCGGGCCAGTGGTTCGATCCCGACTTCGCCGGCGAACTGGTGCCGACCCTGGAAGAGGTCGTGGACCTCCTTGCCGAAATGGGTCTGGGTGCCAACATGGAGATCAAGCCGTGCCCGGGCCGTGACGAGGAAACCGCCGCCATCGCCCTTGAGGTCGCGCGGCAGGTGTGGCCCTCCGAGGCGTCGCCGCTGCTGGTCTCCAGCTTCAGCCGGACGGCGCTGGACGTGGCCCGCCAGACCGCGCCGCAGTGGCCGCGCGGTCTGCTGACCGAGGCGCTCACGGACGACTGGCGCCAGGCCGCCGAGGCGGTGGGGGCGTGGTCCATCCATTGCGCGTCGGAGCCTTTAGGGCCGTCCGGCGTGGCAGAGGTGCTGGACGCGGGCTATCGGGTCATGGTTTATACGGTGAACGATCCGGGGCGCGCCCTGAACCTGTGGGACTGGGGCGTGCACGGGATCTTCACGGACCGGCCGGAGGTGCTGTTGCCCCTGGCCGGCGCCTGACGTGGCGCGGCGGAGGGACGCGGCCGTCGGGCCGCTCGTCTCCCCGGGGCCCGCGCCGTCGGACCGACCTCGCCCGGGCGAGGGGCGTGACGTCATTCCCTGTTCGAGCAGGCGAAAGGATCGATTGTGAAGCCTCTGAATCCCCTTATGATTTCGGGACGGGACGTACTGCCGGTGGTGGAAGGCGGCAAGGGCGTCGCGGTGTCGAACGGCCTCAGCGCGGGCGCCTGGGCGGCCGCCGGCGGCGTCGGCACGTTCTCGGGCGTCAACGCCGACAGCTACGACGAGAACGGCAACGTCATCCCGCAGATCTACAAGGGAAAAACCCGCCGGGAGCGGCACGAGGAACTGGTGGCCTACGGCATCCAGGGCGGCATCGCGCAGGCCCGCATTGCCCACGACATGTCCGGCGGGGCCGGTCGTCTGCACATCAACGTGCTGTGGGAGATGGGCGGCGCCGAGCGCGTCCTGCAGGGTGTGATGGAGGGCGCGCGCGGCCTGATCCACGGCATCACCTGCGGCGCCGGTATGCCGTACCGGCTGGCCGAGATCGCCGAGCGCTTCCGCGTGCATTACTACCCCATCGTCTCCTCCGCCCGCGCGTTCAGCGCGCTGTGGCGCCGGTCCTACCGCAAGTCGGCGGAGTGGATGGGCGGCGTGGTCTACGAGGACCCGTGGCTGGCGGGCGGTCACAACGGCCTGTCCAACACCGAGAATCCGCGCGCGCCGGAATCCCCCTATCCCCGCGTCGCCGCGCTGCGCAAGACCATGCGCGAGGCCGGCTCGCCGGAGGTGCCGATCTTCATGGCCGGCGGGGTCTGGTATCTGCGCGAGTGGGCGGACTGGATCGACAATCCCGAACTGGGGCCGATCGCCTTCCAGTTCGGCACCCGGCCGCTGCTGACCAAGGAAAGCCCGATCCCGGACTCGTGGAAACAGCGACTGCTGCGTCTGGCCAAGGGCGACGTGCTGTTGCATCGCTTCAGCCCGACCGGGTTCTATTCCTCGGCGGTCCGCAACGACTTCCTGGATGAACTTTCGGGCCGCAGCGAGCGCCAGGTGCCCTACACCACCGAGCCCGACGAGACCCACGACGCCGCGCTGGCCGTGGGCGCGCGCGGGCGGCAAGTGTTCATCCCCCAGGGCGACCTGGAGAAGGTCCGAAGCTGGATGGCCGAGGGCCACACCGAGGCCCTGCGGACCCCGGACAATACCCTCATCTATGTGACGCCGGAGCGGGCGCGGGAGATCCTGCGCGATCAGGTGGAGTGCATGGGGTGCCTGTCGGCCTGCTCGTTCTCCAACTGGGCGCAGAGCGAGAGCGGATCCACCGGCCGCCGGGCCGATCCGCGATCCTTCTGCATTCAGAAAACGTTGCAGTCCATTGCACATGATGGTGATATCGAGAATAATTTGATGTTCGCGGGCCACAACGCCTATCGGTTCGCCAGCGATCCGTTTTTCGCCAATGGTCGTGTGCCCACGGTGCGCGAGCTGGTGGATCGGATCCTGACGGGAGACTGACCCTCGCCGACGCCGCCTTGAGGGGGGCGGCCGTCGGAGCGGGCCGGGACGCGACTGGGGCCCAACCTGGAGCAGAACGGGAACTGAGCCATGAGACATGACCTTTCCGCCATGGACCGCCTGCGCGCCGCTGGTCTGCGTCCCACCCGGCAGCGTCTGGCGCTGGCCCGTCTCCTGTTCGACAACGGGGACCGGCACGTCACGGCGGAAATGCTGCACTCGGAGGTGATCGCCTCGGGTGTGCGCGTGTCCCTGGCGACCGTCTACAACACGCTGCACCAGTTCACGGACGTGGGCCTGCTGCGCGAGATCGTGGTGGAGGCGGGCCGGTCCTACTTCGACACCAACACCAGCGCGCATCATCACTTCTTCAATGACGCCTCCGGGCGGCTGACGGACATTCCGGGCGACGACATCATGGTGACCGCCGTCCCGAACGCGCCGGACGGCACCCGGATCAAGAGCGTGGACGTGATCGTGCGGCTTGAAGAGGCGCCCCTCGCCACCGCGGCGGAATGACGCCGGGCGGCGCGTCAGTGCGCCGCTTCCCCCGCTCTCTTGCGTGACATCCGAGATGACTGGTCCTGACCCGACCGGCGCCGACGACACCGGCGCCGGCGCTTCCGCTTCCGCACCCTCCGTCCGCACCGAGGACGTCCGCTTCTATGGCCGCCGCAAGGGCAAACCCCTGCGCGCCGGACGTCGCGCGGTGCTGGACAGCCGCCTGCCGGACCTCGCCATCGCCATGCCCGAGGACGGCCAGACCCTGGACCCGCAGGCGCTGTTCCCGGCCCCCGTGCGGGCGGTCTGGCTGGAGATCGGCTTCGGTGGCGGCGAGCATCTGGCCGGGCAGGCGGCGGCGCATCCTGACGTGGGGTTCATCGGGGGTGAGGTGTTCGAATACGGGGTGGCCAAGCTGGTCGCGGCCGTGGACGAGGCCGGCCTGTCCAACGTGCGCGTCTATCCGGAGGATATCCGGCCCCTGCTGGCGCACCTGCCGGATGCCTGCCTGGACCGCATCTTCGTGCTGTTCCCCGACCCCTGGCCCAAGAGCCGGCACGCCAAGCGGCGCATGATCGCGCCCCGGCGGCTGGATGTGTTCGCGCGGTTGCTGGTGGACGGCGGGCTGTTGCGGGTGGCCAGCGACGACATGGGCTACATCCGCTGGACGCTGCGGCACGCCTGCAGCCATGCGGCCTTCGCCTGGACGGCCCGGCGGGCCGACGACTGGCGCCAGCCGCCCGCCGACCACATCCGCACCCGCTACGAGACCAAGGCGCTGGAGGACGGGCGCCGGCCGATCTTCCTGGACTTCCAGCGCCGCCCGCGCTGAGCGGGGGGCGCGGCGAGGGGGAGGGGGTGTCGTCCTGAGGGAGCGGAGCGACCGAAGGATCTCGGGCCGGGGCGTGCATCCCCTGGCCCGCAGTCACCCGTCTTGCCGAGATCCTTGGCCGCTGTCAGCGGCTCAGGATGACGCAAAAAAAGGCCGGCGAGAGTCGGACGCTTCCACCAATCCGGATCAGTCGGCCGCATCCGGCGCGGGGCGCTCCAGCGCGGCCCACAGTTCCCGCCACTCGCGCGGCGACAGGCCGCTGTCGGCCTGGGTGACGCGCTCCCCGTCCAGGCAGCGGCGCACCACGCCCAAGGCGCCTCGCGACAGGTGCAGCCCGCCCATGCGGTAATCCTGGAACGCCTCGTGGATGATCGGCACCCAGCGGGCCATCAGGTCCAGCATGATCTCGGCATAGACGCGGATCTCGTACTGCGCATGGTGGTCCGCGCGCAGGGACAGGAAGTGCATCAGGTTGTGCAGGTCAACCTTCCAGTACCACTGCGTATAGGTGTTGAGCGTCAGGTTCATGCGCGCCAGTTCGCGGGCCAGGCCCTGGCGGTCGTCGTCGTCCTCGGCCAGCATGCGTTCGTAGCTGGCGTAACAGCGCATGGCGTCGCCGCGCAGGATGTCGAGCACGTCGGCCGCCTCGCTGCCGGACAACACGGCGCCCCGGCCCTGGCGGTTGTCGCTGGACTGGGCGGCCAGATGCTCGGGGGCGGGAATGTAGAACTCCCGGTCCAGCACCGAATAGCGCGCCGAGTATTCGTTGACGTTGGCGGTGCGGTGCCGGATCCACTGCCGGGCCACGAAGATCGGCAGCTTCACGTGGAACTTGATCTCGCACATCTCGAACGGCGTGGTGTGGCGGTGCCGCATGAGGTAGCGGATCAGGCCGCGATCCTCGTGCACCCGGCGGGTGCCGCGCCCGTAGGAGACGCGCGCCGCCTGCACCACGGCGCCGTCGTCGCCCATGTAGTCCACCACGCGCACGAAGCCGTGATCCAGCACCGGGAACGGCTGATGAAGGATGGCCTCCATGTCGGCGACCGTGGCCCGTCTGGTCTCGGCGGTCTGGCCGCGCAGGGCCTCGATGTCGGCCTGAAGAGCGGGGTCGAGGCGGGAGGCGTCGGGTTCGATCATGGGGGCGGGTGTCCGGAAAAAGGCGGGAACAGGGGCGCGGCACCATACCCGGATGGTGCCGACGTCTCAACGTCAACCCGCACCGGCCAGCGCGACCTTCAGCACCAGCACGCCCGCCACCACCAGCCCCCCCGCGAAACAGGCCCGCACGTACAGGCGCAGGGCGCGGCGGATGTCCTTCGGAGTCACGCGGGCGCGGCCGTCGCCCACCCAGGGTTCGCTGGTTTCGCGACCGTGGTAGCGGCGCGGGCCGGACAGGGCGAGGCCGAGGGCGCCGGCGGTGGCGGCCTCCGGCCATCCTGCATTCGGTGAGCGGTGACGGCGGGCGTCGCGACGCAGGATGCGCACGGCCTCGCGCCACCGGGTGAAGCGCAGGGTGGCGGACGCCGCCACGATCAGCAGCGCCGAAACGCGCGCGGGCGCCCAGTTCCACGCGTCGTCCAGCCGGGCCGAGGCCCAGCCGAAGTGCTGGTGGCGTTCCGTCCGGTGGCCGATCATGGAATCCAGGGTGTTGATCATCTTGTAGGCCATCAGGCCGGGCAGGCCGAACACCACGTACCAGAACACCGGCGCAATGACTCCGTCCGAGAAGTTCTCCGCCAGCGACTCGACGGCGGCGCGGCCGATGCCGCCCTCGTCCAGGGTCTCCGGGTCGCGCCCCACCAGATGACGGATGGCGCGCCGTCCGGCGTCGAGGCCGTGCGTCTCCAGCGCCACCGCCACGTCCCGGACGTGGTCGTGCAGGCTCTTCTGGGCCAGCAGCACCGCCACCAGGCCCATTTCCACCACCCAGCCGGCCGGGGCGGCGGTGGCGAACCATTGCACGGCGACCCCGATCCCGGCCGATATCCCGGTCAAGGCGAGCGCAGTCACGACCCCGCGCATGCGCCGGTCGCGGGGGCTGCGTGACGGGCGGTTCAGCCGGGCGTCGGCCACGCCGATCCAGTGGCCCATGACGACCACGGGATGCGGGATGATGCGGAAGAGCGGACCGAACTCGCCCAGATAGGCGTCGATCAGCATCGCCGCGAGCAGCAGGACGAGCGGATCGAAGACATCGGTTCCGGTGTAATCGAACAGCAGGAACATGGCGGGCGGGACCATCCCACCCCCGGCCCCGGGACGCAAGAAGGTTGCGCGGGTCCGTGCGCGGTCAGCCGCCCGCCGGCTCCAGCCGGAAGCGGGCGCGGCTGTCCATGGTCGGGTGCCGCCAATGGCCGTCGATGGTCAGCGAGCCCGGGTCCATGGTGCCGACGAACCGGCCGTCGGTTTCGAAGTCGGGCTGGTCGGCTCCGCTTTCCTCCCACATCACGACCGCACCGACGGTGCCGTCCACCCGCATCCGCACATCCGCGCGGGTGCGGCGGCCGGTCGGCTCCACGTAGTCGGCCCGCCCCCGGAACGCCACCATGCCGTCCGGGGCCACGCTTCGCCCCGTCCAGGTGACGGCCATGACGATGGGGCGGGCGGCCCCATCCCAGTGGAACCAGCCCGTCATGCGGTCGGGCATGCGGGTCAGCAGGTCCCGGGCAGGCAGCACAACGGTGTCCTGAAGGGCCGGACCGGCAGGCAGCACGACGGTGTCCTCAAGGGCCGGACCGGCAGGCGACGCCAACGGCCGGGGGGCCGACCCGGGGTCGTCCCAGCGCAGCAGGTCGCCGGTGTCGGGGTTGGCGCAGACCACGGCGAAAAAGCTGCGGTGGGTGGGCAGGTCCTCCATCAGCCGGAAACAGGTCAGGCAGGCGAGATCGGGACAGTCCGGGTCGGCCGTCTGTTCGGTGTCGATCACCACCCGGTTGCCGTTGGCGCGCACCGCGTCCGCCCAGGCCGCGATCTCCGGCACACCGAAGATCAGGTCCAGCATGCGGTCCTCGCTCATCCGGCCGTCCGGCATGCCCGTCTGGGCCGCCGCCGCGGCGGACCAGAGCAGGCCAAGGCCCAGCAGGGCGGCCGGAAGGCCAGCGCGCCGGTCAGTCATCGCCGCCCCCGCCATCATCTCCGCCGCTCCCGCTGTCGGTGTCATTGTCGCCACCCCGGTCGTCGCGCCGGTCGCGATCCCGGTCCCAATCGTCATCGCGGTCGTCATGCCGTCTCGTCCCGGACCAGCCGCCGCCTCGCGTTTGCCCGGCCGGGCGGGCGCGTCCATGGGTGGCAGCCTTGCGGACGGCCCAGGCGATCAGCAGTCCGACCACAACCAGCAGGCCGCCCATGAACAGGGCGGCGTACAGATCGTCGCCGGTGCCGGCTTCCAGGCCCGCACCCAGGGTCCCGAGGCCGACCAGCAGGAACCCGCCCGCGACCGTATATCCCAGCAGCTTGCGGGCGAGGCCGATGGGCGGACGGGGCGGGGCGGGGCGACGGCCCTCGGCCTCGGCGCGGGCGCGGTCGGGCCCCTGCACGAAGGCCGTGCCGCTTTCGCCGGCGTGGCGCCGGGCGACATCGGTGATGGACTCCCGGCCGGTCGCCAGCGCGGCGGCCTCGGCCGGGGTGACCTCGCACTCGGTCTCGTCGCAGAAGATCGCGCCCCCGTCCATGACGAAGCTGACCGACCCCGCCGGTCCGCTGGCCATCACGTGTGGCGGGCAGAAATCGTTGAAGCGGTCCTCTTCCGGGACCTCAAGCGCATGGATCCGCTGAAACAGCCCGACCAGACCCGCATGGTCCATCAGGCCGCGATGGACGGCGTCATAGGACCCGTCGGCCCGCGTCCAGTCTGCGCTGATCCCCTGGGTTTCAACCTTCACTGGCTGCTGGGACATCCCCGTTTCCCCCCGTTTCCCCCCGTGTCCCCCCGTGTCGTGGCGGCGCGCGGCCGCCGTCGGGCAGTATAGTGGAGCATATCCACAAAGTGGATAGGGGTAATGGAGGGGCTCTGTTTTATGCCCCCGGACGGGGTCTGATGCGGGCAAGAGTCCGGACGTCTTTCGAAGTGATGCGCCAACCAGGGGTCGTGTTTGCGTCTTGTCTTTACCTTTCTATATCGTCCACGCGTGTGGGCGGACGTCCAGGGGACGACTCGGTCAGGGGCGCTACCCGCCTTTGCGCGGCAGGCGTCGGGTCAGGCGGTCGGTCAGGGCGTCGGGCAGCGCGCCGGCCAGCCAGGCCGCGACGGCGAGCGGCCAGGGAAAGGCGATGCGGCCCCGGTTGCGTGCCAGACCCCGCTTGATGACGCGGGCGGCCTTGTCCGCGTCCATCAGGAAGGGCATGGGGAAGCGGTTCACGGCGGTCATGGGCGTGCGGACGTAACCGGGGCAGATGACCGAGACCTTCACGCCGTCCCCGGCCAGCCAGCCGCGCAGCGACTCGCCCCACACCTTCACGGCCGCCTTGCTGGCGCAGTAGGCGGGCGCGCCCGGAAAGCCCCGGTATCCAGCCAACGAGGCCATCAACGCGATCTGGCCCCGACCGCGCGTGCGCAGGGCGGGCAGCAGCGGCTGCACGGTGTTGAGCACGCCGGCCAGGTTGACCGCGAAGATGTCGCGGGTCTGCTCCTCCGGTTCCTCGCCGCCGCCGGTGCCGGCCGAGATCCCGGCATTGGCGATCAGCAGATCCACGGGCGCGGCGGCATCGGCCGCCTTGACCCAGGCGGCCGTCGCCTCGCGGTCGGTGACGTCGAGCCGGTTCGCCTCCACCGTGGCCCCCGCCGTGCGGCAGCGGGCGGCCACCTGCTCCAGGCGCCCAAGGTTGCGCGCCGACAGCACCAGGGAGACGCCCGGCGCGGCGTAGGTCTCGGCCAGCGCGGCCCCCAGGCCGCTGGACGCGCCGGTGATGAGGATGCGGCGGGGCATGGCGGGTCTCCCGGGTCGGATGGGGTGCGGCTGTCGGATCGCGCCGGTCGCCCCGACACAAAAAAAACGAGCCTGCCGTCCGGAGACGACAGGCCCGTTCAGGGTACCATCATGCATGCGTGAGCCGGAGACCAAAGACCTTCCAACTCATTGATGGGCGAGTCATCCCCCGACTGCCCCCCAGCCGGCTGCCCACACCAAGAACGCTATAGTTTGTTGGAATTTGTCGCAATTCGGTGAAAGGTCATATGACGTTCGGCCAGGGTGCGCGAAAGAGCGTTACCGCGCCGGCCGGCCGGTCTTGACGGGGCCCTTGGTGCGGCGCTTCTTCGGCTTGCCGCCGTCGCCGCCGGCCCGCGTCTTCTCGGCTTCCGCCCGTCTGACCGAGGCGAGCAGCGGATTCGCGCCCTGGCCCTCGTCCGCGCCGGCCACGCCCAGTTCCATGGCCTCCAGGCGCTGGATCTCGTCGCGCAGGCGCGCGGCCTCCTCGAACTCCAGGTCGGCGGCGGCGGCCCGCATCTTCTTGTCCAGGTCCGCGAGATAGGACCGCAGATTGTGGCCGATGAGCTGCTGGTCCTCGGCCATGCCGGCCTGCACGGTCACGTAGTCCTTTTCGTGGACACTCTCCAGCACGTCGGAGATGCGCGCCCGCACGCTGGCCGGCGTGATGCCGTGTTCGGCGTTGTAGGCCTGCTGCTTCTCGCGCCGCCGGTTGGTCTCGTCGATGGCGTAGCGCAGGCTGTCGGTGATCCTGTCGGCGTAAAGCAGCACGCGGCCGTCCACGTTGCGGGCGGCGCGCCCGATGGTCTGCACCAGCGAGGTCTTGGAGCGCAGGAAGCCCTCCTTGTCCGCGTCCAGGATGGCGACCAGGGCGCATTCCGGGATGTCCAGGCCCTCGCGCAGCAGGTTGATGCCCACCAGCACGTCGAAGGCCCCGATTCGCAGATCGCGGATGATCTCGATTCGCTCCAGGGTATCCACGTCCGAGTGCATGTAGCGCACCCGGATGCCCTGCTCGGCAAGGTATTCCGTCAGGTCCTCGGCCATGCGCTTGGTCAGCGTGGTCACAAGGACGCGCTGCCCCTTGGCGGCGCACTGGCGCACCTCGGACAGCAGGTCGTCCACCTGATGCTCGACCGGGCGGACGATGCACACGGGGTCGATCAGGCCGGTCGGGCGGATGACCTGTTCGGCGAACACGCCACCGGTGCGCTCCAGTTCCCACGGTCCCGGGGTGGCCGAGACGTAGACCGAGGGCGGCCGCATGGCGTTCCATTCCTCGAACTTCAGCGGCCGGTTGTCGATGCACGACGGCAGCCGGAAGCCGTATTCCGCGAGCGTGCTCTTGCGCTGGAAGTCGCCCTTGAACATGCCGCCGACCTGCGGAACCGTGACGTGGCTTTCGTCCACGAACAGCAGCGCGTCCTCGGGCAGGTACTCGAACAGGGTGGGCGGCGGCGCGCCGGCCGGGCGGCCGGTCAGGTGGCGGGAGTAATTCTCGATGCTCTTGCAGTGCCCGGTGGTCTCGATCATCTCCAGATCAAAGGTGGTGCGCTGTTCCAGGCGCTGGGCTTCCAGCAGCTTGCCGGCCTCGTGCAGCGCCGCCAGTTGCTCCTTCAGTTCCGCCTTGATGGACTTGACCGCCTGCGACAGCGCCGGGCGCGGCGTCACATAGTGGCTGGCGGGATAGACCGTGATCTCCCCCAGACCGCCCGTGCGCGCGCCGGTCAGCGGGTCGAACTCGGCGATGTCCTCGATTTCCTCGCCGAACAGCGACAGCCGCCACGCCCGGTCCTCGTAGTGCGCCGGGAAGATCTCGATGACGTCGCCCCGGGCGCGGAAGGTGCCGCGCGTAAAGGCGATGTCGTTGCGGGTGTACTGCAGCTCGACCAGCCCCTTCAGCAGGGCGTCGCGGTCGATCTCCTGGCCCTTGCGCAGGCCGATGACCATGCGCGAATACGACTCGACCGCGCCGATACCGTAGATGCACGAGACCGAGGCCACGATGATGACGTCGCGGCGCTCCAGCAGCGCCCGGGTGGCGGCGTGGCGCATGCGGTCGATCTGTTCGTTGATGCTGGAGTCTTTTTCGATATAGGTGTCCGTCCTCGGGACGTAGGCCTCGGGCTGGTAATAGTCGTAATACGAGACGAAGTATTCCACCGCATTCTCGGGGAAGAACTGCTTCATCTCGCCATACAACTGCGCGGCCAGCGTCTTGTTCGGGGCCATGACCAGGGCGGGGCGGCCCGCCGCCTCGATCACCTTGGCCATGGTGAAGGTCTTGCCGGAGCCGGTCACGCCCAACAGCACCTGATCGCGCTCGCCCTGGGTCAGGCCGCCGCTCAACTCGGTGATGGCGGTGGGCTGGTCGCCCGCCGGCACGTAGTCCGAGGCAAGCCGGAACGCCGCGCGAGGGCCGGCGGGCTGACGCTCGTAGACGGGAAGCAGGAGGGGGGCGGCGCTGGTGCTCATGTCGGGAAGATAGGCCCCCGGGAGGGCCCGGCCAAGGGGCCGCATCCATGCAATCGGGTGAAGGCGCGTTTGGCGAAATGCGAGACCTCGTAGGCCACGTCCTTGCGATCACGCGTCCTTTCACCCGATTGCCCTGGGGGCCGCATGCCTCGGCGTTGATTGCCGACCCGGCCGCCGCTACGCTTTCGCTTCGTCTTCGCAATGGCTTGGCGGTCCGATCCGCGGACCGCGCGCCGGCGGATCGGGGAGGGGGAGACCGGCCATGTTTCGTGTCATCGCCGCGCGGCCCACGGGCCTGCTGGCCGTTCTGAGCCTCGCGCTTGCCCTGGTGGCCGGCGCGCCCGGGTCGGCTGGGGCGCAGGAGGACGCCGCCGCCGGCCGGGTGGAGGCCACCTCCGGGGCCGTCGCCGTGATCCGTGGCGGGGTTTCCGCACGGCTGGCGCCGGACGATCCGGTGCTGGTCGGCGATCAGGTGGTGACCGGCGAGGCCGGCAAGGTGGTCATCGCCCTGCAGGGCGGCGGCACGCTGACCGCCGGCCCCGGCAGCCGGGTGACCGTCGCCGACTATGCCCGGGGGGCCGAGGATCGCGGTGTCTTCGACATGCTGGCGGGGATTTTCCGCGCCAGCCTGGAGCCGGGAGACCCCTGGGACCGCTTCGAGGTGCAGAGCCGCACGGCCGTGGCCTCCGCCCGCAACACCGAATTCATCGTGGAGGCTTCGGCGCTCAATACCGCCGTGGTCACGCTCAGTGGCCGGGTCGGGGTGACCGCGCGGGCCCCGGCGGCGGCGGGTGCGACGGTCGAGCTCGGACCGGGCGAGGGCACCGACGTGGCCCGGGGCGCCCTGCCCACACCGCCGGCGACCTGGGGCGCGCCGCGCGTGCGGGCCTTCGACGACCGGACGACCCTGCCCTGAGCCGGGGCCTGAGCCGGGGCCTGAGCCGGGGCCTGAGCCGGCGCCTTCTGCCCGGCCTGATGGTCGCGGCCCTGACGGCCGCCATGCTGGGCCTTTACGTCACCGCCCGGGACGCGCGCCTGCCCGCCGAGGTCGAGGCCGTCACCCTGGACGTCCGGTTCCGCCTGCGCGGCCCGGTGCCGGCCAGCGGCGCGGTGGCGCTGGCGATGGTGGACGACCGCACGTTGGCGGCCCTCGGCGGCGGCACCGTGGCGCGGACCGATCTGGCGCGGGCCGTGGCGGCGCTGGACGGGCTGGGCGCAAGGGCGGTGGTCCTGAACCTGCTGCTGGAGGGGCGCACCGAGGGCGTCCCGGCCGAGGCCGCCCGCGTGCTGCAGGGCCTGGCCGCGCGGCTGGCGCCCAGCGATGCCGCCCTGATCCGGGGCGTTCTGGGCGGCGATGGCGGCACGCGGTCACTGGCGGAGGCGATGAACGCTGCCCTGTCGCCGGTTGCCGTGCCCTTCGGCGTGGTGGTCTCCGCCCAGGGGGCCCCGGTGGCCGCCCCGCCGGTGCCCGGCCTGCACGCTCACGGCTATCGGGTCGTGTTGCGGGATGGATCGGCGGGCGCCGGACCGGGGGCCGATGCCGTCCGGCCGCCGAGCCCGGCGCTTCTCCAGGCTGCCGACGCGGCCGGGCATGCCCTGCTGATCCTGGATGCGGACGGGGCGCTGCGCCACCACGATCCCGTCGTGACCGTGGACGGCACGGCCTATCCCTCGCTCGCGGTGCAGGCCGCGCGGGTGGCGCTGCGGGTGGCTCCGGAGGACCTTGCCGTGTCCCTGGGGCGCTGGGTCCGGATCGGGCCGCTCCAGATCCCCCTGGACCGGGCCGGACGCATCGCCGTGAACCACTATGGCCCGCCCGGCGTCATCCCGACGGTGTCCCTGATCGACGTGATCGAGGGGCGGGGGCCGGCCGAGTCGGTGCGCAACCGGCTGGTCCTGATCGGGGCCGGCGCGGTCGGGTTCGGGGCGCGCTTTCCCGCACCGTTCGCCGAGAACCTGACCGCCGCCGAGCATGTGGCGACCATGATCGACAACATCGTGAGCGGACGCATGCTCACGCGCGGCGAAGGCGCCACGCTCGCCGATGCGGCGGCGATCCTGGCCGGGGGCGTGCTGGCCGGAACCGCCGCCCTGTTGCTGCCCTACGGTATCGCGGCGGGGGTGGCGGTGGGGCTCGCCCTGGCCTGGGGCGGGGCGGCGCTGTGGGCGCTGACGGCGCTCGGCATGTGGTTGAACGTGGCCTTTCCGGTGGGTGCGGTGGCGACGGTCTTCGTGCCCTGCGCATTGTGGCGCCGGGTGGGTGAGCAGCGCCGCCGCCGCTTGATGGAGCGCCAGCGCCATAACCTGTCCCGCTATGTCTCGCCGGCCATGGTGGAGTCACTCGCCAACCGCGATGCGCCCTTCGCCGGGGATCGCATGATCGACGCCGCCGTGCTGTTCGTGGACATGCGCGAGAGCACGCGCATCTGTGACGGCCTGGACCCGCGCGAGGCCATGGACCTGCTGCGCGCCTTCCTGTCGGTGGTCGAGCGCTGCGTGTTCGATCACGACGGGGTGCTGGACCGCTTCCAGGGCGACGGCGCCATGGCCAGCTTCGGCCCGCCCGAGCCCACACCCGCGTTCGCCCTGAACGCGCTGCGGGCGGCGCGCTGCCTGGCGGAGTCGGTGGGGGCCTGGAGTGCATTGCGCGAGGCCGAGGGGCATCTCCCGATCCGCATCGGCGTCGGGGTGCACTGCGGGCGCGTTCTGATGGGCGAACTGGGCGGGCAGCGGCAGTTCGCCTTCACCCTGTCTGGGGAGACGGTGGCCATCGCCAGCCGCCTGGAGGGCATGACCAAGACCGAGGGCTGCGCGGTCCTGGTCTCCGGGGACCTTCTGGCGGCGGCCCGGGCCGTCGCCCCCATGGGTGAGCCCGCGCTTGAGGGGTTCCGTGCGCTGGGTGAACGGACCGTGCGGGGGCGCTCCGCGCCGCTGGACCTGTGGGCGGTGTGAGGCCGGTGCTGCGACCGACTCAGCGTCCCTCGCGCCACCAGGCCCAGCCGAGACCGCCGAGGATGGTCAGCACGGCCAGCCACACCGGCATCAGGCTGGTCTGGTCCACACCCGCCACGGTGAAGGCGCGGTTGTCGCGCAGGCCGATCCAGCCGGGGCCGGCGGTGCTCTGACCCTCCACGACGCGGCGCACGGCCGGCAGCCCGTCCGAGGCCAGCCAGTGGACCCCGCCGCCGCTGGCCTCGACCAGCGGGCGCAACGGGTCGGCGGTGGCGGTGACGGCGGCGGTCTCGCGCGGGTTCGGCGTGCCGGCCACCGCGACCGTGGTGCGGTCGCCGTCGGAGATCGTGTAGACCCCCGGCGCGTCGATGGGCAGGGTGGCGAGCGCGCGCCCGTCGCCCTGGTCGCTCAGGGGCAGGGTGGTTTCCGTGCCGCGCGGCCCCGTCACCGTCACGCTCTCGGGCATGGCCGCCGGGTCCATGCCGCGCCGGGTGATCTCAAGCGAGTCGCCGACCATGCGGGCGCGCAGGGCGTCCTCCTCCAGCTCCGGTTCCTTCATCAGCCAGTGCGAGACCCGGCGCAGCAGTTCAGCCTGCGGGCCGCCGCCCTCCACCCCCTTGGCCCACAGCCAGGCGGAATCGCTCAGCAGCAGGCCCACGCGGCCCTCGCCGCTGCGCGCCAGCAGCAGCACCGGCCGGTTGCTGGCGTCGGACAGCAGCGTGCGGCCGCCGGTGGGGCGGGCGTCGATCAGGCGCGCCCAGCGGCCCCAGCCCGGCAGGCCGTCCGGTCCGTCTTCCAGGCCGGGCAGGGCGGCGGTGACGGGGTGCCGGCGGCCGTCCTCGGTGGGGCGCGGCACGAACGGGTCCTCGATGGTGGTGCGGCTCAGGGTGATCGGCAGCACCTCGGCCAGGGCGCTGTCGTACAGGCTGATGACGTCGTTCAATTCCGGCCCGGCCGCCAGCAGCAGTGCGCCGCCACCCTGCACATAGTCCGTCACGTTGGACAGATAGCCCAGCGGCACCAGCCCGCGCCGGCTGTAGCGGTCGAAGACGATCAGGTCGAAGTTCTCAAGCTGCTCCTCGAACAGCTCGCGGATGGGGAAGGCGATCAGCGCCAGTTCGCGCAGGGGCGTGGCGTCGTCCTTGTGGGGCGGGCGCAGGATGGTGAAGTGGATCAGGTCCACGTTCGGGTCCGCCTTCAGCAGGTTGCGCCAGACCCGTTCGCCGGCGTGGGGCTCGCCGGAGATCAGCAGCACCCTGAGCCGATCCCGCACCCCGTTGACCGAGATGGCCGCGCTGTTGTTGACGGCGGTCAACTCGCCCTCGGCCGCGTCGGCGCGCAGTTCCACCACGTTGTCGGCGGCGTGTTCCAGCGGCAGCGAGACCGTCTCCGATCGGTTCGCGGGCAGGGTGAGCATGCCTTCCGGCTGGCCGTCGCGCGAGACCGTGACCGGCACCGGCGTGCCGTCGGGCAAGGCGGGGTCGTCCAGGCGCACCGTCGCGTCCACCGCGCGGCCGACGAGCCCGTACCCGGGGGCCGCCTCCACGATCAGGCGGCGGTCCCGCTCGGACGGGGCCCCGGTCAGCAGGACGTGCAGCGGCGCGTCCAGGCTGGCCGCCGACAGGGCGTCGGCATCGTGCACCCGCCCATCGGTGAGCGCGATGACCCCGGCGCGACGCCCGGGCGGGACATCCGCCAGCGCCCGCTCGACGGCCCCCATCAGGCGGGTGCCCTGGTCGGCGGCGGCATCGGCGACCGGCACCACGCGCACATCAAGGCGGGGCAGGGTGTCCAGCGTCTCGCGCAGGCGGTCCAGCGCTTCGGTCGTCCGGGCTGGGCGCTCGCCCAGACCGTTGGAGAAGCTCTCGTCCACCGCGATCACGGCGACATCGTTCAGGGCCTCGCGCCGTTCCACCATCCACTGCGGGTTGGCGAGGGCGACCAGCAGCACCACGGCCGGGATCACCCGCACCCAGGCGCCGCGCGCCCGCCGCCACAGGGACACGGCGGTCAGCGCCACCAGGAGGCCGGACAGGATCCACAACAGCGCCGCCGGGACCAGGGGCGAGAGGACAATGTCGGTCAGCACGGTCATGGGGCGGACATCTCCCGCGTGATCTGGGGGCCCCGTTTACATGGGGGCGGGCGGCCGCTCCGCCCAGAGGGGCCCGCGAGGGCCGGCGCTCCGACCGATTGGACATGGTGGACCGGGCACGGAGGCGCTACGGTGTCGCCGGATGGGGGAGCGGGCCGGCGCCGCTCGGTGGATGAGCCACTCTTGTCCGCCGTTGGGGTGAACGGCCGTTGGGATGAGGGGCCGTAAGGATGAGACTGGGCGAGGGTGTGCGTTCATGACGGTACTGGTGACCGGCACGGCCGGATTTATCGGGTTTCACGTGGCCAGCGCCGTGCTGGACCACGGCGAGACCGTGGTCGGTCTGGACAACTTCAATACGTACTACGACATCCGTCTGAAGCAGGCCCGGGCGGAGCGGCTGCGCGACCGGCCGGGCTTCACCGAAGTGCGCATGGACTTGGCGGAGTCGGCTGGCGTTCTGGACCTGATGGCGACGCATCGGCCGCGCCTGGTGATCCACCTCGCCGCGCAGGCGGGGGTGCGCTACAGCCTGGAGAACCCGCGCGCCTATCTGGACAGCAATCTGGTCGGCTTCTTCTCGATCCTGGAGGCGGTGCGGGCCCATCCGCCCGAGCATCTGGTGTTCGCCTCCACCAGCTCGGTCTACGGCGCCAACACGGTCCAGCCGTTCAGTCCGCACCACGGCGCGGATCACCCGCTGACCCTGTACGCCGCAACCAAGAAGGCGAACGAGGCGATGGCCCATTCCTACGCGCACCTGTTCGGGGTGCCGATGACGGGCCTGCGGTTCTTCACCGTGTACGGGCCATGGGGCCGGCCGGACATGGCGCCGATTCTGTTCACCCGGGCCATGCTGGCGGGCGAGCCCATCAAGGTGTTCAACAACGGCAAGATGGCCCGCGACTTCACCTATATCGACGACATCGTGGCGGGCATCCTGGCGGCGGCCGCGCATCCGCCGACGCCCCGGCCGGAGGCCGCCGGTACGCCCCAGGCGCCGCAGGCGCTGGACCCGGCCACCAGCCCGATCGCGCCGTTCGCCGTGCACAACATCGGCAACGGCCGGCCGGTGGAACTGATGACCTTCATTTCGGTTCTGGAGCGGGCGTTGGGCGTGCAGGCCCACAAGCACATGATGCCCATGCAGCCCGGCGACGTGACCGGCACGCTGGCCGATGTGTCGGACCTGACGGCGGCCACCGGCTATGCGCCCGGTACGCCGATCGAAGAGGGCGTGGCCCGGTTCGTGGCGTGGTACCTGGACTTCTACGGCGATCCGCGCCGATCCGCCTGACGGCCCCCGTCCAGCGTCAGGAGCGGGCCGTAAAGGTCGGGGCGGCGGTCGCGCAGCAGGCCCCAGCCGGCGCGGAACAGGCGGTTCGCCTCCAGATCCAGCGTGGCCGTCAGGACCGTTTCGCTTTCCCGGTCGGCCTCCGCCAGCAGGGCGCCGGTGTGGTCGGTGATGAACGACCCGCCATAGAACGTGAGCGCGCAGGTCCGGCCCTGTTCCCGCCCGATGCGGTTGGAGGCCACCACCGGCAGGATGTTGCTCGCCGCGTGCCCCTGCATGGCCCGGCGCCAGTGGCCCTGCGTGTCCAGGTCCGGCGCGGTCGGCTCGCTGCCGATGGCGGTGGGGTAGAGCATCACCGCCGCGCCCATCAGGGCGCAGGTGCGCGCGGCCTCGGGGAACCACTGATCCCAGCAGATGGCGGCGCCGATGCGCCCGGCGGCGGTGTCCTAGACCCGGAACCCGGTGTCGCCGGGGCTGAAGTAGTACTTTTCCTCGTAGCCCGGTCCCTGGGGAATGTGGCTCTTGCGGTAGGTCTCCAACACCGCGCCGTCGGCGTCGATCATCACCAGGCTGTTGAAGTAGGTGCTGTTGGCGCGTTCGAAGAAGGAGAGGGGCAGGACCACGCCCAGCTCGCGGGCCAGCGCGGCGAAGCGGGCGATGACCGGGTTGCCGTCGCGCGGGCGGGCCACAGCAAACCAGTCCGCGACCTGGTCCTTGCAGAAGTAGGGGGTCTCGAACAGCTCCTGGAGCAGGATCAGCCGGGCGCCCCGCGCGGCGGCCGCGCGCACCAGGGCCTCGGCGCGATCCAGGTTGGCGGCATGGTCGTCGGAGCAGGCCATCTGGGTCGCGGCGACGGTGAGCGTGGACATGGGGATCAGTCCTCCGGGGCGTCGGTCCTCTGACCGGGGCGGACCGCCTTCGCCGCCGCGCGGGCGAGGGCGTCGGCGCGTTCGTTCTCGGGGTGGCCGGCGTGGCCGCGCACCCACTCCCAGCGGACGGTGTGGGGCGCCAGCGCGGCATCCAGGCGGCGCCACAGGTCCTCGTTCTTGACGGGTTTCTTGGCCGCCGTCATCCAGCCCTTGCGCTTCCAGCCCGCCAGCCATTCCGTGATGCCCTTCATCACGTACTGGCTATCGGTGACGATCTTCACCGGGCAGGGCCGCTTGAGCGTTTCCAGCCCGACGATCACGGCCATCAGTTCCATGCGGTTGTTGGTGGTCAGTGGCTCGCCGCCAGACAGTTCGCGCTCGTGCGCGCCGAAGCGCAGCAGCGCGCCCCAGCCGCCCGGGCCGGGATTGCCGGAGCAGGCGCCGTCGGTGACCAGGGTCACCTCGCCCTTGCGTGCGTCGTCCGCCATGCCGTCACGCCAGCCCGAGCGCGGCCGGCCCGTCCACCCCGCGCAGGAAGCGCAGCTTGTGCAGGTACTCCAGCGGGTCCTTGGGCTTGACCAACGCGCCCTCGGGGGTGTTGACCCAATCGTACAGGCGCGTCAGCAGGAAGCGCATGGCCGCGCCCTGGGCCAGCACAGGCAGGGCCGCCATCTCCGCCGCGTCCAGCGGGCGGGCGGCGCGGTAGCCGTCCAGCAGGCGCTTCGCCTTGGTGACGTTGAATTCGCCCCGGGTCTCGAAGCACCAGGCGTTCAGGCAGACGGCCAGATCATAGGCCAGCACGTCGGTGCAGGCGAAATAGAAGTCGATCAGCCCCGAAATCTCGTCGCGCAGGAAGAACACGTTGTCGGGGAACAGATCGGCGTGGATCACGCCGGTCGGCAGGTCTTTCGGGAACCCGGCCTCCAGGTCGGCCAGGGCCGCGTCCAGCTCCGCCGCGAGACCCGGGTGCACGTCGTCGGCGTGGTCGGCGCAGCGCTCGAACAGGGGCCGCCAGTCGGCCGGCCCCAGGCTGTTGGGCCGGGTCATGGTGAAGTCCAGGCCGGCCTCGTGCAGCCGGGCGAGCGCGGTTCCAAGCCGGTCGCAGTGGTGCGGCGTGATGCGGCGGGGCCACATGCCCGGCAGGAACTCGATCAGCGCGGCCGGACGCCCGGCCAGATCGCGCAGGCTTCGGCCGTCGCGCCCCCGGATCGGGGTGGGGCAGGGGATGCCGCGCCCCGCCAGATGGTCCATGAGCCCCAGGAAGAACGGCAGGTCCCCCGGCTGCACGCGGCGTTCGTACAGGGTCAGGATCAGCGGCCCGGTTTCCGTCGTCACCAGATAGTTGGAGTTCTCGACCCCCTCGGCGATGCCCTTGCACGACAGCGGCCGGCCGACGTCGTACTGCTCCAGGAACGCGTCGAGAGCGTCGTCGGTCACTTCGGTATAGACGGCCATGGGTCGGGCGGAGCCTCCGGAGGGCAGGTACAGCGGCGATTTTCGGGGCAGACGGTGGTGATCCTGGCGGGTATGGTGGGCGCCGGTGGATGTGCGCGTTGTAGCCGATCCGCCGTCCGGGCGCCACTCCCGCGCACCGGCTCCAGACCGTCCCTGACCTTGCGGAGCGCTGCAGAATGACAGAGACCGAGCCGACGCCGCCCTCCCATCCGTTCGAAGTGACTCTGAGCCCCGGCAAGACCTATTTCTGGTGCGTCTGCGGCCGTTCGGCCAAGCAGCCGTTCTGCGACGGCGGCCACAAGGGGACCGGGCTTGCCCCCCGCAAGGTGACCGTGGAGGCCGAGGACACCGTCTTCCTGTGCGGCTGCAAGCAGACCGCGACCCCGCCCTATTGCGACGGCACGCACACCACGCTGTCCTAGGCGGCGTCCCGTCCCTCTTTCCTGCCTCCCGTTGATCCGGATACCCGTCCCATGACCGTTGCGCCCGTCGTCCGTCCGCGTCGTCTCGTCCTGCTGGCGCCGCTGGCGCTGGCCGTTCTGGCCGGCTGTTCCAGTGGCGTCTTCCAACGCACCGAGGATCGCCCGTGCCCGCCCGTCCGGGTGGAGGCCACGTCGTCCGAGGTGACGCAGTTCCGGGAGGGGCCGGGCCGTGACCTGACCGATGTGGTGCTGGAAGCGGAGATCGCCGGGTATCAGGGCGAGTGCCAGTACGACGACGACGAGGGATCGGTCACGGTGGAACTGGTGCTGGACATGACGGCATCGCTTGGGCCGGCGGCCACCGCGCGGACCCAGAACGTCCGCTATTTCGTCGCCCTGCCTCGGTTCTATCCCAGCGAGCGCGGCAAGCGCGTGTTCGAAAGCGCGCTGGCGTTCCCCGCGAACGCCGACCGCGTGCGCTATGTGGGCGAGGAACTGAGCATCACCGTGCCCATGGACCCCACGGACAGCGCCGAGGATTACCCGATCTACGTGGGGTTCCAGCTCACGCCGGAGCAGGCCGAGTACAACCGCAGCCAACGGCCCGTGAGGCGGTGATGCGGTGAGGCCGCTCGGCGGGGGAGTCACACTCTCCCGCCGCTCGTATGACCGCTCAAATGTCACTGAGGGGAAAAACCCGCTTCACGAGATCCTTCGGTCGCTCCGCTCCCTCAGGACGACTCACTTCTTGAGGAAAGCGTCATCCTGAGTGCCCGAAGGGGCGAAGGATCTCGTGCTGAGGCACGAACCATGACCTCCCTGTCCTCCGGATCGGAGCCCCGACGCCCCCGACGCCGCTGCAGGCTCATTCGGATTCGGGACTAGCTGTCCAGGAAGCTGCGCAGCTTGCGCGACCGGCTGGGGTGCTTCAGCTTGCGCAACGCCTTGGCCTCGATCTGGCGGATGCGCTCGCGGGTCACGCTGAACTGCTGGCCGACTTCCTCCAGGGTGTGGTCGGTGTTCATGCCGATGCCGAAGCGCATGCGCAGCACGCGTTCCTCGCGCGGGGTCAGGCTGGCCAGCACGCGGGTGCAGGTCTCGCGCAGGTTGGCGTTGATGGCGGCATCCAGCGGCTGGACCGCGTTCTTGTCCTCGATGAAGTCGCCGAGGTGGCTGTCTTCCTCGTCGCCGATGGGCGTCTCCAGGCTGATCGGCTCCTTGGCGATCTTCAGCACCTTGCGCACCTTCTCCAGCGGCATCTGGAGCTTTTCGGCCAGTTCCTCCGGCGTCGGCTCGCGGCCGATCTCGTGCAGCATCTGGCGGCTGGTGCGGACCAGCTTGTTGATGGTCTCGATCATGTGGACCGGGATGCGGATGGTCCGCGCCTGATCCGCGATCGAGCGCGTGATGGCCTGCCGGATCCACCAGGTGGCGTAGGTGGAGAACTTGTAGCCGCGCCGGTACTCGAACTTGTCCACGGCCTTCATCAGGCCGATGTTGCCCTCCTGGATCAGGTCCAGGAACTGCAGGCCTCGGTTGGTGTACTTCTTGGCGATGGAGATCACGAGGCGCAGGTTGGCCTCGATCATCTCCTTCTTGGCCATGGTGGCCTCGCGCTCGCCCTTCTGCACGGTCTGGACGACGCGGCGGAACTCGGGGATGGGCAGGCCGGAGACCTCGGCCACCTGGGCGATGCCGCCGCGCAGGTCGGTGATGTCGCGCTCGAAGCGCACGCCGAAGTCGCGCCAGCCCTTGCCGGGCCGGGCACTCAGATCCTCCAGCCAGGTCGGGTCCAGTTCGCGGCCGTAGTAGGCGTCCAGGAAGTCGGGGCGCTTGATCTTGGCGCGCTCGGCCAGCCGCAGCAGGCGGCCTTCCAGCGTCATCAGGCGCTTGTTGAGATCCTGGAGCTGTTCCACGAGCTGGTCGATCCGGGCGTTGTTGAGGTGCACGTCCTCCATCAGGTCGATGAGTTCGTGCCGCAGCTTGTCGTAGCGCTTTTCGGTCGCCGCCGGCACGTCGTCGCCCTTCTGCAGCACGGCGAGGCGCTGGTCCTGGACCTTCTTGAGCTTGGTGTAGGTGGCGGCGATCTTTTCGAAGGTCTCGATGACCTTCGGCTTGAGCTGCTCTTCCATGGCGGACAGGGAGATGCTGCTCTCTTCGCCGCCGTTGCCGTCCTCGCCGTCGGACTCGCTGTCGCTCTCGTCGTCGCCGTCCGCCTTGCGCGGGGCGTCCGCGTCCGTGCGGTCGTCGTCGTTGGCGCTGGCCGGGTTGGCGCTGGCCGGGTTGGCGCTGGCCGGGTTGGTGCCGGCCGAGGGCGTCGCGTCGCCCGACTCGGTGTCGGAGTCGGTCTCGGCGCCGGTCGCGCCGGCGGCGGCCGCGCCGGTCCCGGTGCCATTGCCGTCGTAGGTGGTTTCCAGGTCGATGATCTCGCGCAGCAGCATCTTGCCGGCAACCAGATCGTCATGCCAGCGCAGCAGGGCGCGGATGGTCAGCGGGCTTTCGCAGATGCCGCCGATCATCATCTCGCGGCCGGCCTCGATCCGCTTGGCGATGGCGATTTCGCCTTCGCGCGACAGCAGTTCGACCGACCCCATTTCGCGCAGATACATGCGCACGGGGTCGTCGGTGCGGCCCATCTCGTCTTCGTTGATGTTGCCGGTGGCCACGGCCTCGGCCGGTTCCGCCGATTCGGCGGTCTCGGTCTCGGACTCCTCGGATTCGACCACGTTGACGCCCATCTCGGAGAGCATCGCCATGGTGTCTTCGATCTGTTCCGAGGACACGTCGTCGGGCGGCAGCGCCTGGTTCAGTTCGTCGTAGGTGACGTAGCCGCGTTCCTTGCCGCGCTGAACCATCTTCTTGACGGCCGCGTTCAGGGTGTCCAGCAGGGGGCCTTCACCGCCTTCCTCGGACGATTCCCGTGCTTCTGCCGTCGTCGCCGCCTTGGTAGCCATTCGCACTCCGCTCCGCTTGTCTTGCCGGGGATCCGCGCCCGCCCAGCCCGGTCCGCCGCCTGCACCCCATGATGCGGGGGTCCTGTGTGTCCGCCAGGATCGGTGGTCTTCAGTCCTGATCGCCCATCACCACACCTGCACGTGGCGACCGTCAGGGACGGATCAACCCACCTCCCCATCGGGCAGGTCGAACAATCGGGCCCGCACCGCCTGCAGCGCCTTCAGACGGGCCAGCGCCTCTTCCGTCATGTCTTGAGCCAGCCGTTCCTCCGCAGCGCGGCAGTCATCGAGAACCGCCGTCCGGCAATGCTGCGCATACACATGCTCCCATCCTTCAAGTGCCGCCCCGGAGGATGCGGCGCGGCGCGAAAAGGCCGCATGCAGGCCGACAGAGGGTCCCAGCACGTGATCGATGGTGGTCCCATGACCGGAGGTCCTGAGATGGTTCAGGATGTCATCCCTGTCAAGCGGCTGTTCCATCCGGAGTCGCTCATCGCAGGCCACAAGCAGGTCGGCGCGCATGTTTTCGAGATCCGGCGCGCCCAAGGGGAGCATGCCGAGGCGCTCCGCAACCTGCTCGTAGATCTCCAGGTGATTGAGAACGCTCCGCAACAGGACGCATTCCTGCAGCCGCCGCGCCGGAAGCGCGCCGGCCGGACCGGCGGCCAGCGGCAGGGTGCGGGCGGGGGCGGGGCGCCCGCCGCCGCCGGTGCCGCGGCGCCCGCCCTGGAGTCCCCCCTGAAGCCCCCCCTGAAGCCCTCGCGCCGCGCGGACCTCGGCCCAGAATCGGTCGCGCAGCGCCGCCCGGTACTGCTGGGCGACGCCCCGGTCGTCGATGGTGCGCACCGTCGTTTCGATCTCGCGTTCCAGCGCGGCCCGGCGCTCCGGCGTGTCGAGGCGGTGGCGCGCGCGCATCGACCGCCAGCACATGTCGGCCATGGGGATGGCCGCATCGAGCACCGCGCGCATGGCGGCGGGGCCGCGCTCGCGGATCAGGTCGTCCGGGTCCTGGCCGGGCGGCAGCAGGGCGAATCGAAGGCTGCGGCCCGGCACCAGGCGCGGCAGGGCGCGGTCCAGGGCCCGGCGGGCGGCGCGCTGGCCGGCCTCGTCCCCGTCGAAGCACAGCACCGGCTCCGTCGCCAGCGCCCACAGCATTTCGATCTGCTCTTCGGTCAGCGCGGTGCCCAGCGGCGCCACGGCCTGGGGAAACCCGCCGGCCGCCAGCGCGATGACGTCCATGTAGCCTTCGGCCACGATGACTTCGCCGGTCTCGCGGATGGCGTCGCGCGCCTCGTACAGGCCGTAGAGCAGGCGGCTCTTGCTGAACAGGGGCGAATCGGGGCCGTTCAGGTACTTGGGCTTGGCGTCCCCCAGCACGCGCCCGCCGAACGAGACCACCCGCCCCTTGCGGTCGCGGATCGGGAAGATCACCCGGTCCCGGAACATGTCGTAGGGCGCGCGGTCGCCGCCGTCCTGCGGACGCCCGGCCAGGCCGGCCTCCACCAGGGCGTCGTCGTCCACGCCCTCGCGCTTCAGGTGGGCGCGCAGGGCGCCGCCCGGCGGGGCGTAGCCCAGGCGGAAGCGGGCGAGGGTATCGTGATCCAGGCCGCGCCGGGTCAGGTAGTCCAGCCCGGCCCGCCCCTCCGGCAGGCGCAGCCGCTGTTCGAAGAAAGCGCCGGCGGCCTCGACCACATCCTGAAGGCTGGTTGCCCGGGCTTCGCGCTCGCGCTGTTTCGGGTCCGGCTGGGGGACCTCAAGGCCCGCCTCGGCCGCGAGGGCTTCCACCGCCTCCATGAACGACAGGCCAGCGGTCGCCATCTCGAACGAGATCGCATCGCCGTGCGCGCCACAGCCGAAGCAGTGGTAGTGGTCCTCGTAGACGTGGAAGCTGGGCGTCTTCTCGTTGTGGAACGGGCAGCAGGCCTTGTAGTTCTTTCCGTTGCGGATCAGCCGCACGCGCCGGCCGATGACCGTGGCCAGGGGCACGCGGCTCTTCAACTCGTCCATGAAGCGGTTGGGCAGCGCCATGCGCGGGGTCCGGTCGGATCTCGTGGGCGGACGGGGAACGGCGCTGGCCGGGGCCGGCCGTCAACGGCCCGGGGGTCCGGGCCGTCGGGCCTGCGGGCTCAGGCCAGCCGGTTCTTGGCCGTGGCGCTGGCCTGGCCGAAATCCATCTGCCCGGCATACCGGGATCGCAGCGCCGCCATGACCCGGCCCATGTCCTTCAGGCCGGCAGCCTTGATCTCGCCAATGACCGAATCGACGGCCGACTCGATCTCGCCGCTGGTCATCTGGTGGGGCAGGAAGGACTGGATGATCTCCACCTCCTCCTGTTCCTGCTCGGCCAGGTCCATGCGGCAGCCCTGCTCATACATGGCGATGCTGTCCCGGCGCTGCTTGATCATGCTCTGGAGCAGGGTGAGGATCTCGGCCTCGCCGACCTCCTCCCCGCGACCCCGGGCGCAGATGTCGCGGTCCTTGATCGCGGCCAGGATCAGTCTGACGGTACAGACGGCGCGCTGGTCCTTGTTTCGGATCGCGGTCTTCAGGTGTTCGTTCAACCGATCGCGCAGCATCGGGCGCGTCCTCTCGACAAGTCGTCATGGTCATGGACGGGCAGCGCAGAATACCCATCCGCTTGAAGGCGCCAAGCCATAATGCCGTCCCGGCGCCGAGGCAACAGCCGAGGGTCGCCCCCGGCCCCTCCAAACCGTGCAGGCGAGGGGGCGCTCGCGGCCGGCAGGGCAACGGGCTCAGGTTAACATGGCGGCCCGTTCCGCTCGGCCGGAGCAGGCCTCTCGAGATCCCTCGTCTCGCTTCGCTCACTCGGGATGACACACTACAATTAAAAGATGCAATTCTGAAGCCGCGAAGCGGCTGAAGGATCTCGCGCGCAGGTCTCCGACCCCCTGCAAAGACCTGGAAGAGCGATGCCGTTCACCTGAGCCCGTTGCCCTGCCTCGGCCGGGAGCGCCGGTTGACTTGCCGGCGCCGATTCCCCTAAGTACCGCCCGGCGGCATCCCCGCACCTCCGCTCACGCCGACCGGCCCGGCCGCGCCGGCCCGGCCGCGCCGGCGCGGCCCACGCCCGGCCCGCCCCGACGGACCGGGGCGGCGGCCGGGACGCCCGGGATGCCCCGCCCGTCTCCTCCAGCCGGACCGCCCCAGACATGACCTCCACTTCCGCGCAAGACGACGGCCCCGTGCAGGGGCCCGCCGGTGCCACCGCCGCCCTGGTCCTCTCCGACGGATCGGTCCTGTGGGGCCGAGGGATCGGCGCTGTCGCCGAGGCCGGCGGCGAGGTCGTGTTCAACACCGGCATGACCGGCTATCAGGAGGTCATGACCGACCCGTCCTACGCCGGGCAGATCATCACCTTCACGTTTCCCCATATCGGCAATGTGGGGACCAACGACGAGGATATCGAGGCCCTGACGCCGGCCGCCCGGGGATGCGTGCTGCGCGCCGACATCACCGAGCCGTCGAACTGGCGCGCCTCCCGGCATTTGGCCGATTGGCTGACCTCGCACGGGCTGGTCGGGATCGCCGGCGTGGATACCCGGCAGCTCACCCGGCGCATCCGCGATGCCGGCGCCCCCAACGGGGTGCTGGCGCATCGTCCGGACGGCCTGTTCGACCTGGCCGCACTGAAGGCCAAGGCCGCCCAGTGGCCCAGCCTGAAGGGCCTGGATCTGGCCAAGGAGGTGACCTGCGCCCAGACCTACAGTTGGGACGAGACCCGCTGGTCGCTGGCCCATGGCTACGGCACCCTGGAGCAGCCGCGGTTTCATGTGGTGGCCATCGACTACGGCGCAAAACGCAACATCCTGCGCTCGCTGGCGTCGCACGGCTGCCGGGTGACGGTGGTGCCCGCCCAGGCCGACTTCGACACCATCATGCGCCACCAGCCGGACGGCATCTTCCTGTCCAACGGGCCGGGCGACCCGGCCGCGACGGGCGCCTATGCCGTGCCCGTGGTGCAGAAACTGGTGGAGACCGGCAAGCCCGTGTTCGGCATCTGCCTGGGCCATCAGATCCTGGCTCTGGCGCTGGGCGCGGGCACCTACAAGATGGACACCGGCCACCGGGGCGCCAACCACCCGGTCAAGGACCACACCACCGGCAAGGTGGAGATCACCAGCCAGAACCACGGCTTCGGCGTGGACCGTTCGACTCTGCCGACGGGCGTGATGGAGACCCACACCTCGCTGTTCGACGGCACCGTCGAGGGTCTGGCGGTGGAGGGCAAGCCCGTGTTCTCGGTGCAGTACCACCCGGAGGCCTCACCCGGGCCCCAGGACAGCCAGTACCTGTTCGCGCGGTTCATGGATCACATCACCGCCAGCAAGCCGTAACGCACACGCCGTCACGAATGGGGGGACCTGACAGGATGATCCGCCGTCTTTCCGCCGCGCTTCTCGCCACGACCGTCGTCCTGGCCGCGCCCGCCGCGGCCGAGGAGATCGGCTGCATCGACACCGTCTTCAAGCTGGTCGGGCCGAACCACAAGATCTGTGTGGACGCCATGGAGGACCCCAAGGTGGACGGCGTGGTCTGCCACCTGTCCCGGCCAGTCACCGGCGGGCTGTCGGGCGCGGTGGGTCTGGCCGAGGACCCCTCCAACAGCGCCATCGCCTGCCGTCAGGTGGGGCCCATCACCATCAAGGAAGACCTGGAGGACGGCGAGGTGGTGTTCGCCGAGCGCCGCTCGGTGCTGTTCAAGCGGCTGCGCGTGCGCCGGTTCCACGACACCACGCACAACGTGCTGATCTATCTGGTGGTCAGCGACAAGCTGATCGAGGGCAGCCCGAAGCACTCCATGTCCACGGTGCCCATCATGCCGTGGCGCGCGGAGTAAAGGCCATGACCCTGCCCGACTCGACCACGCCCCTGTTCGCCCGCCTGGAGCGGCTGGGTATCGAGACCACCACCGTGGAGCACCATCCCGTCTTCACGGTCGAGGAGGCCAGCGCCACCTACGACGCCATCCCGGGTGTGCACTGCAAGAACCTGTTCATGAAGGACGCCAAGGGCGCCCTGGTGCTGGTGGTCTGCCCCCACGACCGGGAAATCGCGGTCAACCAGTTGCACAAGCACATCGGCTGCAAGCGGCTGTCCTTCGGTCGGGCGGATCTGCTGATGGAGGTTCTGGGGGTCGAGCCCGGGTCCGTGACCCCGTTCGCGCTCATCAACGACACGGAGCGGCGGGTTTCGGTGATCCTGGATGCGGACATGATGGCCGCCGAGGTGGCGAACTATCATCCGCTGGTCAACACCGCGACCACGTCGATCCGCACGGCCGATCTGCGCCGGTTCCTGGCCGATCTGGGCCACGAGGTGCGCGAGATGGACCTGAGCCGGGCGGGCGCCGCGCCGACGGCCGAGGCGTGATCGCCGGCGGCGTTGGCCGCTTCGGTCCGGTCAGGGCTCGCCGCCCCTCAGGCGCTCGAACCGCTGTTCCTGCACCCCGCCGTCCCACTGGTCCACGGTGGAGGTGGCCACGAGCCGGAAGCCGGCGCTTTCGTAAAGATGCCGCGCGGCGCTCAGGCCGGGGAACGTGGTCAGGTAGCACATCGGATACCCCATCGCGTCGGCGAATCCGGTCGCGCGTCGCAAGAGCGCCCGTCCCAGGCCCATGCCAGGCTGCCCATCGGCGACGATGAACCAGCGCAAATGGGCGTCGTCGTCGCTGCCGTCCCCGTTGTGGCGGGGGCCCTGGAGCACCACGCTGCCCTGGAGGGCGCCATCGTCGTCGCGGGCGGCCAGCAGCAGATCCGTCTCGGGGGCAAAACTGCGCAGGAAGGCCCCCATGTCGGCGCCGAGGCGACCCTCGAAGGAGCGCCCGAAACCCCAGGCCGCGGGATAATAGGCCATGTGGAGGGCGATGATCTCGGCCATGACGCCCGGCGTGTAGCCCTCCACGATCGAGAAGAGCGCGTCAGCGACCATCTCGTCGGGATTTTCGGCCATGCGCTGCGTCCCCGGCGGTGGCGAGACGGTGAAAGGATCAGGCAGGGTGCTCTCGTCACGCTGACGGCGCACGGGGTCCCGGTGGGGGGCCACGGCCCGCACGCACACCGAACGAGGAAATTGCCCGAGCGGGGACGAAGGAAGCCCACAAGATCACCCTTCGACCTATTCCAGAATCATAGCAAACCCGGGATCCCTTGGCGAGCCCCCGCTTCGGACCCGTCCCGGCACGCAAGGGTCCGTCTTCATGAGTCCCGCCCTGCTTCTTGATCGACTCGGCCGGCACGGCACCCTCGTCCTGGCCGGCGGCGCGCTGTTTGGGCTGTCGCTGCCACAGCTCTCGGCGCTGGCGCGGCCGGCCCTGGGACCGCTTGTCATGGTGCTGCTGGCCCTGGCGCTGATGCGGGTGCGGTGGGCCGAGATCCTGGCCCAGGTCCGGCGGCCGGCGGTGGTCGGACTGGCGGCGGTCTGGCTGCTGGTGGCCTCGCCCGCGCTGATGGCGGGGGCGCTGGCGCTCGTCGGGCCCGTGGCCGCGCCGGGCGTCGAGACCGGCATGGTGCTGATGGCGGCGTCGGCGCCCATCGTCTCGGCGCCGGCCATCGCGCTGATGATGGGCCTGCCGCTGCCGCTGAGCCTGAGCGTCACCCTGCTCGCCACCGTGCTGGTGCCGCTCAGCGTGCCGTGGGTGGCGGCCGGGATGCTCCACCTGCCGGTCACGCTGGACGCCGCGATGCTGGGCCAGCGCATGGCGATGGTCGTGGCGGGCGGTTTGCTGCTCGCCCTGCTGGGACGCCGGGTGACCTCCGAGGCGTGGCGCACCCGCCATGCCCGGCGGTTGGACGGCGTGGCGGTGCTGGTGCTGTTCGCCTTCGCGCTGGCCGTCATGGACGCGGTGACCGCGCCGCTGGCGGCCGACCCGGCGCGCGTGCTGCGGCTGATCGGGCTGAGCTTCGTGCTCTGCGGCGGGATGATGGCCGCCACGGCGCTGGTGTTCGCGCCCTTCGGCCGGGCGGCGGCGCTGGGCCTGGGCTACATCGCCAGCAGCCGCAACATGGGCGTGATTCTGGCGGCGCTGCCGGCGGGGGCCCATCCCGAGGTGGCGCTGTGGTTCGCGGTCGCCCAGTTCCCGCTGTACATGCTGCCGGCGCTGATTCGCCCGCTGGTCAGGCGTTTGTCATTCTGATCGGCGATGACCCGGCCGTCCCGAATGGTCAGGGGAACCTTTGCGCGACGCATCCGGCATACTATGGTGATCGGACATGCCGCGCGCGGCGATCTCCGGACGGGGAGGGCCGCCCGGGCGGTCAACAAGACGAAAGAGACGGACGCATGAGCATCTGGGGCAAGGTGGTCGGTGGCCTGGGCGGGTTCCTTGTGCTGGGGCCCCTGGGCGCGCTGGTGGGGGCGGCGGCCGGTCACGCCGTGGACAAGGAGGGCTGGCCGTCCTGGCTCGGCGGCTCGGGCAAGAGCGACCGCCCGGGTCTGCGCGAGCGGCTGGGCAAGGCCACGGCCGATGCGCGCCAGCAGGCGTTCGCCGTCGGCGTGATCGTGCTGGGCGCCAAGATGGCCAAGGCGGACGGTCACGTCTCGAAAGACGAGGTGGCCGCCTTCAAGCGCATCTTCCAGATTCCCCAAGACGACATGAAGGCGGTCGGGGCGATCTTCGATCAGGCCAAGCAGTCGGCCGAGGGCTATCAGATCTACGCCCGCCAGATCGCCATGATGTTCTCCGACAGCCCCCAGGTGCTGGAGGAACTGCTCGGCTCGTTGTACCAGATCGCGCGGGCGGACGGGGCCCTGCACCCGGCCGAGGTCACGTTCCTCAACGACATCGCCCGCATTTTCCGGCTGCCGCCCGAGTCCGTGAACCGCCTGCATGCGCAGTACGAGCGCAGCGGCAGCGACGAGCCCGATCCGTTCGCCGTGCTGGGCGTGTCGCCCGACGCCAGCGACGACGACATTCGCGCCGCCTGGCGCCGGCTGTCGCGTGAACATCACCCGGACGTGCTCATGTCCCAGGGGATGCCGGAGGAGTTCATCGCCCAGGCCAACGAGAAGATGGCCGCCATCAACCACGCCTATGACCGCATCCGCCAGCGGCGCGGCTTGAAGTAGTCGGCCCCGCGGCGCATTGTGGGACCCACCGGGGGGCGCCAGACGGGCGCCCCCTGTTTCGTTTCCGCCCTCTGCGAGACCCCGACCATGCCCGTTCCCGACATCCTGCTGGCCCTTCTGGTTCAGGGCCTGTGGGGCATGAACTTCATTGCCGCGAAGGTGGGCGCCGACAATCTGCCGCCGCTGACCCTGACGGCCATCCGGTTCGCCATCGCGGCCGCCATCGTGGTGCCGTTCATGCCGCGCCCCCGGGGGCAGGCGCTGCGGGGTGTGCTGATCCTGTCGGTGACCTTCGGCACGCTGCACTTCGGGGCCATGTTCACCGGCCTGAGCATGGTGGACGCGGCCACGGCGGCGGTCATCATCCAGACCGGCCCGCCGTTCAGCGTGTTGTTGGGCGTGCTGATCTTCAAGGAGGTGATCGGCTGGCGCCGGATCCTGGGCCTGGTGCTGGCCTTCGCCGGCGTGGTCGTGGTCGCCGGCGAGCCTCAGATGGTGTCCGTGGTGCCGGTCCTGATCCTGCTGTTCGCCGCGCTGTCCTGGGCGGTCAGCAACGCCATCGTCAAGACCACCCGCGACCTGCCCGCGCTGGCGGTGACGGGTTGGTTGAGCCTGCTGGCCATCCCGCAGCTTCTGGTCCTGTCCTGGCTGTTCGAGGACAATCAGCTTGAGACGGTGCGCGGGCTCTCGTGGGAGGTCTGGGGCGCGATCGTCTACATCGCCGTGGGCGGGTCGCTGGCCGCGCATTCGCTGTGGTACAGCCTGTTGCGGCGCCATCCCATGACGGTGGTCGCGCCCTGGGGTCTGCTGGCGCCGATCCTGGGCATCGCGGCCGGGATCCTGGTGCTGGGCGAGGCGGCCACCTGGCAGAAGCTGGTGGGGGGCGCGATCACCCTGACCGGCGTGGGGATCATCCAGATCCGCTCGGCGCGCAAGGGGCGGCCCGTGGGGACGCCGCCGGACGAGCCCGAGGCTCACCTGGGCGATGCGCCGGAGGCCGCGCCCAACCGGAAGCGGACCACGCCATGACCGGACCCGCCTGCATCGACGCGCGGTCCCCCAACCATGATGCCCGCCCGCCGGGCGGGGGCGTGGACCTGCTGGTGCTGCACTACACCGGGATGCCGACGGGGGCGGCCGCGCTCGATCGTCTGCGGGACCCCGCCGCGCGGGTCAGCGCCCATTATCTGGTGGAAGAGGACGGCCGCGTCTTCCGGCTGGTCCCGGAGGATCGCCGGGCCTGGCACGCGGGCGTGTCCAGTTGGCGGGGCCGGGGCGACGTCAACGGCCGCTCCATCGGCGTGGAGATCGTCAACCCGGGGCACGAATTTGGCTACCGCCCGTTTCCCGCGCCGCAGATGGACGCGGTCGAGGCCCTGTGCCGGGACATCGTGGCGCGCTACGGTCTGGGGCCGGGCGATGTGGTCGGGCATGCCGATGTCGCGCCCACGCGCAAGGAGGACCCGGGCGAGCTGTTCGACTGGCCGCGTCTGGCCCGCGCCGGGGTCGGGGTCTGGCCGGCGGCGGCGGGCGGGGACGGCCCGGCGCCGGATGCGGCTGCGGCCCTCGCCATGCTGGCGGCCATCGGGTACGACGTGAGCGATCCCGTGGCCGCAACGATCGCGTTTCAGCGGCGTTTCCGCCCCGAGGGATTCGACGGCCGGTTGGACTCCGAGACCCGCACGCGCATCCGCGCGGTCCGGGATCTCCTTATCCCCGGCCCATCCTCGCCTTGAATCGGCCGCTTTGAGGGGCCAGAAAGAGGGCACCCTCCGCTTTCCCCCGAAATATCCCGTGTAGGAGCCTGGACCATGAAACGCGCCTTCCGACCCGTCCCGTCCGCCCGCTGGGGCCTGGCCGGCCTCGTCCTCGCCGCCGGACTCGCCGCCGGTCAGCCGGCGGCCGCGCAGGACCAGGCGCCCATCCGCGAGATCGGCGTGGACGGCAATCCGCCCATGGTGATGTTCGAGTGCACCACGCCCACCGGCACGCCGGTGCAGCTCGAAATGGTGCTGCGCCGCATGGCCGGGCAGGTCTGGGCCTACAGCAGCCTGGAACGCGGCGTGGACTGCTCCAGCCTGTCCACGGGCGGGATCACCTGCATGGGCGATGTGGTGCGCGGGCGTGGCACGACGCTTCAGAACACGATCAATGACCTGCTGAAGGACGAGGGCGTGCGCTGCACCCGGTGATCCGGGAGACCCCTGGGGCGGGGACGCGCCGCCGTCAGCGGCGCGCCACCTCGGGGATGAAGGTGTTCAGCAACACGGCGTAGGCGTCCGGGTCCTCCACGCAGGGCAGGTGGGCGACGCCCTCCATGACCTCCAGGTGGGCATCCGGCACCGCCTCGGCCAGCGCCTGACCCAGCGCGGGGGGCGTGCCGCCGTCCTGGTCGCCGGCGATCACCAGACTGGGCACCCGGATGGACGGCGCCGCGCCGGTGTAGTCCGCGTCCCGGATGGCCGCGCCCGTGTTGATGAAGCCCTCGACCGGGCTGCGGGACACCATATGGTGCCAGGGCGTCAGCCGCGCCGGATCGGCGCGGAACGGCTCGGTGAACCAGCGCTCCATGGTGGGGCCGACCAGCGCGCCCATGCCCTGGGTGCGGGCGGTCTCCAGGCGGTCATTCCAGACCGTGTCGGTGCCGATCTTCATGCCGGTGTTGGAGAACACCACGGCCGACAGGCGTTCCGGCGCGCGGGCGGCGATGTCCTGCGCGATCAGCCCGCCGACCGAGATGCCGCACAGCGCGAATCGCTCGATGCGCAGGTGGTCGGCCAGGGCCAGCAGGTCGTCGGCCAGATCGGCGATGGACCAGGGGCCGGGCGGCGTGTCCGACAGGCCGTGGCCGCGCTTGTCGTAGGTCAGCACGCGGAAGCGGCCGCCGATGCGTTCGATCACCGGGTCCCACAGGCGCATGTCGGTGGCCAGCGAATTGATGAACACCAGCCAGGGGGCGCCGAAGGTGCCGGACAGCTTATAGTGCAGGCCGGCCCGGGGGGCGGGCAGGGGCGCGAACAGCATGAGGCAGGATCCCTTGGGTTGCTTTGGAACGGATCGGCGATGAACCGGACTCGTCCGCTTCATCGCCTCCGCCGCTTCGCGGCGCCGGCCCGGTCGGGCCGGCCGCCCGGCGCAACGCTTCGCGTTTTTCGCCGGGCGGTCTGGTGCCAGCGGCCAACGAGTCCCCATTCCGATCCGTTCCTATCAGAGCGGAATGAACCCGTACACGATGCCCAGCAGGCCAAGCCCAAGCAACACCCGATAGATCACGAAGGGCAGGAATCCCGCCCGCTTCAGCCACGCCATCAGCACCGCGATGGCCACCAGCGCCGAGACCAGGGCGAGTCCGGCGGCGGTCAGGGCCTCGCTGGTCACGGCCCGGTCGTCCATGCGGTACAGGTCGAGGCCGATCAGGATCCCGGCCGCGAGAATGGTGGGAATCGACATCAGCATGGAGAACCGGGCGGCCTCCGGGCGCTCGTAGCCCAGCAGGCGCGCGCCGGTCATGGTGATGCCCGATCGGCTGGTGCCGGGGATCAGGGCCACGGCCTGCATCAGGCCCAGGAACAGGGCATCGGCGACGCGCATGTGCTCGATGCGCCGCACCGTCAGCCCGACCCGGTCGGCCAGCCACAGCAGCAGGCCGAAGCCCAGCGTGGCCCAGGCGATCACCTCCAGGCTGCGCAGGCTGGTTTCGATGGTCTCCTTGAGCAGCAGACCGGCGATGACAACGGGGATGGTGGCCACGATCAGGTGCAGGATCAGGCGCGCCCCCGGGCCGCCCCGGAAGGTCAGCAGGCTGCCGAGCCCCGAGAGCATCAGGCCCACGTCGCGCCAGAAATACAGCATCACGGCGCCCAGGGTGCCCACATGCACCGCCACGTCGATCTTGATGCCCTGATCCGGCCAGTCGGTGAGCATCGGCACCAGGGCCAGATGCCCGGACGAGCTGATCGGCAGAAACTCGGTGATGCCCTGGACCAGCGCCAGCACAACGAGTTGCAGCGTTCCCACGGTGCCCCCTACGAGATATTGTGTCGCCGTTATATCATCGGCCCTGTGAAGAGCCCAGGCGCAAAATGGTTGCCACATGTTTACCAACAGGGGCAAGCGTGCGCTGTCCCGTTTGGCGCGGACGGCGGTGCCGAGCCCGCAGCCAATTTGTAGGACAGCATTACTGACCTATGTGTTGATTTCCCTTGTGATCCGGCGGAACGGGGCGTATCAGGAAGTCCCGTATCCCGGGACGTGCCGGCGAGGGCCGGTGCGCGCCCCGACGCGCGTCCGTGGCGACGCAGCGGACCGGCGCCCAGGGGTCGCCCAGGGGGCGCCCGGATCCAGGCGCGGCCACGGCCGGGACCGGGCGGAGATGCGGGCGAATCCGGAACGCGTGAGGTTGAGGGAGGACCGCCATGGGGCGGAAGATGATGCAGTTCACTCGCCTGCCCGGCGCCATGCCCATCAAGCGCGAGGCAGAGGTGCGGCGGCAGGATTTCGAGGAGATCTACACCGGCTACGAGCCGGAGCCCGGCGCCGAACAGGCCTCGCGCTGCGAGCAGTGCGGCATCCCGTTCTGTCAGGTGCACTGCCCGCTGCAGAACAACATTCCGGACTGGCTGCTGCTGACCGCCCAGGGCCGGATGGAGGAGGCCTATGCCGTCTCCTCGGCCACCAACAACATGCCCGAGATCTGCGGCCGCATCTGCCCCCAGGACCGCCTGTGCGAGGGCTCCTGCGTGCTGGAGCAGTCCAGGCACGGCACCGTGACCATCGGCGCCGTCGAGAAGCACATCACCGACACCGCCTGGGAACAGGGCTGGGTGCAGCCCGTCAAGCCGACGCGCGAGCGGCCGGAGACGGTCGGCATCATCGGCGCCGGGCCGGGCGGCATGGCGGCGGCCGAGCAACTGCGCAAGCACGGCTACCAGGTCACGCTGTACGACCGCTATGACCGCGTGGGCGGCCTGCTGATCTACGGCATTCCCGGCTTCAAGCTGGAAAAGCACATCGTGGAGCGACGCGCCAAGCTGCTGGCGGACGCGGGCGTCGAAATCCGCCTGAACTTCGAGGTCGGGCGCGATGCCTCCCTGGCCGAGCTGCGCGAGCGGCACGACGCCATCCTGATCGCCACCGGCGTCTACAAGGCCCGCGACCTGACGGTGCCCGGCGCCGGGCTGCCCGGCGTGCTGCCTGCGCTGCAATACCTGACGGCCTCCAACCGCCTCAGCCTGGGCGATTCGGTGCCGGACTTCGACTCCGGCCTGCTGGACGCCAAGGGCAAGAACGTGGTGGTGGTCGGCGGCGGCGATACCGCCATGGACTGTGTCCGCACCGCCATCCGTCAGGGTGCGACGTCCGTGAAGTGCCTCTACCGCCGCGACCGCGCCAACATGCCCGGCTCGCAGCGCGAGGTGACCAACGCCATGGAAGAGGGCGTTGAGTTCGTCTGGCTGTCCGCGCCCGAAGCGGTGATCGACATCGACGGCCGCGCCGGCGAGGTCCAGGCCGTGCGCATGCACCTGGGCGTGGCCGACGCCACCGGCCGCCAGACGCCCACACCCATCGAGGGCAGTCAGTTGCGCCTGCCGGCGGACATGGTGATCTCCGCGCTCGGCTTCGAGCCGGAAGACCTGCCCACCCTGTTCGGCGCGCCCGACCTGCCGGTGACCCGCTGGGGCACCCTGAAGGTGGATTCGCACAGCATGATGACCCAGGCCGAGGGCGTGTTCGGGGCCGGCGACATCGTGCGCGGCGCGTCGCTGGTGGTCTGGGCGGTCCGCGACGGCCGCGATGCCGCCGAGGGCATCCACGACTACATCCAGGCCAAGGCCACCGCCAAGGACACGCAGGGCGCCGGCATGGCGCTCGCCTCCTGACGGCGGCCCGGCCCGCCCCCCATCCGACGAGACAGACCGAGTCCGATCCGAGAGGAGTCCGGCCATGACCGAGACACACATCACTGACGGTGCCCGCTTCGTGGCCGACTGGCGCGCCAATGCCGACCGGCTGATCGCCGCCCATGCCTATGATCCGGCGCAGGAGCACGACGCCTGCGGGGTCGGGCTGGTGGCCGCCATCGACGGCACGCCGCGCCGGGACGTGGTCGTGGCCGGCATCGAGGCGCTGAAGGTCCTGTTCCACCGCGGCGCGGTGGACGCCGACGGCAAGACCGGCGACGGCGCGGGCATCCACGTCGAGATCCCGCAGGACTTCTTCAAGGAGCACATCGCCGCCACGGGCCACGAGCCGACCCGGGGCCGCCTGGCCGTGGGCATGGTCTTCCTGCCGAAGACCGATCTGGCCGCCCAGGAGGAGTGCCGCTGCATCGTCGAGACCGAGATCCTGGCCGCCGGCTACACGATCTACGGCTGGCGGCAGGTGCCCGTGGACATCTCGGTGATCGGCGAGAAGGCCAACGCCACCCGGCCCGAGATCGAGCAGATCATGATCTGCAACACCAAGGGCGTGGATGACGACCGCTTCGAGCTGGATCTGTACGTGGTGCGCCGCCGCATCGAGAAGCGGGTGCAGGCGGCCGGCGTTCAGGACTACTATATCTGCTCGCTGTCCTGCCGGTCGATCATCTACAAGGGCCTGTTCCTGGCCGAGCAGCTCACCAGCTTCTACCCGGACCTGCTGGACGAGCGCTTCGTCTCCAGCTTCGCCATCTATCACCAGCGCTATTCGACCAACACGTTCCCCACGTGGTGGTTGGCGCAGCCGTTCCGGATGCTCGCCCACAACGGCGAGATCAACACCCTGACCGGCAACGTCAACTGGATGAAGGCGCACGAGACCCGCATGGCCTCGCCCGCCCTCGGGGCGGCCATCGAGGACCTGAAGCCCCTGGTGCGGGTCGGCGGCTCGGACAGCGCCGGTCTGGACGCGGTGTTCGAACTGCTGTGCCGGACCGGGCGCGATGCGCCCATGACGAAGGCCATGCTGATTCCGGAAAGCCTCAATCAGGACGCCACGCTGCCGCAGCCGCACGCGGACCTGATCGCCTACTGCAACTGCGTCATGGAGCCGTGGGACGGTCCGGCCGCCATCTGCGCCACCGACGGCCGCTGGGTGGTCGCCGGCATGGACCGCAACGGCCTGCGTCCCATGCGCTTCAGCGTCACCCGCGACGGGCTGCTGGTGGTCGGCTCCGAGGCCGGCATGGTCCGGGTCGCCGAATCGGAGGTCGTGCGCAAGGGCCGCGTCGGCCCCGGCGGTCTGATCGCCGTGGACCTGCGCGAGGGGGTCTTCTACGAAGACAAGGAGATCAAGGATATCCTTGCCAAGCGCCATCCCTACGAGGACTGGGTCAAGCGCATCACCAAGCTGGACAGCCTGATCCAGAACGAGCGCACCGAGACGTCCGAGATCTCGGCCGAGGCCCTGCGCCGGGCCCAGGTCGGCTTCGGGCAGTCCATGGAGGACATGGAGATCATCCTCCAGCCCATGGTGGACGAGGCCAAGGAAGCCACGGGCTCCATGGGCGACGACACGCCGCTGGCCGTGCTGTCCGACAACTACCGGGGCCTGCACCAGTTCTTCCGGCAGAACTTCAGCCAGGTGACCAATCCGCCCATCGACCCGCTGCGCGAAACGCGGGTGATGAGCCTGCGCACCCGGCTGGGCAACCTGGGCAACATCCTCGACGAGGCCCCGGAGCAGTGCGAGCTGCTGCAACTCGAAAGCCCGGTGCTGACCAACGCCGAGTTCGGGGCCATGCGCCGCTACATGGGCGACACGGCCGCCGAGATCGACTGCACCTTTGATCCGAAGGCCGGCGAACACGCCCTGCGGCAGGCGGTGCACCGCATCCAGCACGAGGCCGAGGACGCCGTGCGCGGCGGGCGGACCCATGTCATCCTGACCGACACCGCCATGGGCCCGGACCGCGCGCCGATCCCCATGATCCTGGCCGCCGGCGCCGTCCATACGCATCTGGTGCGCCAGCGCCTGCGCACCTTCACGTCGGTGAACGTGCGCGCGGCGGAGTGCCTGGAGACGCACTATTTCGCGGTCCTGATCGGCGTCGGCGCCACCACCGTGAACCCCTGGCTGACCCAGGAGAGCATCGCCGACCGTCATCGGCGCGGCCTGTTCGGGGAGTTCAGCCTCGACGAGGTCATGGCCCGCTACAAGAAGGCCGTGAACGACGGCCTGCTGAAGATCATGTCCAAGATGGGCATCTCGGTCATCAGCAGCTACCGGGGCGGTCACTGCTTCGAGGCCGTCGGCCTGTCGCGCTCGCTGGTGGCGGAGTTCTTCACCAGCATGACCTCGCGCATTTCCGGCATCGGTCTGCCCGGCATCCAGCGCAAGGTGCTGGAGCAGCACGCCCGCGCCTACGACCCGGCGGTGATCTCGCTGCCGGTGGGCGGGTTCTACCGTTACCGCCGGGGCGGCGAGCCGCACCAGTACGACGGCCGCCTGATTCACGTGCTGCAGGAAGCGGTGGCCACCGAGGGCTACCAGATCTTCAAGCGCTACACGGCGGGTCTGCGCGCCCTGCCGCCGATCAACCTGCGCGACCTGCTGGACTTCAAGCAGGTGGACGGCGCGATCGCGGTGGACGAGGTGGAGAGCACCAACGCCATCCGCCGCCGCTTCGTCACGCCCGCCATGTCGCTGGGCGCGCTGTCGCCGGAGGCGCACGGGACGCTCAACATCGCCATGAACCGCATCGGGGCCAAGTCGGACAGCGGCGAGGGCGGCGAGGATCCGGCCCGCTACAAGCCGCGCGCCAACGGCGACAACGAGAACTCGGCCATCAAGCAGGTGGCCTCGGGTCGCTTCGGCGTGACGGCCGAGTACCTCAACCAGTGCCGCGAGATCGAGATCAAGGTGGCCCAGGGCGCCAAGCCCGGCGAGGGCGGCCAGTTGCCCGGCTTCAAGGTGACGGCCGAGATCGCCAAGCTGCGCCACTCGACGGAGGGCGTCACGCTCATCAGCCCGCCGCCGCACCACGATATCTATTCGATCGAGGACCTGGCCCAGCTCATCTACGACCTGAAGCAGATCAACCCGTCCGCCCGGGTCACGGTGAAGCTGGTCAGCCGCACCGGCATCGGCACCATCGCCGCCGGCGTGGCCAAGGCCAACGCCGACGTCATCCTGGTGTCCGGCCACAACGGCGGCACGGGCGCCAGCCCGCAGACCTCCATCAAGTACGCCGGCCTGCCCTGGGAAATGGGCCTGTCCGAAGTGCATCAGGTGCTGACCCTGAACCGGCTGCGTCACCGCGTGCTGCTGCGCACCGATGGCGGCATCAAGTCCGGCCGGGACGTGGTGATCGCGGCCATGCTGGGCGCGGAGGAGTTCGGCGTCGGCACCACCTCGCTGATCGCCATGGGCTGCATCATGGTCCGCCAGTGCCACACCAACACCTGTCCCGTGGGCGTGTGCACCCAGGACAAGGCGATGCGCGACAAGTTCACCGGCACGGCGGAAAAAGTGGTCAACCTGTTCACCTTCATGGCCGAGGAAGTGCGCGAGATCCTGGCCTCGCTGGGGCTGCGCTCGCTGAACGAGGCTATCGGCCGGACCGACCTGCTGCATCAGGTCGGCCGCGGCTCGCCGCACCTGGACGACCTGGACCTGAACGCCATCCTGTCCACGCCGGACAGCGGCGGCCTGCCGGTGCACTGCACCGTCGAGACCCGCAACGAGGTGCCGGAAACCCTGGACGCGCAGATGATCCAGGACGCCCGCAACACCCTGGAGGACGGCGAGAAGATGCAGCTGACCTACACGGTGCGGAACACCCACCGCGCCGTGGGCACCAAGCTGTCGCACAAGATCGTCACCAAGTACGGCATGACCGGCCTGCAGCCGGGGCACATCACGGTGCGCCTGCGGGGCTCCGCCGGTCAGTCGCTGGGCGCGTTCGCGGTCCAGGGTCTCAAGCTGGAAGTGTTCGGCGACGCCAACGACTACGTGGGCAAGGGCCTGTCGGGCGGCATGATCGTGGTCCGGCCGGCGGTGTCCAGTCCGCTGAACTCGAACGAGAACACCATCATCGGTAACACCGTGCTGTATGGCGCGACCGGCGGCCAGCTGTTCGCCGCCGGGCAGGCCGGCGACCGCTTCGCGGTTCGCAACTCGGGCGCGGAAGTGGTGGTCGAGGGCTGCGGCTCCAACGGCTGCGAGTACATGACCAACGGCGTGGCCGTGATCCTGGGCGAGGTGGGCGCCAACTTCGCCGCCGGCATGTCGGGCGGCATGGCGTTCGTCTATGACCCGCAGGAGGTTCTGCCGCTGCGCATCAACCCGGACTATGTGATCTGGCAGCGCATCCAGGTGGACCATTACGAAGAGGCGCTGAAGCGCCTGATCGAGGCCCACGTCCAGGAGACCCAGTCGCGCTTCGCCCAGCGCCTGCTGGTCACCTGGGACCGCGAGGTGGGGCACTTCTGGCAGGTCGTGCCGAAGGAGATGCTCAACAAGCTGGCGGTGCCGGTCACGCCCGAGGGCGTCGTGCCGGGCGCGGCGGGCACGGCGGCGGAGTAGGGCGCGCGGGCGATCCGACCGGGGTCTCCGGCCCGGTTGGACGCCTGCCGCATCGGTGGCTTCGGTTCGGATGGCTCGGGTCCGAGTCCTCCCCCCCGGCAGCGATCACGTTCACCCATCTCCACGCGTTGCACGGACAGACGGGAGCGTGCCGGACGGGGCTTGCAGCCCCGTCCGGACCGTTATTGTTGCGACAGGGATGAACGGTCCGGGCGGGAGTACAACTCCCGCCCGGCGTGGCCCGGCGTGGTGGCTTGAAGACCGTCCCCCCTCGGCCCAAGGTGCGAGGAATGAGGGCGCGCGGGCGATCCCGCGCCGCCTCACGCGACGGGGCTCGCCCCGTCCCGCGCCCGCGCCATCAGGCGGGCGGGGGCGTCCGTGTCGCCGTCCGCCTCCAGGGTCGCCAGACCCCACGACAGCGTCGTTCCGGGCGCCAGGGCCGCCAGCCGCCCGGCCACCGGCCGCAGCAGGGCTTCGGTCCCCGCCCGGTCGAGGAACCGGGGCACGGCCACCAGCCCGCCGTCGGGTCCGCGACCGAGCAGGTCTCCCGGTCGCAGCGCCGCCTGGATGAGCTGGGCGAGCAGCCCCTCGGTTTCGGCCGGGCTCTCTCCCTCCGCACGCATCCACACGAGCGCCAGCGGCAGGTCAAGATCCCGGGCCCGCCGCATGAGGTCGGACACGGCCAAGTCAAGCGCGGTGCGCACCAGCACGGGTCCATCCCCCTCCGTGCGCGCCGTCCGGCGCCGGGCGCGCGCCCGCGCGGCCTGGGCGCGCACGGTGGCGGCGATCATCTCCAGGTCCAGCGGCCACGCCGTCACGGCATCCGCGCAGGCGGCCAGGGCCGCGCCCGCCGGCGTGGGTGCGCCGTCCGGCAGCACCAGCACGAGGCCCGGAAGCAGGTCCGCGCCGCGTCCGTCCAGCGCGCAGGCCAGATCAAGGCCCGCTTCGCGTCCGGTCCGCTCGATGATGACCAACACATCCACGCCGCCCTCGTCGTGCCCGCGCTCGACCGCGTGCAGCGCGGCGGTCGGCTCCGTGGCCACGTCGGGCGCCGTGCCCACATCCTCCAATGCCTGACGCAGAAGATCGGCCAGCACGGGATCGGGATCGAGGATCAGCACCCGTGACATGTCGTCGTCATGGGCCGCCTCCAGGGCGGCGACGCGGGCGATCAGGGCGTCGGCCGTGAGCGGCGCGGCCAGCAGGCCGAGGCCGCCGGCGGTGACCACGGCCCGCCATGTCCCGGGGCCGGGCCGGGCGCAGGTCGCCAGCCAGGGCAGGGCGGGCCAGTCGCCGTCGGGGCCGGTGAGGGCGGCCATCCGGTCCACCGCGTCGGGGGCGGCGTCGAGATCGACCACGGCCAGGTCCGGCGCGGGCGCGCCGGCCGCCTCTTCCATCGCGGCCTGGACGCCGGACAGAGGAACCACCGTCCAGCCGTACAGGGCCAGCCGGTCTGCGAGCCCCTCTCCGGTGGTCTCGGATCCAGGTCCGATCACCGCCACCCGCAGCGCCCCGAACGGCGCCGACAGCGCCGGACCGTCGCGCGTCGGCGGTCCCGGACGCGGGGCCAGCAGGCTGGACTGCTCCGGGGTCAGGGACGCCACCGCCTTGGCCAGGCCGCCCGCAAGACTCCGGGCCTGCGCCCAGGCGGCGTCGGTCGGATGAGTGGGGTCCGCGCGCACGCCCTCCGTCAGCCGTTCCAGGGCCGCCGCCATCCGGCCGAGGCTCTCGTATCCCATCGACCCGGCCGATCCGGCCAGCTTGTGGGCCGCGGCGGCGACCCGGCCCAGCGCGTCGTCCAGGGGAGCGGGCTCGGTGGCGCGGGCCGCCGCGTCCAGGCCTTCCGTGAGGTCGCTCATCAAGGTGGCGGCCGTGGGCGGAAAGGCCGCCACCGCCTGGCGCAAGGGGTCCGTGGGGCGGGCCGTCGGGAGCGCCGGGTCGCCGTCATCCATCGCCGTCATCCATCATTGTGGTCCTCCCGCGCGTCGCGCCACAAGGCGTCCAGAGTCTCGGTCAGGGACATGGGATCGAACGGTTTCGGCAGCACACCGATGACCCCGGGGGTCTGGGCCGCCCGGTTCGTCGCCAGATCGGGCCGCGCCGTCAGCACCACGGCCCCTGTGCGCGCCAGTTCGGGCGTGGCGCGCAGCGCGGCGATCAGCGTCATGCCGTCGCCGTCCACAAGTTGCAGGTCCACCACCACCAGGTCCGGCGCGAAAACCGGCGCCTTGTCCAGGGCCTCGGCGCAACTGCCGCAGGCCAGCACCTCGCGCGCCCCGATGTCCCGGATCGACACTTCCAGCAGACCGCGCAGGGCGGCTTCGTCCTCCACCACGAGAATGCGGGACAGCCGGCGCGGCGGGGGTGCGGATTCGCGCAAGGGTGGGTCCTCCCGGACATTGGGTTCAAAGACGATGGCACACCAGCGCCGCCACCGCGTCAACCGGAACCGCTCGGCGCGTCAGCGGCGCGGGCGGCGCAGCCGGGCCAGCAGCCGCCGCACGCGACGGGCCGGTCGGCGGGTCCAGCCGGCCAGCGCCCAGGAGTGGGACAGCAGCGCGCCCCACAGGACGTCGGAGGCCGCGCCGGGCGCCATCAGCGGCGGCGGCTCGGCCGGCTCCGGCGGCAGGCCCGCCCAGCGTCGGCGCGGGGCGCGCAGGGGGCGGGTGATCCGCCACGGCCAGGATCGCCAGAGGGCCCGCGCCCGCCTGCGGTCGCGGCGGGCCGCCCGGCGGACCGGATCCGCCGCCCGGGGGCCCGGCGTATCCTGCTCGCCGTGCAGTCCCGCCAGCAGGGCGGCCGTGAGCGCCACCCGTTGGGCGGGCAGAACGGCCGCCCAGAGCGTGGACGCCCGGGCCCGCGCCGCCGGGGGCTCGCGCCAGGGGCTGTCGCGTCTCAGCAGGACGGCGGGCACCGCCTCGTGGCGCAGGTCCGCCGCCATACAGACGGCGACGAGGCCCCACAGGCCGGTGTCCGGGTTCCAGGCGCGGGCCGCCACGCCCCGCGCCCTGGGGCCGAGCACGAGCCCGGGGCCGGCGACCAGCGGGGCCGCCTGGGCGCTCGCGGGGACCGAGTCGAGGCACGGGCGCGTCCGGTCCGCCGCCGCGCAGGCGGGCGCGAGCAGATCGGCACCCGTCCGCGCCAGCACATCACCCAGCAGGGTGAGCGCCTCGGGGGCGAGCCGGTCGGCGTCCGTCAGCAGGCAGACCGCGCCCGCTGGGGCGCTGGTGAGCGTGGCTTTCCAGACAGATGCCGGGCGGTCGTCCGGGGCGATCAGGGGCGCGATCGGAGAGGGCGGCACGGCCGGCTCGGCCCGCTCGGCCGGGGCGGCCAGCAACGCTTCATGCCACGTCCGCCAAACCGCCGCCGTCGCGGCGGGATCCCGGGCGGCGCGGGCCGGGGCCATCGGGCGCCCCAGCACCGCGCCCAGCCGATCGGCGAGCGCGGCGGCCTCATACGGGACCAGGACGCGGCCGTGGTCCTCCGGGGCGATCAGGTCCGGGATGCCGCCGGTGGCGCTGGCCAGCACGGGCACCCGCAACGCCAGACACTCGTGCAGGGTCAGCGGGCAGTTCTCCGCCGGGGCCAGGATCAGCGCCATTCGGCCCGGGCCGCGCAGATACTCCAGGGCGGCGGCCCGGTCCAGGGTGTCCAGCACCGAGACCGGCCAGGGCCACCGGGCGGCCCGGCGCGCGATGACCCGTCGGGCCGGCTCACCCAGGACCCTGGCGGCGCGCCCGAGACAGGTGACCCGCGCAGGGCGGGGCGCGTCGGGATCCCGCGCGGCCCGCGCGGCCATCCGGTCCAGGGCGTCCAGCAGCACGGCCACCCCCTTGCGGTCCTCCAGCCGGCCGAACAGCACCAGGTCGCGCACGGGCGCGGTCTCCGCGTCCGGTGGGCGCGGTGGACCCGGGTCGGGCATGGGCTGCGGCATCAGGCGGGCCTGCGGCGCCGCCGCACCCTGATCCGCGAGCCAGCGCGGCATGAAGGCGCTGGGCGACCACACCGCGTCCATCAGGGCCGGCGCGGCCCATTCCAGCTCGATCTGCACCAGCCGGGCGAGGCTGTCCGGCAGGGCGTCGTTCCCGGCCATCGCCCACGCCGCGCCGCCGTGCAGGCCCAGCACCAGACGGGTCCGCCGCAGCGCCACGCCCTGGGCGCGGGCGCGGCCGCACAGCGCGGCCTCGCCGCCCCAGTCGGTGAAGTGGACGAGGTCGAACCGCTGCGCCGCCAGCCAGTGCAGCACCTGCCAGCGCCGCGCCATCGAGGGTTCGGCCCACAGCCCGTCCAGGCCGGGTCCGTCAGGGGGCGGCAGCGGAACCAGGGCCACGCCGCGCGCCCTATAGTGCGCCACCCAGCGGTCGAACGGGCCATCCATGGCGCGGCGGCCGTTCAGGCACAACACCGTGACCTCGTGACCCATCCCGACCAGCAGATCCGCCAGGGCGGCGTTCACCGTGCCGATGCCGCCGGTGCGGGTGAGACCCAGGATCTCGGTGGTCACCAGGCAGACGCGGGCGGGGGTCACAGCGGCACCCCCACCGCCCGCAGGCGTTCCACGATGCGCGCGCGGGCCCGCGCCGGGTCCATGGTCGCCGACATGGACCCGGGGCTTTGCCGTTTCCACAGCAGCACGCGCGGGATCACCCGATGCCGAAGGCCGGCGGTCCAGGCGCGCACCAGCAGGTCCCAGTCCTCGGCCCCCGTGTTGGGGTCCGGGTCGAATCCGCCCAGCCGCGTGAAGGCCGCGCGGTGGATCAGAAGGTGGGCGTCGCCCATGTCGTTGGTGCGGTCCATCAGGCCCGGCACCGGGCCCAGCGGGGCATACAGGGGCGCGGTGACGGGCGGCCCCTTGGGCGGCGGCTCTTCGTCCGGAAACAGGCGCGCCCAGCAGGTCCACAGGTCCGCCGCGCCGGTCGCGGCGGCACGGGCGAAGGTGGCCAGGGCCTCGGGTGGGACGAGGTTGTCGTCGTCCATGAACAGCAGCCAGTCGGTTTCGAGCCCGTCGGCGCCTGCCGCGCGCGCCGCGCCCAGGCTTGCGGTGTCCAGCGCCAGCAGCCGCGCCGGGCCGGTCCGCACCGCCGCCACGGCCGCCCGCGCCCCCTGAACCGACGCGGGGTCGGTGCTGGCGGCATCCACCACCACGAGGGCATCGGGCGGGCGGGTCTGGGCCTCCAGGCTGGTGAGCGCGCGGGCGAGCAGGGCCGGGCGGTCCCGATGCACCATGACGACTCCCAGCGAGACCGGGGGGGCGGCTGGATGCTGCGCCGGTGGTCCCGCCTCGCGCCACGCCGCCAGACGGCCGTTGGTCTCGACGGACAGAGCCACCGCATGGGGCGCGGTCGGCGGGTCGTCCACCGCGTCGGCGGCCGCCCGGGCGAGCCGGTCGAGCGCGGCCCGCTCCAGGGTCGCGGCATGGTCCGTCGGTCTCTCCGCCCGCGACTCGGGCGGCGGCGCCAGCAGCCAGCGGGCCGGAGGATCCTCCAGGCCGGCCGCGCGGGTCTGCGCGGCGACGCCCAGCCACCACGGCGGGCACAGGCCGACCACGATATCCGGCGCCGCGGCGGCCAAGTGGTCGGCGATGGCGCGCGCGATCGAGGCGGGCGGCGCGGTCAGGGATTCCGGTGAGACAGGCCGGACGGCCCAGCCGGCGCGCCGCAGCCGCGCCGCCAGCGGCAAGCGTGCGGCGCTAGGCGCGATCAGGGCGAGGGTGGGGCTTTCCGCCGCCGGTGACCAGGACCACAACGGGTGGATCGCCATGCATCACTCCCTTGCGGGATCAGGGCTTCCGGCGGGAAATTCGGACATGGTACTGTGCACCATCCGCCGCGGGGGCGAGGTCTGACAGGAGGTCGAGGGCGAATGAGCGAGCGGGATCACAAGTCCATCGCCACAGGCGTGATCGCGGATGCGGAACGCGCCATGGCGGACCTGAGCGGGCGTCAGGCGGATCGCGTCAACCGCCTCCGGAAGCTAAACGAACTGTTTGAGGTCGTCGAGGGACGCTATCAGGCGATGCGGGAGGACCTGCGCGAGCGGGATGCGCGCATCCAGCGCCTGGAAGAGACCAACGACCTGCTTCTGACGGCGGTCCGCAATCTGACGGCCAGCATCCAGGACAGCGCCCGCTCACTCGATCTGAGCGACGACGACCTTCTGGGCGCGCTGGATCGATCCGAGGCGCTGGTGTCGGAGACCTTCGGCACCGGCGGCAACGCCAATCCGACCCAGCCGCCGGCCACGCCGCCGCACGACACGGCCGAAGACGCGGTCCCCTCGGGAGGGGCCTGCGATGCGGCCGACGCGACCGAGGATCTGCTGTTCGAGACCGACGATCCGGGCCAGCCGGATGCGGTCCTAGAGGCGGCTCCCGAGGCGGCGCTTGAGGAGGTCCTTGACGCAGCGCTTGAGGAAGCCGAAGAGATCATCGCCCTGGACCCGGACGAACCGCCCGTGGCATCGGAGGTGGCGGGGCTTGCGTTGGAGCCCGCGCCGGACCCGGATGCCGCCACGGACGCCACTTCCGACGATGCCAACGATGATGCCGCCGACGATGCCGAGGACGCGCCCCTGGTCTGGTCCGATGCCTGGACGGTGGGCGCCCCGGAGATCGACCGCGATCACCGCATCATGGCCGACCTCGTCAACCAGTTGCCGCAGGCGTTCCGCGCCCCGGAGAGCGGATGGGTGGTCGGCAGCGTGCTGAACAGCCTGTGGGACTACACCGACTACCATTTCGGCCGCGAGGAGGCCCTTCTGCGGGCGGCCAACTTCCCCGGCGCGGCCGAGCACGCGGGGCGGCATACGGACCTGAAGGGACAGCTCCGCGAGTGGCTGGACCGCTACCAGCAGGACCCGGCGAGCGTGGATGCCCCCGCGCTGATGGGATTCCTCAAGGGATGGCTCATGAACCACATCCTGGGCGAGGACATGCGCTACAAGCCCTATGTGGAAAAGAACATCGACGCCCAGGCCGTGGCCGGCGCCATCAAGGCGGACCCGCAAGTGATCGAGGGCCTGGAAAGCCTGGGTGTGACCGCGCCGGCCTGAGGGACAGGGCCGGGGTCGGGTGGGCCGGGGCCGATGCCTCAGGACACCCAGTGTTCAGTATCCTTCTCCATCCTCATCGGCGAAGGATGAGGTCCCAACAGGGGAGACCGTCGGCATGCCATCGAAACGCGGTGACTCGGGGGCGGCGAGCGTCTTCGCCGAAATGCAGACCGAGTTCCTGGACGAACTCGCCGATGCCGCGCGGGAACTGACCTTGGCCATCGATGAGGCGCGCAAGGACCCGGCGACCCTGCCCGATGTGATCCGCCGGGGCCAGCGCCTCGGCCTGACGCTGCACGCCCAGGCGGAGACGCTGGGCCTGAGCCCGCTGTCGGCGGTCGGTCACCGGCTTGAGGACTATCTGGCCGAGACGCGCGCCATCGCAACCGGACTGCTGCTCGATGATCTGCAGCGCTTCGTGGATCTGGCCCTGGACATCGGCGAGGGGCGGGTGCCCGTGGATACGGAACAGGCCCCGCTGGTGCGCCGCCTGCCCGCCAAGCGTGGGTTCGCCCCGGCCGAGATCGAGGTGCGCGACATCGAAGTCATGCTGGTCATGGAGCCCGGCGCGCAGACCCACTTCGTTGAACGCGAGTTGCAGCAGTGCGGCTACCGAACGGCCCAGATCGGATCAACGTTCGAAGCCATGCGCCTGATCGTGCGGACCAAACCGGACATGGTCATGATCTCGGCCATGATGCCGGGCCTGAGCGGGATCGACCTGACCATCGGCCTGACCGCCATGCCGGAAACCCGCAACGTGCCGGTGGCGCTCATCACCAGCCTGGATCCGGACAACGAGCTTCTGGCGTTGCTGCCCAAGCGCGTGCCCATCATCAAGAAGGGCCCGGCGTTCGGTGACGACCTGTTCCGGGCGCTCGACAACCTGTTCCTGATCTGAATCCGGGGTCCGAACTCGGATGACGTGATTGTTTTGCGGTGTCTCACGAGATCCGTCGCACCCGCAAGGCGATCAGGATGGCGATATCTACAAAAAAATGGGTGTCATCCTGAAGGCGCGGAGCGCCTGCAGGATCGCGAGAGGCGGGCGCCGTCCTCTCCGCCACGGAACGGTGATCCCAGGTCGTAACAATGGCCTCTGATCCTGATCGGCGATGAACCGGACCCGCCCGGTTCATCGCCTCCGCCGCGGCGCGGCGCCGGCGCAGTCGGGCGGTATGGGTCCGGCCGGCGACTGCCGAGACGGATCATTCGCACGCCGGCAGATCGCCGGCGCGCACGCGGCCGCCCGTCAGGGCTTCCAGCCGGAAGCGGGCGCCGGCCACATCCCGGCGGGCCTCGGCCAGATCGGACTCGGCCCCGTGTAGACGACTGGAGGCCCGCATCAGGTCCGTCCGCTCCGACTCCGTGACGCCGTCGGCCTCGATGGCGGCGATCAGGTCGCGCAAGCGCGCCACATGGTCCCGGGTCGCCAGAAGCCGACCGCAGGCGCCGGCGGCCGGGCCGGCGGGGCCGGGCCGGCTGTCCGTCGGGCCTGCGGTCAAGCCGCTGTCCATCGCGGCGCGGGTGGTGTCCTGGATCACGCCAGCGGGACCGGCGCCGCGCCCCGCATCGGGGCGGGGTCCATAGGTCGGCTGGGGGGCACAGGCGGCAACGGCGAGTCCCAGCGTCAGCAACGCCGCCCGCGCGGGCGTGCCGTGTCCGACGGACCAGGGCGCGACAGGCATGGGGGGACCCTCCCGTTCGCATGAGCCTTTCGGCCGGATGGGGCGCGCGTCGAGGCTGGCCGCATGGCGCGCCCGTCCGCCCCTCATCAAACGAAAAGCCGCCGCACGGGATCTCCCCCTGCGGCGGCATATTTCGCGGCGCGGCCCTTGAGGGTCATTGTCGCCGCCGGACGGTCCTCCCTGATCCACTTGCGTGGTGGGGTTCTTATGCCCTCAGCCATGCGTTTGATGCAAGAAAATTCGTTGCTGCGATGCAAAAACCGCATATCCGACTGCCGGACCGGGTCAGTTCTCCTTCAGCGAGCGCGGCCGCCATTGATGCACGTTGACCGGCTTGCCCGACTGGGAGCGCATGACGCGCGGGCGCAGGACCTGTTCGATGTGCGGCGCGCCGCTGTCGGTCAGGGCGCCGATGCCCTGTGTCGCCGTTTGCTTGCGGCCGTAGAAGGCGACCATGGCGTCCAGCTCGATTTCGGCGCGGGGCCCTTCGGCGAAGGCGTCGGCATAGGGGGGGTGCCGCTTCAGCGCCTTGGTCAGGTGGTCTGTGGAATGGGCCCCGAACCGTCGCCAGATCGAATCGAGCAGTTGCGTGCCGCGCTCCGGGATGGTCTGCAGGTCCACGCGCGGCCGGCTATAGGCGAAGGCGCGGAACAGGGTCGGCTCCACCGGGCCGTCCGGATCGGCGACGAACGTGGCCGGCATCAGCTTGTGCCCCGCGTTGGCCACGGCGAAATAGGCCTGGGCCAGATACAGCAGGCGATGCAGCTTGCGGGGGTTGAGGTACTCGTTGTCGTCCAGCGCCCGGTCGAGCATCCAGAACGCGACATCGAAGGCCGAATCGGTGAGCGGCGGATAGGCCATGGGGGCGACTCCTGAAGACGCGGCCCATGGTAGCGCAGTGGGCGGGCCGGATGCCATGGGGCACGGACTGGGCTAGACTGCGCCCCAGAATGAACCCCCGGGGGAGGGCGATGACCGCCACGGCGCAGGAGACCGAGCAGACCGATGAGCCGGCCGAGGCGGGTCCTCCCGCGCGGATTCGGCGGCGGCCGCCCCTATGGCGCATGGTGGCGCGCGACGTCCTGCTTCTGCCGGTGCTGGTCGCCGGGCTGGTGTGGCTGGGGTGGGACCAGCGGATCCGGCTTGCCGACGCCGTGGCGCCCCATGTGCTGGCGCGGGCGGGGGTCGGGCCGGCCCGCGTCTCGGTGGAGGTGCTGGATCCGGACCGGGTGGTTGTCTCCGGCCTGTCCCTGGCGGGTGGCCGGGTGCGAGCCGATCACGTGATGGCCAGACTGAACGGCCTGTCGCTGGACGAGGTCACGGTCACGGGCCTGCATGCCCGCGCCGCCTGGGACCCCGAAACCGGCCTGGATGCCGGACCCTTCACCGCCATGCTCAGGGGGGGCGGCGGTGCGGACGACGCGGACGACGCGGACGACGCGGGCGGCGACCCGGCGTCGCTGCCGGTCTCGACGGTCGAGGCGCGGGACATCCGCCTTGCTCTCGATACCCCCTGGGGCCTGGTGCGGGTGCTGGGCGATGCGTCCATGCAGGCGGGGAACGACGGCACGAGTCCGGGCGTCACCGCCGACCTGACCGCCTCGGGGGCCGGCGTGTACGCCGCCGCCTCGGTGCGGGGCCGCCCTATGAACGGACCGAACATGCGGGGCGACGTGGCCCTTCAGGTGGAGCCCCGGGACCGCCCGGGGCTGGCCCGCGATCTGGCGGCGCACGGCATGCTGTCCGTGGACTGGAACGCGGAGGGGCTCCGGGTCGAGACCGACGGCCTTGAGGCCCGGGCCGCCGCCCTGGACCCGGCGCTGCTGTCCGGGCTGCCGTCGGCGGTCGGGGCCTTGGCCGAGGGCCCGCTGTCCCTGACGCTGGCCCCGGGAGCGGACGGCGCGCCGGTGCGGGTGACGGTCCCGTTGAACGGCGCCGCGCCGACCGTGCGCGGCCGCGTGACGGCCGACAGCGCGGGGGCCGCCGTGGCGGCCACGGTGGACCTCACCCTGAACGGGCCGCCTGCCCTGGACAGCCTGTCGGGCACGCTGGCGGATGTCTCCCTGCGCGGGACCGGACTGGCGGCCCTGGTGCCTGTGGCGACGCTGGCGGACCTGTCCGCCACCCTGACGAGCCGCCGCCTCGCCGTGGCCGACGCCACCCTGACGGGTCCCTTTGCCCTGACGGCCGAAGCGACCGCGCTGGATCACGACGCCGTCACGGCCGACGCCGCCCGCCTGGAGTCCGCCGGGACCGCGACTCTCTCCCTGGAGACCGTCGCGTTGCGGCTGGAGACCGGGGCGCTGGACCTGACGGCGCCGGTGGTGCCGGGCGTGCTGGATGGGACGAGCGACGTGGTCCTGGCCCTGGCGGAGGGGCGGCCGCAGACCCTCGACCTGGACCTTGCCGGGGCCGATGCGCCGGCCCTGACCCTGGATGTGGCGCTGGCGCCGGTCTCGCTGTCCGGGCCGGTGACCGCCGACCTGGAGTCGGTCACGGCGTCTGGGCGCGTGCCCTGGACGGATGCGGCGCCGTTGACCGCCTCCGCCACGGCCGGGTCCCTGCGGTCCGGCCCCTGGACCCTGGCGGATCTGGCTGTCGATCTGACCTTGCGACCCGCGGGACCAACCGTTGCGCTGGCCGGGGGGCTGCCCCGCCTGCCGGGGGAATCCGCCGGCACGCCGGTCGCGGGCCATCCGCTGCGGCCCTTGCGGCTGGAGGCGACCTTGGCGCCGGACCCGGACGACCCCGCCCGCTTCGCCGTGGATGCCCGGGTGGGCGCTCCGCTGCGGGACCGGGTGGTGACGGCCACGGGCTGGATCGGGCGCGACGGGCAGGACGGGACGGTGCGTCTGACCGGGCGGCCGATCACCCTGGGTCGCGACGGCGTCCAGCCCTGGCACCTGTATGGCTCGCTCACCGACCTGTCCACGTCGGCCGGCTCGCTGGCGGTCGAGGGCACGCTGTCGTGGCGCGACGGCGGCGCGGTGCGGCCGGACCTGTCCTTCGGGCTGGCCGAGGTGGAGGCCGCCTACGGCGCCACAGGGCTGCAGAACCTGAACGGCGTGGTCCGGCTGACCGGCCTGGCTCCGCCGCGCAGCCCCAGCCAGGAACTGGTCGCGGCGGGCCTGACCATGGGCCTCGCCTTCTCCGATCTGGTGGTGCGCTACCGGCTCGACGGGGCCGGCGCGTTCGTGCTGGAAGAGGCCACGATGCGCTTCGCTGGCGGGGACATCACCACCGACAGCGCGACCATCCCGCTGACCGGGTTCGAGCGCATTCCCCTGACGCTGACCGTGCGTGGGATCGAGCTGAGCGAACTCGCCGCCATGACGCCCATCGACGATCTCTCCGTCTCCGGGACGGTGGACGGGCTGGTGCCCATGGTCATCACGCCGGGAGACGTGCGGATCGACACCGGACGGCTGGCGGCGATCGCACCGGGTGTGGTGCAGTACAGCGGCACCGCGCTGCCCGCCGGCGGGGGCGCGAGTCAGGGCGTGGATCTGGCCGCGCGGGCGCTGGAGGACTTCCGCTACACCGATCTGTCCATGACCGTCGAGGGCAGCACGGCGGACGAGATGTCGGTGGGTCTCCGCCTTGAAGGCGCGAATGCCCAGGTTCTGGACGGGTATCCGTTCCAGTTGAATCTCAACGTTTCGGGGCCGCTGACGCGCATTATTCAGGAAGGACTCCAGGGCTATACAATTCCTGAACGCATAAAGGAACGGCTTTCCCGGCTGGGTCTGGACCCCCCGTAAAAGACATCCCTATGAAATCGAGGGGTGGCGGCAAGTTGTAACCCAGCCCTTTCTTGTGGTGTCTGACCAACTGACGTAGCATCCTCTAAAGAACCTTGTCGCCAAGGGCACGCGGGGGTTGGCGATGTCGTCGCGTGATTTCGCCCAGGCCCCGCCGCGTCAGGCTCCGGGTCCGACAGGACCGCGCTGGTGATCGCGGTGCGGCCGTCGCCCCGCGCAGGGAGCCGGGGCGCGGCGGAGGCGGTGACGCCGACGGGTCCGGTTCAGCGCCGATCAGGATCAAAAATGCGAGGAGAGTGCTCCATGGCCGAGTATGTCATCGCGCGGGACAGACGGCTGACGGGAACCCTGCCGAACGCCTTCGTTCAGTGGTGGTACGACTTGAACGTCATCACGACGGACGGGGCCACACCCCTTCGCCAGCTCTTCAATTCCGTCAACACGCTGCACGGTGAGCATGGCAAGCTGCATTCCCTGTTCGTGCTGTGCCACGGGTTCGCCGGGTCGAGCACGCGGCTTCGGATGTCCGGGGACGTGGGCGGTCAGGGCCTGCAGTTGGGCCGGGAAGGCGTGATGCACGGCAACGTCTCGGCGTGGGAGGCCATCAGGGGCAAGGTCACCAACATCGTCGTCTATGCCTGCGCGGCCTCCAACACCGAGGCCGGCAACGAGTTCACGGCGGAGGACGGGCAGTACCTGATGGGGGCGCTGGCCATCCATACCGACGCGACTGTCTACGCGGCGAACCGGATCCAGTGGTATCAGCCGCAGAACTTCGATTTCGGCCGTTGGGAGGGGCAACTCTACAAGTTCTCGCCCACCGGAACGCCGCCCCAGCCCGTCAATCGCGTGCCGGTCGAGCTGCGCGAGGTGAGCTGATGCCGCATCGGGCCGCAGTCGGTCCCGCGACTCGACGGGACGCCCATCGCCTGTGCGGATGCCCGCCGATGCGCGGGAGCGTCGGCGTCACCGGGCCGCGCCGCCCGGTGCTGCGGACGGGGGCGGCCCGGCAACACGATCCCGCCGCGCCGAACAGAATGGTTGAGCCGCTGGCCTCCTGGGCCACCATGACGGAACGCCGGGTTGAAGAGGATGCAACCCTGGGAGCTTGTCGCGCGTGGATTCTTGTTCCCCCATCATTTCGGACGTACTCTTGAAGCGCGCCCACCCTGTCGGCCACGACGCCGGGGGGCGCCAGGGGAGAGAGGGCCCCACGCGCGACAAGGCCGACGCTGGAGCAGACGGGATCACCACACCGATGCATATCGGGTCGCGCAATGACGGGTCCGCGCCCCCCCGGGAGGGATCGCACCGGCTCAAGGACGAGCTGTATGCGCTGGTGCGCAAGGATCCGGCCGTGTTCGAGTTCCTGCAGAACGGCTCGCTGGACGGCATGTGGTACTGGGACCTGGACAGTCCCGATGACGAGTGGTTGAGCCCGCGGTTCAAATCGTTGTTCGGCTATGCCGATGACGAAATGCCACACACCACCGCATGGTGGCAGAGCAATATCCATCCGGACGACCTTGCCGTCGTACAGGCCAATTTCGAGAAGCACAAGGCCGACCCCGCGCATCCATTCGACCAGATCATCCGCTACCGTCATCGGGAGGGGCATACCGTCTGGGTCCGCTGCCGCGGCCTGATGGTGCGCGATCCTGACGGCACGCCCCGGCGCATGCTGGGGGCCCATACCGACGTGACCGCCCTGAAACAGGCCGAAGAGGCGCTGGAACGCCGCACGGCGGACCTTGAGGCCCGGATCGCGGATCTGGAGGACAAGGAACAGCGCCTGGAGACGCAGGCCGAGGAACTGGTGACCCTGGCCGAGAACCTGGAGGACGCGCGCGCCCGGTTGGAGGAACTGAACGCCCAGAAGGACAAGTTCTTTTCCATCGTGGCCCATGACCTGAAAAGTCCGTTCAATCCGTTGCTCGGCTTCTCGGAGTTGCTGGCCGTGCAGGGCGGAGCACTGCCGCCCGCCAAGGTGCAGGAATACGGCGCCCTGCTGCACCGCGCCGCCACCGAGGCCTTCAAGCTGCTGGAGGACCTGCTGGACTGGTCCCGCATCCAGCTCGACAGGGTGCAGTTCGATCCGGGCGCGGTGGACCTGGTGGGGCTGGTGGAGACCAATCTGGGGCGCTACCGGCTGGCCGCCCAGGCCAAGGGCGTGACGCTGCGCGCCGACGATCTGGAGACCCTGTGCGCCTATGGCGATCCGCGCATGCTGGACACCGTGGTGCGCAACCTGGTCAGCAACGCCATCAAGTTCACCCGCGACGGGGACGAGATCGCCTTTGCCTCCCGCGCCGACGGCGACGTCGTGGTGCTGGAGATTCGCGACACCGGCGTCGGCATCCGGGCGGATCGTCTGCCCACGCTGTTCGGCCTGGGCAGCCGCCAATCCTCGAAGGGCACGGGCGGCGAGACCGGGACCGGCATGGGGCTGGTCATCTGCAAGGAACTGATCGAGCGCCAGGGCGGCACCATCGCCGTGGAGAGCGTAGCGGGGCAGGGGACGACGTTCACCCTGCGCCTGCCCTCGGCCTGACCGGGCGGGCGCAGGACGGCGACTCCGGCTCCGGGCCGGGCTCTCGACCGAAAAAACGGGGCCAGACCCTGGCGGCCTGACCCCGTTTTTCTGACTGGTGGAGCCGAGGGGAATCGAACCCCAGACCTCTACAATGCCATTGATGAAAATGAGTGTTTTATAGCGCTCCGTACGGGTCCGCAGCGTTCCCAATGCCTTGAAAAATAACGATTCATCAAACCGCAAGGGTCCGCATCCATCCTTGCGTTTCCTGTCGGCGTGCTTACTATGTGCTTACTGGAAACGAAGGGGGGAGACATAAACCATGCCCACTGTCAAGCTCAGCAAGCGCACGGTGGACGCGGCCCAGCCCGGGGAAACGGACACGTACTTCTGGGATGATGAACTGCGCGGGTTCGGGCTGAAGGTCACGCCGAAAGGGACCAAGACCTACCTTGTGCAATACCGCGTCGGCGGGCGTGGCGGGCGCACACGGCGTGTCACTCTCGGTCGGCACGGGCCGGTCACGCCGGATCAGGCTCGTCAGGAGGCGCTGAAAACGCTGGGCGCGGTCGCGGGCGGCCTGGACGTGGCCGAGGAGAAAACCCGGACGCGCAAGGACCTCACCATGGCCCAGCTTCTCGACCTCTGGATGGCCGAGGGGTGCGACCACAAGAAGGCGTCCACGCTCAAGATCGACCGCAGCAACATCGAACGGCATATCAAGCCGCTGATCGGGACCAAGCGGCTCAACACCCTCACCCGGACGGACGTGGAGCGGATGCAGCGCGCCATTGCCGAGGGCAAGACGGCGGCGGACATCAAGACCGGCACGCGCGGCCGTGCGGTGGTGGAAGGTGGGCGGGGGACGGCGGCCCGCTGCCTTGCCATCCTGGGGGCGGCTCTGACCTTCGCGGTTCAACGCGACCTGCGGCCGGACAATCCCGTGCGCGGGGTGCAGGCGTACAAGGGCCAGAAGAAAGAGCCGTTCCTCAGCATGGAGGAACTGGACCGGCTCGGGGCGGCCCTCCGGGAAGCCGAACAGACGGGCACCAATCCCTTCGCCATCGCGGCCATTCGCCTCATGCTGCTGACCGGGTGCCGCAAGAGCGAAATCCTCACCCTCCGTTGGGAGTGGGTGGATTTCGAGCGCGGATGCCTGCGGCTGCCCGAGTCCAAGACCGGGGCGAAGGTGGTGCCGGTGGCCGATGCGCCGCTTGCCCTGTTGCGGACATTGCCGCGCGTGGCGGGCAACCCGCACGTGCTGCCCTCATCGAAATCCGAGGGCCACTTGGTCGGGCTGCAAAAGGTGTGGGAGAGCCTGCGCGTCAAAGCCGACCTCGCGGACGTGCGGCTGCACGACCTGCGCCATAGCTTCGCCTCCGCCGCCGTGGCGCAAGGGGAAAGCCTGTTCCTGGTCGGCAAGGTGCTGGGGCACCGTCAGGCCCGCACGACGGAGGTCTATGCCCACTTGCAGGACGATCCGGTGCGCGGCGTGGCGAACCGAACGGCGGATACACTAATAGCGATGTTAGGAGAAAAGTAGTGCTGTTTTTAATTAGAGTAATGGTGCGCTCTATTGAGGGTCATTTTCACTTTTGATAGAAATATTTTCGCTGAAAGCCCTTACGTCTTCGTCTAGTGCGGACGAAGTGTCCAATTCATCATCCGGGCTTTCGCCGCCTAGGGATTTTATTTCTGTAAGGCTTATCCCTTTGAGTCCGGGACCACATCATGTGGTGACAGGTGGCCTGAAACGGCGTAGAACATAACGTGAAC
>NZ_WIVE01000119.1 GCF_009601025.1 Roseospira navarrensis | reverse complement strand
GTCTTGCCGTGGTCAACGTGACCGATCGTGCCCACGTTGCAATGCGGCTTGCTGCGGTCAAACTTTTCCTTCGCCATGGTCTGTCCCGTCCTTCCTCGAATCGGTGCGCAGCGGTGTACCCAGCGGAAACCTCGACACGACCGCCGGCCGGACACGTCAAAGGCCGACGAGTGAACACTCATCGGCCTTGGACGCGGGCCTTCGGCGCGGCGCCGGCATCCGGGCCGGACCCGGCCGGATCACGGCTCATGTCGGGCGGGGTGGAGCGGGTGATGGGAATCGAACCCACACAACCAGCTTGGAAGGCTGGGGCTCTACCATTGAGCTACACCCGCACCCCGGTCCCCCCGCGAGCGGGCGGAAAGAAGTCTGGTGGAGGGGGTTGGATTCGAACCAACGTAGGGTTTCCCCGCCGGATTTACAGTCCGGTGCCTTTAACCACTCGACCACCCCTCCGGAAGCGCTTCCCGCCCCCGCGGAGACCCCGCACTATGGTGATTTGCGGAGCCGTGTCAATGACATTATCACGACACCCTCAACCGTTCCGCCTGCCGCCCGGGCCCGCCCCGTGCTAAGCCGGGATCACACCATCCGCACGCATCCAGGACCCCCCATGCCGCCACGTTCCCGACCCGACCGCCCCCCCCGCCCCACCGGCCCGACCCACCCCGGCCCGGCGCGACGAGGGCCGCCGGGCGGCCCCCGGAAGGGCGGCGGCGCGGGGCCGAGCGCCACCGCGCCGCCCCGGTTGTACGGACGTCACGCCGTGCTGGCCGCGCTGCGGAATCCGGCGCGCCCGCTGCGCCGGCTCTGGGTGACGAGCGACGCCGCCGACACCGTCGCGGAGGCCGCGGCGGCCCGGGCGCTGTCGGTGGACGTATTGACCCGCCCCGACCTTGAGACCCTGTTGCCGCCCGGGGCCGTCCATCAGGGCCTCGCGCTGGAGGTGGGGCCCCTGCCCGCCCCCGCCATTCAGGACCTGCCCGCGCCGGACCCGGGCGACTCGGCGGTGGTGGTGGTGCTCGATCAGGTGTCCGACCCGCACAATGTGGGGGCGATTCTGCGCTCCGCCGCCGCCTTCGGCGCGGTGGCCGTGGTCACCCAGGACCGGCATGCGCCGCCGGAAACCGGGGCCCTGGCCAAGGCGGCGTCCGGCGCCCTGGAACGCGTGCCGCTGATTCGCGTGCCCAATCTGGCGCGGGCCCTGGAGGACTTGCGGGACCGGGGGTACTGGAGCGTCGGCCTGGAGGCCCGGGCCCCGGCGACGGTCGCCGGGGCGGGCCTGCACGGCGGGCTTGCCCTGGTGCTTGGCGCCGAGGGCAGCGGCCTGCGCCGGCTCACGCGCGAGCGCTGCGACCACCTCGCCCGCCTGCCCATGGTCGCGGGCGCGGCGGAGAGCCTGAACGTCTCCAACGCCTGCGCGGTGGCGCTGTACGAACTGCGCCGGACGGCGCTGGAGGATCTGGCCAAGCCCGGCCTGTGACGGTATAGGTTAGGGGGAGTCAGGGTGGGCGCATCCCGCCGCGTGGCGGACGGCGTCGGCGAGGCCCGCAGCCCGCGGGCGGCGGGCCCATCGGCGGAGGGATCCGGCACGGAACGCCCTGCGGATCCACGCCGGCCCAACTCACACGGCCCTTGTAGCTCAACTGGTAGAGCACCTGATTTGTAATCAGGGGGTTGCGGGTTCAAGTCCTGCCGGGGGCACCAGTTTTTTCAAGGACTTACGTCTCGCTACGGCGCCCCTCGGGGCGCCGTTTCGCGTTCAAGGTACCGCTCAAGGTACCAAATCTCGGCGCTTGACGATCCTGCAGGTGTCCAGGCGGCCAAAGCCGTGCGCGCAACGGTGCAAGTGTGTCATTGGGCATCGCATGACGCGGACCTGGGCGGCATAGGGCCTTTGGGTCAGCACCCTCACCGGGCGCAGCGCATGAGCCCTGGTCATGCGGCCTCTGTTGGCCTCCTCAAGGACAGACCCTCTGGACAGGTCGCCGCGGGCGTCCCGATCGCTTTTTGATCCCGCCGGCGACAGCGCTGGCCCCGCCTCCGAACGGACGATCCGCAGCAACCCGGAATATAGCCGCCCGCCCGGAATCGCTCAGCCACCGGCCGCGGCCTCACCGCCGCGATGTGGGTGGGCCAACCACGCCTCGTCGCGGTGGGGCCCGTCACACTCCATCCAGCCAAAGCACGTCACCTCCCTGCCCGGCCCATCAGCGCAACACTGGGCTTATCTGCCGGCGCGCGAATCGGTTTGCGAACATCGTTTCATTAAAGAGGGCGCAGAGAGGACATGAGATGAATAAAATACAATAATACCGCGATACAATATGACGATGATTGAACCGAATCGACACAGAACGACAAGGTTTTTCTGATTATTTTATTTCCGTTTCTTTTGGCGGTTGCACGATCCGACACTACACTGTCCTCACAGGCGACCGGGGCACCACGACTACACTCTTGGCCTCGGTGAGGCCCGTGCGCCCGCGATCTCGGCGGCTGCACGCGGCCCGACGCAACAGGAGGCTGGGTGTGGCATCGCCAGGACGACCGCGGAAGCAGGCGGAGGACCTTCGATCCCGTTCGATCAAGATCACGGTGACGGACGCCGAATTGGCCGCGCTCAAAGAGCACGCCCAAGAAGCCGGAATGCCGCTCGCCCGCTACCTGCGGGAGGCCGCGGTCAAGACACAGGTCGTGAACCGCCAGGACTGGCGGCGACTGGTGTTCCAGGTCAACCGGATCGGCAACAACCTCAATCAGGTCGCGCGCTGGTGCAACACCTACAAGGATGCGGCGGAGGCTGCCGGCGTCGTCGCGGCCCTGATGCAGATCGACCGCGGTATCCGGGACCTCGCCCTCCCGAGCCGGGATGCGTCGGAGGGCGACGCATCATGATGGTGATGTGGTCCAGGCACACCGGTGTCGACGATGCCTCCGGCCGGGGCGTGGTCAGCTACATGCACGACCCCGTCGTCATGAAGCCCGGCCCGGATGGCCGCGGGGTCCACGCCATCACCCGCGACCCGCCGCCCGAAGTCCTGCGCGGGGACGCCGGGCGGGTTCGCCTGGCGATCCAGGCGACGCCGTTCAAGCACCGCTATAGCTCCTGCGTGCTGTCGTTCGCCTCGGACGACATCGACGTGGCGGCGTTCAATGCCGGCGATCCCACGCTCCGACGGCAGGTGGACGAGGTCACCCGCCGCTTCGAGGACACCGCGTTTCCCGGCATTCCGGAGGCGGACCGGCCCGCCACGTACTGGACGACCCACACCCACACGGGGCGGCTCGAACTGAATTTTGTGGCCCCAAGGGCCGTCCTGACCGGCAGCGGCGCGATCCGGAGCCTGAACCCGAACCCACCCGGGACCCAGAACCGGCAGACGTGGGACGCCTTCCGGGACGTCTTCAATCGCCGCCATGGCTGGGCCGACCCGGACGATCCGGCACGCCGGCGCCTCGTCTCGGTCCCTGCCTGGAAAGCCAAGGCCAGCGCCGAGGCGCTCCGTGCCGGGCAGGCGGCCGACAAGGACGCGCGGGAGATTCTCGCCGACTGGGCCTGGGAGGGCATCGAAGCCGGGCTGATCACCTGCCGGGGCGACCTGCTGCACCACTTCGAGGAGGCTGGGTATCATGTCTACAGAACGGGCAAGGAATACGTCACCATCGGCGAACCCGGGGCAGCACCCCGCGACCGCCTCCGGCTCAGGGGGCCCCTCTTCGCCGCATCTTTCGACCAGGTTGCAGCGCTTGCAGGAGTCGTCCGACCAGGAGCGGCAGGCGCTGCTGGCCCTGCAGGCCGAACAGTTGACGAAGCTCAGGGCCGACTTGACCGGCTTGTCCAGGCGCGTGCTCGCTTCAATCGAAGCCGATACGGTTTCGAGGCTGGAGACGCTGAACCGGACGATCGCGTCCAGCACACGGAAGATGCGCTGGCTCTGGATCGGCCCGCTGATGATCTCCGCGCTCACCTGTCTCGGTCTCTGGGGGCTGATGGTGTTCTTGTCGGATCAGATCACGACCCTGTCCCGGGAGCGCACGGCCCTTCAGGCCGAGATTCGCGAGATGCAGGCGCAGACCATCCCCTGGACACTGGTGACCGGGCGGCCCGGCATCCACGTCCGGATCGTTCCGGGGACGCAGACCGAGTTGAAGGACACCGCCGGCACATGGATGCGGGCGGAGCAATAGCCCCGTCCGCGACCCGGCGGACCGCGTTCAAGGCGCGCCTCTGGTCCACGCTCTACCCCTGCACCCTGCCGCCGGAGATTGCCGCCCGCGTTCGATGGATCGATGTCGAGAGCCGGTCCGTGCGTCTGGCCGGTGGCGTCGTGGTGCAGGACCATGGGCCGCGCATCACCACCACCGGCGTGGTGCCGGAGGCCATCCGGCTGATGATGCTGGAGGCCCGCGCCAAGGGCTGGACCCACATCCAGCTCACCGGCAGCGATCCGTTCAAGGACGCGGCCGCGCGGGAGGCCGTCCGCCAGGGTCTGACGGTGAGCAACCCGGAGGTGGCGGCCACCGTCGCGGACGAGACCGGACGGCTGACCGCTCCAGGTCCCGCGTCCCAACCGTCCACGCGCCGCACGGCCCCAGCCCCGGAGACCCGGCATGACCCGAACCCTGACCGACATGGAACGCGCGCTGCTGAGCACGGTGGACCGGATGGAGACCGCCGCCGCCGCGCGCGAAGAGCGGCTGACGCGGCAGATCAGCGATTTGACCGAACGGCTCGAGACGCTGACCGTCGCCTACGAGCGGCTGGCCGCAGCCTTCAGCGAGGCCACCGCGTCCTGACCGAACGTCGGGTGGCGGAATTGGACGCCTTCAAGACCGATATCGACCTCCGCCGGTTCGCAGCACACCTGGGATACGCGGAAGATGTCCGGGCCTCCGACCGGAACCACACGGTCATGCGCAACGGCGACCACAAGCTCATCATCGGCATCAACGCCAAGGCTGTGTAACCTGATGTCTGGAAATTTTGCACGAGGGGGCGCACCTGCATGCCCATCCGTGGGGCGCGCCCCACG
>NZ_WIVE01000118.1 GCF_009601025.1 Roseospira navarrensis | reverse complement strand
AACGTGTCCCGATCCATGCCCGCCTCCCGCGTTCGGTATCCTTCATGATACCAAATCCGGGAATGCATAGCGAACGCTATTTGAGCCTTCTTTTTTCTCGCCGCAACGCCCCTGCGGGGCGTGCGGCTCCGCAGCTTCGCTGCGCCGGCCCGGTCGGGCCGGTTGGACGACCCAACCGGTTTACCTTGGGTTGCCCGAAATTACTCCTCCAGGCGGCCCAGGGCCTTGGCGAGCACCAGATAGACCTTGCCCAGATCGGAGCCGATGAACAGCGCGGTCAGGATGTCGGCGCGCGCGGTCTGGCGGGTCTGTTCCAGCAGGCTTTCGTAGTCCGTCACGAACTGGGTGACGTAGCCCCGGAACTCGCGGTCGTGGTCGAAGATCTCGCGCACCGCGCCGTGCTGCTTGACGGTCATGACCCGGGCCAGATGGCGCAGGAACACGCCGTGGTCGCCCTTCTGGTAGCGTCGCCACAGCTCCTCGTCGCGCACCGGGTTGAAGATGCGGGCGATGTCCACGGCCACGCTCTCCAGGCGCTCGATCATGAAGCTGGCCTGATGCAGGAAGGTGGTGACCTCGGCCCGCTCCATCTCCACGCGCAGGGTCCCGGCCCGGTCCTCGGCCTTGTTGGCGGCGTCCACCAGGGTCTGGGCGTGACGGGCGAAGTCCGCGCCCAGGCGACGGGCGGTCTCGCTCACCTTCTCGCCGGACAGGGCCATGCCGTCCACCTCCTGGCGGATGGCGTCGGCGGTCTTCTCCAGCAACGGGACCAGGGCGCGGGCGCGCTCGTCGGAGTCCTCCAGCGTGCCGCCCAGCAGCGAGGCCGCGCCCCGCACGGTCTCGGCAGCCTTCTCGGCGGCGGCCTGAATGCCCTCGGTGGACTGACGCAGGCGGTTGCCCGCGACGGTGGCCTGGGACAGGCCGCGCCCGGTGACCTCCTCGAACAGGCGGGCGTGCTGGTCCAGGGCGCCGCCCACCTCGGACAGCCGCGCGATGGCGCGGTTGATGACGGCATCCACCTGACCGGCGCGATTGTCCAGGGCGTGGGCGGTGGACTCCAGCGAGTCGTTGGCGCGGGTGGCGCTGTCGTCGATGACGCGCACCTTGCCCTCGATCACCTGCGCGGTTTCGGTCAGATGGCCGTCGGCCACCTCGGCCGCGTGCTTGATGGCGAGGTTGCGGGCGGCGAGGGTCTCTTCCAGGCCCTCCAGCGCCTTGTGGACCTGTCCCACCATGCGCTGCAGGTTCTCGGTCTCGTTGCGGACGGCGGCGGCGGCGGCGTGCGTGTGGTTGACGGTGCGCTCGCCCGTGGCCTCCAGGGTCTCGGCATGGTCGGCGAGGCTGAGGCCCACGCTTTCCAGCTCCGTGTTGACCTGCCCGGAGATGGTGGACAGTTCGTTCAGCCGCTGGCGCAGCGAGTCCACCGTGTCCTCGATGCGGTTGGCGGCGTTGCTGGCGGCGTCGCCCAGATGGCGCGACTGCTGCTGCAGGGCGCTCTGCACCAGTTCGAGTTGGTGACCGATGAGCTTCGCGCCCTCCGACAGCTCCTGGGCCTGGGCGGCGATGGCCTCGCGGATCTGGCCGGCCTGACGGCCCGCTTCGCTGGCGTGATCCTCCAGGCTCTCGGCCTGCTCCTTGACCGCCGCGCCGGCATCGCGGGCGCGCTGCTCGGCGCGCTGCACCCCGGCGCTGAGGGTGCGCAGCATCTCGTCCAGGGTGCTGGCCGCGCGTTCCAGGCTGGCGGTGGCCTCGGCGGTGGCGCCGGCCGCCTCCTGGCCGCGCTGGGCGACCATCAGCGAGGCGTCGGACATCTTGTTGGTGGCCTCGTCCACGGTGGCGTTCATGGTCTGCACCCGGCGGGTGAAGACGCCTTCCATCTCCTTCAGGCGCGCCATGGACTGGTCCGAGGCGGTCATCAGCGCGTCCGTCTGGCGGCCGATGGTGGTCTCGATCACCTGGGTGCGGCTGAGCAGGCGTTCGCTGGCCTGATCCACCGACTGGGTGCGCGTGCCCATCAGCTCCGCGACCGTCTGGCCGGTCTTTTCCCAGCGGGCGCGCAGGTCGTCCAGGTGGGTCTGCTGGCCGCCCAGCCGCCCGTCCAGATCGCTCATCAGGCCGGCCAGGGCCTCGCCCAGGTCACGGCCCTCGCGCACCTGCCGGGTGATGGTCTCGTTGACGGCCCGCAGCGCATTGCCCTGGTCGCGGGCCTGCTGGCCGGCCAGCGTCAGGTCCTGCACGTGCTTGCGCAGGCTGTCGTCCAGCGTGCGGGTCTGCGCCAGCATCTTGTCGGCGACGTCGTTCAGGGTCGTGCCGTGGCGTTCCAGCGTCAGGCCCACGTCGCGGGCGCGGCTGACCGTGCGTTCGGTGGCGTCCTCCAGCCCATAGACCTGGGACTCCGCATCGCGGATCACCTGGGCGATGTCCTCGCGGAACTTGTCGGTCAGGCTGGACAGCGCCACCACCTCGGTGCGCAGGCCGTCGCGCACCTGCCGGGCCTCGGCCATGGCCTGGCGCGAGGCATCCGTCAGCATGCGGGCCTGTTCGGTGAGCGAGCGCGCGACGTCGCTCATCTGGCCGCGCGCGGTGTCGGTGGGATAGGCCAGCTTGCGCAACTGGTCGCGCAGGATCAGGGCCTCGCGGCCGTAGCGTCCGTCGCGGGTGAACACGGCGACCAGCGCCCAGGCCAGGGCGACCGGGATCAGCGCGCCGGCGGCGAAGCCGGCGAACTCGTGCGGCAGCAGCATGAACAGGTTGGACCAGCCCACGCTTTGCTGGATGTAGAAGGCGAAGAAGGCGAGCCAGAACAGCGACACGCCGGCGGCCACCCACGACGGCCACTCGTGCCCGCGCGGCATGGGCAGCATGGGGTCCTCGCCCAGGGCGGGCGCGGCGGCCACGGACGGGGCCGGCTCGTCCTCGGGACGGGGGCCGGCGGTGTCGTCGTCATCGCGCGCCAGCAGGGGGCGCAGGCGGCGCGTCAGGACCGAGACCCGCTCACCCGACGGCGTCCGTTCCGGCTCGGGCCGGGGGGCCGTGAAGAAGCTGGGCACCGGGCGCTCGGCATCGGGGTCGCCCTCGGCAGGGGCCGCATCATCGGCCCGGGCCGCGCCCCCATCGGATGCGGGCGGGGCCTCCCCTGCGGCGGCGGCGCGCGTGCCGGTCAGCGGGCGCGGGGCCGTGTCGGCCGCGCCGTCGTCGGTGGCCTCCGCCTCGGGGGTCGCCCCGGTGTCCGTTCGGGTCTCGGCCACCAGGTGCGGCGCCGGGCGGGGGGCGTCCTGCCGGGCTGCGGTCCGCGCGGGATCGCCCTGCGGGGTCCCGTCATCCGGGTCGATTTCTCGGGTTGCCATGGCGACTCGCCCCTGTTGTCAACGCCATTTTGACAACAGGGTACTTGCTTTGAGTCAAGATTCCAACACGTTAATCTGGACTCTTGAGTCTCGAGTCAAAGGCAGTCCGATCCGACCGGAGTCAAGCGCCTTGCGGTTTCCGGGTCGCAACGACCTTCTGGTACAGTCCGCCGAAGTAGGTCTCCTTGCGCCAGACGAAGTCCTGCGCCAGGTCGGGCGGGGCGTAGGTGATGATGTCGTGATCGCTCAGCGCCAGGGCGTAGGGCTCCAGCAGGCGCCAGACCTGGATCATGAGGGGCCGCAGCGGGTGCCAGCGGTTCGGGCCGTGGTAGTCCACGAACACGGTCTTGCCGCCGGGGCGGGTGGCGTCCAGCAGGCTCTTGACGATGCGGTGCTTGTAGTCCTCCGGCACCTCGTGCAGCAGGAAGAAGCAGCACACGCCGTCATAGGACCGATCGCGCGGATCGGCGGCATCGGCCAGATTCATCGTGGCCGTGGGGAAGCCGGCCAGCTTGGTGCGGCAGGCGTCGATCTGGTTCGGCGCCACGTCGGTCACGTGCAGCTTGCCCTCGGGGCCCAGCACCTCCGCCAGCTTGCTGGAGAAGCAGCCGTAGACACAGGCGGGCTGAAGCACCTCCTGGCCCGGCTTGAACTCCGAGAAGCCGGCCCGCATCAGACGGTTGGCGTTGCCCCACAGGATGGACGAGACCACCAGCGAGGTGTCGAGGAACCGGCTGTACGCCGGCGTCAGATAGGCCCAGGTGTAGACCTTGCTGAGATATTCCGGAATGGTGGGAATCGCCGGGGTGGCCGGCGCGGCCATGGCGGCCGCCGGAGCCGGAACCTCGACCGGGGTCGGACGGACACGGCCGGCCGCCACGGCCGTCTCGCGGGAGGCCTGCAGCGAGACCTCGTCCTCCACCAGCGGATCCAGGCGATAATCGGGCGCAGCCGCGTGGGGTTTGTTCATGGACCTATCCTAAGCGTGTTGACTCGACCAAACGGGCACCGGGTTCCCGATGACGAACGGGGATCAGACAGGGCGTCGGTGCAACCGCCCCGGCGGCCCGGGTCTCACGGCACGGGTCCCCGCGGGCCCCCGCGCGGCGCAGACCCTGGCGGCTCTGCCCCTGGAGATGCAGCCCCTGGCGATGATGCCCCTGGAGACGAGGCACTGGGCGGCGGCGGCGCGGCCCCGCGCGCGACCGCGCGCGCGCGGGTCTCGAACGAGGTAATCATGCGGGGCGCCATCTCGCCATACGTGGCTTGCAGCAGCTTCTGAAGCATCTTCGAATGCACTTCAACCACCAAGTCCAGCCCGACCCGGCACCGTCCGGCGTCCATGGCCTCGAACGTCCACGTCATGTGCAACTGGCGCACGGTGGGGCCCGATGCGTTGATGACGATCCGGTCCGGATAGGTCAGATCGGTCCGGGAGTCGAAATCCAGCTTCGCCGGTCCGATTCCCAGGGCCTGATGGGTACGATAGCCCCCCGCGTCCCGACCTGTGACGCGGGCGGATTTCCAGAGCGGAAGGAAGGTCGGGTAGGCTTCCACATCCGCAACGAGGTCGAAGACCCTTTCCCGGTCATGGTGAACGACCCGCTGCACGGACTGTCTCATGGGCAGGCTCCACGGCACTGAACGGTCCAGCCCTCCGGAGCTGGAGAGGGCGCGCGGCATCATGCCTTTTCGCAACCGCACCGTAAACCTCGGGATGGGCGGCTGAAGGCCGATTCCACCGCTCTTTCGGCGGATCCGGGCACCGGAACGGCGCAGCCCCTGACCATTGGAGGGGGTCGCATCCGAAGCGTTCGGGCCGGGCGGTCCCCGGCGGATGACGACGCGGAGTCGGCGCGGGCGCGCGACAGGCGCGAGTCGGCGCGTCCTTCGCTTGCGGGAGAGGGGGCGCATCTCCCGAAAAAACAAGGCTCAAATAGCGTTCGCTATGCATTCCCGGATTTGGTATCATGAAGGATACCGAACGCGGGAGGCGGGCATGGATCGGGACACGTT
>NZ_WIVE01000117.1 GCF_009601025.1 Roseospira navarrensis | reverse complement strand
CGCGTCTACATCAACATGGAAAACCGGGATGACTGAAGCGCCTCAGACCGAATTTCCATCCCTCAGGTTGCTCAATCGCCTCCGAGGGGGCGGCTGTGACGTTGATAGCGAAGAAGCTCGGGTGTTCGGCGAAGACGCTGCGCAAATGGGTTCGCAAGGCGGACCGCGCGGCGTCATCGGAGCACGCGCCTTCGTCGGGGCATTGAGTCGCGGCGTCATCCTGTTGTCCGCGTTGATCGGGGCCATCCTTCTGCTGACCAGCAACCTTGCGGCGCACGTTCTGCTCTCGCCCCAGGAGCATCCCGTCGGGATCGTGATCTCCCAGGCGGGCGCGATCTTGGTTGCTGTCCTGTTGATCCGCCGTGGAGGCTAGGCCGACCCTTTTCAATCCGTCGCGATCAGGCGCCGCTGGATCGTGGGAGGCGCCTGGACAGCGATGGCGCGGCCCACCACATGATGGCCGCGTTGGCGTGGGAGACCGCACATGATCACGATTCTCGATGGCGGGATGGGGCAGGAGCTGGTGGCCCGATCATCGACGGAACCGACCCCTCTCTGGGCCACGCAGGGGATGCTCGACCAGCCAGCGTTGGTGCGGGCCGTGCACGACGACTTTTTTGCCGCTGGGGCCATGGTGGCGACGACCAACACCTATGCCACCCACCACGACAGACTGATCCCGGTTGGGCTTGATGATCAGTTCGAGACCTTGCACCGAACGGCCTGCCAGGTCGCCTGCGCGGCCCGCGATGCGGCAGGCGGCGGCGGGCGGGTTGCCGGGGCCCTCGGACCGCTGTTCGGATCCTACAGGAACGACCCGATGCCCGTCGATGCGGTCGGTCGCTTCGATGAGATCTGTCGCCTTCAGGCGCCTTTCGTCGACCTGTTCCTGATCGAAACCGCATCCTCCATCGCGCAGGCGCGCACGGCGGTGGCGGGGGCGACGGGCCATGGCAAGCCGATTTGGTTGAGTGTCTCGGTCGACGATGGTGACGGCACGCTGCTGCGCTCTGGTGAGCCCCTGGAAAAGGTCCTGAACTGGACCGACGGGGTCGATGCGCTGTTGGTGAACTGCGCCACGCCGGAAGCCGTCACCGTGGCCCTGGATGTCATCAAGGGCATGGACAAGGCGGTTGGCGCCTACGCCAACGGGTTCACCGAGATCGCCCCGAGCTTTGTCGCTGTGGACGCCACGGTCCGGTCGCTTTCGGTGCGCCATGACCTGACCCCGGCCGCCTATGCCGACTTTGCCGAGGCGTGGGCCAACAAGGGCGCCACGATCATCGGCGGCTGCTGTGAGGTCGGCCCTGCGCATATTGCGGAGCTGGTGCGCCGCTTGACCTGATCCTGGCATCGCAGATCCGGCAATGACCGTCCGGTTTCGGGGGCGAGGCCGCGCTCTGGGTAGGTCCGCCATGGGCGCAAAGCTGTCGTTGCCAAAATGTACCCGTTTTTGGATTGTCGGCGCAGCAGTTTTCCCACAAACATGGTGGCGCCCGCGCGGCGTAAACGCCCCGCGCCGGGCTCTCGTGAACCGAGCCGCCTTGCGGCGTCTCGTCCTTCGGCTTCGGTCCCTGGCGCAAGGAAGACAAAGGAAACTTGGGCGCGGCATCGGCGGAGAGAACCGTTCGCATCCCCCGACATCGGCGCGTGGCAGCGCGTCGTGAACGCCGGAGACAGCAACCGCTGGGTCCAGAGTCGGCCGTTGATTGCCCTGTCTTTGGGGCCGGCTTGACCCGCGACGGCCGGAGCGGGTCGGCCGTTCAGGGCGCGCGGATCGGTCCCAAGGCGGCGCGCTGGACAGCGAACCCGGCGTCTCCCGTGATCCGGGTTGCAGCGTCATGCGGCCCACAAGTTCATTTTCGGTGCCATTGCCAACCCGGAACGACTAGCCTGGCGACGGTGCACGCGGTCTGCGCCCGCCCGCGCGACAGAGCCGCGCGGGCTAGTCACAAACAAGGCGCCTTCGGCGCCGGCGAGGTCGCCGCGTCCATCGACGATCCCCGGCCGAGCATCCCGCATGACTTGGTCATGGCGGACCGGGAAGCGGACCTCGCTGCCTTGCCCGATTAATCGCGACCACAGCGGCGGGCCTTCAATCTCATGATGCTGGCGGCAGGTCGTATCGCCGCACCCGAATCTCCGCATCGTCTGCGTCCTCGCGGACAACCTCCAGCACCTGATTGACCAGATCGGGATGGGCGCCGAGGTCATCCAGGGCGACCTCGAACAGCTCAAGCTGCATGTCCAGATCCATCCCGACCGGGCCGGTCAGGCAGATCAGCCCGGCGCGCCAGCTTGGTCACTTCCTCGCTCAGGCATTCGTCCACCAGCAGCTTCATGCCCGCCGGCACCTCGGCACCGTGCGATCAACCGTCGGGTGGGCATCCGGCGGCACGAGCGAGAGCCGGCGCGGCCGTCCCCGAGCGGGGTGGGCTTCGGCATACAGCACGGCGAGATCCAGGGTGTCGCCGTCCAGGTCGAGGCAGCGGAGCAGGCGCGCGCCTTCACTGTCCACTCCGACCAGACGGTCGAGGTCTAGCCGGACGGCGCGGTCACTTTGCTACCACAGGCTAATCTGTGTCAGTGCGGACACGGCGGGAACCTGTTCATCTGAGACTGCCCGCCAGACACGTCACCGGCGGATGGCCGCAGAGCAGACAGGAGAACGCCATGAACAAAGACCGGGTGATCGGGGCCGCGAAAGTCCTCAAAGGCAAGGTGAAGGCGGCCGTCGGCAAGGGAGTCGGCGACAAGAAGCTCGAATCGGACGGTGAGGCCGACAAGGTCGAGGGCAAGGTCCAGAATGCCGTCGGCGGGGTCAAGGACACCATCCGCAACGCTTGACGGCTCTGGCCGCCACGGCGGGGCACGACCGGCGTGGCGTCGGCGCTGGCCCTTCGCGGTCCCGCGCTGTCCGTAGAGGTCAGAGATTAGCGAGGCACGGGCTCATGAGTCGGACTTTTCTTCTGATCGTTATCGTGGCGCTGGCCGTGGTCGCCGCCGTGACCGGCTACTTCTACTATCAGGAACGCCAGAGTGGCGTCGATATCAAGATCGACGGCGGCGGCGTAACCATCGACGGCAATTGACCGATCAGGACCGGCCGCCGAGGCCCGGCGATGCCGTCCCAGCCCGACACGACGCGACACGGCCAACATACAGTGCCAAAGGCTTATTCACTTGGCTCCGGTAGAAACGCGATCTGGTACGACGGGACACCTGTCCAGCACACCATGTTGGGTTTACCGGAGCCAAGTGAATAAGCCGGCAGTGCCATTCGGAACCCCGGTGGCACCCTGACGTCCAGGAGAACCGCGATGTCGCTCAGCCTGATCCTCATCATCCTTCTTGTCGTTTTTCTGCTTGGCGGATTCAGCGGACGCTTCGGGGGGTATGGCTATGGCTTCGGTCATGTCGGGGTCGGTGTCCTCGGCACGGTTCTGATCGTCTTGATCGTTCTGGTGGTGCTTGGCCGCATCTGACCGCTCATGCCGTGCAGGGAGGGGGCGCGTTTCGATTCGATTGTTCAGGTCGCCGAATCATCCCCCCGCGCCCCGCGCGGCACTGCCGGAGGTATCCCGTCGTGACGAGCCCCCGCTTCATCCATCGCGCTCTTCTGCCCGCCCTGCTCGTGCTGGCCGGGCTGACCGTCGGGTCGATGGCCGCCTGCACCTCGACCCCGACCAGCGAAAGCACGGGGGAGTACCTGGATGACACGGTTATCAGCAGCAAAGTCCGCGCCGCCATTCTCGGCGACCAGGGCCTGACGATCTTCAAGATCGATGTCGAAACCTACAAAGGCGTCGTGCAGCTGAGCGGATTCGTGGACTCCGCCGCGTCCAGGCAGCGCGCCGGCGCCGTCGCCGCCGACGTGACCGGGGTCAGGCAGGTGCGCAACGATCTGGTCATCAAATAGCGGTGAGGGGGTCTGGGCGCCTTGACCGAAAAGCGCTCCGCCGCACGCGTGCGGTCATGGCCCGTTCATGGGTGGAGGACGGCAAGACGAGGGCGGGTCGGTATGTCCTGCCCGTGACTGTGCCCCCCCCGACACGCGGCACGCTCTTCCCCCTGATCTGCGGTGGGCATGGGTGTGGCCCTGCGAACAGCCTTTCGAGAGATCCCTGCGACCATCCGATCAAGGACATTTGGCGATCAGATCCGAGTGAAGGACGCCGGTTGCCTGAATCCGGGCGCCGGCGCCGTGTGGCCCGGTGACCCGCAAAGGCCCGGTCCCCAACTCTTCCAGGTGGAGACCTCGCGATGGATTCAGGCAAACACAACACGGTCAGCCACACAGCCATGCTCTCTCGGGCGGCCGCAAACGCAACGCCCGTCGCGCCCCGTCATCCGGCCGGCGACACGCGTCCGCCAGTTGATGATCCCGACCTCATCAGGAAGGCCAACCCTGACCGGGTGGAGAGCATCCGGTTTCCGCTCAACGCGGTGCTCGACCCCTTGAGGGCAGACTTCACCTCTCAGGCCGACGCTGCGGGCCTTGTCCTGCGCGTGGCATCGTGCGCCCTGTCCATAGACGGCGATCCGCGCCATCTTGCCCGGATCATGCGGATCATTCTTCTGAATGTGCTGCGACACTCCCGGCACGGCATGATTCTGATCGGATGCCATCGCCACGGCGGACAGCTAAGTATCGAGATCCGGGAGGCCGGGATCGGCGTTCCGAGACGCCCGCTTCAGGACATCATCGGTGGCCACGTCCTGGGGGACACTCCCGCGCGCGACCATGGCCGTGGTCCTGTCATCAGCCTTGCCGTCGCAAAGCGGCTGGGCGATCTGATCGGCTGTCAGGTCGTGATGCGGGGCCATCCGGGTGTGGGGTCGGTGTTCGTCATCAAGGTCGGGCGCTTCTGGGAGGAGGTCCCGGGCTCGCCTGCCGGCGAACGCGCCCGGCTTTGGGACGGCATGCGCGGGCCACCGCCGCGCGCCGCGCCAGAGGCAAAGGCGTGCGCCAGCCCGAATGCCTCGCATGTCATCCTTGTGGTCGATCCCGACCCGGACACCTGCGAGGGACTGCGCGGCTTGGTCGATCAATGGGGCTGGCAGGTTGAGGGCTTTCCGTCCGGCGACGCATTCCTGAGCGCGGATCCGGCCAAACAGCCGGGCTGGCGGGACGCCTGCGTTCTGATCGACGCCGATCTGGGGGGCGGCCTGAGCGGACTCGATCTTCTGCGGTGGCTCAGCCATTCCGAGCGTCGTCTTCCGGCGATCATGATGGGCAAGGGCAGCGACATCTCTGTCGCCGTTGCGGCCATGAAGGCGGGCGCGATGGACTTTCTTCAAGGCTCAAATAGCGTTCGCTATGCATTCCCGGATTTGGTATCATGAAGGATACCGAACGCGGGAGGCGGGCATGGATCGGGACACGTT
>NZ_WIVE01000116.1 GCF_009601025.1 Roseospira navarrensis | reverse complement strand
CCGGATCGCGGATCACGATGACAACGGGCAAAGACCCCATCCTGAGACGATCACACGATCCGGTGCGGGGCCCCGGGTGGCCACCCGGGGCCCCGCAACCCGGCATCTCCACAATGCCACAAATCAAACAGACAATCCTGAAGCCGCGAAGCGGCTGAAGGATCTGGAGCGTGGGTCTCCGAATCGCTGCAAAGCCTTGCAGCGGGGATCCCGTTGACCTGAGCCCGTCGCCCTGCCCCCCGGGCGCCCCCCTCGAAAGCCGACTCCAAACCTGCGATACTGGCCGGCCAACCAAGCAAAGCGGGGCGTCGGAACCCGCAGGGAGGAACGGTCATGTCGAAGAAGTTCGCGGCCCGCAAGGCGGAGCAGCTCGAACAGGTGCGCGCGCTGGTCGCCGAGCGGCTGGACCGCGCGCAGGTCGAGGCCGCGACCCGGTTCGTCGAGATCTACTACGCGCACGTCCCGCCGGCGGACATAGCGCCGCTGGACCCGGAGAACCTTTACGGGGCCGCGCTGTCGGCCTGGTCGTTCCTGCGCCACCGCCAGGGCGGCGCGCCGCGCGTGCGGGTCTACAATCCGGATTACGAGCAGCACGGCTATCAGGGCGAGCACACGGTCATCGAGGTCGTCAACGACGACATGCCGTTCCTGGTGGACTCCGTCACGGCGGCGCTGGGCACCATGGACATGGTGGTGCATCTGGTCATCCACCCGGTGCTGTGCGTGCGGCGCTCGGCGCGCGGCGACCTGGAGGACCTGTGCGAGCGCGACGCCGAGGGCGGCCGCCGCGAATCCCTGATGCATGTGGAGATCGCCGAGCAGACCGACCCGCACATCCTGGAGACCATCGAGCGCACCATCACCGAGGTGCTGGCCGAGGTCGCGGCCGCCGTGGACGACTGGCCGGAGATGCAGGGCCTCGCCCGCGCCCTGGCCGAGACCCTGCGCACGGGAGCGGGTTCGGCGCTGCCGGACGGCCCGGACGCCGAGGCCGTGGCCGACATGGCCCGCTTCCTGGAGTGGATGGGCGAGAACCACTTCACCTTTCTGGGCTGCCGGGACTATGTGGTCGCCGAGGGCGACATCGGCCTGGAGGCGGACCCGCAGCCCGGCCTGGGCATCCTGCGCAATCCGGACCGCCGGGTGTTCGGCCAGTTGCGCGACCTGGACTCGCTGCCCGAGGACGTCCAGGACCACGTGCGCGGACCCGATCCCCTGGTCATCACCAAGACCACCATGCGGGCCCGGGTGCATCGCTCCGTCCCCATGGACGCGGTGGCCATCAAGCGGTTCGCGGACGACGGCCGGCTGGCCGGCCTGACGCTGCTGGTCGGGCTGTTCACGGCCGACGTCTACACCAACAGCGCCATGACCATCCCCGTGGTGCGCCGCAAGGTGCGCGCCGTGATGGCGCGCAGCGGCTTCGATGCCGGCGGGCACGACAGCAAGCGCCTGCTGCACATCATGGAGACGCTGCCCCGGGACGAGTTGATCCAGACCGAGGAAACCAAGCTGCTGGAGACGGCGCTCGGCATTCTCGACCTGCAGGAGCGCCAGCGCACCGCCCTGTTCCTGCGCCAGGACGAGTTCCAGCGCTTCGTGTCGTGTCTGGTGTTCATCCCACGCGACCGCTACGACACGGCCCTTCGACTGACCGTCCAGGACATCCTGGAGGCCGACTTCCAGGGCAAGGTGGAGACCTACACCACCCAGGTGGACGATTCCCGGCTCGCCCGGCTGCACTTCATCATCCGCACCACGCCCGGCGCCATGCCGGCCCACGACGCGGACGAGATCGAGGCCCGCATCGCCGCCGCGACCCGCTCGTGGCCCGACCATCTGGCCGACGTGCTGTACACCACCAAGGGCGAGGAACACGGCCTGCGCCTGTTCCGGCGCTACGGCGCGGCGTTCCCCGCCAGCTACCGCGAGCGCCACAGCGCCCAGGGCGCGGTCGCCGACATCGCCCGGATCGAGGAGGCGCTGGACTCCGGCCGGTTCACGCTGAACCTGCACCGCCCGATCGAGGCGCCCGAAAGCGAGGTGCGCTTCAAGATCTATCAGCCGCACGGGTCCGTCGCCCTGTCCGACATGCTGCCGGTGCTGGAGAACATGGGCTTCCGGGTCATCGGCGAGGTGCCGTTCGCGCTCTCGCCGCGCCTGACCAACGGCGCGGGCGAGGGCAGCCCCGGCACGCAGCGCACCGTCTGGATCCACGACTTTTCCATGCGCGCCGCCTCGGGCGCGGTGGTGGACATCGGCGAGGCCCGGGGCCCGTTCCAGGAGGCCTTCACCCGGGTGTGGACCGGCGAGCTGGAAAACGACGCCTTCAACCGTCTGGTCATCGAGGCTGGGCTGGACTGGCGGCAGGTGGTCGTCCTGCGCGCCTATGCGCGGTATCTGCGGCAGGCCGCGTTCACCTTCAGCGAGGCCTACATCCAGCAGGCGCTGTCCCGGAACCCGGAGATCACCGCCCGTCTGGTGGCGCTGTTCGAAGCCCGGTTCGATCCGGCCCGCGATCCCGCCGCCGCCACGCGCGAGGAACAGCGGGTCACGGACGCCATCGAGGCGGCGCTGAACGACGTCACCAACCCCGACGAGGACCGCATCCTGCGGCGCTATCTCAACCTGATCGCGGCGACCCTGCGGACCAACCACTTCCAGACCGGCGCCGACGGCCTGCCCAAGCCCTATCTGGCGCTGAAGATCGACAGCCGCGCGGTGGAGGACCTGCCGCTGCCCCGGCCCTGGGTCGAGGTCTTCGTCTACAGCCCGCGCGTCGAGGCCATCCACCTGCGCGGCGGCAAGGTGGCGCGCGGCGGCATCCGCTGGTCCGATCGGCGCGAGGACTTCCGCACCGAGGTGCTCGGCCTGATGAAGGCGCAGATGGTCAAGAACGCGGTCATCGTGCCGGTGGGCTCCAAGGGCGGGTTCGTGGTCAAGCAGCCGCCGCCGGCCGATGCCGGGCGCGAGGCGATCCAGGCCGAGGGCATCGCCTGCTACAAGACCTTCATGCGCGGCCTGCTCGACCTGACCGACAACCTGAAGGGCGAGGAGGTGGCGCCGCCGCCCGACCTGCGCCGGCGCGACGGCGACGACCCCTATCTGGTGGTGGCCGCCGACAAGGGCACGGCGACGTTCTCGGACATCGCCAACGCGGTCTCGCTGGACTACGGCTTCTGGCTAAGGGACGCCTTCGCCTCCGGCGGCTCCAACGGCTACGACCACAAGGCCATGGGCATCACCGCGCGGGGGGCCTGGGAGGCGGTCAAGCGCCACTTCCGCGAGATGGGCCGCGACACCCAGCGCCAGGACGTCACCGTCATCGGCGTCGGCGACATGTCGGGCGACGTGTTCGGCAACGGCATGCTGCTGTCGCCGCACATCCGGCTGATCGGGGCCTTCAACCACCTGCACGTCATGGTCGACCCGGACCCGGACGCGGCGCGCTCGTTCGAGGAACGCAAGCGGCTGTTCGCGCTGCCGCGCTCGTCCTGGGCGGACTACGACGCGGCCGTGCTGTCCGAGGGCGGGCGCGTGTTCGAGCGGCGCGCCAAGCGGGTGACGGTCACGCCCCAGATCAAGGCCCGCCTGGGCCTGCGCAAGGAGACCGTGACCCCCAACGAACTGATCGCCGCCCTGCTGCGGGCCGAGGCCGATCTCATGTGGTTCGGCGGCATCGGCACCTACGTCAAGGCCGCACACGAGAGCCACGCCGAGGTGGGCGACCGCGCCAACGACGGCATCCGCGTCAACGCCGAGGACCTGCGGGTCAAGGTGGTCGGCGAGGGCGCCAACCTGGGGGTCACCCAGCGGGCCCGCGTCGCCTTCGCCATGCGGGGCGGGCGCATCAACACCGACGCCATCGACAACTCGGCCGGCGTGGACTGCTCCGACCACGAGGTGAACATCAAGATCCTGCTGGACGGCATCGTCGAGGCCGGCGACATGACCGAGAAGCAGCGCAACGCCCTGCTGGGCGAGATGACCGACGACGTGGCGGGGCTGGTGCTGCGGGACAACTACCTGCAGACCCAGGCCATCTCGCTGATGGAGCGGGGCTCGGCCGGGCTGCTGGACCACCAGCACCGTCTCATGCGGGCGCTGGAGCGGCTGGGCCGCCTGGACCGCGCGGTGGAGGGCCTGCCCGACGACGAGGAGATCGCCGAGCGCCTGACCGCCGGCAAGGGGCTGACCCGGCCCGAACTGGCCGTCATCATCCCCTACGGCAAGCTGTGGGTGTTCGACGAGGTGATGGAGTCCGATCTGCCCGAGGACCCCATGCTGACCGAGTCCATGGCGTTGTACTTCCCGCCGGCCTTGCAGGACCGCTACCGCGAGCAGATCGCCCGCCACCGGCTGCGCCGCGAGATCATCGCCACCTACATCGCCAACTCGATGATCAACCGCGTGGGCGCGGCCTTCATCACCGAGATGATGGAAAAGACCGGCATGCGCCCGGCCGACATCGCCCGCGCCTACATGGCGGTGCGCGAGGTGTTCGGGCTGCGCGCGCTGTGGTCGGACATCGAGGCCCTGGACGGACAGGTGGAGGCCGGCGTGCAGCTCGACCTGCTGCACCACGTCAACCGGCTGGTGGGGCGGCAGACGCAGTGGATGCTGCGCAACGGCACCTGGCCGCTGGATGTCTCGGCGACGGTGACCGATCTCGCCCCGGCGGTGCAGGCGCTGTCGGCGGGGCTGGACGAACTGGCCACCGATGAGACCCTCGCCAGCGCCCGCGAGACCCTGACGGCCTGGATGGACGCCGGGGTGCCCGAGCCGCTGGCCGCCGGCGTGGCCTGCCTGCCGGTGATGGCGTCGGCGGGCGACATCATGCGCATCACGGTCGGCCATGACCTGTCCATGGATCAGGTCGCGCGGCTGTATTTCGCCGTCGGCACACGGCTGGGCATCGGCTGGCTGCGTCAGGCCGCCGAGCGACACGAGAACGGCAGCCACTGGAGCAAGCTGGCGATCTCCGCCGTGGCCGAGGAGGTCTCCAGCCATCAGCGCCAGATCACGGACCGGGTGATCGAGCACGGGCAGGCGCTGGACGACCCGGACGCCGCGATCGCCGCCTGGACCGCGACCAACCCGGTCACGGCCGAGCGCGCGGCCCAGCTTCTGGGCGAGCTGCGGGCGGCCTCGGGCGGCGTGGACCTGGCCATGCTGACCGTGGCCAGCCGCCAGTTCCGGGCGATGGCGGGGGTGTAGGGGGGTGTGACCGCCCCACCACAGGGCCACAGCTTTTGCGCAAGCGTGCCCGCAGGCTGCCTTATGGCGTGTTTCCTTCCGTGTTTGACTCGGATAGCATCAAACCATATCAGTGCATATGTCAGTGTCTCGATACAGGCTTGGGGGTGCGCCCCAACCGACCTTGGTCTGTGACCGAGGTCGGTTTTCGTCTCATCGATTTCGGAGCAAGGACCATGCAGCGCCAAGAGAACAGGAACGAGAGCGACCGAAAGCTGTTACCGCGCGACATTTCGCGGTTCGAGACCCTGTATCCGAACGGTGAAGCCCAGCTCAAGCAGGACCCCACCCCCGGGTTCTCGTATCTGAATTCCGCAGAGGGCTTATCCCTTTGAGTCCGGGACCACATCATGTGGTGACAGGTGGCCTGAAACGGCGTAGAACATAACGTGAACGCACGCCATTTCCGGAGCCCGACCATGAGCAAGTTTCCTCGATCCCTGCTCGAATTCCAGC
>NZ_WIVE01000115.1 GCF_009601025.1 Roseospira navarrensis | reverse complement strand
AAATCGAGTACCTGCCTCAGACTTTGGGCCTGTGCCAAATCCTTGCCGATTTGTGCCAAATCCGCTGCCGAGCTACAGCTGCCGAACTGCGCAAAACCGCGCGCCGCGCTACACCATCATCTGCTGCATCGCTGATTGGACCGACTGTCCGCCAACGGCGGACCCGATCAGGCAGGCTCCCGCGCAAACACCGTTACCCAGGCGTTACCCAGCCCGGTTCTCGACATGACAAAGGGGTTGCAGGAAATCCCGCAACCCCTTGATCTATTTGGTGGGCGCACAAGGACTCGAACCTTGGACCCGCTGATTAAGAGTCAGCTGCTCTACCAACTGAGCTATGCGCCCATCGGGGTGGGCCGGGCCGTCGGGGCCGGGCCTGTCCGCCAGGGAGGTGGGGTGATATCAGGCCGCCGCAGGAATTGCAACCCCGGAACGCGGGTCTTTCCGGGGGGCGGCACGGTCGCCAGGCCGCCCGAAATTCGCCTCATTGCCCCATTATTGTGACCATAGGGTGGTTCGGTTGGCGCGCCGGGTCCGGTCGGCGGGGCGATGGACGGGTCGTGTTGGACGGGTCGTGTTGATGGTGTCGTGTTGATGGTGTCATGCGGGCCGCCGTGAGGCGTGACTCTTCCAGTCCATGCGCGCTCTCGTGAACCCCGGATGTCGCCGCTTTTTTCGTCACCGCACCCCCCGTCGTGGCGTCGGACTCCGGCGTCCCGTCATCGTCAAAGCCGGGATTGCGCCGCGAAGCCAGGGGCGGGTCCGCCGGTCACCGATATCAGGTGGGTGCATCAGAACCGAGGGAACACATGACACACATCGTTCACGCCACGATCCCGGTGCGGCGGTCGGCCGCGCTGCTGGGTGCGATCCTGTGCGCGGCCGCCTTGTCTCTGCCGGGCGCGGCCGTGGCGGGCAGCGGGCAGGAGGTTTCCGGTCCGTCACCGTCAGCCGATTGCCAGGGCAAGCCCTGCCCCGACACGTCCGGCGGCAAGGGGTCGGGAGGTCCGGCCACCGACACCACCGGCGGCACGGAAGGGACGTTCGCCGACTTCGAACGCTGAGGGGTAACCTCCGGGGCGGCGGCCGGTCACTGCGAGCCGGGCAGGGGGCGCCGGTCCATCTTGCCTCCGGCCCCGCCGCCCGGCATGGTGCGCGCCATGATCGCCACCAACGACGCTCCGGATCCCGCCGAGACCATCTTCGCGCTGTCCACCGCCCCCGGACGGGCCGGCGTGGCGGTGGTGCGCGTCTCGGGCCCCCGCGCCGGCGCGGCCCTGTGCGCGCTGACCGGGCGCGCCAAACCGCCGCCGCCGCGCCGGGCGGTGTGGGCCCGGTTTCGCGATCCGGCCAGCGGGGAGGCGCTGGACGATGGTCTGGCGCTGTTCTTCCCCGCCCCGCACAGCTTTACCGGCGAGGATGTGGCGGAGCTGCACGGCCACGGCAGCCGGGCCACCGTCCGCGCCCTGCTGGACGCGCTGGCGGCATTGCCCGGCCTGACTCCGGCCGAGCCCGGGGCGTTCACCCGGCGCGCCTTTGACGCGGGGCGCCTGGACCTGACGGCGGTGGAGGGGCTCGCCGACCTGATCGACGCCGAGACGGCGGCCCAGCGTCGGCAGGCCCTGCGCCAGATGGACGGGGCCCTGGCCCGCCGCACCGAAGGGTGGCGCGACCGGCTGGTGCGGGCGCTGGCCCACCTGGAAGCCACCATCGACTTCTCGGACGAGGACCTGCCCGAGGCGCTGCTGCCGGACCTGCTGGCCGACGTGGCGGCGCTGTCGGCCGAGATCGCCGCCGATCTGGCCGCGTCGCCCCGGGGCGAGCGCCTGCGCGACGGCGTGCACGTGGCCGTCCTGGGCCCGCCCAACGCGGGCAAGTCCAGCCTGGTCAATGCGCTGGCCCGGCGCGAGGCGGCCATCGTTTCGGCCATCGCCGGCACGACGCGGGACGTGGTCGAGGTGCATCTGGACCTGGATGGGTTCCCGGTCGTGCTGGCCGACACGGCGGGTCTGCGCGACGCGGGCGATGTCATCGAACAGGAGGGGGTGCGCCGCGCCCGCGCCCGGGCCGAAGCGGCGGACCTGCGTCTCGTGCTGCTGGACGGCGGGGCCGCCGATCCCCTGGATCCGGCGGTGGCGCCGCTGGCGGCGGATCCGGACGCCCTGGTGGTGCTCAACAAGACGGACCTGCGCGCCCCGTCGGCGCTGCCGGCCTTGGGCACGGGCGGGCGTCGGCCCCTCGGGCTGTCCCTGGAAACGGGGGCGGGGTTCGCCGCTCTGCTGGCCGCCCTGACGGACCGGGTCCGCGCCCTGGCCGAGGCGGGGGCGGGCAGCCCGCCGCCCCTGACCCGGGCGCGTCACCGGCACGCGCTGGCGGACACGGTGGCGTCGCTCGACCGGGCGCGGGCGGCCCCCTTGCCGGAGCTGGTGGCGGAGGACCTGCGACTGGCGGCGCGGGCGCTCGGCCGGGTGACGGGGCGGGTGGACGTGGAAGACCTGCTCGATGTCATCTTCCGCGACTTCTGCATCGGGAAGTGATCAGAGGTGATCCCGCCGGCAGGCCAGGGCGGGACGTCAGATACCGCGTCCGACACGGAATGTAGGGTCGGACGCGGCCGGCGCGACTGCGCCGGCGCCGCGAAGCGGCGGAGGTGATTAAGCGACGCAGCCGCTTCATCACCGAACACAATCAAAATCGATCCTTCCGGGCCCGCACCTCGGCCAGCACCGAGACCGGATCGGCCCCGGCCAGCCCCACATGCGCCGCCAACGCGGGATCGTCCGCGCGCAGGAAGGGGTTCGCGGCCTGCTCCTCGCGCAGCATCGACGGCACGGTGGGGCGCCCGTCGCGGCGCAGGCGGGTCACTTCCTCGGCGCGGGCGGCGAGGGCCGCGTTGTCCGGGTCCACCGACTGGGCGAAGCGCACGTTGGCCTGGGTGTACTCGTGGGCGCAGAACACGCGCGTGTCGGGTGGCAGCGCGCGCAGCTTGGACAGCGAGTCCCACATCTGCGCGGGCGAGCCCTCGAACAGGCGTCCACAGCCGATGGAAAACAGCGTGTCGCCGCAGAACAGGGCGCCGCCGGCCGGTCCCGCATCCTCGAACCAGAAGGCGATATGACCCGAGGTGTGCCCCGGCACCTCGAACACCTGCGCGGTGGCGGTGCCCAGGCGCACCGTGTCGCCCTCCACCACGCCGATGTCCAGGTCGGGGATGCGGCCCGCGTCCTTGCGGTTGCCCACGATGGTGCAGCCGGTGGCGCGCTTGATGTCGCGGTTGCCGCCGGTGTGGTCGCCGTGGTGATGCGTGTTGAGAATGTGCGTGATCCGCCACCCCAGCCGCGCCGCCGCCTCCAGCACGGGCCCGGAGACGGAGGGATCCACCACGGCCGTCTCGCCGCTGTCGGGCTCGTGGATCAGATAGACGTAGTTGTCGCTGAGAACGGGGACCTGCTCGATCAGCAAGCGGGGCATGACTGCGCTCCTCTCTTCGGTCTGTCGCGCCGGCATCCGGTCTGGCGGGTGACGCGCCCCCGATATAGACTGTCCGGCAGGGACTTGCCAGGGAAGGGGCCCGCCATGCGTGCCGATGTCATTGATCTGCGGGACTTCTATGCCTCCCCTCTGGGCGAGGCGGCGCGCCGCCAGATCGCGCGGCATGTCCGCGCATTGTGGCCCGACGTGCGGGGCGAGCGGATCGTCGGCCTGGGCTATGCCGGGCCCTATCTGAAGGCCTTCCAGGGCGAGGCTGAACGGGTCCTTTCGGTCATGCCGCCGACCCAGGGCGTCATGCGCTGGCCGGAGACGGGACGCAACCAGGCCCTGATGGCGGACGAGACCGAGCTGCCGTTCCCGGACCGCTCCATTGACCGGATTCTGCTGGTGCACGGTCTGGAGGGCCTGGAACAGACCACGGCGGCCTTCCGCGAGATCTGGCGCGTGCTGACCGATTCCGGGCGGCTGCTGGTCGTGGTGCCCAACCGGCGCGGCCTGTGGGCGCGGATGGAGCGCAGCCCGTTCGCCTCCGGCCGGCCCTATTCCAGCGGCCAGTTGGATGCCCTGCTGCGGGCCAACCTGTTCGCACCCTCGGTGCGCACCGCGACCCTGTTCACGCCGCCCACCCGCTCGGCCATGGTGCAGTCGCTCGGTCCGCTGATCGAGCGCCTGGGGCCGCGCTGGTTCCCGGGCATTTCCGGGGTTCTGGTCTCGGAGGCGGTCAAGCAGATCCACGCCCTGCCGCTGTCGCGCGAGGTGCGCCGGGCGCGCCTGCGGGCGCCGGTGGTCTCGCTGCCGGGCCTGCGGCCGGGGGCGGTGGCGGCCGCGCGCCGCAGCGCGCCGCCGAGCCGGGTCCAGCCGCCCCGCCCGGTGCGGTGAGTCACGCTGAAGGCTTGGTCAGGTCGAAGCTGGCGCCGTGGTCCTGGCAATCCGGACTGACGAGCTTCAGGAAGGCTTCGGCGTGGGCTTCCGGCGGCGGCAGGCTCTCCGGATCCTCGCCCGGATAGGCCTCGCGGCGCATGCTGGTGCGGGTGCGGCCCGGGTTCACCAGGTTGACCTTGACGTTGGTCTTCAGCAACTCGGCGGCCCAGACCTTGACCATCATCTCCAGCGCCGCCTTGGAGATGGCGTAGGCGCCCCAGTAGGCCCGGGCGTCGTGGCCGACGGTCGAGGTCACGAACAGGGCGCGGCCCGCCTCGGACTGCTTCAGCAGCGGGTCCAGGGCGCGGATCAGCCGCCAGTTGGCGACCACGTTGACGTCCATGACCTGCTCGAACATGGGCGGGTCCATGTGGCCCACCGGCCCCAGCCGGCCGAGCGCGCCGGCGTTGCCCACCAGCACGTCCAGCCGCCCGAAGCGACGGGCGAGGGCGACGGCCATCTGGTCGATCTTCTCATAGTCGCACAGGTTCTCGGCCACCAGCATCAGCGGGGCGGCCCCGGCGGCGCGGACCTCGTCGTCCAGCTCCTCGAGGGCGGCCTGGGTGCGGGCGACGGCGACCACGTTGGCCCCCTCCAGCGCGAACAACTTGGCGACGGCCCGGCCGATGCCGCGCGAAGCGCCGGTCACGACGGCGACACGGCCGGCCATGCGGCCCTGTCCAGTGGGGGCGGGAGGGGCGGCGGCGGTATCGTCGGACGGTGTCATGGGGGCGTTCCAGAGGCTTGAAGGGGGGGGCTTGAAGGGGGAGCTTGAAGATCGGAAAAAGGCGCCGCCAGATTGGCGACGCCCTTGATGTAGGCGCTGGGCCCGCGGACTGTCCAGGCCGAAGCGTGGACGATCCGCCCCCGGATCAGGACTTCGTGGCGCTCGATTGCGTGGCGGTGGGCACCATGGCCGGCGACGGTTTGTGCGGCGCCTTGGCCTCCAGTTCCTTGCGGCGGGCGCTTTCCGCCTTGGCCTTGTTCAGGTTGCGGCGGTCGAGCCAGAGCAGGAAGAAGATCCCGCCGGCCCAGACAAACACTTCCATGATGGCGATCGCGGCCCCGGGGTCCATATCCGTCTCCTGGCTGTTGCGACTGAGACTCACTCAATGGAGCGATTATGGAGCCCGCGCCGGCCCGGTCAAGCCCGACCGGGCCGGTGCCAGGGCTCCGAATCCAGATGACAGGGGAGTCATGGTTCGTACCCCATCACGAGATCCTTCGCGCCCTTTGGGCTCTCAGGATTGTCTGTTTGATTTGTGGCATTGTGGAGATGCCGGGTTGCGGGGCCCCGGGTGGCCACCCGGGGCCCCGCACCGGATCGTGTGATCGTCTCAGGATGGGGTCTTTGCCCGTTGTCATCGTGATCCGCGATCCGG
>NZ_WIVE01000114.1 GCF_009601025.1 Roseospira navarrensis | reverse complement strand
AACGTGTCCCGATCCATGCCCGCCTCCCGCGTTCGGTATCCTTCATGATACCAAATCCGGGAATGCATAGCGAACGCTATTTGAGCCAATTATATCCACATCAGGGGGTGGAACGCCTCCAGGATGAGCACGCCGCCCGGCCGCAGCGCCCGCGCCATGGCCCGGTGCACATCGCGCCGGTGCTCCGGCCGCAGGTGCAGGAAGATGCAGACCGCCGCGTCATAAACTCCCTCCGGCCACGCCCAGTCCGTCAGGTCGGCGCAGGTGGTGCGGAGATTGACCCCCCGGTCGAGCGCCAGCCGCATGGCCTTTTGCAGGCCCACGGCCGAGCCGTCCACGGCGTGCACCTTCAGGCCCTGGCCGGCGAGCCAGACGCCGTTGCGGCCCTCGCCGTCGGCGACCGCCAGCACGCTTTGCCTCCGATCCAGCCGGTGGCGCTGGCGGGTCAGAAAGGCGCTGGGTTCGACGCCGTAGAGATGCCGGGGGCTCGCCGCGTAGCGGTCGTCCCAGAAGGCCGCGCTCATGAGTTCTGTCTCTCCATGATGCAATCGGGGGCGGGCGACCGCGGGCCGCCTCCGCCACACTTTGTCACAGGATGCCATCCGTGTGCGACACGTGGGGTGTAGACAGGCGCGGTGAAAGATGATGGGTGATGCCCCATCCACTTGCGTTGACCGGGGTCATGGCGCGCCGGACCCGGTCCGGCCACCGTCGCCGGTCGTCCGACCCGACCCCGTCCGTCCCCAAGAACCGCCGAGGCCCCGCCATGCTCCGACCCGTCGCGTCCTTCGTCCGCCGGCACTGGCGCAAGACCCTGGTCGTGCCCCCTGTCGTGGTGGGTGTGCTGCTGATCCTGGTTCTGGCCGGCGGCAAGGCCCCGCCCGTGCGCGCCGACGGCGCCACCGAGACCGCGCGCGCCGCCCGCATCATCACCGTGCCCGAGGTGGCGCTGGTGCCGCGCGCCACCGGCTTCGGGCAGGTCCGGCCGCAGGACGTCTGGCAGGCGGTGGCCCAGGTCGCGGGGCGCGTGGTGGCGGTGGACGACAACCTGAAGCGCGGCGCCATCCTGGCCGCCGGGACCGAGATCGCCCGCATCGACCCGTCCAACTATGACCTGACCGTGCGCCAGCGCGAGGCCGACCTGAAGGAACTGGCGGTGGAGGAGGAGAACGCCCGCGCCTCCATCGCCATCCAGGAACGCGCCGTTGCCCTGGCCGAACGCGATCTGGCGCGGCAGCGCGACCTGCGGCGCACCGGGGCGGCGTCGCAGTCGGCGCTGGATCAGGCGGAATCGGCGCTGCTGAACGCCGAACAGACGCTCCAGAACCTGCGCAACACGCTCAACCTGATCCCGTCGCGGCGCGCCCTGGCCGAGGCGCGGCTGGAGCAGGCCCGCCTGGACCTGGAGAACACCCGCATCACCGCGCCCTTCGCCATCCGCGTGGCCGAAGTGAACGTGGCCGAATCCCAGTTCGCCACCGTGGGGCAGGTGCTGGCGGAGGGCGACGGCATCGCGGTCTCGGAGATCGAGGCGCAGTTCACCTTCGCCGAGCTGCTGCCGCTGATGAACCCGGGCACCGGCGACCTGATGCGCCAGGCCACCCGCCGCGACAGCGTGGGCGAGGCCCTGGACATCGAGGCCACCGTGCGGCTGGAGACGGGCGGGACGGTCTCGCGCACCGTGTCCTGGCCGGCGCGGCTGGTGCGGGTGTCCGACACCATCGACCCCAAGACGCGCACGGCGGGGATCATCCTGGCCGTGGAGGGCAGCTACGAACAGGCGGTGCCGGGCGTGCGCCCGCCGCTGGTCAAGAACATGTTCGTCGCGGTGGAGCTGCGCGGCCCGGCCATCGAGGGCGCGGTGGTGGTGCCCCGCCTCGCCGTCCATGACGGGCGCGTCTATCTGCTCGACGGCGACGACCGGCTGGTCAAGCGGCCGGTGGCCATCCGGTTTTATCAGGGCGATCTGGCGGTGATCGAGGACGGCGTGCGGCCCGGAGACCGGCTGGTGGTCACCGACCTGATGCCGGCGGTCGCGGGCATGCTGCTCGACCCGCGCCCGGACGAGGCCGTCAGGGCCCGCCTGATCGCCGAGGCGACGGGTGAGGCCCCGGCCGCGGACGCGGACACCGCGGAGGAGGCCGGCCGATGATCGCCTATTTCGCCCGCCACCCCACCGCCGCCAACCTGCTGATGATCGGCATCCTGGTGCTGGGGCTGGCCGCCCTGCCGGGTCTGCAGCGCGAAACCTTTCCCAAGCTGGAACTCGATCAGGTGCAGGTCCAGGTGATCTACCCGGGCGCCACCGCCGACGAGGTCGAGAACGCCATCTGCCAGCGTCTGGAAGAGGCCGTCAGCGGCATCAACGACCTGAAGGAACGCCGCTGCACGGCCGTGGAGGGCGTGGGCACGCTCACCGCCGAGATGCAGGAAGGCGGCGACATCCGCCTGTTCGAGAGCGACATCAAGACCGAGGTGGACGCCATCGACAGCTTCCCCCAGGACACCGAGGACCCGATCGTCCGCACCCTGGGGCGCTCGGACTTCGTCGCCTCGGTCGCCGTCACCGGCGACATGCCGGCCACCGACCTGAAGGCCTACGCCGAGGAGGTCAAGAACCGCATGGGCGCCGCCGGGCTGGGTCAGGTGGAGATCGGGGGCTTTTCCGACCGCCAGATCCGCATCGAGGTGGCGACGGAAACGCTGCGCCGCTACGGCCTCAGCCTGCGCGACATCGCCACCCTGATCGAGCGCCAGAGCCAGGACCGCCCCTCCGGGCGGGTGGAGACCCGCGACGGCGAGGTGATCGTGCGCTTCGCCGACGAGCGGCGCTCGCCGGCCGCCTTCCGGGATCTGGTGATCGTGGCCTCCGACACCGGCGGGGAGTTGCGGCTGGGCGACATCGCCACCATCACCGACCGCTTCGAGCGCGACGAGGAAAAGGTGGTGCTGAACGGCAGCCGCGCGGCGCTGCTGGACATCACCAAGACCCGCGCCCAGGACACCCTGGAGGTGATGGACCGCCTGACCGCGTTCCTGGAGACGGAGCGCGCCCGCGCGCCCGCCGGGGTCTCGCTGACGGTCACGCGCGATGCCGCCTCCATTGTGCGCGACCGCCTGACCATGCTGCTGGACAACGGCGCCCAGGGCCTGCTTCTGGTGTTCCTGGTGATGTTCCTGTTCTTCTCGCTGCGCTTCAGCTTCTGGGTGGCGATGGGTCTGCCGGTGTCGTTCATGGGCGGCCTGTTCCTGATGAGCGTGCTCGGCCTGACCATCAACATGATCACGATGGTGGCGCTGCTGATCGCGGTCGGCCTGCTGATGGACGACGCCATCGTCATTTCCGAGAACATCGCCCGCCACCTGAAGCGGGGCAAGGGACCCTACGAGGCCGCCATCGACGGCGCGCGCGAGGTCATGCCGGGCGTGCTGTCGTCGTTCGTCACCACCATCTGCATCTTCGGCGCGCTGGCCTTCCTGTCGGGCACCCTGGGCCAGATCCTGCGGGCGCTGCCCATGGTGTTGCTGCTGGTGCTGGTGGTCAGTCTGGTCGAGGCCTTCCTGATCCTGCCGCACCACCTGGGGCACTCGCTGGAGAAACACGCGGAGACAGAGCCGCGCGGCTGGCGCCGCCGGTTCGAATCCGGCTTCGACTGGGTGCGCGAGCGCCTGATGGGGCGGCTGATCGACGGAGCCATTGCGTGGCGCTATCTGGCGCTTGGCGTGCTCATCCTGATGTTCCTGGGCACGGTCTCTCTGGTGGCCGGCGGGTTCGTGAAGTTCCGCGCCTTTCCCGCCCTGGACGGCACCACCATCCAGGCCGAACTTCTGATGCCGCAGGGCACGCCGCTGACCCGCACGGAAGAGGCCGTGGCCCGCATGGAAGCCGCCATCGACGATCTGGGCCGGCGGCTGTCGGACGACCTGCCGCCGGGCTCGGTCGATCCCGCCAACGCGGCCACGGCGGGCGGGGCGCTGGTCAAGTCCGTCATGACGCTCTACGCGGTCAACAGCACGGCCGGGGAGAGCGGCGCGCACGTGGCCACCGTGAGCGTGGACCTGATCGACTCGGACCGGCGGCCGGACCTGCCGGCGGGTGCCGTGGCCGATGCGTGGCGCGAGGCGGTGGGGGTCATCCCCGATGCGGTCTCGGTGCGCTTCGCCGAGCGCCAGATGGGGCCGGCCGGGCGGGATCTGGAAATCCGCCTGCGCGGTCAGGACACCGCGGCGCTCAAGGCGGCCTCGCTGGAGCTGCAACACTGGCTGGCCGGCTACGAGGGCGTCTATGACGTCATGGACGACATGCGCCCCGGCAAGCCGGAAATCCGCCTGCGTCTGCGCGACGGGGCCAGCGCGCTGGGGGTGCGCGCCGATACCGTGGCCCAGCAGATCGCCGCCGCCTATCAAGGCGTGACGGTGGACGAGATCCAGGTCGGCGATGAGGCGTTCGAGATCGATGTGCGATTGCGCGCCGAGGACCGGGAGTCTCTGGCGGATCTCGATGGCTTCATGGTGACCACCGACAGCGGCGACACCATCCCGCTGCCCAATGTGGCGACCTTCCACACCGATCGGGGCTGGGCGCGCATCGCCCGCGTGGACGGCTGGCGCACCATCACCGTGATCGGCGAGGTGGACGACACCCTCGCCAACGCCCAGCAGATCGTCAGCCACACCCGCGAGACCTTTCTGCCGCGCCTGCTGGAGCGGCACCCCGATGTGCGCACCGACTTCGAGGGCCAGGCGAAGGAGATGGCCGAGAGCATGGGTTCGCTCGGCCGCAACATGCTGGTCGGCCTGATCGGCGTGTTCCTGCTGCTGTCGTTCCAGTTCCGCAGCTACGCCGAGCCGCTGACCGTGATGGCCGCGATCCCCATGGCGTTGATCGGCGCCATCCTGGGCCATCTGGCGCAGGGACTGGAGCTGTCCATGCCGTCCATGATCGGGCTGGCCTCGCTGGCCGGCGTGGTGGTCAACGACTCCATCCTGCTGGTGATGTTCATCAAGCAGCGCCGGCTGGAGGGCATGAGCGCGCCCGACGCCGCCCGCCGCGCCGCGCGGGAACGCTTCCGGCCCATTCTGCTGACCTCGCTGACCACGATCATGGGGCTGGGGCCGCTGTTGCTGGAAACCAGCCTGCAGGCGCAGATCATGATCCCGCTGGCGACCAGCCTGGCGTTCGGATTGACCTCGGCGACCGTGCTGGCGCTGGTGCTGGTGCCGGTGGTCTACGTGATCCTGGACGACCTGGGCGTGGCCCGGCGCGTGCGGCCGGAGGATGTCTCGCCGGTCGGCCGCGATCCGGCGTTGGCGGGGGAGTGAGGGGGTGCGCGGCCCATCGCGGTGAGGAGTCTTGCGCCACAGGGCTTGCCCCCCTGATATCACTTTCGATATCATGAGGGGGCGAGGAAGGTCGAGGAGATCGCCCGTGGCCGAGTCCGCGTTACGGTGGGCATCGCCGGCCCTGAAGGCGCTGAAGGCGATGCCCAACCCCGTGAGAGAGACGGTGTCGTTTGCCCTGGTCCAGGCCCGGATGGGGCTGACCCATCTCAAAGCAAAACCCATGAAGGGGCTCGGCCCCGGGGTTTTTGAGGTGGCTCTGACGCACAAGGGCGATGCGTATCGCCTGATCTATACGACCCGTGTTGAAGGCGTCGTGTTTGTCGCCCACTGTTTCGTCAAAAAGTCCACGAGTGGCATCAAGACGCCGAAACACATCATTGACGCGGCGGAGCAGAGATTGAAAAATTTTTAGGGCTTATCCCTTTGAGTCCGGGACCACATCATGTGGTGACAGGTGGCCTGAAACGGCGCAGAACATAACGTGAACGCACGCCATTTCCGGAGCCCGACCATGAGCAAGTTTCCTCGATCCCTGCTCGAATTCCAGC
>NZ_WIVE01000113.1 GCF_009601025.1 Roseospira navarrensis | reverse complement strand
CCCGTGCAATCCTGGCATGCATCGCCGGACTTATCTCGCCCAAACAACCAGCATGCATATCTAACGCAAACTGAGCCTTAAAAATATAGGATGTCATCCTGAAGCCGCGAAGCGGCTGAAGGACCTCGAGCGCAGATCCCCGCCCAACTGCAAAGACCTGGAAGAGCGATCCCGTTCACCTGAGCCCGTCGCCCTGTGGACGGCGGGCGGCCGCTGCGGGGTCACGCCTACAGGAACCCCATCTCGCGCAGGGCGGCCTGCATGTCGTCGGGCATGGCGGCCACGTCGTCGGCCCCGCCCGCGCCGCCGCCGGTCCCGGTTCGCCGGTCGGGCGGCGCCTTCTCGGGCGGCAGGTAGCGCCAGCCCTGGAACGGCCGCCAGGGCCAGGCCTCGGTGTCCACCACGGTCGGATCCAGGTGGATGCGGCAGGCCGAACGGCCGGTCTCCGGGTCGGTGACCGGCTCCAGGTCCAGGATGGTCTGACGGCAGCGGACGGCGCCCTTCATCACCCAGTAGAGCGAGCCGCCCGGCACGATCTCGTCGGCGCGGCGCGGGATCATGCGGGTGGTGTGGACGAGCGCGTCGCCCACCGCCAGCCGGCGCCCGTGCTGGAGCGCGCGCAACTGGTCGGGCGCGTCAATCCCGACGCAGAGTTTCACGAGATGCAGGGGCATGGAGTCGGACGGGCTCACGTCTCCAGCATGCGCCGCAGCAGGTCCACGTCCTCGGCGAATCCGGCGTCGGTGCCGCACAACTCCTCGATCTTCTTGACCGCGTGCATCACCGTGGTGTGGTCGCGGCCGCCGAACTTGCGCCCGATCTCGGGCAGCGAGCGCTGGGTGAGCTGCTTGGACAGGTACATGGCCACCTGACGGGGCCGCGCCACGGCGCGCGACCGCCGGGCCGAGGACATGTCGGCGATGCGGATATTGTAGTGCTCGGCGACCTTCTTCTGGATCTCCTCGATGGTGATCCGTCGATCATGGGCGCGCAGCAGGTCGTGCAGCACCTCGCGGGTGGTGTCGAGCGTGATCGGCCGGCCCACGAGCTGGGCGTGGGCCACCAGCCGGGTCAGGGCGCCTTCCACCTCGCGGCCGTTGGACACGATCTTGTGGGCGATGAACTCCAGCACCTTGGGCGGCACCTCCACCCCCAGTTGCTCGGCCTTGGACGCCAGGATCCCCAGCCGCAGCTCATAGGTGGTCGGATGCAGGTCGGCCACCAGCCCCATCGCGAGACGGGAGCGCAGGCGGTTGCCGATCTCCTCCAGGTCGTTGGGCGACTTGTCGGCGGACAGCACGATCTGCCGGCCCTGGTCCACGAGGGCGTTGAAGGTGTGGAAGAACTCCTCCTGCGTGGAGTCCTTTCCGCTGATGAACTGCACGTCGTCGATCATCAGCACATCCACGGAGCGGAACTGCTCCTTGAACGAGATGGTGTCGTGCATCCGCAGCGCCCGGATGAAGCTGTACATGAACTTCTCGGCCGACAGATAGGCCACGTTCCGGTTCGGGTCCGAGGTGCGGATGTGATGGGCGATGGCGTGCATCAGGTGGGTCTTGCCCAGGCCCACGCCGCCGTACAGGAACAGCGGATTGAACGAGACCCGCTCGGATTCCGCGACGCGCTTGGCGGCGGCATAGGCGAACTCGTTCGGCTTGCCGGTCACGAAGGTGTCGAAGGTGTAGCGCGGGTCCAGGGGCGCGCCGACCACCTCTCTGGCGGGTGTGGGGTCCGGTTCGCCGCGCGCGGCGGCCGGCACCAGGCGCGGGCCCGTCCGCCCCGCGCCCGCCGCGGGCGCGGGGGCTCCGGTCGTGGGCTCGGCCGCATCCAGGTCCGGTGTCGCGATGGCGTCCGACCCGGCGGGCGCGGCCGCGCCCGCCGCGTCCGGGGCGGCGACGTCGAAGCCGATCGGCCGCTGAAGCGGGTCGGCCGCCAGCCAGATGTCCCGAATCCGGTCGGCGTAGTGGGTCAGGACCCAGTCGCGCATGAAACGGGTGGGCAGGCCGAGCGAGACGGCGCCGTCCGCCTGCACCGTCACCACCATCGGCTGCACCCAGCTCTTGTAGGCGGCCGGCCCAAATTCACGCCTGAGGTGTTGGCTCACCCGGGTCCAGAGCGGCTTGATATCCAGTTCCGGCGCAGTCGCGTCCATACCCATCCCTTCCTGGCACAGCAAACCCCCCACGTTCCCGCAGGTCCGCGTGCGAGAACACGGAATGCGGGACGTCATCCATCCATCATGTCAGGGATCCGGACCCCTCCCGGGACGCCGCCGGCGGCACACCGTTTCAGATCGCCGGGACCGGCCGACCCGCGGCCCGCAGCCATCACCGCCATTCCCTGTTCCGCAGAGAAGACCGCACGATGCCCGCCTCCCGGGTGCGCGATCAAGGGGAAAGGCCGCCGGCTCCGTCGGCGACACCATCCCCTGCGAAGTCGCCGATCCGACAACTCCGGAAAATACGGATAACAATCGTCGTCAGTCGAACGTGAGCCCTATCAAGACGCGCCTGCTTTTGTTTTCGCGAGGACCCATCTTCTCACGCCTGATGACAAGCCGCTTGCAATTAAGCCGCTTTTTTGACGATCGCTTTCCTTGGTTTCCGCTTCCTGCATCATGGCGCTCACGATACCCGCGCCGCCCGGGGCAGGCAACGGGATCGAAACAGGAACATGCAAGACCCCTCAATCGTGCATACAATATTTTGTGGTGTAGTTTAATGTCGTCGCAATATAAGCCAAATATGACCCCACCGCACGGCTGACGGCCGTGCCGCGCGCCGCATCGCCGGACCGCTCGGGCGGTCTGCGGCGCGGCTGTCCACGGACACCGCGCGCGGGCCCTGGGTGTCATCAAACGGACTGAAAAATCAGGGACCGAGGGCATGGACGGACCCCCGCGGCGGGGCCATATGCCCCCAATGTCCGACGACCAGACCGCATCCGGGCGGCCCGGGTCCGCCCCGTCGAGTCGCCCGCCGCCACCCCCTGGCGGCGGCCCGCGGCGCCGTGGATCCGGACACCCCATCGCAGCCCGGACAGGGTCCGGATCAACCTCACCTCCGGTAGGGCTGGCGGTGGCTCTGTCCTGGGCCGCGCTGGCCTGGGAGCGGGCGTGGCGGGCCCTGTGGCCGGCCCTCACCCTGCTGGGCGTCGGCCTTGCCGCCCTGGTCTCCGGGGTGTTGCCCCGCCTGCCCGGGTGGCTGCATCTGGCCGTCCTGCTGGCGCTGGCCGGGGGCGTGGCGGCCCTGCTGCTCCAGGCCGGCCGGATCTGGCGCTGCCCCACCCGGGCCGAGGCCGTATCCCGCCTGGAGGGCGGCGCGGCGCCCGGGCACCGCCCCCTGACGGCGGCCCGCGACACCCAGATGCTGGGCCGCGACGACGCCCTGTCCCGGGCCCTGTGGGCGCGCCATCAGGCCGACATGCGCGCCCGGGCGCAGGCGCTGCGGCCCCGGCCGCCCCGCCCCGGGTTGGCCGCGCGCGATCCGCGCGCCCTGCGCTTCGTGCCCCTGCTGCTGCTGTTCGCCGCGCTCACCATGGCCTGGCCCGATCCGCTGGGCCGCCTCGTGGCCGGGCTGTCGCCGCGCCTGGGCGCGCCGCCCCCGCCGGCGGTGGCCCAGGTCTGGATCACGCCGCCCGCCTACACCGGGCGCGCGCCCCTCTACATCCACGCCGCGACGGACGAGGGCGCTCCGGCCGCCCCGCCCGCCGGCGACGCCCCTGCGCCGCGTTCGGGTTCGGCCGGGCCGGAGACGCCGGACGCCGCGCGCCAGCCCGTCGGGCCCACCCCGCTGGTGCTGCCGGCCGGCGGGTCCGTGCTGGTGCTGCTGCGCGGCGGCAGCGGGCCGGGCACGCTCGATCTGGGGGCGGGCCAGCCCGAACGCCCCCTGGAGATCACCGGCGACGGCGGCCAGCGCCTGGACCTGACGGTCTCCGAGGGATCCCGTCTGCGTCTGACCCAGGACGGCGCCGTGCTGGTGGACCGGCCGCTGCACGTCGTCGCCGACCTGCCGCCCGAAGTGGCCTGGGCCGCCCCGCCCGAGGGCGATGACCGGGGCCGGCTCGCCCTGTCCTACCGCGCGGTGGACGACCACGGCGTGACCGGCGTGACCCTGGCGGTCCGCGCGGCGGGCGATCAGGCGCTGGGCGACCCGGCGGACCTGGATCTGTCCGTGCCGCCGGACGGCGTCGGCGGCGTGGAGGCCGCGCGCGACCTCAGCGCCCACCCCTGGGCGGGCACGGCGGTCGCGCTGCGCCTGACGGCCGAGGACGGCGCCGCGCAGACGGGCGCCAGCGAACAGATTGATGTGATCCTGCCCGAGCGCCGGTTCTCCCACCCGGTGGCCCAGGCCGTCGTGGATCTGCGCCGCGCCCTGGTCATGCGCCCCGACCGCGCGCACGCGGCGGCGCAGGGGCTGCTCGGGCTGGCGCGGGACCCGGCCGCCTACGACGACCGGCTGGCGGTTCACCTGGGCCTGTCCACCGCCGCCGCCCGGCTGGCCTTCGCCCCGGACGGGCGCGCCCGCACCGAGGATCTGGCCCTGCTGTGGTCGATCGCGCTGGCGCTGGAGGACGGCACCCTGACCGTCGCCCGCGATGACCTGCAGGCGGCCCGCGAGGCCCTGCGCGAGGCGCTGGAGCGGGACGCGCCGCGCGAGGAGATCGAGCGCCGTCTGGCGGACCTGCGCGAGGCCCTCGACCGCATGATGCGCGAACTCGCCGAGGCCATGCCGTTGCTCGACATGCCGCCCATGGACCTGCCCATGCCGCAGGGCATGGAGATGGTGAGCCCCGAGGACATCCAGCGGATGATGGATCGCCTGTCAGACCTGACCGAACTGGGGGCCGACGAGGCGGCTCAAGCCATGCTCGACCAGTTGGAGCGGATGCTGGAGCGGCTGGAATCGGCCCGGCCGCCGACCCGGGCGGAGATGGAGGCCATGGCCCGGGCCAACGAGATGATGCAGCGCCTGCAGGAGCTGGCCCGCCGGCAGCGCGCGCTTCTGGACGAGACCTTCCGCGCCGATCCGGAGGCCGCCGAACGCCGGCAGACCCCGGGCCTGTCCCTGGACCGGCCGTTTCCCGATCTGCCGTTCCCGAGCATGCCGCCGCGACCGGGCGGGAACGACCGGGCGGGCGACGGCCAGAGCCCGGACCCGCAGCGCCAGAGCGAGACGGCCCGCGACCTCCAGGAGCGCCAGCGGGCGTTGCGGGAGGCGCTGGAGGACCTGATGGCCGATCTGGGTGAGATGACCGATCAGGTGCCGGAGCAACTGGGCGAGGCCGACATGGCCATGCGGGAGGCGGAGCGGGCGCTCTCCGAGGGCGATACCGGCGCCGCCGCCCAGGCCCAGGGCCGCGCCCTGGAGGCCCTGACGCAGGGCCAGGGTCAGGCCATGGGCCAGATGATGGGGCCGGGCGGTCCCGGCGGCATGGGCATGATGGGCCTGCCCCTCCCCGGCTTCGGGCTCCAGCCCGGTGGCCCCGGGATGCCCGGACAGATGGGGCCGGGGTTCCGGCCCGGACCGGGCCGCGACCCCTTCAACCGGCCCTCGGGCGGCGTGGACGATGACTCGGTGGACGTGCCGACCGAGCCGGACACCCGTCGCGCCCACGAGATCCTGCGCGAACTGCGCCGCCGCGCCAACGAGCCGGAGCGGCCGGCCCCGGAAAAGGACTACCTGGACCGGCTGATGGAGCCGTTCTGACGGAACGCGGGGCGCGGCTGGTCGCCGTGGCGAAATCGCGCACATTCAGGGTGGAAATTTTCCCGTTTCGGCTGCGCGGGTGCGTGCGGATGGCCAACTGCCGTCCATGGTGTGTGTTCGGCCCCGGCCAGCAACCAATATGTTGCAAGATGTGCCGTCGGCGGGCGAAGACAAGCACCGCATTGATATTTATCAATCACAATCCCCTTGAAGGCTTATCCCTTTGAGTCCGGGACCACATCATGTGGTGACAGGTGGCCTGAAACGGCGTAGAACATAACGTGAAC
>NZ_WIVE01000112.1 GCF_009601025.1 Roseospira navarrensis | reverse complement strand
AACGTGTCCCGATCCATGCCCGCCTCCCGCGTTCGGTATCCTTCATGATACCAAATCCGGGAATGCATAGCGAACGCTATTTGAGCCTTTTTTTTTCTGGGAGATGGACTCCGTTCGACGGCGCCGACGCAGAGGCGCCGCGGGGGCGCCCTATCCCCCGCCGGCCGCCACCCGCGCCAGCAGCGAGGCATTGCCGCCGGACGCCGTGGTGTCGATGCTGAGCGCGCGTTCATGGACGAACGCGGCGGCGTCGTCCGGGTCGTCGGTCAGCGGCACCAGCGGCCCGTCGCGCCCGGCCAGGGCCGCCCGCACCGCCCTGACTGTCTCGGCCCCCGCGCCCGACAGCGCCACCACCGCCAGCGCGGGCACGGCCCGCAGGGCCTCCATCTGCGGCCAGCCGTCGAGCGTGGCCAGCGGCGCCTCGGTCCGGCCCAGGGCCGCGCGCAGTGGCCGCAGCACCGCCAGCGGCCCCACCACGGCGCACCCGCAGGCCAGCGCACAAACGGCCTGGCGGATGGCGGGCGCGGCGGACTCGGTGCCGTCCCCCAAACAGAGCGCATCGCCGCGCGGATAGAGCCGGAGCTGATTCGATTCCCCCGTCGGGCCCGGCAGAGTGACCGGCCCGGCATCCAGGCGCGCCGCCGCCGCCAGTCCGGCCCGCCCGGCCTCGGCCGCCGCCGGATCGTCCTCGGCCAGCCGATCCAGGGCCTCGGCCAGCACCGCCGCCCGGTCCGTGCGGGCGGCCCAGGTCGGCGCGGCATGGCAGGCGGCCCGCAGCGCCCCGGCGAGCACATCGGGGCCTTCCGTCCCGGCCTTGAGCGGGCCCGACTCCGCCGCGACCGCGGCCGCGCCCGCCGGTCCCCGCGTGAAGCGCCACAGATAGTGCGGCCCGCCGGCCTTCGGCCCGGTGCCCGACAGGCCCTCGCCGCCGAACGGCTGCACGCCGACAATGGCGCCGATCTGGTTGCGGTTGATGTACTGGTTGCCCACGCGCGCGGCTTCGGTCACCTGTGTCACGCGCGCCTCGATCCGGGTGTGCAGGCCCAGGGTCAGGCCGTAGCCCAGCGCATTCAGGCGCGCCACCAGATCGTCCAGGCCGTCCGCCGGATAGGTCACCACGTGCAGCACGGGGCCGAACACCTCGTGCGTCAGGTCCTCCAGGCGGTCCAGGCGCAGCGCCACGGGGGCCACGAAGGACCCGGTGTCCGGCCACGCGGGCGTGCGGTGGATCAACCGGCGCTCGGCCTCCAGCGCCGCCACATGGGCTTCGATGGCCGCCCGGGCCTCGGGGTCGATGACCGGCCCCACGTCGGTGGACAGCGCCCACGGGTCCCCGACGGCCAGAACGTCCATCGCGCCCTTGAGCATGGTGAGCGTGCGTTCGGCAACGTCCTCCTGCAGGCACAGCAGGCGCAGGGCCGAGCACCGCTGCCCGGCGCTCTGGAAGGCGCTGGCCAGGATGTCCCGCACCGCCTGTTCGGGCAGCGCGGTGGAATCGACGATCATGGCGTTGAGCCCGCCGGTCTCGGCGATCAGCGGGGCCGCCGCGTTGCCGGTGCGCGCCATGGTGCGCTGGATGGCGCGGGCCGTCTCCGTCGAGCCGGTGAAGCACACGCCGCCGATGCGCGCGTCCGCCGTCAGCGCGCCACCGACCACCGCGCCATCCCCCGGCAGCAGGGCGAGCACGTCCGGCGGCACCCCGGCCGCGCGCAGCAGCTCCACCGCCCGCGCGGCCATCAGGCTCGTCTGCTCCGCCGGCTTGGCGATGACCGTGTTGCCGGTCACCAGGGCGGCGGCGATCTGGCCGGTGAAGATGGCGAGCGGGAAGTTCCAGGGCGAGATGCAGACGAACACCCCGCGCGCCCCCCGGTCCGTCGGCAGGTCCCGCGCCCGGGCGGCATAGTAGCGCAGGAAGTCCACCGCTTCGCGCACCTCGCCCACGCCGTCGAGCTGGCTCTTGCCGGCCTCGCGGGTGGCCAGGGCCATCAGTTCGGGCATGTGGTGTTCGTACAGGTCGGCGGCGCGCTCCAGGATCGCCGCCCGCTCGTCCACGGGCCGGTCCGACCAGTCCGGCAGCGCCGCCAGCGCGCCGTCCACCGCCAGCCCGGCCAGATCCGGCCCGGCGTCATGCACGGTGCCCACAATGTCGGAGGGGTCGGCCGGATTCGCGACCGGGCGCGGCTGACCATCGAGCCTCCCCGAACCGACCAGCGGCCGGGCCTGCCAGCGATGCGCGCGGAAGGGCGCGCGGGCCGACTCCAGCGCCGCCACGTCCAGGGGGTCCGTCAGGTCGAGGCCCCGGCTGTTGCGCCGATCCTCGCCGTACAGCGCGGGCGGCGGCGGCACCGCCGGATGGGCGAGGCTGTCCAGCCCGTCCACCACCGCGACGGGATCGGCCACCAGGGACTCGACCGGCAGGCTCTGGTCCAGGATCTGGTTGACGAAGCTGCTGTTTGCGCCGTTCTCCAGGATGCGGCGCACCAGATAGGCCAGCAGGTCCTCGTGAACACCCACGGGGGCATAGATTCGGCAGGGCCTGCCGTGGCGCCGGCGCATCAGATCGTGCAGCGACTCGCCCATGCCGTGGAGGCGCTGGAACTCATAGGGCGCCTCCGCCCCGGCCAACTCCAGCACCGTCGCCACGGTGCGGGCGTTGTGAGTGGCGAACTGAGGATAAATCCGGTCGGGCCGCGCCAACAGGCGGTGCGCGCAGGCCACATAGGCGACGTCGGTCGAGACCTTGCGCGTGAACACGGGATAGCCCGCCAGCCCCAGCACCTGGGCGCGCTTGATCTCGGCATCCCAGTACGCGCCCTTGACCAGCCGCACGGTGATGCGCCGATCCAGCCGGTCGGCGAGCGCGATCAGGGCGTCGATCAGGGGCAGGCCGCGCGGGCCGTAGCTCTGCACCACCACGCCGAAGCCGTCCCAGCCGGCGAGATCCGGATCGGACAGCACACCCTGGATCACATCCAGCGACGGATCGAGGCGGTCCTGTTCCTCGGCGTCGATGGTCAGACCGATGTTGGCGTCCTTCGCAAGGCCGCACAGGTAGCGCACGCGCTCGATCATCTCGGGCAGGATTCGGCCCGCCTGGGCGGCCTCGTAGCGCGGGTTCAGCGACGACAGCTTGATGGAGATGCCGGGGTTGCGGGTGACGTCGCCGTGCCGGGCCGCCCCGGCGATGCGCTCGATGGCGCCGGCATAGCTGTCGAAATAGCGCCGGGCGTCGGCCGGGGTGCGGGCAGCCTCGCCCAGCATGTCATACGAGTAGGTGTAGCCTTTGGCCTCCAGCGTCCGCGCCCGCTCCATGGCGGCGTCGATGTCGCGGCCCAGCACGAACTGACGGCCCATCAGCTTCATGGCCTCGCCCACGGCGGCGCGGATGACCGGCTCGCCCAGACGCCGGACGGAGCCGCGCAGCGTCTCCATGACGTCCCAGCCCGCCCCGCCCGCGCGCAGCACGCGCCCGGTCAGCATCAGGCCCCAGGTGGAGGCGTTGACCAGCGCCGAATGGGACTGGCCGAGGTGGCGGCTCCAGGCGGCGGGGGCCAGCTTGTCGCGGATCAGGGCGTCGATCGACAGGGTGTCGGGCACGCGCAGCAGGGCCTCGGCGAGGCACATCAACGCGACGCCCTCCTGGTTGGTCAGGCCGTATTCGGCCAGCAGGGATTCCATCAGGCCCGGGGTGGTGTCCTCGCGCAGGGCCTCGACCAGGGCGCGGGCTTCGGCGGAGACCCGGGCCTCGGCGGCGGGGTCGAGCCGCGCCCGGTCGGCCAGGGCGCGGACCACGGCGGTCTCGTCGGCGGGCAGGGCGGCCGCGCGCAGGACGGCGCGGGCATCGTCGAAGGCGGCGGCATCAAGAGGCGCGGCGGCGTCGGGGGCGTGATCCATGGCGCGATCCTCCGGCAGGGCCTGCCCAGCCTAGGACCCGCATGACGGAGGCGCAACAGAGGGGTGTGTCGCTGCGACATTCCGCGCAAGGGGTATTTAAGCCTGTATCAGGGCGCAGAATCGTGTTTGAGTAGCGACGACCAATTGCTGGCGACGGGGAAAGCTCGCCCTGGGCCAGTTCGACCCCGCACAAAGAGAGGACCACCGCCATGGCCTCCGTTCAGCTTCCGTCCGAGTACCGCCGCCCGCCGCTGATGGGCATCGGCGACAGCATGTATCAGGGGGTCCGCTCCCTGACCATGAGCGCGCCGCTGTTCCGGTTTTCGCCGCCGGCCCAGGTGGCCCGCGCCATGGGGCTGAGCCCGGCGGCCTTCACGGTGCCCGATCCGGCCCGGCCGCTCATCATCGACATGGAAGCGTTCATTCGCCTGCTGCCGGACCTGGACGCCATCGACGCCGAACTGGCGAAGAACGCCGACTGGTGGACGCGCGGCCGGCCCACCTCGCCGTCCGGGCGGATGGCGTTCGAGAACATCGCCGTCGCCTCCATGGACATCTCGGACCTGTACGCCTTCGACTGGGACAAACGCACCCGGCAGGCGAACGCCCTGACCACCGCGGCCGCGTCCAGCATCAAGGGCCTGTCCAAGGTCGCGATTCCCGACGGTGGCCTGGGCGATGCCCTGCTGGGGCTCAACGCCGCGTTCACCCTGAACCCGGCCGGGCGCGACGAACTGGCCCGGGTCCAGCCGGTCGATCTGGTCAAGGCCCGCGAACCCAGGATCCTGCTGGTCAACATCGGCAGCAACGAGGGCCTGTTCGATGCCGCGTTCGAGGCCAAACCGGCCCTGACCGACGCCACCGTGAAGGCCATCACGAAAAAGTATGAAAAACTGGCCGAGCATCTGGCCGAGGTCGGCCCGCACACCGAAACCATGGTGTTCAACACGCTGGTGCTGCCCAGCCAGGCGCCGAACCTGATGCCGACGCCGGAGTCGATCTCTTACGACGGCAAGCGCCCCAAGCCGGATGGCTACTTCGAGCGCTACGAGAACCGCATGGGCTTCGGCTACGGCACCCTGACCGGCGCGCAACTGAAAGAGCAGGACGGGCACGTGCGCGCCATCAACGCCGCCATGATGGACGCCATGCGTCGCAAACTGGGCAGCCGGGCCGTGTTCGTCGACCTGGCCGAAAAGATGGCGCACCTCAACCGCAAGCACGAGGGCCTGACCGCGACCAACACCATCAAGGTGACCGCCCGCACCTTCTGGCTGTTCCCCAGCACCTACAGCATTTCCAACATGATGGTGGAAGAGGGGCTGGGAAACCTGTTCCGCTGGGGCGGGTTCTGCGGCCTGGACGGCATGCACCCCAGCGTCGTGGGCTACGGCAAGATCGCCAGCGAGGTCCTGGCCGCCCTGGGCCGGGACCCCACCGCCATCGACTACAGCCGCTGTTTCCGCGAGGACACGCTGCTGTCCAACCTGCCGTGGCTGTGGACGGAACTGATGTTCCTCTACCGCGACTATCGCAAGCTGAAGGGCGGCGGCGAGCGCAGCGCCGACGATCAGGCAAAGGTGGAGGCCCTGGGAACCCTGTCCCGCGCGGCCCCCTGACCGAAGGACGGGGGGCCGGGGGCGGGGCGGCTCGGCCTGCGCATGCGTCCGCGCCCGCGCCAGGACCCGCACGCCCCGCGCCCGTCATCCCCGCGTCAGCTCGAAGATATCGAACTTCTGCACCAGTTCACACCAGCCGCCCTGGCTCATCGGGGCGCGCGGGAAGTCGATTTCAAGCGTCCCGGCCGGCGGCGGGCACATGGCGTCCGAATCCAGCGGGCCGGCCGAGAACCAGAAGACATCCCCGAGCCGTGCGACCTGGACCAGTTGCCACCACGCCAGATCGATCGGATCGGGTTCGTTGCCGACCGGGCCCTCGAACACGAACGTGTGCGTGATTTGCTGGGACCTCGTCATCCCGACTTCCCGCGAGGTGGTGCGGGTGTTGGACCCGGAGTTCTTTTCGGCCCGGGACATCTCTCCGGCGATGCTGCTGCTGATAAAGGGGATGTCCAGCCCGGCGCTGGCTGTGACGGAGTGGCCCGTCTCGACGGACCATTGAGATGCGACCTCTTGCGTGTGGGTCGAGGACATGCTGGTCCCGGTGGCCACCGTATGGGTTTCCGAGGTGGTCGCCGTTCCCTTGGCGATCTTGAGCTGACCGAGCACATGCTCCCAATAGCGAGACACCTCGGTAAAGCGCCCGATGGTCACGTAGAAGCCGTTGTCTTCGTGGTCGTCAATATAGTCGATGGCGTCGGTGGACAGCGCCGTCTTTACGAACGTGGAGGCGTTGCCGTCGAAAGGGGCGAGTCCCGTCACAGCCATGTAAAGGCCGTAAAGAACCTTCTGGTCGTCGTGCAAATTATGGCTTCTATAGTACTTGTCAAAATAGGCCTTGTATCCAGAGATAAGGCTTATCCCTTTGCTTCCGGCGCGATCAACATATCGTAGGAGATTGGGCCTTTGGTGGTGGCGATGCCCAGGAG
>NZ_WIVE01000111.1 GCF_009601025.1 Roseospira navarrensis | reverse complement strand
GTTCACTCTATGTTCTGCGCCATTTCGGGCCACCTGTCACCACATGATGCGGTCCCGGACTCAAAGGGATAAGCCTTTGTGCTGAAATAGAGCGGATATATAATTTGCGCAACGAAATTGGCCATGAAATAATGAGTCTGCTTGTTGACGATGACAGAAAAGAGGTCACGCTGTACGATGTCGTATTCTCTTTCAGTGTGTATGTCAAAGTATCTCAATGGTGGTTCAGGGAGTTTGAGGCGGCCATTGACCCTGATATGACGCAAGAAAAATATGATAGCATTTGTTGGGATGAGGTGCAAAATGTTGAAACAATTATGTTGCGCGAAATATTAAACAAGTCTCTTTGCGACAATGATGAATGGAAAGCTATTTTAGGATGGGTCGAGGAAATGCAAAAAAATATTTAAAAAAAACAATGAATGGTGCGGTCGTCATTCAACCACGATGTCAGGTGCCAATGCGGCATCTGAATGAGCGCCCAGCCGCCGGTCCAGCGTGACCAGAGGCAAGGCGCCCGCCGCACGGGCGCTTTCCAGAATCACATGATCCGCGAAGTCTGCCCCGCTGGTGCGCCACCCGGCCAGAGCGGCGCGGGCCAACTCCTCCTGCTCAACGCGCAACTCCGCGGTCGCCAACAGTCGGTCGAGAACGTCCGCGATCTGGGCCTTGTCGTACCGATAGGCCCGCGAGAGCACCCAGACCAGTTCGCACAGAACCACGAGGGAGATCCATCCTGGCGCGTCCGGGGTGCATCGGTCCTCGATCACCCCTGTTGCCACTGGACTTTGGGCGTCATCGTCCTGGGTGATGTAGCGAACCAGAAGGTTGGTATCGAGGGCGATCATCCGCTATCCGCCGCACCAGCGGCAATCGCCCGATCCATGTCCTCCAGCGATACTGGACTCTCCGGCCGTGGTAGGCACCCCTTCAGGTCCCGGACGGAGCGGGTCTTGGGGATGATCCGCACGGTTCCGTCCGCATCGATTCGGAAGCCGACCCGGTCGCCGGCGTTCAAGTGCAGGCGGTCCCGCAGCGATTTGGGCAATGTAATCTGGCCTGTCGTGGAAAGGATCGCGTCCATGGCGGCCGTCCCCATCCTGGTCACTTCTCAATGTTGAGGATGTGACCGCTGGCCCCGGCGGTCAAGCGCCCCTACCGCCGCCCGAACAGCCGCTCGATATCCGCCAGTCACGGTTCGACAGGCGCCGGCCGGCCTGCGCGCAAGCGTCATGCCGCGTCTTCGGCGCTTTCGAACGTGATCCGAAGGCGGGTGCCCGTTGCCTCCGCCAGCCGGACCAGCGTTTTGGTGGACGGCTGCGTGCGACCGCTTTCCAGACGGGCGATCACCGATTGCGTGGTCGCCATGCGCTCAGCCAATTGCGCCTGGGTCAGTCCGGCACGCGCGCGCGCCTCGATCATGGCGCGGGCCAGATCGAACGATGGCCCCAGCGTTTCATACGCCGCCCGGTACGCCGGATCCTGGCTCCACGCTTCATTGAGATCTCGAACGTCGGTCATCCCAACACCTCCTTGGCGCGATCAAGGGCAAGGTCAATCTCTCTTCGTGGCGTCTTTTGTGTTTTCTTGACAAAAACCCGGACCACCACGACCCGGCGCTGTCGAACCGCGACATAGAGCGCGCGACCGATGCCATCCCGGCCCGTCATCCGCATTTCCCAGAGCGGCCCCGAAATATGCCGGACGTGCGGCATACCGACGCGGTCCAGGCCGACCGCCATGATGAGTTCAGAGATCCGGACGAACCGTGCCCGCATGTCGGCGGGCAGGGCACCGAGTTCCGCATCCACCGTGTCGTTCAGGGTCTCGACGGTCCAGGTCATGCTTGGGAACGATATCGCTATTTTGCGATAATCGCAAGACCCTGAACGGACGGACTCGCTTACCGTCTCCCAAACAACCGCTCGATATCCGCCAACCGCAGTTCGACATAGGTCGGGCGGCCGTGGTTGCACTGGCCGCTGTGCGGCGTCGCCTCCATCTGGCGCAGCAGGGCGTTCATCTCGGCCTCGTTCAACCGCCGGCCCGCCCGCACCGAGCCATGACACGCCATGGTCCCGCAGACATCGGCCATGCGGTCCTTGAGCGCCAGGGTCTGGCCCCATTCGGCCAACTCGTCCGCCAGATCGCGGACCAGCCCGGCGGCGTCCACCTGGCCCAGCAGGGCGGGGACCTCGCGCACCACCACGGCGCCGGGGCCGAAGCCCTCGATCACGAGGCCCAGCGTGGCCAGTTCGTCCGCGCGGGTCAGCAGGCGGGCGGCGGCGGCCTCGTCCAGCTCCACCACCTCGGGCAGCAGCAGGCCCTGCCGGGCGATGCCGCCGTCGGCCAGGGCGGCCTTCATGCGCTCGTAGACGAGGCGCTCATGGGCGGCGTGCTGGTCCACGATGACGAGGCCGTCGGTGGTCTCGGCCAGGATGTAGGTGGTGTGCACCTGCGCCCGCGCCCGCCCGAGCGGGGTGTCGGCGGGATCGGGATCGGGCTCGGGCTGGGGCTCCGGCGAGGGAGTCGCCGCGTCCGGCACCCGGGCCGAGGCCTCGGCGAACCCCGGACCGTTCGTGTCACCAGCAGGCGGCGCCTGCCACGCCCGCGCGGTCTCCAGCGCCCCGGACGACGGGCGCGCCGGTCCGCGCCAGCTCCCGCCCAGCGCAAGGCGGGGCGCGGGATGATCCTCCGCCCCCTCGGGGCGCGCCCGCCCCAACAGGCCCGCCGCCACGGTGGTGCTCGCCCGGTGCCCGGCCCCCGCCAGCGCATGGCGGATGCCGGAGACGATCAGGCCGCGCACCAGGGCGGCGTCGCGGAACCGCACCTCGGTCTTGGCGGGGTGGACGTTCACGTCCACGGCGGCCGGGTCCAGGTCCAGATAGAGCGCCACCACGGGGTGCCGGTCGCGGGCGAGAAAGTCCTGATAGGCCCCCCGGATGGCCCCGTGCAGCAGCCGGTCCCGCACCGGGCGACCGTTGACGAACAGGAACTGGTCCTGGGCGGTGGCCTTGTGGAAGGTGGGCAGCCCGGCGTGGCCGGTCAGGCGGGCGCCCTCGCGGTCCACGTCGACCGTCACACAATTCGTGGCGAACTCCCGGCCCAGCACCGCGCCCAGCCGTTCCCGCCGGGCGGCGTGAGGATCATCCAGCAGTCCGCCGGTCAGCGCCGGGGCCTTCAGCAGGGTGCGCGTGCCGTCCGAGAGGGAAAAGGCGACCTCGGGGTGGGCCATGGCCAGCCGCTTGATGGTGTCGGCGGCGTGGTTTTGTTCGGTGCGGTCGGCCTTCAGGAACTTCAGCCGCGCCGGGGTGGCGTGGAACAGGTCCCTCACCTCCACCCGCGTGCCCGGCGGGTGCGCGGCCGGTTCCACCGCGCCGACACGCCCGGCCTCCACTGCGATCCGCCACGCCTGATCCGCGCCGGGCGGGCGGCTGGTGATCGCCAGCCGCGCCACCGAGCCGATGGACGGCAACGCCTCCCCCCGGAAGCCCAGGGTGCGGATGTCCGTCAGGTCGGCATCGTCGGCGAGCTTGCTGGTGCAGTGGCGTTCGACCGCGAGGGCCAGATCGTCCGGCCCCATGCCCCGGCCGTCGTCCACCACCGCGATCAGCGCCTTGCCCCCGTGCGAGAGCGTCACATCCACGCGCGACGCCCCGGCGTCAATGGCGTTCTCCACCAGTTCCTTGACCGCGCTCGCGGGCCGTTCCACCACCTCGCCGGCGGCGATGCGGTTGACCAGGGTTTCCGGAAGGGGACGGATTGTGCCCGTCACGAGCCCCGCATCTCCTTCCAGGCGTTGATGAGGCCGTTGGTCGAGGCATCGTGGCTGGAGACGGGCGCGTCGCCCTTCAACTCGGGCAGGATGGCCTTGGCGAGCTGCTTGCCCAGTTCGACGCCCCACTGGTCGAAGCTGTTCACCCCCCACACGGCGCCCTGGACGAACACCTTGTGCTCGTACAGCGCCACCAGTTGCCCCAGCGTGTACGGGTCGATGCGCCGGACCAGGAGGGAGTTGGTCGGCCGGTCGCCCGGGAACACCTTGTGCGGCAGCAGGGCGGCGATCTGGTCGGCGCCCATGCCCGATGCCTCCAGTTCGGCGCGGGCCTCGTCCGCCGTCTTGCCCTTCATCAGGGCCTCGGTCTGGGCGAAGAAGTTGGACAGCAGGATCGGGTGGTGCTCCCCCATCGGGTTGTGACTGATCGCCGGCGCGATGAAGTCGCAGGGGATCAGGCGCGTGCCCTGGTGGATGAGCTGATAGAAGCTGTGCTGCCCGTTGGTGCCGGGCTCGCCGAAGATCACCGGGCCGGTGTCGGTGTCCACAGGCGCGCCGTCCAGGGTGACCCGCTTGCCGTTGCTTTCCATGTCCACCTGCTGGAAGTGGGCGGCGAAGCGGTGCATGTATTGGTCATAGGGCAGCAGGGCCTGGGCCGAGGCGCCGTGGAAGTTCAGGTACCACACCCCCAGAAGGCCCAGGATGGCCGGCATGTTCTCGGCCAGGGGGGCGGTGCGGAAGTGCTCGTCCATGGCGTGGGCGCCGTCGAGCAGGTCCGTGAAGCGGTCGAAGCCGATGGCCAGCGCCACCGGCAGGCCGATGGCCGACCACAGGGAATAGCGCCCGCCGACCCAGTCCCAGAAGGCGAACATGTTCGCGGTGTCGATGCCGAACGCGGACACGGCCTCGGCGTTGGTGGACAGCGCGGCGAAGTGCTTCGGCACCGCGCCTTCGCCCAGGGCCGTGGTCAGCCAGCGCCGCGCGGTGTGGGCGTTGGTCAGGGTTTCCTGCGTGGTGAAGGTCTTGGAGGCCACCAGGAACAGCGTGGTTTCCGGGTTCAGGCCGTGCAGGGTCTCGGCGATGTGGGTGCCGTCCACGTTGGAGACGAAGTGCGGCCGGATGCGCGCGTGCCAGTACGGCTTGAGCGCCTCGGCCACCATCACCGGCCCCAGGTCGGAGCCGCCGATGCCGATGTTGACCACGTCGGTGACCGGCTTGCCGGTGGCGCCCGTCCAGGCGCCGTCGCGCACCGCCGCGCAGAAGTCGCGCATCTGGGCGAGCACGCGGTTGACCTCGGGCATCACGTCCTGGCCGTCCAGCAGGATGGGCCGGTTGGCGCGGTTGCGCAGCGCCACATGGAGGACGGCGCGGCCCTCGGTGGTGTTGATGACCTCGCCGGCGAACATGGCGTCGCGCTTGGCCTCCACGCCGGTCTGGGCGGCGAGGTCGAGCAGCAGCCGCATCGTTTCGTCGGTGATGCGGTTCTTGGAGTAGTCCAGCAGCAGGTCGCCCAGGCGCAGCGAATAGCGCGCGAATCGGTCCGGGTCGGCGGCGAACATCTCCCGCATGGGGGTGCCGGCCAGGGCGTCGCGGTGGGCGGCGAGGGTGCTCCAGGCCGGCGTGCCGGTCAGGGCGTTGCTTGTGGAGGCGGGGGGCGAGGCGGCGGGTTTGCGCGCACGGGGCATGGAACCTCCTGGCGACAAGGGGAATGGGGGAGCAGGGTGGTCGGGAATGATCCCGGCCGACGGAAAGGTTCACTTTTTCGTCGGCCGGCCGGCGCGACTGCGCCGGCGCCGCGATGCGGCGGAGGCGATGGACCGGACGAGTCCGGGGCATCGCCGACACGGAGGAAACTGCCGCGCAGTCTAGCCCCGTTCGCGGCCGGAGGGAACCGGGGCCGGTACACATGCGATCTAAAAAGAGTGGTGCACAGGGAGTGGGCACCGCCGGAAATTGTCGCGAGTTCGATATGCCCTAAAAAACGTATACGGTTGACAACACAACCCAAGCGGGGATACTATACCCTTGATATCATCTTGATATCAAGATGAGACGTCCCGCGGCAGACGAGAAATTCTATTCCGTGTATTGAAATCTTCAATACAACTTTAGAAAGGTGATCAGAATGAAAATAAGAATAGCAGTTGCGTTTTTTATATTTCTGGGGTCCTACCTGCCGCTGAGTTTAATACTACTATCTCAATCTATTAAATACGATAAATTGTCGATTCTTTTTGAATACTGTAAAACAAATCCATTCGCAGAAAGCTGCTACTTTCCAGATTATATAGTCAACGAGACTTTTTTCTATTCTTTTTTGTTTTTCGTATTGTGTTTGTTTTCTGTTGCCATTGGTTTTTTTTCTATTTATATAGCGAGGCCGCAAGGGAAGCTCGTTGTTTTGCAGGCGAAAAAAATGCCATCTGAGCTGATAAATTATGCAATGCCATATGTTGTTTCATTCATGAATGTTGATTATCACAGTGCGGATAAGTTTGTGGGGTTTGTAGTATTTTTGTTGTGGATGTTCTGGATTACTTTTAAATCTGAGCAAATAATACTTAATCCTGTATTTTCAGCTTTTGGTTGGCGACTTTATGAGCTTGGGTGTCGATACGAAGGTGAAACGCAAGAACATGTCATATTAGCGTTGTCACGTGTTCCGTTGCGGTCAGGCAATAGATATTATAGGTCGCAAGTGCAAGATATAGTCCTTATTCGTGAACCGAAGTAGTGAGGGGTGGTGAAATGTCAGATCTCCAAAGCATGAAAAATTTTGATGTCAAGAATGCAGATATTTCATTGTGGGTATTTAAGAGCTACCGGAAAGAAGGAGTTGCTCGATTTACTGGTCGCTGGGTGGAAACAACAGATCGTTTAGAGGGTCAATTGAAAGAAACAATTATTAAAGAGAAAGGCTTATCCCTTTGCTTCCGGCGCGATCAACATATCGTAGGTGATGGGTCCTTTGGTGGTGACGGTGCCCAGTAGGGATCGAAAGGCTGCGTGCCGGGTGCGGCGGCGGTTGAAGCGGAAGACGAACTCATCGAGGTAGGCTTGCAGATGCTTGCG
>NZ_WIVE01000110.1 GCF_009601025.1 Roseospira navarrensis | reverse complement strand
TGGGCATCGCCACCACCAAAGGCCCAATCTCCTACGATATGTTGATCGCGCCGGAAGCAAAGGGATAAGCCTTTCCCCTTGAAACGGCTGCGAACAGGCGTTAACATTAGAAACATATTATATTTGAGGAACCAAGCCTAATCTAAGGCTTGGTTCGTTTCGCATGTAGTAAAAAGCCCTTGCTCATGGCCTGAGCATTGTATATATGGCAAGGCCGCTGGCCGAACTTTGCGTTTCTCAAAGAAACCCTCGCCTGTGTTAGACTGACGAGCCGCCCCGGTTGGGCGCGAGGACCAGTCTGACCGGACAAACCGGGCGTGTGGTCGTCCGGCCTCGCTGGGATCGCGACGTCACGTCTTCCCGATGGGCGGCAATGACGGCGCCGGACCTACGCCGTGCGGGCTGCGTGGGGGGGCGTCAGGCGGCGCTTCGGAGGGGCGGACACACTATGCTGAAATCCATACGCATCGGCACCAAGCTGTATATCGGGTTCGGGATCAGTCTCGGCCTGATGGTTGTTCTCGGGATTGCCTCCACCATCCAGCTCTTCAGCGTGGACACACGGGTCAACCAGTATCGGTCGGTTGCGACCGCCGCCCACACCGTGGGCGAATTGCAGGCCAACTTTCTTCAGGCCCGGCTGGACGTGAAGAATTTCATGATCGACGGCAACCCGGCGCACACCGAGTCGGCCTCCCGGCACTTCGCCCTGGCGCGGGCCGCCAATCAGGCCTCGCGCGACGCCACGGATGATCCCGAGGTGCTGGCGCTGCTCGCCGACCTGGACCGCCAGATCGACGCCTATGAGGCGGCCTTCCTGGAGGTCACCGTCCTGGATACGCGGCGCGAAGACCTGGTGACCCTGATGCGGGCCGTCGGCCCCGCCATCGAGGCCGCCCTGGCCGCGGTGATGAAGGAGGCGGACGCGGCGGGCGACATCCAGGCCACCTATCGGGCCGGCGTCGTGCTGCAACACCTGTTGCAGGCCCGCATCCACGCCAGCCGGTTCGTCGCCACCGGCAATCCGGACCAGTCGGCGCGCGCGCTGCAGGACCTGGAGAGCATCGATGCGGCCGTGCCCGCGCTGCTCGCCGCTCTTGACGACCCGCAGATGCGGGCCCGGGTCGAGGCGGCCGTGGGTCAGGACGAACAGTACCACGAAGCCTTCGTCGAACTGATCGACGTCATCACGGCGCGTGACGGGCTGATGCGCGACACCCTGGATGTCATCGGACCGACCATCGTCAGCGCCATCGAGGGCTTCAACGAGACCGCCAAGGAGGCCCGCGACACCCTGGGGCCGCAGGCCGTGGCCCTGATCGGCCAGACCATCCTTGTGACCATCGTGATCGCCGCGGTGGCCGTCATCCTCGGCGTCCTGGCCGCCTGGGTCATCGGCGCCGGCATCACGCACCCGATCCGCGCCATGACCGACGCCATGCGCCGGCTGGCCGACCGGGACTACGGCGTGACCATCCCGGCGCAGGACCACGGAGACGAGATCGGCGACATGGCCAAGACCGTGCAGGTCTTCAAGGACAGCATGGAAACCGCCGACCGGCTCGCCGCCGAGCAGGCGGAGGAGGTCCGCCAGCGCGAGGCCCGCGCCGAGCGCATCGCCGCGCTCAACACCCGCTTCGACGAGCGCGTGCACGGCGTGCTGAAGGCGGTGGCGGAGGCCACCACCCAGTTGCAGGGGGCGTCCGAGAGCATGGCGGCCATCGCCGAGCAGACCACCAGCCAGGCGACCACCGTGGCGTCGGCCTCGGAGGAGGCCTCCAGCAACGTCCAGACCGTGGCCTCGGCGGCGGAGGAACTGGCCGCCTCGATCCACGAGATCGGCCGGCAGGTGCAGCAGACCAACGACATCGCCAACAATGCGGCCGCGGAAGCCGACCGCACCACGGGCGTGGTCTCGGGGCTGGCCGAGGCCTCGCAGAAGATCGGCGAGGTGGTGAACCTGATTACCGACATCGCCGATCAGACCAACCTGCTCGCGCTCAACGCCACCATCGAGGCGGCGCGCGCCGGGGACGCCGGCAAGGGCTTCGCGGTCGTCGCCAACGAGGTCAAGAGCCTCGCCAACCAGACCGCCCGCGCGACCGAGGACATCGGCCGTCAGATCGGGGCCGTGCAGACCGAGACCCGGACCGCCGTCGAGGCCATCCGCTCCATCGCCGAGATCATCGGCACCATCAACGAGGCGACCACCGCCATCGCCTCGGCCGTCGAGGAACAGAACGCGGCGACGGCGGAGATCTCGCGCAACGTCCAGCAGGCCAGCCACGGCACGTCCGAGGTGTCGCACACCATCACCGGCGTCTCGCAGGCCGCCCAGGAGGCCGGAGTCGCCGCCAGTTCCGTGCTGGAGGCCACCGGCACCCTGCGCAGCCAGTCCACCACCCTGCGCACCATGGTGGAGGAGTTCCTGGCGGATGTGCGCGCGGCGTAAGACCAGCGGCGGGGGAGTGGGCCAGCCACGGACGTGAACGGCCCTCGTTAGAGGCCGTTGGGATAAGCCTTGCCACCCGGTCCGGGGCCCCCAACATGGGAGGGACCCCGGGCCGGCCGGCCCGGAAGCCGTGTCATCGTCCGGGATCCGCCGCCATGCCGTCGTCCGTCGTCGTCCATCCGCCCGCCCTGTCGCGCCGCCGCCTGCTGGGTGCGGGCGCGGCGGGTCTCGCGCTGGCCGCCCTGCCCCTGTCATCCGCCCGGGCCGCCGCCCCGGCCCCCGATCCCGGTGACTGGGACGCCGTTCTGGCCGCCGCGCGCGGCCAGACCGTGCACTGGAACGCCTGGGGCGGGGATGAAAAGATCAACCGCCACATCGCCTGGATCGGCGACCAGGTGGCAAACCGCTTCGGCGTCACCCTGCGTCACGTCAAGGTCGCCGACATCGCCGACGTGATCGCCCGCCTGCTGGCCGAGAAGGCCGTCGGCCGCCAGGAGGGCGGCGCCGTGGATCTCATGTGGATCAACGGCGAGAACTTCCTGACGGCCAAGGACGCCGGCCTGCTGTTCGGCCCCTACGCCACCGATCTGCCGCACTGGCGCGTCGTGGATCCCGAGGAGACGCCGACGGTCGCGGTGGACTTCACCGTGCCCACCGAGGGCTACGAGAGCCCCTGGGGGATGAGCCAGCTCACCTTCGCCCACGATCCCGCCCGCATGCCGGAGCCGCCCGCGACGCTGGCGGATCTGGGGGCCTGGATCCGGGCGCACCCGGGTCGGTTCACCTATCCGGCGCTGCCCGACTTCCTGGGCTCGACCGTGCTCAAGCAGATGCTGCACGACCTGACGCCCGACCCCGCGGTGCTGGCCCGCCCGATGTCCGACTTCGACGCCGTCACGGCGCCCCTGTGGGCCTGGCTGGCGGAGATGCGCCCGCACCTGTGGCGCGAGGGCCGCGCCTTCCCGCGCTCCGGCCCGGAGCAGCGCCGCCTGCTGGCCGACGGCGAGGTGGACGTCTATCCCAGCTTCCACCCCTCCGATGCCTCGTCGGCCATCGCGCAGGGCCTGATCCCGCCCCGGGTGCGGACCTTCATGTTCCGGGGCGGCATGATCGGCAACACGCACTTCGTCGCCATTCCCGCCACCTCGCCCGCCAAGGCCGGGGCGCTGGTCGTGGCGGACTTCCTGATGTCGCCGGAGGCCCAGGCGGAGAAGCAGCACCCCGATGTGTGGGGCGACGACACCGTGCTGTCCATGGACCGGCTCACGGCGGAGGACCGGGCGCGCTTCCAGGCGCTCCCGCTGGGGCCGGCCACCCTGCCGCTGGACGCCCGCGCCCCCACGCTGCCCGAGCCCCATCCCACGTGGATGACGGCCATCGAGACCGAGTGGCGCCGCCTGCACGCGGGCGGGTGAGGCCGGCCCGCCAAACAGCAGTTCTCATTTTGGCCACGTGGCCTCTGGTGGCAACCGCCGGGAGTCCCGGGTGCGACCTTACCTCCCTCCCCTGGATAGGGGAGGGCCGGGGTGGGGTTGAAAAAAGCGCGTGGGGTTGATGCGGGACGCGGGATCCGTGCGGACTGATTCCGGGCGGGCGTTGTGCTCCCGCCCGGAATCGGTTCACCCCTTTCGGAAGGAAGAACGGTCCGGACGGGGCTGCAAGCCCCGTCCGGCAAAGGAATGCGCGGCTGTTCAGGGATTTCAAAAAACGTGTATCCCCGGCGGGGGCTCGCGCTTTAAGCTGATGGCCTGTTTCACTGTGCGCCCCGACACGCCCGCCCCATGGTCGCCCGCGTCCACACCGTCGCCTTCTCCGGGATCGAGGTCCTGGACGTGCAGGTCCAGGTCTCGCTGACCGGCGGGCTGCCGGCGTTCATCATGGTGGGCCTGCCCGACAAGGCCGTGGCGGAAAGCCGCGAGCGGGTGCGCGCCGCGCTCACGGCCATCGGGCTGGCGCTGCCGCCCAAGCGCATCATCGTCAATCTGGCTCCGGCCGACCTGCAGAAGGAGGGCAGTCACTACGACCTGCCCGTGGCCTGCGCGGTGCTGGCGGTGATGGGCGTGCTGCCGGCCGAGGAGATGGACGGGCTGGTGGTCCTCGGCGAACTGGGCCTGGACGGCTCGCTGGCGCCGGTGGCGGGGGTGCTGCCGGCGGCGCTGGCCGCGCTGCGCACCGAGAAGGGGCTGGTCTGCCCCGGCCCGCAGGGCGGCGAGGCCGCCTGGGCCGGCGACGTGGATGTGCTGGCCCCGGACGGACTGCTGGCCCTCATCAACCACTTCAAGGGCTCCCAGATGCTGGCCCGCCCCCATGCCGAGGCGCGCGCCGACCTCGGCCCGCGCCTGGACCTGGCCGACGTCAAGGGCCAGGAGAGCGCCCGCCGCGCGCTGGAGATCGCCGCCGCCGGCGGGCACAACATGCTGATGACCGGGCCGCCGGGCGCGGGCAAGTCCATGCTGGCGGCGCGGCTGCCGGGCATCCTGCCGCCGCTGGCGCCGGACGAGGCGCTGGCCGTCTCCATGATCCATTCCGTGGCCGGGCTGCTGGATGACGGTCGGCTCATCACCCGCCGACCGTTCCGCGACCCGCACCACTCGGCCAGCATGCCCGCGCTGGTGGGGGGCGGGCTGCGCGCCAGGCCGGGCGAGATCAGCCTCGCGCATACCGGCGTGCTGTTCCTGGACGAGCTGCCGGAGTTCTCGCGACCCGCGCTGGAGGCGCTGCGCCAGCCGCTGGAGACCGGACAGGTCAGCATCGCCCGCGCCAACAACCACGTGACCTACCCGGCGCGGGTGCAGCTCATCGCGGCCATGAATCCGTGCCGATGCGGCTATCTGGACGATCCGGCGCTGGCCTGCTCCAAGGCGCCCGGCTGCGGCGCGGACTATCGCAACCGCCTGTCGGGGCCGCTGCTGGACCGCATTGACCTGCATGTGACGGTGCCGCCGGTGGATCCCTTCGCCATGGACGCCGGCGCGCCCGCCGAGCCCAGCGCGCCGGTGGCGGCGCGGGTGCGGGCGGCGCGCGAGGCCCAGGCCGACCGGGCGGCCGCGACCGACGGGGCGCGGGCCAACGCCCATCTGGCCGGCGAGGCGCTGGAGCGGGTGGCCGGGCCGGACGCCGCCGGCCGCACCCTGATGGCGGAGGCGGCCGAGCGCCTGCGGCTGTCGGCGCGGGCGTATCACCGCCTGCTCAGGGTGGCGCGCACGCTGGCCGACCTGGAGGGGCGGGACGGCGTCGGCCGGGTCCACATCGCCGAGGCGCTGGGCTACCGGCAGGTGCTGGCCCCGGCGCCCGGGGCGCTGGGCGCCGACCCAACCGGGCGCCGCCGAAGCGCTCAGGGGCGACGGTGAGCCCACACGGGACCGGGATCACGTCATACCGGCCCTTGGGCCGGCGCCGCTGGTATCAGAACGGAATGTCGTCCTCGGGGTCGTTGGACCCGGGGCCCGGGCTCGAATCCCAGCCGCCGCCGCGTCCGGCGCCACCACCACCGCCGCCGCCGCCGCCGCCATAGCCCCCACCGTAGCCGCCGCCGTCCTGCGGGCCGGGGTCGTAGCCGCCGCCGCCGTTGCTCATGCCGCCGCCGCCGCCGCCGCCACCGCTGCGCGGGCTGTCCAGCATGGTCATCTCGGCGCCGGGGCCCTGCAGCACCACTTCGGTGGTGTAGCGGTCGTTGCCGGACTGGTCCTGCCATTTGCGGGTCTGGAGAGAGCCGCACAGATAGACCTTGCTGCCCTTGCGCAGGTAGCGCTCGCAGATGTCGGCCAGCGGACCGAACACGGCGACGCTGTGCCACTCGGTGCGCTCGCGCCGCTCGCCGGTCTGGCGGTCTTTCCAGGTGTCGGTGGTGGCCACCCGCAGGTTGGCGACCTTGCCGCCGTTCTGGAATGTGCGGCACTCGGGATCACGGCCCAGATTGCCGATCAGGATGACCTTGTTGACGCTGCCTGCCATGCGGGGAACTCCGGAGCCTCTGGGACGGACACGACCCTGCGGGAATGAATGGGTGTGGGGCGGCCCGGCGCGCACGCGATGGCGCGGCGCGAGCCTGCGCGCACTGTATCCGCCCGGCCGTCCCGGGGAAAGCCCCCGCGCCCCCGGCGACGCTTCGCGTCGCCGCAAAGGCGCGCGACCATCGGAATAATTGAAATGCGTCCTCCTGAGCCGCCATCGGCGGCGAAGGATCTCGGGCGGTGACACGACCCATGACACCCGTGTCATCCGACCATGACACCCGTGTCATCCGAGGTCGGAGACCCACGCCCGAGATCCTTCAGCCGCTTCGCGGCCTCAGGATTGTCTGTTTGATTTGTGGCATTGTGGAGATGCCGGGTTGCGGGGCCCCGGGTGGCCACCCGGGGCCCCGCACCGGATCGTGTGATCGTCTCAGGATGGGGTCTTTGCCCGTTGTCATCGTGATCCGCGATCCGG
>NZ_WIVE01000010.1 GCF_009601025.1 Roseospira navarrensis | reverse complement strand
CGTGGGGCGCGCCCCACGGATGGGCATGCAGGTGCGCCCCCTCGTGCAAAATTTCCAGACATCAGGTTACACAGCCTTTTGCGACCCGCATGTACTCTTTCGCTGTGTCATAGGAGACGGAGCAGTTCGCCTCGACCCACGCCTTGAACTGCCCGTGGGGGATCTCTTTCTTGACCGCGAGCAGGGCCTCACCGGCTCGCTTGGCCTCCAGCAGCATCCCCTTGGCGTGACGCTGGACCTCCTGGTGGGCGTCGTTGATCTCCCCGGCCAGCATGGTGAGCGTGGGCACGGCGAGAGCGGCTGAAATTACCCCCAGCGATTTCTCTGCCTGTTTCTTGGTGGGCGCGCGTCAGGTTCCCCCCGGTGGGGGGCCTCGACGGCCCACCCTTGGACCGACCCGCCGGGAGCACTCAGGGGACCAGGTGGCCAGACGGAGCGGGCATCGGGTGGTCCCGAGGGTGTCCACATACGATCGTATATGAACAGGCTTGAGAAGGCACGATATCGCATGTTCACAAATTAGGTTGACGGGGTTCTGGACACTTCATAATCTGGACACCGAATACGAACACCCTTTCAGACCACTCAGAGGCAGACATGCAGACGTTCGTTTACGCCAGGGTGTCCACCGCAGGGCAGACCACCGAGAACCAGCTTCATGAGATCAAGGCCGCCGGGTATGTGCCGGACACAGTCTATGAAGAGACCATCAGCGGGTCCGTTAAGGCAGACGAGCGCCCTGAGTTCCTGAAGATGCTCGACACCATCCAGAGGACGCGGACGCCCAAGCGGCTGATCGTCACCAAGCTGGACCGCCTGGGGCGCAATGCTGAGGACATCATGGGGACCGTCAAGCGGCTCGCGGAGGTGGGCTGCGGAGTGCGTGTCCTGCAACTCGGTGACGCTGACCTTACCAACGGAGCCGGTAAGATCATCCTGGCCACGCTGGCCGCCGTTGCCGAGGTCGAACGAGACATTCTGATCGAACGGACCCAAGCGGGCCTTCAGCGGGCCAAGGCGGAGGGCAAACAACTGGGCAGACCGAAAGGCGGCCCTTGGATCCAAGCGGAGAAGATCCGGCGGAGACTGAATGAAGGCGCGTCGGTCTCCATGGTTGCGCGGGAGTTCAGCACCTCGCGGGCAACCATTCTGCGGATCAATGAGGGCGCATGACTCTCTCGGGTGCATGTTGCACCCGTTTGGATGTAGCTATTGAACGGATTGCTATTGGTCCGTTTTTGCGAGTACTGGGGTGGTAGTATCCTATATCAGCCTTGTTTTCTGTTGCATCTGTTGAGAACGCCGGGAGTGTCTTCGGATGCTCCCGGCGTTCTTTTGCTCATGATGTGGTATTTTTGCAACACACAGCAACGCACACTCCTCGACCCCTGCTTTTTGGTTCCGATGCCGAAAGGGTGCGAAGTGCATCCGCATGTCCGACCTCAAGCCGTCCTGAGGGACTGCTTCAGGACCGACTTGTAATCAAATTCACAGGAGACACCCAGCATGAAGAAGTTTAGATCCATCGATGACGCTGGCATCGAATGGGAAACAGAAGTCCTATCAGAGGATACGGGCGAATACGTCAAGACGCGGATTACCCCGTTCAGTTCCGCTCACCGGGGAACCAAGACGGTTACTGTCAAAGGGACCGACGCCGGGTTTATTAGGCGGTTCCCCTGTAAGGACGGACGGGTCGAGTTCATGGCCCACTGGCTGTTGATGACCCGTTCCGCCAACACCGAGATTGACGCGGTTGACCGACTGCGTAGGCAGTTCCCCGACGCGGAACCCCTCGAGGTGCTTGAGGCTGCCAGTCGGTTCGCCAAGGGGTACATCTAATGCCGACACTGGGAACGCCAAAAAAGAGCCGCCGGGGGAACAGTGAACCGGGAGCAAAGATCACTGTGACACTCGATGGGAAGCAGGTTAAGGCGATTGATCGAGAGATCGTTTATCTGAAAGCCCAGGGTATTGACTTTTCGCGGGCGCAGATTGTCCGTACCATCATCAACAAACACTTTGAACTCGTATAATTGGAGTAGATGCAATGGAACAACGAGTTTCGGTAAGGGATGCGTCCCGCAGCGACTGCAACGGCTGGCGCGGGCTGAAGGGCTGTCCAACGATCAGATGCAAGGGATCATTGGCGGGATCATTCACGCCTTTGATGGTCAGGCATCGTCCTACGTGATGGCCCAGGGTGTGTCTGACCTCAAAGGGTTCTGGGAATGGGCCAACAACAAGGAACGCGGGAATGTTATCCGAGCCGGTGTACGGTTGTTCGCGGGCGACCCGGTCGGTTTCAAGCACCTGGCGGATCAGTATCAGATGTCCCATAGCGCACGATAAGGTCCCCGCGCGCCCCTGATGATAATTCCGGGGGACAATGGGGATCGGACGTTGGGTTGGTGCCCTAGCCAAGCGCCAGGTCAAACGTCCACAGGTGCGGCATTGCAGAGGCGCGCAGTCGAGTGGGCTGCTCGCGCGCGTCACTCGGTCGCCCCTGGCTCTTGGAGTGGATCAGTCGGGCCGCCACGGCGATAACCCGACAGTGAACCAAGAGTGAAACGCCCAGAGGACCAGACGAGAGGCAGGTGAGCGTATCAAGTACGGCACCAGAAGCGCCCCTTGTCTGGTCCAAGGGAATAAATGCAGCAGAACAATAGATGATGAGTAGGAGGCGCCGGGAGAAATCCCGGTTTTTTTTGTATGAGTGATATTGCAGAAAAGAAAAAGCCCAAGGTGCGTAGCCTTGGAGAGATCAAGAGTACCTTGGGTCCGAAGCCTGTCCCGATGTTGGGCGAGTGGTTCTACGAAGCGAACCAAACGATGTTGTACGCGCCCACAGGCATCGGAAAGTCATTCGTTGCGATGTCCATGGCCCTGGTGATCGCCGGGGGTGGCACGCTGATGGGCTGGAAGGCCGACAGACCGCGCAAGGTGCTGTACGTGGATGGCGAAATGGACCTCCACGAGTTGGTCGAACGTGCCGAGATGTTGGCCGATGGGATCGAAGGGATCGACAAGGGGTTGGCCTTTGAGAACCTCCAGATGTTGGCCTTCAGGGATCAAGAGCCGGGCTCGTGGTTCATCGATCTGGATGAGGAGCGGTCCCGAGAGTTCATCGAGAAGGAGGCACGGCGAGGGCGCTTCGATCTGGTCATTCTCGATAACTTCAGCACGCTCGTGTCAGTGCTCGATGAGAATGCCGCAAGTTCGATGGACACCACCATTGACCTCATGAGGAACCTTCAGCGGGCCAGATGCGCGGTCATGCTGGTACATCACGCCCGGAAGACCAATGGAGGCGATGGGTCCTACCGGGGGTCCTCCAAGCTGTCCGTAACCTTCAACAACATCATCCGTCTGGATGCCCCGAAGGAGCGACCCTTGGATGGCTCTGCGGCCTTCACGATTGTCTGGGAAAAGGTCCGCTCCAAGAGAACCGATGAGGTGGCGGAACGCAAGGTGCAGCTTGTCGAGGGTCGATGGGAGCACGAACAGGCCATCAAGCCCGAGGTCAGAGAGTATGTCAATGCAGTCAAATCCAGAAAGTACGCGACGGACAAAGAAATCGCAAAGGCTCTGAAGATCAGTCCCGCGTCTGTCTCGCGGAGACGGAATGAAGCCGTTGATGTTGGATTGGTAAACCGCGAGAAGATCAAAGAGCTCTTTGCGGATGCGCGGGAGGACCGCAAGGGCTTTGCAGACGATGACGTTGGCGAAGACGATTGGGATGCAGGGGACTTTTAGTGGCCGTTGGGACGGCTTGGGACATTCGAAGGGTGGTCTTGAGACCCTTCTCATAGGATCCAGAGTTTCAGTATTTCATCTCTCTATATGGGGTGAAACTTGAAACTGTATTGAATATCAATGGGTTATGGGGCGTCCGGAAGGGCCGGATTTCACGGGCTTGCAGGGCACCCCGAACCATCTAAGGAGTATTCATTGAACCTTATTGATCTTTTAGATGTGCGATACATCCCTGTGCCGCATCAGTCAGGCTTGCGGACCACAGTTGACCCGGAGAGCGTGACCGTGAAGCTGGATCCCGGCTCGAAGGCGGTCCTCCAGTACATCCTCGACACCACCGAAGCACCGACCCGGAGTCAGGCGATCCGGGATGCCCTGGTGTTCTTCGGGAGGTGCCTGTGGGCGCGGCAACAGACCCGCTGAAAGAAGGTTGAAGGCGATTCTGTTGACGAATCAGAGCGTTCCTGATAAGTGGGTCACAGTGACCAACAGGTTGCTGTGACCTACATTTTGCTGAGTTCGTGAAGCAAAATCAAGTACTTAGGCGATTTGTCCGGCCCATCCCTTCGGGCGCGCCATTTTTCCCGCATCGCCGCCGCCGACCCGAACCGCGCCCGCCGCCGTCGCGCCAACGCTTGCGTGACGCCCGCGCGGTTCTGGTGTATGCCCTCGCTCGACCGTTTCCCCTCCAGACACCGCCCGCCCCAAAGCCGGCCCGACAGGACCCGACCCCATGGACTTGCGTAACATCGCCATCATCGCCCACGTGGACCACGGCAAAACGACCCTGGTCGATGCCATGCTCAAGCAGTCGGGGACCTTCCGTGAGCACCAGAAGGTGGCCGAGCGCGCCATGGACTCCAACGACCTGGAGCGCGAGCGCGGCATCACCATCCTGGCCAAGTGCACCTCGGTCGCCTGGCAGGGCACCCGCATCAACATCGTGGACACGCCGGGCCACGCCGACTTCGGCGGCGAGGTGGAGCGGATCCTGTCCATGGTGGACGGCGTGGTGCTGCTGGTGGACGCCGCCGAGGGGCCGCTGCCGCAGACCAAGTTCGTGCTGTCCAAGGCGCTGAAAAAGGGCCTGCGTCCGATCTGCGTGGTCAACAAGGTGGACCGCTCCGACGCCCGCGCCCATGCGGTGCATGACGAGGTCTTCGACCTGTTCGCCGCGCTGGACGCCGACGACGACCAGTTGGATTTTCCCACGCTGTATGCGTCGGGCCGGGACGGCTGGTGCGCCTCCAACCCCGAGGTCGTGGAGACCGGCACCGATGGTCTGACCCTGGAGCCGCTGTTCAACCTGATCCTGGGCCACGTGCCGCCGCCCAAGCGGGTGCTGGACGCGCCGTTCTCCATGCTGGCGACGACGCTGGAGGCCGATCCGTACCTGGGCCGCATCCTGACCGGCCGCATCGAGACCGGCCGGATCCGCCTGAACCAGCCGATCAAGGCCCTGTCGCGCACGGGTGATCTGATCGAGCAGGGCCGCGCCTCCAAGCTGTTGGCCTTCCGGGGGCTGGAGCGTGTGGCGGTGGAGGAGGCCGAGGCCGGCGACATCATCGCCATCGCCGGCCTGACCGAAGCCACCGTGGCCGATACCCTGTGCGCGACGGAGGTCACCGAGGCCCTGCCGGCGCAGCCCATCGACCCGCCCACGCTGGCCATGACGTTCTCGGTCAACGACGGGCCGCTGGCCGGGCGCGAGGGCAGCAAGCTGACCAGCCGCGTGATCGGCGCCCGCCTGGAGCGGGAGGCCGAGGGCAACGTGGCCATCCGCGTGACCGAGACCGCCGAGAAGGACGCCTTCGAGGTCGCCGGCCGAGGCGAGCTGCAGCTCGGCGTGCTGATCGAGACCATGCGCCGCGAGGGCTTCGAGCTGGCCATCTCGCGCCCGCGCGTGCTGATCCAGACCGACGAGAGCGGCCAGAAGATGGAGCCGATCGAGGAGGTCTACATTGACGTGGACGAGGACTATTCGGGCGCCGTGGTCGAGAAGATGAACGCGCGCAAGGCCGATCTGGTCGAGATGCGGCCCTCCGGCGGCGGCAAGACCCGCGTCGTGTTCCACGCGCCGTCGCGCGGCCTGATCGGCTACCACGGCGAGTTCCTGACCGACACGCGCGGCACCGGCATCATGAACCGGCTGTACCATGGCTATGCGCCGTGGAAGGGCCCCATCGAGGGTCGGCGCGAGGGCGTGCTGATCGCCAACGCCGGCGGCGAGGCCGTGGCCTACGCCCTGTTCAACCTGCTCGACCGGGGACCGCAGTTCATCGAGCCGGGGCAGGCGGTCTACGAGGGCATGATCATTGGCGAGCACAACCGGGGCCAGGACCTGGAGATCAACCCGCTCAAGGCCAAGAAGCTGACCAACGTCCGCGCCTCGGGCAAGGACGACGCCATCCTGTTGCCGCCGCCGCGCCGGATGACCCTGGAGGACGCGCTGGCCTACATCCAGGACGACGAACTGGTGGAGGTCACGCCGTCGTCCATCCGCCTGCGCAAGAAGATCCTGGATCCGCACGAGCGCAAGAAGGCCAGCCGCAAGGCGGACGCGTGAGGCTGGCGGCGACCAACCGCCTTTGAACGGTCCACGCAGGGCGGGGTGCGCGTATCGGTGCGAACCCCGCCCCAAGCTTCTTGCCCCTCTTCCTCGACCGCTCTTATGGTTCTTAGGAATGGAAGAGGTTGTTCTCGATACAAGTGTCCTCGTTGCCGGCCTTCGGTCGGGCGGCGGTGTTTCCCGTGATGTTCTGCGTCTGGCGATAGACGGCCGCTTCGGGCTTGTGATTGGAACGACGCGCTGGCTTGAGTCCGAGGCCGTTCTTTCGCGGGCCGACATCGAATGGTCCGCGACACCGCGCGATCGGGAGATTGTTTTGTCCGCCCTCGCTTCACGGGGCCGGTGGTGCCGCCCATATTTTGCATGGCGTCCAAACCTCCGGGACGAGGGCGACAACCACCTTGTTGAACTCGCGCTGGCCGCAGGGATTGGGAAGGTCGTCACCTGGAATGTCCGGGATTTCGTCGGTGGCGAGGTATCCTGGCCAGACCTGATGATCCTGACGCCGCCAGACTTCATGCGAGGGCTTTCCCTATGACAACGCTGACCATCCGCTTGCCCGAGGACATGGCGGCCCGCCTGGAAGACCTGGCGCGGACCAAGGGGACCAGCATGGATGCCCTGATTGAGGACATGAGCCGGCAGGCCCTGTTGGCCTGGGACGCCGAGAGTCGATTCCGGGCGCGGGCCGGGCGGGCGGATCTGGAGGCGGCCCGGTCGGTTCTGGATCGGCTCGACCGGGCGGACGGTTCCGGGGGCGGCGCGTAACCGCCCCCGGATGCCCGGTTAGGCCTCGACGGGCGGCGGATCCGGCGCGTATTCCGGCCGGCTGAAGGTTTCCGCCCAGGTCACGTGCCCGCGTATCGCCTCCGCCGGCAGGTCGGGGCGCAGGATGCAGACCATCCAGGCGTCCGCGTATTCCGGCGGAAAGGCGATCGGGGGCACGAGCCCCAGGGGAAACGCCGGCCGGAACCCGAAGCGCGGGTAGTATCCCGGGTGGCCGGCCAGCACGACCAGATCGAGCCCGTCGCCGCGCAGCCGGTCCAGTCCGGCGCGGATGAGCGCCCCGCCGACGCCGCGGCCCTGGGCCTCCGGCCGCACGCCCAGGGGCGCCAGCACGCAGGCCCGCAGCGGCCCGGGCGCGTCCGCCACATGGGTGGCCGTGAACAGGATGTGGCCCAGGGCCGTGGCCCCGGCGTCGTCGCCGTCCAGCGCCAGCAGGGACAGGCGAGGGGCGGCGGTGGGATCGACCAGCAGGTCCCGCGTCAGGCGCGCTTCCGTATCCTTGGGAAACGCCGCCCGGTGGATGTCCATCACCACGGCGAGGTCGTCGGCGGTGGTGTCGCGAAAACTCAGCATCATGGGTGTTGTCTTTCGAGCAGGGGAGGGGGCGCCGGCCCGGCCAAGCCGTATCGGTCCGGCGCCGGGCCTCTCATCGGTTATCGAGCTGGCTGCGCACGGCGGCGCGGCCCAGGCGGGAGATGCGGTAGGGTCGGCCAGCCGTGGAGTGGATCAGGCGGCGGGCCTTCAGCCGCTTGAACACGGGCAGGTCACAGTCGGCCAGCCCGTAGCCGTCGCGGGTGAAACAGGTGACGGCGATGATCCGGCCGCGGTCGTCGCGGTCGTGACGGATGCAGCCGCCCTGAGCCAGCACGTGCAGGACGCGCTGCTCGACTTTCGAGATATTCATGGACGGGGACTCGTGGAGTGTGCGCCAGACACACAAGACCGTTCATGCCCAGCCCTCAGGCCCGGACACGGGGGTCTCGGTTCAAACGGGAGTCACCACGCCGCAGCGCGGGACTCAGTGGCGCGCAACACGCTCCAACATAAAACCGTCCCAGAAGAAAAGGCCGCGGGGCATCGTATTTCACCGTTTCGGCCCCGGTCGGCGGGCGCGGGCCCAAACCCGCAACGCGCGCAAGGATAGGCCCACGCCGACCGCCCGTCAATCGATCCCAAGCGTCAACCTTGCGTCCGTCGGCCAAGGTGGCGATGATGGCGGCCCGCCCCGCCCGTTTGCCCGCTCCCGATTTTCGCAGGTCCATGGATTTTCCGCCGCTCATCAAGGGCATCATCATCGGTTTCGCCATCGCCGCGCCAGTGGGACCCGTGGGCGTTCTGTGCATCCGGCGGGCGCTGGCGGACGGACGGGTGGCGGCCTTCGTGGCCGGCCTGGGGGCGGCCGTGGCGGACACGTTCTATGGCGCCGTGGCCGCGTGGGGCCTGACCCTCGTCACCGATTTCCTGAACAATCATGAGACCACGCTGAGCGTGGTCGGTGGCGTGTTTCTGCTGTATCTGGGCTGGGCCACCTTCCGGGCCCGGACGGAGATGCTGCCGACCCCGGACACCCATATCGGACTGGTGCGCGACTTCGTGTCCACGTTCCTCATCACCCTGACCAACCCGGCGACCATCCTGGCCTTCATGGCGGTGTTCGCGTCCATCACGGCGGTGCAGATGCGCAATCCGATGTCGATGGACGCCGGTCTGCTCATCCTGGGCGTGTTCGTGGGGTCGGCCGCGTGGTGGGGGCTGCTGTCGGCGGTGACCGGGTCCGTGCGGGATCGGTTCTCGCCGCGCTGGCTGCGCTGGCTGAACCAGGGGTCGGGCGTGGCGCTGGCGGTGTTCGGCGTGGCCGTGCTGGTCAACGCGGGCCTGTAGCGCCCCCGGAACCGCCCCGTCAGAGAAGGGATCGTTTGGAGCAGGGATGATGCGTGGCTATTTCGGGATCGGCGTCGAGCGGATCAGCAAGCCCTACAACGTGGGCGCGGTGTTCCGCTCCGCCCATGCGTTCGGGGCCGGGTTCGTGTTCACCGTCGCCGCCAGCTATGCCCGGCGGCAGGCGCACGCCACCGATACATCCGACAGCCTGGGGCAGATGCCGTTCTACACCTTTCCCGACGCCGCCTCGCTGGTGCTGCCCGAGGGCTGCCGGCTGGTGGGGATCGAACTGTTCGAGGATTCCATCGAGCTGCCCAGCTTCCGCCATCCGGTGCGCGCCGCCTATGTTCTGGGGGCGGAGCGCCACGGCCTCTCCCCGGAGATGGCGGCGCGCTGCGACCACATCGTCAAAATTCCGACGCGGTTCTCGCTCAACCTCGGTCTTGCGGGCGCCCTGGTGATGTATGATCGCCTCATCAGCCGGGGGCAGTTCGCCCCCCGGCCCGTGGGCGAGGGGGGGCCGCGCGAGGCGCGACCGGCGCATGTGCACGGCGGCCCCACGTTCCGCGCCATGCAGGCGCACCGGGCGCCGCCGCCGCTGGCCGAGCTGGCCGAGACGGAGGCGCTGGAGACCGATGGCCGGACCCGGGGCGGGGCCGGCGGGGCATAGCACCGGACGCCATGTTCAAGGGTTGATCCGGGCAGTGCCTCGGGGCACAGTCTGTCCGCGCGCTGGCTAGGGGGGCGGCGGCGCGGGGCCGAGGCGTGCCCCGAACCGGCGCCGGACGGCCGGTGCCTCCGCGTCCATATGAGTGGTTGTGTTCAACTTTTTCTCCCCTCGCGCGCCGCCTGCGCCGGTCAGGCGGACCGCTTCGGGGCCGTCCATCCAGGAGGATCGACAGCGATGATGGTATCCACGCGCGGTCTGCCCGCCCTCGCGGTGCTGGCGGGAATCGCCATGGCCATGGTGATGCCGCCGGCACAGGCGCAGGAGGTCAAGACGATCGGCAAGTTCCGGGACTGGACCGCCTATACCCACGACGAGGGGGGCAACACGGTGTGCTATGTGGCCACCCGCCCGACCGAGGAAGAGGGCAACTACACCCGGCGCGACGAGGTGTTCGCGATCGTCAGCCATCGGCCGGCGGAGGGGGCCCGCAACGTGGTGAGCTTCATCGCGGGCTACGAGTTCAAGGACGGCAGCGAGGTCAGCGTCAGCGTCGATGGCCGGCGCGACTTCACGCTGTTCACCCATGGCGACGCCGCCTGGGCCTATGACGAGGACGACGCCAAGCTGGTGGACGCCATGAAGGCCGGCAGCCAGATGGTGGTGAAGGGGACTTCGTCGCGCGGCACCCTGACCACGGACAGCTACTCCCTGATGGGCTTCACCAACGCGCATTCGGCCATTTCGAGCGCCTGCCCATGACCGGGGCGCCCGCATCGGCGACCATTGCCGTCGTCGGGGCGGGCATCGTCGGGGTCGCCGCCGCGCTGCATCTGCGACGGCTGGGGCATGACGTGGTCCTGATCGATCGGGAGGGACCGGCGGCCGGGGCCTCGTTCGGCAACGGCGGGATCCTGGCCCGCTGTGCCCTGCTGCCGGTGGCGAAGCCGGGCTTGTGGCGCGGCGCCCCGGGGATGCTGCTGTCCCGCGACGGACCGCTGTTCCTGCGGCCGGCGTCCCTGCCGGGGCTGTTGCCCTGGATGCGCCGCTTCATCGCGAGTGCCGCGCCGGCCCGCGTCGAGGCGGCGGTGCGGGCCCTGGCGCCGCTGCTGCTGGACAGCGTGGACCAGCACCAGGCGCTGGCGGCGGACACGCCGGCCGCCCGGTACATCCGACCCACCGACTATCTCTACCTCTACCGCGACCGCCGCGCCTTTCTGGCCGACCGCCTGACCTGGGACACGCGGCGGGCCATGGGGATCGCCTGGACCGAGCTGGAGGGCGAGGCGCTGCGCGCGCGCGAGCCCGGCCTGTCCGACGCCCGCCGGTTCGGGGCCGCCATGCCTGGACACGCCGTCATCGCCGACCCGGGGGCCTATGTTTCCGCGCTGGCCGACGCCTTCCGCGCCGCCGGCGGCCGCCTGGAGCGGGCCGCTGTCACCGCGCTGGTGCCGGACGACACCGGGGTGACGTTGCGCACCGAGGGCGCGGATCTGCGCGCCGGGCATGTGGTGCTGGCGGCCGGCGCGTGGTCGCATCGGCTGGCCGCGCCGCTGGGGGCCACGGTGCCGCTGGCGGCGGAGCGCGGCTATCACGTGGATCTGGCCCAGGCCCAGGGCGGCCCGCGTCATCCGCTGATGGATGCCGAACGCATGATGGTGCTGGTCCCCATGGCGGGGCGGGTCCGCCTGGCCGGGCTGGCCGAGTTCGCGCACCTGAACGCGCCGCCGTCACGCGCGCCGGAGGGCGTGCTCACGCGGGGGGTCTGCGAGCTGTTCCCGGACCTGCGCCACGAGACCGCGACTCCCTGGATGGGGCCCCGCCCCACCACCAGCGACAGCCTGCCGGTGATCGGGGCGCTGCCGGGCAGCCGGCGGGTCATCGCGGCCTACGGGCATCAGCATGTGGGCCTGACGGCGGGGCCGGCCACGGGGCGGCTGGTGGCGGGCCTGCTCTCCGGGCGGACGCCGAACCTGGACCTCACACCCTACCGCGCCGATCGCTGAGCGGATCGACCCGGTTCACCGGACTCCCCACACGCGCGACTCTCCGCTACCCTGATCGCTGAGGCCCAAACGGGGGCCTGCGTGGGGGGACGCCATGCCAATCCCGGATCCATCACCCGTTGCCCCGTGGCCGCGCCCGGTCGGGTCCGGTCGTCCGGGTGTCGCCCGCCTGAGTCTGGCCCTGTTGTCCGTGCTGTCCGTGCTGTCCGTGTTGTTCGGCGTCGGGGCGGCGTCGGCCGAACCGGGCGCGTCCGGCGGGTCGCCGTCGTCGGCCCTGGCCTGGGCCCGATCGCACTATCTGGAACCTGGCGCGCCGGTCTGTTCGGTGGCGGAGATCGCCGAGGTTCTGGACCGGGCGCCGGTCATCGTTGTGCGATTGACGATCGATCCGCGATGGGCCAAGGATCTGGAGCGGATGGCGTCGGGCCTCCGGTCGGACTGGTTCGCGCTGCATTGTCCGTTCATTCTGGAGCCCGTCTGGCAGCTTCTGCCGCCTGACGGGGATGTGGTCATCGAGGCGCCCGTGCCCGGTCTGGGTGTCGTGCGTCATGGCTGCCGGCCGCTGCCGGCCGCGTCCGGGGGGTAGGGCGCGCGGCCGGATCCCGACCATCGGCCGGGCTCGCCTTGGGGTCGAAAAGATCGTTTGTACAGTTCTGCTCGAAGTTCCGTTCCGTTTGTGCGAATATCCGAGTTCACGAGTAGGGTTGGGGGGCCGCGCTCGGGTCTGGCTCTTGGGCCGCAGTCATGCGGCGTCCCGTGTCCTGCTTGCCTGGAAATGCAACCCCGCGGCCACACACGGTCAGCCACAAGAGGGACCGCGCCATGTCGGCAGTCGATCTGAACGCCCTGCTCGCAAAGCTTCATCCGCAGGCGCGCCGCGCCCTTGAAGAGGCCGTGGCCTCGGCCGTGTCCCGCACCCACTTCAACGTGGAAATCGAGCACTGGCTCCAGCGGATGGCGGAGGACCCGGGGGGCGACATCGCCGCCATCCTGCGGACGTACGAGATCGAACCGGGTGAGGTGTCGGCGGCGCTGACCAAGGCTGTGGATGGCCTGAAGACGGGCAACGCGCGCACGCCGGGCCTCTCGCCGCAGATCATCGAGGCCGCGCGCGAGGCCTGGAACCTGGCCTCGCTGCGCTACGGCGCGTCACAGGTGCGCACCGGGCACGTGCTGCTGGCGGTGCTGGAACGCGACACCCTGTCGGCCACGGTGCTGGGCTCGGTGCCGCCGCTGCGCAAGGTCTCGGTGGAGTCCCTGGCCAACACCCTGCCGGATGTGATCGCCGGCACCGGCGAGGATCAGCAGGGCGCGGCCGGCGGTGGGGGCGGCGCGGGGGCGCCGGCCGCCACGGGCGCCGGTGGGGCCCAGAAGGGCGGCGCGCTCGACCAGTTCACCATCGATCTGACCCAGCGCGCCCGGGACGGAGCCATCGACCCGGTGCTGGGCCGCGACCAGGAAATCCGCCAGATCATCGACATCCTGACCCGGCGGCGCCAGAACAACCCGATCATGACCGGCGAGGCCGGCGTCGGCAAAACGGCCGTGGTTGAGGGCTTCGCGCTGCGGGTGGCGGCCGGCGATGTACCGCCGTCGATCAAGCCGTGCGTGATCCGCACGCTGGACCTGGGGCTCTTGCAGGCCGGGGCCGGCATGCGGGGCGAGTTCGAGAACCGGCTGAAGTCGGTGATCGAGGAGGTCCGCGCCTCGCCGCAGCCCATCATCCTGTTCATCGACGAGGCCCACACCCTGATCGGGGCGGGCGGCTCGGCGGGGCAGGGCGACGCCGCCAACCTGCTGAAACCGGCCTTGGCGCGTGGCGAGCTGAAGACCATCGCGGCCACGACCTGGGCGGAATACAAGAAGTACTTCGAGCGCGACGCGGCGCTGGCCCGGCGGTTCCAGGTGGTCAAGGTCGAGGAGCCGAGCGAACCCGTCGCCGTGCAGATGATGCGCGGTCTGGTGGCCACGCTGGAGCAGCACCACGGCGTCCGCATCCTGGACGAGGCCGTGGTGGAGTCGGTCCGGCTGTCGCACCGCTACATCTCCGGTCGTCAACTGCCCGACAAGTCCGTCAGCCTGCTGGACACCGCCTGCGCGCGGGTCTCGCTCAGCCAGCACGCCACCCCGCCCCAGGTGGAGGACCTGCGCCGTCGGATCGAGAGCCTGGACACCGCCATCGGGATCGCCGAGCGCGAGGCCCAGGTCGAGGCCGGGCGCGCGACCGATGCGGCCGAGATGACAGCCGAGCGGGAAACCTGCGCGGCGGAACTGGCGGCGCTGGAAGAGCGCTGGCAGGCCGAACTGACGCTGGTGGGCGAGATCCGCACCCTGCGCGGCCAGCTTGAGGCCGCCCATGGCACGGCTCGCGCGACCGGGGGGGCGGGCAGCACTCCGGACAGCGAGCCGGCCGTCCTGCCGGGCGGCGATACACCGGCGGCCCCGCCCTCCGCGGAGGAGGTGGCCGGCTGGCGGTCCGAACTGGACGCCAAGGCGGCCGAGTTGCGGACGCTGCAGGGCGAGGATCCCCTGTTGCAGGCGGTGGTGGATGGTCAGGCCATCGCGGCCGTGGTCGGCGCCTGGACCGGCATTCCGGTGGGGCGCATGGTCTCCAACGAGATCAACACCATCCTCAATCTGCGCGAGGAGATGGGCAAACGCATCCTGGGTCAGGACACGGCGCTGGAAGTGGTGTCCGAGGCCGTCATGTCCGGCCGCGCCCGGCTGTCCGATCCGCGCAAGCCCCTGGCGGTGTTCATGCTGGTGGGCACCAGCGGCGTCGGCAAGACCGAGACCGCGCTCACGCTGGCCGAGTTGCTCTACGGCGGCGAGCAGAACATGACCGTCATCAACATGTCCGAGTTCAAGGAGGAGCACAAGGTCTCGCTCCTGATGGGCTCGCCCCCGGGCTACGTGGGCTACGGCGAGGGCGGTGTGCTGACCGAGGCGGTGCGCCGCAAGCCCTATTCGGTCGTGCTGCTCGACGAGATGGAAAAGGCGCACCCCGGCGTGCAGGACATCTTCTATCAGGTGTTCGACAAGGGCATGCTGAAGGACGGCGAAGGCCGCGACATCGACTTCAAGAACACGGTCATCATCATGACCTCGAACGCGGGCACCGACACCATCCACGCCCTGTGCGACGATCCCGAGACGATGCCCGACGCGGACGGTCTCTACGACGCGTTGCGGCCCGAGTTGCTCAAGGTGTTCAAACCGGCCTTCCTTGGCCGTCTGACCGTGGTACCCTACTTCCCGCTGCCGACCGAGATCATCAAGGGGATCGTGCGGTTGCAGGTGGGACGGGTGAAGGATCGCGTGCGCGATGCCTACAAGGCCGAACTGGAGGTGGACGACGCCGTGATCGACCTGATCGCCGAGCGCGCCACGGAGGTGGAGTCCGGGGCCCGCGTGATCGACCGCATCCTGACCCGCAATGTTCTGCCCGATCTGGCCGCCCGCATCCTGACCCGGATGGCGAACGGCGAGCCGGTCACCCGCGCCAGCCTGCGCGCCGGAGAGGGCGACACGATCCTGTGTTCGGTGGATGCCTGAGGGCGTCCCCGGCCGGGCAGGCCGCACCATCCCCGCAAGGGGCGTCGCCGGGGTCGGGCGGCGGATCGGGGCGGCGGGTGCTTCCAGCGTTGGGAGCAAGGTTCCTACCCAGGCGGTTTTCCGTCTCACCTAAAAGTCCCTTCGGTTACGACAACATCATCAGGGAGCTGGGTCATGGCAATTTACGTGAAACTGGGCAACATCAAGGGCAACGCTACCCAACAGGATCACAAGGACTGGCTCGACGTGGCCAGCCTGCAGTGGGGTGTGGGCCGCGCGATCGCGACGCCGTCGGGCTCGGCTCAGAACCGCGAAGCGTCCGAGCCGCAGATTTCGGAAGTCACCATCACGCAGACCATGGACGTCGCCTCGGTGTCCCTGTTCCAGGACGCCTGCACGGGCAACGAGGGCAAGGACTGCCTGATCCATCTGGTCTCGACCGGCAAGCCGGGCCGCACCTACGCCGAGTACAAGCTCTACAACACGCTGGTGAGCGCCTACAGCATGTCCACCGGCGGCGATCGTCCGGTGGAGTCGGTGTCGTTCAACTTCACCAAGATGGAATACAAGCACATCGCCTACGATGAGAAGGGCAAGGGCACGCCCTCCAGCGCCTGGTACGACATGGCCACGACCAAGGGCGGCTGATGTCGGAGCCCCCGGGCGGACCGCCGGACGTCATGTCCGGCGGATTGCCGCCCGGGGCGCCTGACGCGCTGCCCCGGGTGGGGGGCGCATCGGACCCGAGGCACTGGACAGGCGCATGAGCGAACTACGGATCGACGAAGGCGAACGGTATCTGCGGCTGCGGACGCCGCTGGGCAAGGATGTCATGATCCTCACCCGCCTGGACGGCGAGGAGGGGGTCTCCGACCTGTTCAGCTTCCAGTTCGAGATGCTCTCGCCGCGTGTGGATGTGGAGGCCAAGGAGATCCTGGGCAAGCGGGTCACCGGCATCGTCCAGCGCCCCGATTCGGAAACCCCGCGCTATTTCTCCGGGCTCGTCACCCGCTTCGGGGCCGGGCCGATGTACACGCGCAATTATCGCTACTACAACCTGGAGATCCGGCCCTGGCTGTGGTTCCTGACCCTGACCAGCGACAGCCGCGTGTTCCAGGACAAGACCGCGATTCAGATCATCGAATCGATCTTCCAGGATCACGGGTTTACCGATTTCGATTTCGGCGGCGTCAAGAGTTCTCCGCCGGCTCGCAAATACTGTGTTCAATACCGCGAAACGGATTATGACTTCGTCACCCGCCTCATGGCCGAGGAGGGCTTGTATTATTATTTCAAGCATGAAGAGAGCGGCAACACCATGGTCGTGGGCGACAGCGCCAACGGCTATGGGGACACCTTCGACGACGCGATTGCGTTCCGGGCCCAGAAGACGATGGTGGACATCATCACGCGCTGGGAGCCGGTCGACAACTTCATCACCGGCAAGTGGACGCAGCGCGACTACGACTTCATCAAGCCCACGACGGATCTGACGACCACGACCACCACCATCAAGAATATTCCCGGGATGGACAAGTGGGAGGTCTACGATTACCCGGGCCGCTACTACGAGAAGGGGCGCGGCGATGCCCTGACCCGCAAGCGCATGGAGTTGATGGAGCGCGACTTCAGCCTGATCGAGGGCGACAGTTTCTGCCCGGGCTTCTATGCCGGCGCCAAGTTCACGCTGACCGAACACGAGGTGGAGGGCGAGAAGAACGAGCCCCACGCCCTGATCCGGGTCATCCATCGGGCGCGCGACTACACCCACATTTCCGGGCAGGCCGACCCGCCCGAGTACGAGAACAGCTTTCTGTGCGTGCCCGCCGATGTGGTCTACCGCCCGGATCGCCCGGTCCACAAGCCGGTCATCGCCGGGCCGCAGACCGCCGTGGTGGTCGGGCCGTCGGGCGAGGAGATCTACACCGACGAATACGGCCGCGTGAAGATCCAGTTCCATTGGGACCGCGAGGGCCAGGACGACGAGAAAAGCTCGTGCTGGGTGCGCGTCTCCCAGCCCTGGGCCGGCAAGAACTGGGGCGGCATCTTCATTCCGCGCATCGGCATGGAAGTGATCGTCGATTTCTTCGAGGGCGACGCCGACCGGCCCATCATCACGGGCTATGTCTACAACGCCGAGAACACCGTCCCGTACAGCCTGCCCGGCAACAAGACCCAGAGCGGGTTCAAGACCCGCAGTTCAATGGGCGGCGGCGCCGACAACTTCAACGAGATCCGCTTCGAGGACAAGATGGGCTCGGAGCAGGTCTATGTCCACGCCGAGAAGGACATGGACCGGGTGGTGGAGAACGACGACACGCTTGAAGTGGGCCGTGACCAGACCATCGAGATCGAGCGTCACCGCACGGAAACCGTCAAGACCGGCAACGAGACGATCGACATCGATCAGGGCAACCGCAAGGTCACCATCGGGATGGGCAACGAGACCCTCGACGTCAAGATGGGCAACCAGCGGACCGACGTGCGCCTCGGCAAGAGCGAGCTGGAGGCCATGCAGAAGATCCTGCTGAAGGTCGGGCAAAGCTCGGTGGAACTCACCCAGATGGGCGTGACCATCAAGGGCATGCAGATCAGCATTCAGGGCCAGATCACGACCGAGGTCAAAGGCATGATGACCACGGTCAAGGGCGATGCCATGCTGACCCTGAAGGGCGGCATCATCATGATCAACTGACCGGGCGGTCCGGGGCCCAGACTGGGTGAAGACGGTGCGATGACGGGGCAACGAGCGGGGAGCGGCGATGGCCGGCGAGACTGAGGCCGACGGGGCGGATCCGGCACGCTGGCGCAAGGTGAAGGCCACCCGCGTGGCGGACCTCGGCATGCCGCCGGACACGGCCACCGATATCCTGGGCGAGGCCGCCGACTCGTTGGCCGAGGCGCCGCCCGAATCCGTGATCGAGGACCTCGCCCGCGCGGACCGGCCGGTGGAGGCCGTGCGCCTGCTCGCCTTCGCCCTGCCCAAGCGGGAGGCGGTGTGGTGGGCCTGCCTCGCCGCCCGCCACGCCATGGGTCTGGTCGCGGGGCTGGCCGCGCCCGCCGACGTGCCGGCCGGGTCGTCCGACTGCCTGGAGGCGGCGGAAGCCTGGGTCTACAAGCCGGTGGAGGAACGGCGCATCGCCTGTTACCGTGCAGCCCAGGGGGTCCGCGCGGACAGTCCGGCGGCGCTGGCGGCGCTGGCCGCCGCCTGGAGCGGTGGAACGCTGGTGCCGCCCGAGGTGACGGCCGAGGTTCAGGCGGTCCCGCCGGAAGAGAGCCTGACGGCGAGCGTGGTGGGTCACGCCGTGGTGCTGTCCGCCGTCATGCGTGATCCGGTGACGGCCCCCGAGCGGTACCGGCGCTATCTGGCGCAGGGCCGCGACATCGCGCGGGGCGGAACCGGGGCCCTGGAGGACGGCGCGACCGGACCACCGGCCCCGGGGCGCTGACCCGCAACACCCCCCGGCGCACGGAGGCAACGGGAGCATCCATGGGAGCGAAGCTGTCCCTTGTTCTTGCCGTCTCGCCGACCGGCGGAACGCCGCGCGGCGAGACCCGGACCCTGGAAAGCGGGGCGCTCACCGTCGGGCGCGGCCCGGACAACGACTGGATCCTGGCCGATCCGGAGCGCCATCTTTCGAAACAGCACTGCGAGATCGCCTACACCGGCGACGCTTTCGTGGTGACGGACACCAGCACCAACGGGGTCTTCGTCAACAGCGCCGACCAGCCGATCGGACGTGGCAGCACGGTGGTGCTGAACCAGGGCGACGTGCTGCGCCTGGGGGCCTATGAACTGCGGGCCACCATCGACGACGACGTCGAGCGATCGGACGTGGTGGATTATCAGCGCGACCGTTCGGCCTGGCCCGAGTTCGAGGACAAGACCTATTACGGCCATGATCCGACCGCCGACCGGGACATCGGAAGCGACACCGACGACCTGTCGCCCCTGGACGACCAGTCGGACTGGAACGACGATCCCATCCGGCCGGCCAGGCGGCCGCGGGCGCCGGCCACGCCGTCGGATCACATTCCGTCCGAGCGGGACAGCATGCCCATCCAGCGGGTGCAGCATCAGCCGGCGCCGAAGGTGCTGGGCGACGACTGGGATGCCGACCTGGACGCCCTGCTCGGCGATGCGCCGCTGACCCCGGGCGGCGGGTCCGGACGCAAGGCCGGGCCGGACAGAGACCCGGCCGACTCCGGCGGTGGGGCGTTCGGGCGCCGCCCGCAGGCGCCTCCCCCCGCCGAGCCGCCTCCCGCCGAACCGCCCCCCGCCGAGACCAACGGCGGGGCACCGGACGACCCGGACGATCTGGACGCGCTGCTGGGCGCCGATCCGTTGGGCGGGGATGCGCCGCCGGCGCGCCCAGACCGCGATGCGGGCAAGGCCGAGGCCCCGCCGGCGCGCGCTGCGCCCTCTGCGCCCCCTGCGCGTCCCACGCCCGCCACGCCGGCATCGGGCGCTGATCCCTTCGCCGATGGCGACGACCCGGGGACGGCCGCCGGCCCGTTCGGCGGCTTGCGGCCGAGTCCGCCCACGCCGCCCCCCGGGGAGGCGGCCGGCACGCCGCCCCCCACCGGGCCGCGCCCCACCGCCCCGCAAAGCCCCCCGAAGCCGCCGGCCCCGGCGTCCGCCGCCACCGGGGCGGTGGACACGGCCGGCGCCCAGGCCCTCGTGGATGCCTTTTTGCGCGGCGCCGATCTTCCCGCGCTGCCACACGGTCAGTCCCCCGAGGCCCTGTTCGAAACCGCCGGCGCGCTGCTGGCCGTGATGACCGACGGCGTGCGCGACCTGCTGGCGGCCCGGGCCACGCTCAAGAGCGAGATGCGGGCCGAGCAGACCATGATCCGCGCCAAGGGCAACAACGCGCTCAAGTTCTCTGTCAATGCGCAGGAGGCGTTGGAGCGCCTGCTGGCCCCGCCCGCCGGCGCCTACATGGACGGCAAGGCCGCCGCTCAGGAGGCGTTCCGGGACCTGCGCGGCCACGAGATCGCCACCATGGCCGGCTCCAGCGCCGCCATCCGGGCGGTCTTGTCCGCGTTCGATCCGGCCGCGCTGGAAAGCCGGCTGGAGGGGCGCCAGGGTGGACTCGGCGGCCTGCTGTCCGGCGGTCGCAAGGCAAAGTTGTGGGAGCTGTACGAAAGTCACTACAGGGAGCTTGCGGACGAAGCGGCCGAGGACTTCGACAGCCGGTTCAACCGTGAGTTCCGGAAGGCCTACGAAAAGCTGGTGAAAGACCTGTAGCCCCGCTGGGGTGTTCGTGTACAGTTTCCCGGGGTCGCAAGAACGACCGCGCCACTGGGTTGGAGACATGCCATGACCGTTCCCGCTTGCACCCGCCGCGCCGTCACGGCCGCCCTGGCCGCCGGTCTTGTCGCAGGGATCGCCGCCTGCGCGCCGCCGCCCCCGCCGCCGCCGACCCAGGTTCAACTGACCCTCATGGCGGATGGCGGCATCAATCCCGATCCGTCGGGGCGGGCGTCTCCGGCCCAGATCCATGTGTACTGGCTGCGGGGGTCGCAGGACTTCCAGAACGCCGACTTTTTCGCGCTGACCGGGCAGCCGTCGGCCGCCCTGGGGCCGGAACTGGCGCAGCACGAGGTGGTGACCCTCCGCCCGATGCAGCAGCAGACCGTGATGAAGTCCCCGGACCCCGGCGTGACTCATGTGGGGGTGGTGACCGCCTACCGATCGCTGGACGGCGTCAACTGGCGCGCGGTCGGGGGCTTTCCGCCCAACCAGACCACAGGCTTCAACGTGATGCTGGGCGCCAATGGCGTGACCATGGGCCTGCAGGGCCCGTCGGCGGCCGCGCCCGGGCCGGCTCCGGCCATGGCGGCGCGGTAGGGAGCAGCAGGGGGGCGCAGGATGGGGTTCAGGCATGGGATGGCGTAACAGGGTCGTCTGGTCCGAGGGCATGTTCCTGCGGGCGCAGCATTTCCAGCAGGCCGACCGAGCGATCGAAAGCCTGATCCACGACCGCACCATGGACATGACGCCCCATCCGTGGGGCATCAGCGCGCTGTCCGTGGACGCGGAGCTTCTGGAGACGGGCAAGTTCGCGGTGACCGAGTGCCGGGGGGTCCTGCCCGACGGCACGCCGTTCGCCATCCCGGACGAGGCGGACGCGCCGCCGCCCCTGGAACTGACCGAGGGGGCGCGCGGCGCCGAGGTGTTCCTGACCCTGCCGCTGCGCCGTCCCGGCCTGTCCGAGGTGGCGATGGACAGCCGGGGGGAGGCGACCGCGCGCTACATGGCGGCGGACTACGAGGCGCTGGACACCATCGCCGGGTCCGATGTCACCGCCGACGTCCAGGTGGCCCGCCAGCGCCTGCGGTACAAGCTGGAGGGCGAGGACCGCGCCGGGTATGCCAGCCTCGGCCTGGCCCGCATCGTCGAGGTGGATGCCAACGGCCGCATTCGCCTGGACCCGGCCTACATCCCCCCGACGCTGGTCTGCCGCGCCGCCCGGCCGCTGTTCGGGTTCCTGACCGAGCTGCAGGGCCTGCTGCATCACCGGGGCGAGGCCCTGGCGGCGCGCCTGGGACAGTCGGGCACCAAGGGGGTCGCGGAGATCGCGGACTTCCTGCTGTTGCAGGCCACCAACCGCTATGAACCCCTGCTGGCGCACTGGTCCACGGGCGGCGATGTCCATCCCGAGCGGTTTTACGCCCTGTGCCTGGAGATGGCCGGCGAGTTGTCCACGTTCGCCGCCGAATCCCGGCGGCCGGCGCGCTTCCCGCCGTACCAGCACGACGACCTTCAGGGCTCCTTCACGCCCGTGATCGCCGACCTGCGCATGTCGCTGAGCGCGGTGCTGGAACAGACCGCGACCCAACTGGAACTGCGGACCACCAAGTCCGGGGTGCTGGTGTGGTCGATCACCGACCGCAGCCTTCTCCATCAGGCGGTCTTCGTGCTCGCCGTGCGGGCCGAGGTCTCCACCGAGGTGCTGCGCCGACACTTCCCCCATCAGGTCAAGATCGGCCCGGTGGAGGACATCCGCCAACTCGTCAACTCGGCGCTGCCCGGCATCGACGCGCGCCCGCTGGCCGTGGCCCCGCGCCAGATTCCCTACCATGCCGACTACGTCTACTTCGAACTGGACAAGAGCGGTGACTTCTGGCGCCGGCTCTCCAACTCGGGCGGCATGGGCATCCACATCGGCGGTGACTTCCCGAACGTGGACATGGAACTCTGGGCGATCCGGCAGTAACAGGCGGGCCCCGATCCGGCGGGCACAGGGGAGGGACGGACAGCGATGGCCGATGACGACAACCTCGATCCGTTCAGCGAACCGGGCGACATCGACCGCACGGTGATCCGGCCGACCCCGGGCCGGCGCGGCGGGGGCGGCAATCGCGGCACCACGCAGCCGCCGACCGCGCGGCCCCAGCGCGGGGGCGCGAGCGGCGGAGGCGGCGGAGGCGGCGGAGGAGGCGGCCCCTCGCCGTTCGACGACGGCGAGGCCACCTATGTGCCGTCCTCCGGCTCGTCGGAGCGCGAGCGCCCGGCGCCGTCGGCCCCTCGGGGCGGATCGGGGGGCCGGCGCGAGGCGCCGGATGTGGGCGGGGGCGGCGTCGGCGACATTTCCGCCACCCTGGCCGAACGCTCGCGCCACAATCCGGTCGTGGCCGCCGCCGCGCCGCTGCTCAGCCTGATCGCCCGCCTGCGCCTGGGCGGCACCCACCGGGATCCGGATGCCCTGCGCGACCGGGTTCTGGACGAGTTCGCGGGCTTCAATCGGCGTCTCAAGAAGACCGACCTGCCGGAGGACCAGCACCGCACGGCAAGCTACGCCCTGGCGGCGACCATGGACGACGTGGTGCTGAACACGCCGTGGGGGTCGGGCTCCATCTGGTCGCGCGAAGGCATGACCGTGTGCCTCCACAACGAGGCCTACGGCGGCGAGCGGTTCTACAACCTGCTCAAGCGCATCACCGAGAACCCGGGCCGCAACGGGCGGGTGCTGGAACTGTTCTACCTGTGCCTCTCGCTCGGGTTCGAGGGCAAGATGCGCGTGCTCGACCGGGGCCGCAGCGAGCACCGGCGCACCCGCGACGGCCTGTACCGCCTGTTGGCGGACATCCGGGGCGAGGTGCCGGAAGAACTGTCCCCGCACTGGAAGGGCGAGGATGCGGGCTACCGCCCCATTTCGTCGCTCATCCCCGTGTGGGTGATCGCCAGCGCCACGGCCGCGCTGCTGGTGCTGATGTTCATCGGATTCGCCTGGTGGTTGAACGCGGACAGTGACGAGTTGTATGCGTCCTATGCCGGGCTGCCGCCCCGGGGGGCCATCGTGATCGAGTACGAGGCCCCGCCGCCGCCGCCCCCGCCGCCGCCGCCGGAAGACGTGGTGACCCAGGGCGAGCGCGTCTCCGGCTTCCTGGAACCCGAGATCGACGAGGGTCTGGTGACCGTGCTGGACGACCCGCAGGCCATCACCGTCCGGCTGCGGGCGCGCGGCATGTTCGAGTCCGGCTCGGATACCGTCAGCGACCGTTTCACCGCGGTGATCCAGCGCGTCGGCGAGGCCCTGAACGATGAACAGGGCACGGTGGTGATCCAGGGGCACACCGACTCCATTCCCATCCGGACGGTGCGGTTCCCCTCCAACTTCGATCTGTCGCTGGCCCGGGCCGAGGCCGTGCGGGCCAAGATCGAACCGTATCTGGACGATCCGTCGCGCCTGACCGTCGAGGGCAAGGCCGCCACCGAACCCATCGCCGACAACGCCACCGCGGCGGGCCGCGAGGCCAACCGCCGCACCGACATCATCCTGGTCAAGCAGGGGCAGTGAGCGGCCGCGTTCCGCGTGGCCGCGCCTCGTCCCGCCCCCATTGAGAACGGACGCCGACCGTGAGCAAGATCGTCTCCATCCTCAAGAGCGGCTGGTTCATCGGCCTGATCGGGACCCTGTTCCTGATCCTGCTGGTCTTGTTCCTCGGGCCGCTGATCGGCTTCGGCGACGCCCGGCCGCTGGAGGGCATCGCCGCCCGCCTGCTGATCGCGCTGATCCTGCTCATGATCTGGGCCGGGTTCGTGGTCTGGGGCCTGCTGCGGCGGCGCAAGCGCCAGGCGGAGCTTGTGGACGGCGTGGCCAGCAACGCAGCCGCCGGGGGCGATGCCGGTCCCGAGGTGGAGGCCCTGCGCAAGAACCTGGAACGCGCGCTGGGCGAGTTGCAGCGCATGCGCCGCAAGGACGGCAAGAGCGGCCGCCAGTATCTCTACGAACTGCCCTGGTACATGATCATCGGCCCGCCGGGCAGCGGCAAGACCACGGCGCTGCTCAACTCCGGGCTCGGCTTCCCGCTGGGCAACGATCCCAAGCAGGCCAAGGTGTCCGGCGCGGGCGGCACGCGCAATTGCGACTGGTGGTTTACGGACGAGGCCGTGCTGCTGGACACCGCCGGCCGCTACACCACCCAGGATTCCGACGCCACCATCGACGCCGCCGCGTGGCAGGGCTTCCTGGACATCCTGCGCAAGGCGCGCCCGCGCCAGCCCGTCAACGGTCTGATCGTGGCGATCAGCATCGGCGACATCATGACCGCGTCCGAGCAGGAGCGGCGCGACCACGCCCTGTCCATCAAGAAGCGGATTTCGGAGCTGTACGACCGGCTCGGCCTGCGGCTGCCGGTCTATGTCATGCTGACCAAGGCCGATCTGATCGCCGGATTCATGGAGTTCTTCGGCGACATGCGGCGCGACGACCGCGCCCAGGTCTGGGGCATGACCTTCCCCTTCCTGGACCGAGCGAAGGACGACGACACCGATCCGCTGGATCTGTTCCCCGAGGAATTCGACCTGCTGCTGGAGCGGCTGGAACAGCGTCGCCTCGACCGGCTGCACCAGGAAGACGATTTCGCCCGCGCCGGTCTGGTGGCCGGCCTGCCGTTGCAGGTGGCGGCCCTGCGCGATTCCATCATGCAGGTGCTGGAAGAAGCCTTCCGCGCCGGCCGCTACGAGGAACCCGTGCTGCTGCGCGGCGTCTACTTCACCAGCGGCACGCAGGAAGGCACCCCCATCGACCGCGTCATGGCGGGGCTCGCCGGGCGCTTCGGCGTGCCCCCGGCCCGCTTCGGCGCGTTCCGGGGCGACGGGCGCAGCTACTTCCTGACCCGCCTGCTGCGCGAGGTGCTGTTCAAGGAAGCCGGCATGGTCGGCCGCAACCGCGCCGTGGAGCGCCGGCAGCGGCTGATCCGGGGCACGGCCATCGCGGTCGCGCTGATCGTGCTGATGACCGGGGCGGGGTTGTGGACCTGGAGCACCCTGGTCAACCGCGACCTGATTGCGCGCACCCAGGACGGCATCGACACCTACCGCACCCAGGTGGCGCAGATCATGCCGGCGGACGGCGAGACCGTGCTGGTGGAGTCCTCGGACCTGCGGCCCATCCTGCCGCCGCTGGCCACCCTGCGCGGTCTGCCGCTGGGCTATGCCGAACGGGACCAGGACCCGCCGGTCGGGTCCGGCTTCGGTCTGTACCAGGGCGACAAGCTGGCCCAGCAGGCCCGCTCCGCCTACAAGGAGGCGCTGAACGGCCTGCTGCTGCCCCGCCTGACCTATCGCCTGCGCGAAATGCTGGTCGAGGCCAGCGAGACCGAGGCCCTGTATGGCCTGCTCAAGATGTACCTGATGGTCGGCGGCCAGGGTCCGGTGAACGCCACCCTGATCCGCGAGTGGGCGCGCTTCGACCTGTCGCGTCGCTACCCGGGGGCGAGCAACCAGCCGCTGCGCGACGAGGTGGAGGGCCACATCGTGGCGCTGACCGAGGGCGTGCTCCGCACCATGCCCATCGACGGGCCGCTGGTCACCCGCACCCGCGAGATCCTGCAGCGCCAGCCGCTGGCCGAACGCGCCTATGCCCTCATCAAGAACAGCCGGGCCGCCAAGGCGCTGCCCGAATGGCGCATCACGGACGCCGCCGGGCCGACGGCGCGCCGGGTGTTCGTGCGGCGCTCCGGCGTGGACCTGGATGAAGGCATCGACGGCTTCTACACCTATCAGGGCTTCACCGAGGTGTTCCTGCCCTCGCTGGTGGACGTCTCGCGCGAGGTGGCCTCCGAAAGCTGGGTGCTGGGCGAGAACGCCACCCTCGACGACGCCCAGATCCGGTTGCTGGAGCGCGATCTCGCCGCGCTGTACATGGATGACTATGTGGCCCAGTGGGACGGCCTGCTGTCCGACATCGAACTGGTGCCGTTCAACGCCGCGAGCGATGCGACCGAGGTCCTGGCGCTGCTGTCCGGGGCCAATTCGCCCCTGCGCAACCTGCTGCACGAGGCCGCGCAGCAGACCCGGCTCGCCCGGCCCGAGGCGCAAGGCGGGCTGGGGGGCGCGCTGGCCAACCTGGGCTCCGGCGGCAGTGCCCAGCAGAACGCCGAGACCATCGAGTCGGCGGCCGGCGAGGTCCGGAACGTGGGCCAGACCTTCGGCATCGGCACCAACACCGTCTCCGTGGTGGAGCGGCTGGCCGGCATCTTCTCGGACAGCAGCTTTACGGGCGGCGGCGGGGGCGCCGGCGGAACCGGCGCCGCCAGCGAACGCGCCTTGCCCGGCCAGTTCGTCAACGACCGCTTCCGGCAGTTGCACGAGTATGTTCTGGCCATGGACGGCGGCACCGCGCCCGTCGAAAACCTGATCCGCCAGCTTGGCGAGGCCTACAACGAGTTGCGCCGTGTCTCCGACGGCGGCGGCGGGCTGGCCGGCGTCATCGGCGGGGGCGGCGGTGGCGGCGGGGGTGGCGGTGTGGATGCCGTCCAGCGGCTGGGGACCGAGGCGACCCAGGTGCCGGCGCCCCTGGCCGGCTGGCTGGAGCATATCGCCTCCGGCGGGCAGTCCATCGCCGTCAGCAGCACCAAGGACGGACTCGATACGGCCTGGAAGGCGGACGTCCTGCCCCTGTGTCAGCAGGCCCTGAACAACCGCTATCCGTTCGCCTCGGGCAGCGGGTCCGACGTGGCGACGGCGGACTTCGTGCGGCTGTTCTCGCCGAACGGACTGATCGACGGCTTCTTCCGGCAGAACCTGCTGCCCTATGTGGACATGGGCCGCAAGCCATGGCGCAGCCGCCGGTACAACGGCATCGACGTTGGTCTGTCACGCGGCGCGCTGGCCCAGTTCGAGCGCGCGGCGGCCATCCGCGACGCGTTCTTCCCGACCGGCGGCGCCCAGTTGAACGTGCCGTTCGAGGTCACGCCCGTGTCCCTGGACGCCAACGCCAACAGCGTGGTGCTGGAGATCGACGGCCAGCAGGTCAACTACGCCCATGGGCCCGTGCTGACCTCGCGTCTGACCTGGCCGGGCACCGGGAGCCAGACCCGGGTGTCGTTCCAGAGCAACGCGCCGGGTCTGCCCTCCATCTCCGGGTTCGCCGGCCCCTGGGCGTTCTTCCGTCTGCTCGACCAGGGCCAGCGGCTGGACGGCGGCACGGGCGATCGGTTCCGGGTGCAGTGGTCCACCGGGGGGCTGTCCGCCATATTCGAGATTCGCGCGGGCAGCGTCATGAATCCCTTCAACCTGCGGGAGCTGAAGGCCTTCCGCTGTCCCGGCAGTCTGTGAATGGGAACGATCGGGTTTCACGGCAAGCTGCCGGCGCATGGGGACTTTGTGCGCCGGGGGCTGGATCATCAGGTGGCCGAAGCGTGGGACACCTGGTTGGGTCGGTTGATGTCGGCGCTGCGTGACGACCTGGGCGAGGAGACCTGGCTGGAGACCTATTTGACGGGCCCGGTCTGGCGCTTCGCGCTCGGGGCCGGCATCTCCGGGCGGGCGCAGACGGGCGTGGTGGTGCCCAGCGTGGACCGGGTGGGGCGCTATTTTCCCTTGATGCTGGCCGCGCCCGTGGACGATCTGCCCTCGCTGGCCGCCGTGCTGCGCGACGGACGCCCGCTCCTGGACGCCCTGGAGGACCTCGCCCTGGCCGTGCTGGAGGCGGATCAGCCCCTGACCGCCGAGGACCTGGAAGAGGCCCTGCACGACCTGGAATGGGCCTGGCCCCCGGTGGCAACGCGACCGTCCCCCGGACCGGGGCAGCCGGGCACCTGGGTGCCGCTGGGCGGCGAGGGCGTGGGCGCGGCGGCGGCGGCCATCGCCGATCTGCTCGATCGAGGCGTCCCCCTGCCGGTGGACGGCGACGGCGGCCTGTGGTGGACCGAGGGATCCGAGCACGTGGGACCCGGTCTTGTGCGCGTGACGGGGTGGCCCCGGCCCTCCGCCGCCGTGTCGTTCTTCGACGGGGCCTGGGCGGCCCGCGGCTGGACCGACGAGGACGTGGCGCCGCCGTTCGCGGGGCGGACCAACGGAGCGGGGCTCGAGCATCATGACGGGGGGTGACGACGGGTACGTCTCGGATGTGGCGTACTCGGCCAAGGCGTTTCCGGACCTGGCCCCGGTCAACCTGCGGCTCGCGGCGCTGGTGGCGGGGGTGGACGGCGCGCCGCTGCGCCCCGGGTCCGTGGTGTGGGAGCTGGGCTGCGGGTACGGCAACTCGCTGATCGCCGCCGCCGTGGCGCATCCGGCGTGCCGCTTCGTCGGCGTGGACTACAACCCGGCTCACATCGCCGGCGGCCACGAGCGCATCGAGACCCTGGGCCTGCGCAACATCGAGCTTCTCGACGCGGATCTGGTGGACCTGGCCGACCGGCCGGGGTCCCTGCCGTCGTGCGACGTCGCTGTCCTGCACGGCCTTTATAGCTGGGTCGGCGAGCCGATCCGGGCCGCCGTGCGCCGCCTGCTGGCCTGGGGCGTCCGCCCCGGCGGGCTGGTCTACGTCAGCTACAATTCCATGCCCGGGGCGGGCGCGATGGCCGTGGCGCAGCGGACGGTCCTGGAACTGTCCCGGCTGTCGGTCGGCCGCAGCGATCTGCGGATCAAGGAGGCCGCCGACCACCTGGACCGGCTGAAGACCGCGGGCGCCCACCACCTGAACGCCACCGACGACATCGCCCGGCAGGTCGAGCGTCTGAAGCGCGGCGCCGGGCATGAACTGGTTCACGAGTATCTGAACGAGGGCTGGGCGGCGCTGTTCCACAGTCAGGTGGCCGCCGACCTGGAGGACGCCCGCCTGACCTACGTGGGCAGCGCCGTCCCGCACGAGAACTTCCGGGCCTCGCTGCTGACGCCGGCGCAGATGAAGATGATCGAGGATGTGCCCCTGTCCTCCGTCCGCGAGACCATCGTGGACCTGTTCGTGCGCCGCATCCTGCGCCGGGACCTGTTCGTGCGGGGGCCGCGCCCACTGGGCGAGGCGCAGCGCGACCGATTGCTGTGGGACACCTGGTTCTGCAGCCGGGTCCACCCCGATGCGGTCACCCTCACGCTCTCCTGGCCGGCGGGTTCGGTGACCCTGCCGGACGCCTATGGGGAGGCCGCGCGGGTGCTCTGGCGGGAGGGACCGCGCCCGCTGGGCGCCCTGCTGGCCGGGCCTCTGGCGCCGGTCAAGCCGGTGCCGCGCGAGGCGGCGGCCCTGCTCGTCGCAAGCGGGATCGCCTGGCCCTGTCGCCCGGACCGCGCGCCGGAGACGCTCGCGGCGATGAAACGCGCGGTGCTGGAGCTCGGGGCCGAGGTGCGGGCGATCGGCCTGCACCACAACGGCATGATCCCGGCCCCCGCCGTCGGTACGGATGTGCCCGTCGGCGGTCTGGAAGCGCGGGTCCTGGAGGGCCTTTGGAGCGGCGTGCAGGCGGAGGCGTCGGCGCTCGCCGCGCACGTCTGGGCGCCCATGGAGGCCGCCGGCGAGTCGCTGGTGCACAAGGGAGAGCGGATCCAGGAGCCGGGGCGCTGTCGCGCCCTGCTGACCGAGATCATGACGGGGCTTCAGGACACCCGGTTTCCATTGTGGCGGGGGCTCGGGATGCTGCCTCCGTCGGGACCGACCATGGCCACGCAGGGGGACGGCGCGTGACGACGCATCAGGACGGTTACGTCAGGGATATTCCGTACACGGCCGGGGCCTATCCCGCGCTGTCCCCGATCAATCTGCGTTTGTCCGCCTTGATTGCGGGGGTGGACAGTCCGCCGCTGGGGTCGGGGTCCGTGGTCTGGGAACTGGGCTGCGGCTACGGCAACGGCGTGATCTCGGCCGCCGTCGCGCATCCGGACTGCCGCTTCGTCGGCGTGGACTACAACCCGGCCCACATCGCGCGGGCCCGCCGGCGGGCCGCGGATCTGGGCCTGCGCAACATCGACCTGCTGGACGCCGATGTCGTGGATCTGGCGGCCACGCCCGATGCCCTGCCGCAGGCGGATCTGGTCGTGATCCACGGGGTCTACGGCTGGGTCGGCGCGCCGGTGAAGGCCGCCATGCGCGAGCTGCTGCGCACGGGAATGCGCGCCGGGGGCCTGATCTACCTCAGCTACAACGCCATGCCGGGGTCCGGCCAGATGGGCGTGCTGCAACGCGCGCTGCTGGAGGCCGCGCGCCTGTCCGTGGGCCGCAGCGACGCGCGGCTTCAGGACGCCATCGCCCGGGTGGAGGCCCTGCGTGCGGCCGGGGCGGTGCATCTGAGCGGCGAGGGGCTGTTGAACGACCTGTTCCAGAAGATCCGCGACGCCGACCCCGCCTATCTGGTCCACGAGTACATGAACGAGACCTGGTCGGCGCTGTATCACAGCGAGGTGGCCCAGGACATGATGTCCATCGGCCTGACCTACGCCGGCAGCGCCATGCCGCACGAGAACTTCCCCGACCTGATGCTGACGCCGGCCCAGGCGGAGGCGTTGGGCGACGTCGCCGTGCCCCACGTGCGCGAGACCCTGCGCGACATGTTCCTGAACCGGATCCTGCGCAAGGACCTGTACATGCGCGGCCTGGTCCGCCTGAGCGAGCGGGACCGCGCGCAGGCGCTGGCGGCGCAGACGTTCTGTGCGGCGTGCAATCCGACCGAGGCCGGGCTGTCGCTGCGCGCGCCGGCCGGGGATATCGAACTGCCCGAGGCCTACCGGCAGGCCGCGCTGTCGCTCTGGCACGACGGCCCGCAGCCGCTATCGGCGCTGATGGCCGGACCCATGGGCGGCACGCGCGCAACGCCGGTGGAGGCGGGGGCGCTGCTGGTCTCGGGCGGGCTCGCCTGGCCCTGCCTGCCGCCGCCCGGGCCGGAGATCATGGCGGTGGTCGGCCGGGGCGTTGCGCTGGCCGCCGCCGCGGTGCGGGAGTCCGGGCTCGGCACCCAGGCGACCGTGCCCGCGCCCCGCGTCGGGACCGAGATCCCGGTGGCGGGGCTGGAGGCCATGACGCTGGATGCCCTGTGGTCCGGCGTCTCGCCCGACGACACCGCCGCGCTGGTGGAGCACATCTGGGCGCCCTTCCAGGCGGACAGAGAAAGCCTGATCCACAGGGGCGAGCGCATCGAGGATCCGGCCCGCATCCGCGAGATCCTCTCGGGCGCCCTGCAGGGCCTGCGGCCCGACCGGCTGCCGCTGTGGCGCGGCCTGGGCATGCTGCCCGGGGGCTGATGGCGCGCGGTCAGGGCGACGGGCTCAGGTTACCGGGATCGCTCTTCCAGGTCTTTGCAGCGGTTTGGAGACTTGCGCTCGAGGTCCTTCAGCCGCTTCGCGGCTTCAGGATGACATCCTATAATTTTAGGATGTCATCCCGAGTGAGCGAAGCGAGACGAGGGATCTCGAGAGGCGTGCGCAGGCAGTGCGGGAAGAGCCGTCATGGGAACCTGGGCCCGTGGACTTGGTGCGCGGTCCATCGCATTGCCCCCGCACCGGCGCGGCTTTAAGCTGGGACTCGCACCGCGAAGGCGATGAGACGGATGCGTCCGGGTCATCGCCGATCAGGACCAGAGTGTCGCGCGGAGAAACGCGGCGGCGCCTCCGGCGTCTTCATGGTGCCTTTGGCCGTGGACAAGACAGAAAGTTGCACGATGACCGATTCCCATCGGGCCCCGGGACCGGGGACCCGTCCCGTCGGATCCGCCCGGTCCCGTCCCGGCATGCTGCGGTCCCTGCACTTTATCGTGTTCTGTGCCGACCTGGTGGTGCTGTGCGGGGCCGGGCTGGGGCTCTATCACGTCTACGGGATCTTTGACGGGTTCCTGCTCTACTACGTGGGCATGGTGTTCGCCGTGGCCGCAGCCTTCGTGACCCAGGCCACGGTGCTGAAGCTCTATGACTGGCGTTTCTTCCGCCTCAACGCCGCGCGGATGGCGCCCACGTTCTGGGCCGTGCTGTTCGCCTTCGGCGCCGGGCTGCTGATCGCCTTCGCGCTCAAGACGACGAACTACTATTCCCGGCTCTGGGGGGTCTCGTGGGTCCTGTCGTTCATGGCCTACATCGTGGTCAGCCGCGCCGTCCTGATGGGTTACTTCGGCTTCGCGGAGCGACGCGGCTATGCCGCCCGCAAGGCTGTCATCGTGGGCGCCGGCGAGATCGGCCGCGATGTGCTGGCCCACTTCCGCAAGTTCGGCAGCCAGGGCATCGACGTCATCGGGTTCCTGGACGACCGCATGGAGCGGACCGATCCGGTGGTCGGGGGGCTGCCGGTGCTGGGGGATACCTCGCGGATCGAGGATCTGGTGCGCACCGGGGCCATTGACCTCATCATCCTGGCCTTGCCCTGGAGCGCCTATCAGCGGATCGCGGGCCTGGTCCAGGCCTTTGCCATGTGGCCGGTGGACATCTACATGGCGCCGGACTGTCTGGGGCTGCGCTTTGCGGACCGTCCGGTCTACCGCATCGGCGGCATGCACGTGCTCAGCCTGAAGGACCGGCCGATCAGCGACTGGAACGCGGTCATCAAACGGGCCGAGGACCTGGCGATCGCCGTCCCGGCCCTGATCCTGCTCAGTCCGCTGCTGGCGCTGACGGCGCTGGCGATCCGGCTGGAATCCCGGGGGTCGGTGCTGTTCGTGCAGAAGCGCTACGGCTTCAGCAACAACCTGATCCCGGTCTACAAGTTCCGCTCCATGTATCAGGACAAGACCGACCCCGGGGCCGCCACCCTGACGCAGGTGAACGACGCCCGCGTGACCCGGGTGGGGGCCTTCATCCGCCGCACCAGCATCGATGAGCTGCCCCAGCTCTTCAACGTGATCCAGGGCACCATGTCCGTGGTCGGCCCGCGCCCCCATGCCGTCGAAGCCAAGGCGGGCGGGCGGTTGTATGAAGAGGTCGTGGCCCCCTACGCCAGCCGGCACCAGGTGAAGCCGGGCATCACCGGCTGGGCGCAGTGCCACGGCCTGCGCGGCAACACGGACACCGAGGACAAGATCATCGCCCGCGTGGAGCACGACCTGTACTACGTGGAGAACTGGAGCCTCTATCTGGACTTGGTGATTATTCTGAAGACGGCGGTCCAGATCGTGCGGGGGGACGACAATGCCTACTGACGGCGACCACCCCGGCGGCCGGCGGGGCGTTCTCATCGCGTCGCAGTGGTACTGGCCGGAGGTGGCCGGCAGCGCGCCGCCGGTGCAGCAGATGGCCGAGATCCTGGCCGCCGATCCCGCCGTGGGGTCCGTCACCGTTCACTGCGCGCGCCCGTTCTATCCGCACCGAGAGGTCCTCGCGGACTGGCGGGACGGTCGCCGGGACGACGAGACCCACACCGGCGTGACCATCCGCCGCCTGCCCATGCCGCCGCCCAAGGGCGCGGGTATCCGCGCCCGGCTGGGGCCGGAGCTGCTGTTCGCGGCGCGCCTGTGGGCCCGCTTGAGACGCCGCAGCACGCATCGCGACGCCATGACCGTGGTGGCCGTCTGCCCGTCCATCCTGACGGTGGTCGCGGTGGCGGCGGCCCTGCCGCGCCGGATCCGCCGGGTCGCCGTGGTCCACGACGTGCAATCGGGGCTGGCGGCCTCGTTGAAGCTGGCGTCGTCCGGGGCCGTGCTCTGGCTGCTGCGGCGGGTGGAGCGGGCGGCGCTGAACCGGATGGATGAGATCATCACGCTCTCGCCCGCAATGACCGAGACCCTGCGGGACCTGGGCGTGCGCACCCCGGTGCGCATCGTGCCGCCCACCATCGACGACGATCGGATCCGGCCCCGGCCGGAGCCCGCCGGACCTGTCACGCTGCTCTACAGCGGCAACGTGGGCCGCAAACAGGGGCTCGATCAGCTTCTGGGCATGGCCGAGGCCATCCGGGATCGGGCGCTTCCGGCCCAGGTGGTCATTCGCGGCGACGGCAATTACAAGGCCACCCTGATGGACCACGCCACGGCGCGCGGCCTGGACGCCGTGGTGCGGTTCGAGCCCTTCTGTCCGCCCGAGGCGTTGGCGGAGGGCATGGCCGCCGGGCATGTCCATCTGGTGCCGCAGGATCCGGCGGGCGCGGCCTTCGCCGTGCCGAGCAAGATCTATGCGATCATGGCGGCGGGGCGGCCGTTCGTGTGCACGGCGGTGGCGGGCTCGCCCATGGACGGGATCCGCAAGGCCGCCGATGCGTTCGTGATCTGCCCGCCCGAGGACGGGGCGGCGCTGGCCGATGCGGTCCAGGCGCTGATCGACGCTCCGGCGGAGCGCGCCCGGCTGGGCCGCAACGGCCGCGCCTATGTGGAGGCCACGGCCGGCAAGGCGGCCTGCCGCGCGGCCTACCGCGCGGCCGTGCTGGGTCATACCGCACAACGATGCGGATGACTCTTTCGACACAGGGTCGCCGCGGCGTCCCGTCAGGATGAGTCTTTGTTTTGTTCGCCGCAGCGCCCCTTCGGGGCGCGCGGCTCCGCCGCCCCCGGCCGCCCTTGGGCGGCCATCTGTAGAACGGCGCCGCGATGCGGCGCCGAGGGCGCCGGCCCAGTCGGGCCGGCCAGCCGACGAAAAGGATGAACCTTTCCGTCGGCCGGTATCACTCCGCGCAGTAGCGCAGGCTCTCGTCCGGCGTGGCGTCCGGGTAGAACGTCACGATGGCGTCCGAGCGGACCACGAACACGGCCTCGTAGGCGTTGCCGTTGTCCAGGATGCGCGCCCGGCAGGCTCCGGTTCCCGACGACAGCGTGGTCCGCGAGTCCCGATAGGCCTTGGTGACCTCGAACAGGATGTCCGACGCGGTCAGGCCCAGGGCATAGCCGTTGATGCACTTGATGCCGGTGCTGCCGTCCGGCGCGCGGAACTGAGTGCCGGCGGTGTAGATGGGTGGCGCGGTCTCCTCGATGGCGCAGCCGCCTTCCAGTCGGCCGGCCCAGCCGTTCAACTGCGCCTGGGCATAGCGGCCCATGTAGTGCATGCCGCCCAGCTTCCAGCGGGAGCCGTCGCGCTGGTCCGGCTCGCCGCAGAAGATGTGGCGGAAGCCGCCCTCGGCGAACCAGGCGTCCACAAGCTTCGTCACGTCATCCGTCTGCAGCGTGGCCAGCAGCGAGGCCCGCAGGCCCGGCCGCGCCTCCAGAAAGCCTTCGAAGGCGCCGCGGGCGACGGGGGCGCCCCAGTCGCCGCACAGCTCAAGCACGTCCGCGTCCACCTCGCCCAGCATGGGCGGCGGCGGGGTCGGGTCGTCCGCGCCCCGGTCGATGCGGTCGAAGTACCAGGGATAGGCGGTCGAGGACCGCGAGATCAGCGTGCCGGTGGTCAGCGTCGTGAGCAGGTCGGGCGGCGGATCGCCGGGGCGGGCCGCCGGCGCGGCCTCCGGCGTGGCGTCCAGGTCGGCCGTCTCGCCGGGCGCGGGCAGGGGCGTCACCTGCAGGTCGCCGGAGGCAGGGTCGGCGCCCGGGTCCACGGGCGCGGTGGTGTCAGAGGTCTCGGGGCCCCGGTCGTAAAGCTGCAGACGGCCGCATTCGCGCGCGACCCAGCGTTCCAGCGGCTCGGCTCCGGGCACGCGCAGGCGAATCCACGCGCCGTCTGGCCTGTTGATCTCGAAGGCCCCGTACACCGTGCCCGGCGTCAGGACGACCATCCCCGGATTGGTGCCGGCGTTGAAGCTCTGATAGCCGGGGCACTCGGCGCGGGCGGTGAAGGTGCCCTCGATGGCCACGGCGGCGCGGGCGGACGCGGAGAACGGGCCCGCCAGGGCGACGCCGAGCGCGAGCACGGCCGGAAGGGCGGCCATGCGGGCGGCGCGGGCGAACGGGACGCGATGCAGGGGCGGCATGGTGTGCGGTCCTCGCTGGTCTGGTCGGAGGGATGCGGGTCAGGATACCCGCAACCGTGGCGGCTTTGCGGCGGTTGGGGGGCGATGGAACGATACCCCGGGCGGGCCGGCGTCAGGCCACGTCCGGACCCGTGTGGGTCGGGCGCGGCTGGTGCTGCGGCGGGGGATAGGCGGCGCGGGGCGGCGCGGCCGTGTCGGTTCCGGCGGCGGCGCCCGGAACGGGCACGGCCGGGCGGGCGGCGCTGCCCGCGCCCGGATCGTCCACCGTGGTGGGGGGCGTGGGAATGTTCTGCCCGGTCGCCGCGCAATCGTCGCGCAGGGATTCCACCAGCCGCTGCACCCGGTCCGCGCTGTGCTCGCGGGTGTCGCGCAGATACATCGCCCCGAGCTGGAGGCTCGATTCCAGCGCCTCGGCCACACTGCCGGTCACGCCGTGCCGCACCAGATCGGCCACATGGGCCGGGTCGCGGGCCCGGGCGAAAACGGGGATGGCCGGGTTCATGCGCCGCACGGCATCCACGGCGCGCTCGGCGGTCTCGGCCTGATCCAGGGTGACGATGACGGCGCGGGCTTCGTCCAGACCAGCGGCGCGCAGCACCTCGGCCCGGCTGGCATCGCCGTAGTAGACGTCCTGGCCGGTTCGCCGCGCCTGGGCGACGCGCTGGGCGTGCAGGTCGAGCGCGCGATAGGGGGTGCCGGTCGCCTCCAGCATCCGGACCACGATCTGCCCGACCCGGCCATAGCCGGCGATGATGACGTGGCCGCCGCTGGAGGGCTGGCGCTCCGCCGGGCGCGGGCCGAGGCCCGACAGCGCCCGTTCCGGCTTGCTGGGCAGCAGGTGGGGCAGCAGCTTCACCATCAGCGGGGTCAGGGCCATGGTCAGCGAGATGACCAGGATCAGCAGTTGGGTGGTGGCCAGATCGATCAGGCCGGTCTGAGACGCCAGGGTGAACAGCACGAAGCCGAACTCGCCGCCCTGGCACAGCAGCACGGCGACGCGGATGGCGTTGTCGCGGCCGATCCCCATGCCCCAGCCCAGGCCGAGCAGGATCGCCCCCTTGAGACCCAGCAGCCCGGCCACCAGTCCGGCCACCAGCAGCCCGTTGTCCATGGCCGCGCCGACGTCGATGCTCATGCCGACGGCCATGAAGAACAGACCGAGCAGGAAGCCCCGGAACGGCTCGATGTCGGCCATCACCTGGTGCCGGAACTCGGATTCCGCCATCAGCAGGCCGGCCAGGAAGGCGCCCATGGCCATGGACAGCCCGACTTCCTGCATCAGGAAGGCCACGCCCAGCACGATCAGCACGCTCAGGGCGGCGAAGACCTCATGGTTGCGGGCATCGGCCACGGCCCGATAGAGCGTGCTGAGCAGGTAATGCCCGGCCACGATCACCAGGGCAATCGCGCCCAGCGCCATGCCCACCTGCAGCGCGGTGTCCTGCCAGCTCTCCACGTCGGGTCCGGGCGACAGCAGGGAGACCAGGACCAGCAGCGGCACCACGGCCAAGTCCTGGAACAGCAGAATCCCGAACGCGGCGCGGCCGTGGCGGCGGCCGAATTCGCCCCGGTCGGCCAGGATCTGCAGGCCGATCGCCGTCGAGGACAGGGCCAGGCCGAACCCGACCACGATGGACGCCGGAACCGACAGGCCGAACAGCCAGGCCAGCGCGGCGAGCAGGACGCCCGTCCCCCCAAGCTGCGCGGTGCCCAGCCCGAACACATCCTTGCGCAGGACCCACAGGCGGGCCGGCTTCAACTCGATGCCGATCACGAACAGCAGGAACACCACGCCCAGTTCGGCGAAGTGGAGCAGGTCCTCGCCCTCGGTGAACATGCCCAGGCCCCAGGGGCCGATCAGCAGGCCGGCCACCAGATAGCCGAGGACCGATCCCAGGCCGAGACGCTGGCAAATGGTGACGCACAGGACGGCGCCGGCCAGCAGGGCAAGAACATCGAGGGCTGAAACGTGGCTCAAGGGCAACGGCTCCTGGTCCGGAAGGGCGGGCGCACGGGAGGAGGGACCCTCCTCCCCAGAGACTACCTTCCTGAGTCGCCGGCTGCCACCCTTTACCGGCCCGGACCGGCCGGCGACGCCGTGACCGTTTGCGGACAAAAAAAAGGACCGGCCGGAGCGGATCCGGCCGGTCAAGTGACCACGCCCCAAGGAACTGGAGGGGGTCGGTTCCATGCGGAGCGTGGTGGGGAGCCAAGGGAGGCGCGGCACGCAGGGGCCGCGTCTCCCAATCAGGGGGACAGCGCGCGTGCGATCAGTTCGGCAGCAGCACGGTGTCGATGACGTGGATGACGCCGTTGCTGGCCATCACGTCGGCGGTGGTGACGGTGGCGCCGCCGACCATGACGCCGGAGCCGGTGGCATCGATCGACAGCGGAATGCCGGCGACGGTGTCGGCCTCAAGGGCCTGGCCCGCGATGTCGCCGCTGGTCACCTTGCCCGGCACCACATGATAGGTGAGAATGGTGGTCAGGGTTTCGCGGTTCTCGGGCTTCAGCAGGTCCTCGACGGTGCCGGCGGGCAGCTTGGCGAACGCGGCGTCGTTGGGGGCGAACACGGTGAACGGACCCTCGCCCTTCAGGGTCTCGACCAGTCCGGCTTCGGAGACGGCGGCCACCAGTGTGGTGAAGGCCTTGGCGTCCACGGCGCGATCCACGATGTCCATGGAGCTTGCGGCGGACGCCACCTGGGCCCCCGAGGCAGCGGTGCCGTAACCGGAGCCGCCGGCCAGGGCGACGCCGGCGCCGAAGACGGTCGCCGTGGCGAGGGCGCCGGCGGCAACAAGAGAGCGGGGGAAGAGCGTGCTGGTCATGGGGGTGGGAGTCCTTTCGACGATGGTTGGACGGGTCCTGACGGAACAAAGACCGGAGACATCCCCTGGGTGGCGCCGGATTGGCTTTCCGGTCACCGATTGTTGCTTCTCGTTACGGGCGCATTCTGATCGCGGATCACGGGGGTGGGCAAAAAACCGACCTGTGGGGTCGGATACGGTCCCGGGCCCCGTTTGCGCCATGTCCCCAACTCGCTCGGGGTTTACCCCGCCCGGGGCGGTGCCTTAAAAGAAGGCCCTTGCGCCGGTCGTGGGCACACCTTGCCAGGCCATGCCCGGGCCGGCCGCATGAACGCCGCGCGCGGCCCGCGCGCGCCAGCAGGGAGCGCGCCCCGCCCCGACGGGCAGGGCCATCATGCCATGATCCGTATCGAGGACCTGACCCACGTCTATCCCGGCGGCCGGCGCCAGTCGCCCCGCACGGCGGTATCCGATCTGACCCTTCATGTGCCGGACGGCCGGTTCACCATCCTGTCCGGCCCGAACGGCAGCGGAAAGAGCACCCTGTTCCGCATCCTGTGCGGGCTCGCGCGTCCCAGCCGGGGGCGCGTTCTGATCGGCGGCCGCGATCTGTTGGCCGATCCGGCCTCGGCCCGCGCGCTCATGGGCGTGGTGTTCCAGAGCCCGGCCGTGGACAAACACCTGAGCGTGCAGGAAAACCTGATGATCCACGGGGCCCTGTACGGCCTCAAAGGCAGTGCCTTCCGGGCGCGCCTGGACGAGGCGCTGGCCTGGACCGACCTCACGGGCCGCCTGGGCGACCGGGTGGACACGCTGTCGGGCGGTCTGGCGCGTCAGGTCGAGCTGGCCAAGTGCCTGCTCACGCGGCCGCGCCTGCTGCTGCTCGACGAGCCCACGACGGGCCTCGACCCGGCCAGCCGCCGCAGTTTTCTGTCCGCGCTGACCCGCCTGCGGCGCGAACGGGGGATGACGGTGCTGATGACCAGCCATATCTTCAGCGAGGCCGAGGATGTGGACAGCGTCGCCATCATGGCCGAGGGCCGCCTGCTGGCCTACGACACGCCCCAGGCCCTGCGCGCCCGCCTGTCCGGCGACGTCCTTGTGATCGACAGCCCGGAGCCGGACACGCTGGCCGCCCGTCTGCGCGACGACATGGGGCTGGGCGCCATCCGCCACGGCGACGAGCTGCGGGTGGACGAGTTCCCGTCGGGCATCGACGCCGTGGTGCTGCTGGAGCGGGTGCTGGCCGGCTACCGTGACCTCGTGCGCGGGATCACGGTCAAGCAGCCGGCCCTTGAGGACGTCTTCATTCATGTCACCGCCGAGGCCCGCGCCGCTCGTCGCGTCGGCGCCCCGGAGTCCCAGGAGACCGCCGCATGACCGTCGCCGGCAAGGCCCACACGCCCCACGCGTCCGAGACCGGCGCCGCCGTTTCCCGTTCCGACGACGGCGCGGTGCCCGAAGCGGCCGGCGCCGCCCTGTGGTCCGTGGGCGCGGCCCTGGCCCGGCGCGAGTTCACGCGCTTCATCCGCCAGCCGCACCGGGTGATCGGATCCATCGGCCAGCCGCTCATATTCTGGCTGCTGCTGGGCGCCGGCCTGACCCCCAGCTTCAATGCCCCCGGCCTGGAGGGCATGACCTACCTGGAGTATTTCTATCCCGGTGTTCTGATGATGCTGATCCTGTTCGCGTCGGTGTTCGCGTCGATCACCATCATCGAGGATCGCGACCAGGGCTTCCTGCAGGGTGTGCTAGTCGCGCCGGTGCCGCGCCTGGGCATCGTGCTGGGCAAGGTGGGCGGCGCCTCCATGGTGGCCCTGTTCCAGACCGCGATTCTGCTCGCCGCCGCACCCTTTGTCGGCATGACGGTGGGGCTGGGCGGGGCCGTGCTGCTGGCGGTGACGCTGGTGCTGATCTCGCTGGGGTTCACCGGGCTGGGGTTCCTGTTCGCCTGGGGCATGAAGTCCACCGCCGGGTTCCATGCCATCATGATGGTCATCATGATGCCCATGTGGGTGCTGTCGGGGGCCTTCTTCCCGATCGAGGGCGTGCCGGGCTGGCTGCACGGCATCATGATGGTCAATCCGGTCACCCACGCGATGACCATCCTGCGGGCGCCGTTCTACGCCGATCCGATGACCCTGTTCGCTCAGGGCGGCTATCTGCTGTCGTTCGCCGTCGTGCTGGTCTGGGTGGTGGGCTGCCTGATCCTGGCCGCCTTGCGGGTCAGCCGGCGCGACAAGGGCGTGGTTTCGGCCGGGTGAAACCGCCACACGGGGTGGGGACACCCCTTTCGGGCGAGGCGGGCATGGTGTAAAAGCCGGCGATCGTCTCCCCCCTGATCCGGCGTGCCGCCATGTCCTCCGTCCGCCCCGTGCCGCCCGTCCTTGTCGCGCTGGATACCGCCGACCTGTCCCAGGCGCAGGCCTGGGCGCGGGCCGTCTCGGCGGCCGGCTGCGGCCTCAAGCTGGGTCTTGAGGCCTTCTGCGCCCACGGCCCCGACGGCGTGCGGACGGTGACGGACGCGGCGGCGGCGGCCGGCGCGGACCCGGCGCTGTTCCTGGACCTGAAGTTCCACGACATCCCCAACACCGTGGCCGGGGCCGTGCGCGCGGTGGCGCCGCTGGCCCCGGCGATCGTGAATGTGCACGCGGCCGGCGGCGCGGCCATGATGCGGGCGGCCCTCGACGCCGCCGGCGACGCCGCCCACCGCCTGGGCCAGCCGCGTCCGCGCGTCATCGCCGTGACGGTGCTGACCAGCCTGGACGACGCGGACCTTGCCGCCACCGGGGTGACCGGCGCGGCCGCCGATCAGGTGCGCCGCCTCGCCGCGCTGACGGTCGAGTCCGGCCTGGACGGCGTAGTGTGCTCGGCGCACGAGGCCGCCGTGCTGCGCGCCGATCTGGGGCCCGACCCGCTGCTGGTGACACCCGGCGTGCGCCCCGCCTGGGCCGCCGCGGCGGGCGACCAGAAGCGCATCATGACGCCCGCCGATGCCCGCGCCGCCGGGGCCAGCCATCTGGTGGTGGGCCGCCCGGTGACCGGCGCGCCCGATCCGGGCGCGGCGGCCCGGCGCGTGCTCGACGATCTGGCGGCGTGACGGAGGACCCGCGAATGCCGCCCAAGCGCGTCGAGATCAAGATCTGCGGCCTGACCGATGTGGATGCGGTGGACGCCGCCGTCGCCGCCGGCGCGGACTGGCTGGGCGCCGTGTTCTTTCCGCCGTCGCCCCGCGCCGTCACGGCCGAGGACGCCGCCGAGCTGTTCGACGCCCTGCCGGAGACCGTGGGGACCGTCGGTCTGTTCGTGGACCCGGACGACGCCCTGCTGGACCACGTGCTTCATCATGTGCGGCTCGACCTGATCCAGGTGCACGGCCGGGAGACTCCGGAGCGCATCGATTCCATCCGCCTGGACTTCGGGCTGCCGGTCATGAAGGTGCTGGGGGTCTCCACGGCCGCCGATCTCGAGGCCGCGCGGGCCTATGTGGACCACGCCGACCGCCTGTTGCTGGACGCCAAGCCCCCGGCCGGCGCCGATCGCCCCGGCGGCCATGCCGTCCCCTTCGACTGGTCCATCCTGGCCGGCTGGCGGGCGCCGCTGCCGTGGATGCTGGCGGGCGGCCTGACGCCCGAGACCGTGGCCGAGGCCATCCGGGCCACCGGCGCGCCGGGGGTGGACGTGTCCTCCGGCGTGGAGCGGAGCAAGGGGATCAAGGACCCGGCGCTGATCGACCGCTTCTGCGCCGCCGTGCGCGCCACCGAGGGGAGCCCCCGCCGATGAAAGCCGCCCCCTTTCGCCAGCACCCGCAGCGGGAGCAGCTCATCGGAGAGTTGCACGCGCGCCCCTCCGATCCGCTGCGCGCGCCGCTCCGGGTCTCGCAGTTCACCGTCCTGTCGGGCGAGCACGGGGCCGAGACCGACCATGCCCACTTTTCGGCGCTGTGCGCCCGCAAGGGGGGCTCCGCCCCGGCGGCCGGGGCGAAACAGCACATCGCCGACTTCGGCGGCCTGACGGCCAAGTGGGAGCGCCACACCGAGTTCAGTTCGTTCACCTTTTATCGCCGGGCGCACGTTTCCGATCCGTTCGACAAGACGGTGATCGACGAACTGCCGCACGAATGGCTGGCCGATCTGCCGGGCGAGGTGCTGTCGGCGCTGCATCTGGCCATGCTGCCGTGCGACGCGGAGATCCCGGGCGCCGAGGAAATCTCGCTGCGCTATTTCAACGGCAACCCGCTGGTGGCCAATACCGTCGCCGGCGGCAAGGGCCGCGTCTGGGCGGATTTCCGGCTGCATGCGGACGGCTTCACGCGCATGCTGCTGCAGGACTGCGGCCTGGACGCCCGCCACGCCGGGCGCACGGTTCAGCGGCTCATCGAGATGAACACCTATCGGGCGCTCGCCCTGCTGTCGCTGCCGCTGGCCCAGGACACCATTCCCCGGCTGCGGGTGATCGACGAGAGCCTGGCCATCGTCAGCACGCGCATGGCCGATGCGGCGGACCAGACCACGGATGCGGAACTGCTGGGCCGCCTGTCCCAGTTGTCCGCCGACATCGAGAGTCTGGCGGCGCGCACGAGCTATCGGTTCGGGGCGACCCGGGCTTATTACGGACTGGTGCGCCAGCGCCTGCGGGACCTGCGCACCGACCGCCTGGAAGGCTATCTGACCATCGACGGCTTCCTGGAGCGCCGCATGGGGCCGGCCATGTCCACGTGCGAATCGGCGGCCGAGCGCCAGGAATCCCTGGCCCAGCGGGCCTCCCGCATCGGCAGCCTTCTGCGCGCGCGGGTCGAGGTGGGGCTGGAGCGCCAGAACAGCGACCTGCTCAACAGCATGAACGAGCGGTCCCGCATCCAGCTCAAGCTGCAGGAGACGGTGGAGGGCCTGTCCGTCGTGGCCATCAGTTATTACGCCGTCGGCCTGGTGGGCTATCTGTTCAAGGGCCTGAAGGACGCCGGCCTGCCGGTCAACGTGGGCATCGCCACCGCGCTGTCGGTGCCCGTGGTGGCCGGGCTGGTCTGGTACGGCATCCGCCGGGCCAAGCGCGCCGTGGTGAAGCGGCGCGGCCGGGACTGAGCCCGGCCGTCAGTCAGCGCCGCGGGATCAGCCGCATGACCTCGTCAAGGTCCTCGGGACCGGACAGCGAACACTTCAGATCCCGAAGGTGGCCGTCCTCCAGCGCGTAGATCCAGCCGTGCACCTGGAGGTCCTGGCCGCGCGCCCAGGCGTCCTGGACGATGGTGGTGGCGGCCACATTGCTGGCCTGGGCGATCACGTTCAATTCGCACAGGCGGTCCACCTGGGCGTCGTCGCTCAGTCCGGCCAGGTCGGCGGCATGCGCGGCGATGATCTTCTTGATCGGGCGCAACCAGTTGTCGATGAGCCCGAACGCCTGATGACTCAGCGCCGCCTTGACGCCGCCACAGCCGTAGTGGCCCCCGACGATCACGTGCCGGACCCTCAGAATATCAACGGCGTACTGGAGGACCGTCAAAAGGTTCAGGTCCGACGCGATCACCATGTTGGCGACGTTGCGGTGGACGAACAGTTCGCCCGGATCCAGTCCGACGATCTCGTTGGCGGGCACCCGGCTGTCGGAACAGCCGATCCACAGGAACTCCGGTGTCTGCTGGGTGGCCAGGCGGTGAAAGAAATCCGGATCACCCGCGGTCTTGCGCTCGACCCAGCGGGCATTGTTGCCGAACAGTCGCTCGACACCCATGCGGCATCCCTCCTCTGGCATGGGGCGGGCCGGGCCCGGCCCGGCGGTGGCGCTCGTGTACAGGACACCGGGGCTCCGGGCAAGAGGGGGCTAAACCGGGACGCCGGGGCGGTGGAGTCGGCCAAGGGAGCTCATCGCAAAGCGGGCATTAGAATCGGACCGCTCGTAAAAGGCGTTGCCGTGGCGTGCGCGGATCGTCTGACGCGCGGCATTAACCATAGTCTTTTATAAAAGCCTGTTGTTTCTGTGTAGGGCATATCACAGTCCGTCTTAATAAAAACCGAGAGAGCCCCCTGTCTTGTGCCGCGGCGACCGCTGAAGTGGTACAGTAAAGGTGTTGAAGGATGGCAGGATGGGGGAGGCAGTCATGTTCGCGGAAACAGAAATCGGCCGGTATATCTATATCGTCTATCTGGTCATGGCCGCCATATCCCAATACGCCACCCTGTAGGCCAACGGGACAGGTCACGGAACGGCAGGCCAGACAGGAAGAAGGCCCCGGATCGGTCGAACCGACCCGGGGCCTTTCGGTTTTTCCCATCGTGCGGGCTGCCGGCCGCCGGGGGGCGATCGCAGCGGCGGAAAACGTCATGGTGGCTGGGGCGCCAGGATTCGAACCTGGGATCGCGGGACCAAAACCCGCTGCCTTACCGCTTGGCTACGCCCCATCCGGGCCGGGCGGTGTCTGGCATCGCCCGGAGGGACGCAAACTTGTCCAAGCCCGCGTCCCTCGTCAAGCGGCAAGTGCGTGCCCCGCAGGGCCCCGCCCCGGGATTGCCGTTCTGTGACACGGATGGGGGGAACCCGCCTCAAGAGGTCCTTCAGTCGCCCCCGGCGACGCTTCGCGTCGCCGCAAAGGAGCGCGACCATCGGAACGATGGTCGCGGGGGCTCCCTCAGGATGACACACCTTTAATAGAGAATGTCATCCTGAGCGCCCGAAGGGCGTGGAGGATCTCGTGATCAGGCACGAACCATACACCCCTGTCATCCGAGTTCGGAGCCCTGTGCGGATCCTGGCGCCCCGCCCGGTGCGGGATCAGGCGGCCTCCCAGACATTCTTGAACTGCCCCTGGCTGCCGCCGTCGTAGAACACCTCGATGATCCGCTTGCCGAGCGGATCAAGCCGCGGGTCCTGGCGCAGGGGCTCCAGCTCGCGCCGGAAGAACGCCTTGAGCTGCTCGGCCCCCTCCCGGTACGCCTCGTCGCCCACCTCGGGCTGAAGGTTCACCTGGAGGAAGAAGTCGGGCACGTTGGCGCCCTCCACATGCATCTGGAGGAGCACATAGCCCAGCAGCGGCGTGTCCGCCCGGCGCAACTGACCGCGCCGGAAGCGGGCGCCGCCGCGCCGGGCCAGATACTCGCGGCCGATCCACTGCGGCATGAAGCCCACATGCCAGGCGCCGATGTGACTGTTCGGGAAGATGGCGAAGTCGGTTTCCGGGGTCTCGCGCACCTGCTTCAGCAGGATGTTGGCGAAGTCCACCACGCGGCCGGTGGCGAAGGGCCAGAAGGAGCCCACGCCCTCGCTCTGCAGGCCGGCGGTATCGACGATGCTGGGGTTGGCGTGCCCGCGCGGCGCGGCAAGCCGCCACATCCAGCCGAGCGCCGGCGGCAGGATGTGCATCATGCCGAAGATGCCGTAGGTGGGATTGTCGCGGGTACACGGCGGGGTGCGGATGCCCAGGGTGCGGATATCCACCTCGACCGGCTCGTCCTGGATGTTCGGCACCTCGTCGCGCGGCAGGATGACCCGCGGGTTGGGGCAGGGTTTGCCGGGCGCGTCCTCGGTGTGTTCCCAGATCAGCGTGGTCGCGTGCGGCACCCCCTGCACGTTGATGAAGATCAGCGGCTTGGAGGGCGCGGCGCAGATCCGCTCCAACTGCGGGTCGGTGCCGTAGCCGGTGATGTGATCGACCCGGACGAACCAGGCGTTCTCGGCGTCCATGGTGACCAGCTTGCCGCCCGGGCGCTGCAGGTGGGGATGGGACTGCGCCATGTCGTCGGTCACGGGATGCAGGCGGCAGGTCTGCGACAGCACCAGATGCCGCGTTTCATCGGTCACCAGGTTGTGACCCAGGCGCAGGCGGCCGTCATGTTCGCGGTGCGGGTATTCGAGCATTTCGCTCTTGCCGCCGCCGGACGCCCCCTCGTGCATGATGGTAAAGGTGTAGTCGTACGGCGTGACCACCTGAACCGTGGAGGCATGGTTGGTCACCCACCCCTCGGCCTCGCCGATATTCAGCAGGATGCCATAGACGCCCTTCTTCGCGCTCGGTCCCGGATAGAGGTTGAGCGAGAAGATCTCGTGCATGTCCTCGGTTCGGTTGTGAACCACCACCTGCTTGCCGTCGCACAGCGTGTGCCGGAACGGCGGCGCCAGGAAGATGAACGCCTGCGGCTTGAAATCCGCGCCGGCCGCGCTGCCGGCCACGTGGCCTTGCAGGTCCGCCAGACCGCCCGCGAAAAAGCCGGCATTCGCCGGCCCGATGAACAGACTGTCGTAGCCGTGCTCGGCGTGGCCGGAGCGGAACGGCACCAGGATGAGGTCCTGACCCGCCAGCCAGTCCAGAATCTCCTGCCGCGCGTCGGTGAACGGCACGCCGAAGCGGTCCTTGAAGCGGGGCTTGTCGGACGGGCCGTCGTCGGCCACCACCATGCTGTCGGGATCGCGGCGGCGCATGTAGGTGTCCACGTAGTTCACGGCGGCGCCGTTCTTGCCGCGGGACACCGTCGCCTCAAGGACCCAGCCCTTGCCCGGCGTGTCGTAGCCGACTTCAAAGAAATCGCATGCCGGACCGCCGCAGGCCTTCTCCAGCAGTTCTTCACGGCTTTCCGCGACGTAGACGCTGGGGGCGGCCTCGACGATGGCCGCCACATGGGGCGGCACCGGGAAGCGGACGCGGGCCGCGCCCGCGCCGGCGGTGTTCATGTCCATGACCTTGTCTCTCCATCGTTCGCCCACCCCATGTGCGGAGCCGGCAGGGTCAAGGGGGCTGCATGAAACGCTGTCCTTGGCGGCGGCAGGGCGCGTGCGCGGCCGCTCGCGCCTATCTGTGCCCCGAACGGGCGTTGGGCACATTGTGGCCCGGTCCCCTGATTTCAACCGGGGGCCGGGCCTGTCCTGCATGAAGAGTTGGTGGCACTGATCCGGCGGCGCATCGACCGGCGGCCGGGCGGCGCGACCGGGCGCCCGGTGCCCCGGACGCTGCGGGGCGGGCGGGTCAGGCGCCCGCGATGGCGTCCATGGCGCGGGCGAGCGCGATGTCCTTGTCCGTCACGCCGCCCGCGTCGTGCGTGGACAGGGTGACGGCGACGGTCTTGTAAACGTTGAACCATTCCGGGTGGTGGTCGGCCTTCTCGGCCTCCAGGGCGGCCCGGGCCATGAAGCCGAAGGCCTCGCTGAAGTCCTTGAAGGAGTAGGTCTTGTGGATCGCGTCGCGGTCCTCGACCTGATCCCAGCCGACCAGGGTGGCGAGGGATTCGGCGCGTTCGAGGTCGCTCAGGGGTGCGGACATGAAAGCCTCCTCGTGGTATGCCAACGGCCACGGACGATGTCCGTTGGAGTCCGGTGCCGTCCGTGAAAGACGATGAGGCTTCACGTTGGCCGCCTCGGCCCGTCCATCAACCCCCGCAGCCCGGCCCGTCTGTCATGACCGAGACCCCCGCGCGGTTCACCACGCCCCCGTCCCTGGCCGATCTGGAGGCCATGGCGCAGGAGGCCTTGGCCTCCATCCCCGGGCCCATGCGCCGCATGACGGCGGGGCTCGCCATCCGCATCGAGGACTTCCCCGACGAGGAGGTCTGCGCCGACATGGCGCTGGACAGCCCGTTCGACCTGCTCGGCCTGTATCAGGGCGTTGCGCTGCCGTTCAAAAGCGTCGCCGACGCCCCGGACGATCTCGACCGGGTGATTCTCTACCGGGGGCCCATCCTGGACTACTGGTGTGAAACGGGCGAGGACCTGACCCACGTGGTCCGGCACGTGCTGATCCACGAGATCGGCCACCACTTCGGCTTTTCCGACGACGACATGGAGGCCATCGAGTCCGAGGCGGACGAGGACGGGTTTTAGCGGTCAACCCAACATGACGGCCTGTTCAGCGCCGCCTGAGCAGGCCTCTCGAGATCCCTCGTCTCGCTAAGCTCACTCGGGATGACCCACTAAAATTATAGGATGTCATCCTGAAGCCGCGAAGCGGCTGAAGGACCTCGAGCGCGGGTCTCCGACCCCCTGCAAGGACCGGGAAGAGCGATCTCGTTAACCTGAGCCCGTCGCCCTGGCCCTCGCCCCCACCCGGCCACCCATCAGGATCCTGTCGTGGGTGCCGGGTGGGGGAGAGGGCCGGTGCCGCTCGTATCAGACCCTCAGAACGGCCGGCCCAGGCGCAGGAACACCGAGTGAGAGTCCAGCGCCGCCAGGCCCACGCCCAGAAACGCCGGGCCGAACGGGGTGTCAGCGCCCGCGAACAGGCTGCCCGAGTAGCGCAGGTCGTCCGGCAGCAGACCGCGGTTCCCCCAGACGTTCCCGGCCTCGATGGACGTTCCGGCGTACAACGGGACATCCAGCGGGCTGAACGTGCCGTCGGTCAGCCGCCGCATGTAGGTCAGAGCGCCGAGCAGGCGGTTCTGCCCCAGGAACCGGGTCTCGCCGTAGCCCGACAGCGACAGGAATCCGCCCAGGCCGAACAGGGCCGGCACGGGCGCTTCGCCGTCCAGGGTGTAGCCCGCCGCAAGGCGCGGCACCAGGGTGTTGGGGCCCCAGGACAGGGCGGTCCAGGCCTCCAGGTCGATCTGGCTGTACGACGCGTCGGCCCCCAGCGCCGGCAGGGACCGGCGGACCTCGGCCTGCACCAGCGACCCGGACCGGGGCCAGGTCACGCTATCGAGCGTATCCACGCTCACGCCGCCGAAGACGAACGCGCCCTGCAGCCGCGTGCCCCCGCTGGCGCCGCCCGAGAACGTCGGCTCGATCCACCCCGTCGCCAGCCGCAGACCGCCCCGGGCCGCGCCCCAGTCTCCCAGGGTGCGGGCCATCGAGGCCTCGCCCTGGATCAGCGCCAGATCGTACACGCCGGCCTGACGGCCGCGCGTTTCCGTGTACAGGCGGCGCTCACCCCGCTCGGCCGACAGCCGCGCGCCCAGGATCCAGTCCTGCCCGTCGTCCAGGGGCTGCAGCAGGCGGGCGGAGAGGGACGGCCGGTTGCCGATCTCGGCGCCCAGTTGCAGCGATCCGCCCCGGTCGTTGAGGGGCCGGAAGGTGTAGGCGGCCGACAGGCCGTAGGTGGCGTTGCCCTGGAAATCGTCCGACAGGCGCGCCCCGAACTGAATCGAGTCGGTCCCCCAGGCGCGCGCCCGGGAGATGATGACCAGCGTGCCGGTGCGGCCGTCGGCGGCGGGCTCCAGGCCCCAGTCCACGCGCTCGAACACGTCCAGGCCGTACAGCGTGGCCAGGTCGCGCTCAAGCTGATCCAGGTCCAGCGGGGCGCCCACCGTCTGGGTGATATAGCCCAGAATGACCCGGTCGCTCAGCGTGCCGTCGCCGTCCGAGCGGATGTCCGTCACGATCACGTTCGAGGTGTCCGGGTCGGCGTCGGAGACGGTGGCGTCCACCGCCACGGGTCGGGGCGCCGGCGGCCCGGCCTGGGCCAGCGTCTCCGCCAGTCGTCGCAGCGCGGGGGCCTGGGCCTCGGCCGCCTCGGCCCCCAGCCCCACCGCGTCCGCCACCCGGTCGAAGTCGGTGGCGGTCATGTCGCCCAGATCCGGCTCGATCAGGATGTCTCCGGGCCGCAGATTGGCGAGCTGCGCATTGGCGTTGGTGTCGATGGCGACGCTGATCATCTGGCCCAGGACGGCGAGCGGGCTGGTCATCTCGTCGCGCGGGCTCAGGTTGGCCGGCAGATTGACCACGATCAGCCGATCCGCCCCCATGGCGCGCGCCACGTCCACGGGCAGGTTGTTGACCACGCCGCCGTCCAGCAGCCACTGGCCGTCGATCTCCACCGGCGGAAACACGCCTGGCACCGACATGCTGGCGCGCATGGCCACGGGCAGACTGCCCGATCCCAGCACGACGGGGTGCCCGGACTCCACATCCACGGCCACGGCGCGGAACGGTCGGGGCAGGGCGTCGAAGTCCGAGACGTGGGCGGCGCCCAGGGTCAGCCGCTTCAGGATCAGGCCGATGCGCTGGCCCTGCACCAGTCCCAGGGGCCCGCCGACCGCGCCGTCCTCTCGCACCGCAAGGCGGGTGTCCACCAGATAGTCCAGGTCCTCGCGCCGCCTGTAATAGGGCCGATCCGCGCGCGGCGGGCTGTCCCGGAACGCGTCGGCCCAGTCCACGGCCTTCAGGGTTTCGGCCAGCTCGTCGCCGCTGCGGCCGGTGGCGTACAGGCCGCCGACCAGGGCGCCCATGGACGTGCCCGCGACCATGTCCACGGGCACGCCCAGGCGCTCCAGAACCTGAATCACGCCCACGTGCGCGGCTCCCAGGGCGCCGCCGCCGGCCAGCACGAGGCCGATACGCGGGCGGCCGGTTTCGCTGTGGGGACCGGCGGCCGCGGTCGGCGCGGCGGTCTGGGCGAGCGCCGACGGCGGGCTGAACAGGGCGCAGAGGAGGGCGAGGAGCAGGACGGGGCGGAGCATGGCCGGTGGGTTCCCTGGGGTTGAGGACCGGACGGATCGGCGCGGGGGATGCGGGGGGCCAGGAGTAGACCAGGGACGGCCCCGTTCGCGAAACATTAAAACGCCGTTAGGCCGGTGCGGGGATCGTTGATTTTCGCGGGGTTTCCTCCATATTCCTAGCCGAACAGGTCTCCCTCTTCTCCAGCCGAGGTGCAACCATGGCTCTCAATACCGACCGCCGTACCATGACTCGCAGTCAGGCGGAGGCCGCTCAGATCGATACCGGCCTGCGCTCGTACATGCTGCGGGTTTACAACCTGATGGCGTCCGGCCTGGTGCTGTCCGGCATCGTGGCCATGACCATCACCTACGTGCCGGCCGTCCGGTCGTTGTTTTACGTGCAGACCCCGGAGGGGCTGGCGCCGAACTTGCTTGGCATGATCGGCATGTTTGCGCCGCTGATCGTGCTGTTCGCGGCCATGTTCATGATCCGCTCGGCCAGCGCCGCGATGGTGCAGGGCATGTACTGGCTGTTCGTGGCCCTGCAGGGCATCGGCCTGTCGATGTTGCTCCAGGTCTACACGGACGAAAGCGTGGTGCGGGTGTTCTTCATCACCGCCGCCGCCTTCGCGTCCCTCAGCCTGTTCGGCTACACCACCAAGCGCGACCTGTCGGGCATGGGCAGCTTCCTCATCATGGGCGTGTTCGGCATGCTCATCGCGATGGTGGTGAATATCTTCCTCGCCAGCAGCATGATGCAGTTCATCATCTGCGCCGTCGGTGTGCTGGTGTTCTCGGGGCTGACGGCCTACGACACCCAGCGCATCAAGGAGGAGTACAACGTCAACATGGACAGCGAGACGCTGTCCAAGGGCGCCACCATGGGCGCGCTGTCGCTGTACATCAACTTCATCAACCTGCTTCAGTTCCTGCTGTACTTCCTGGGCAACCGCGAATAGTCAGCATGGATCGCCCGGCCGCCGCCCATGGATGGCGGCCGGCGCCGCCAAAGCACAAGGGCTCCGGACCATCGGTTCGGAGCCCTTCGTCGTTCATGGGATGCCGTGCGGACGGGGGCGCGCCTCAGAACCCCCCGCCGGTGATGGAGGCCATCAGCTTCCGCGCCTCCGGGCCGACGCCCATGTCCTCCAGGATCATGTAATAGCCCTGGGCCACGCTGGCCTTCATGGCGGGCAAGGCGGAGCCCGGGTCGTTGTACAGCGTCTCCCGCGCCCGGTTCAGATCGTGGAGGGCGAGCGCGAACTTCTCCAGGTACTTGGCCTTCAGGTCCTCCACCTCGGCGCGGGTGCGGTTGAGGTCGCGGCGCAGCGCGTCGCGGTCCGCCCGGGCGGCCTCGGCAGCCCGAATCGCCTCGTCGCGCTCCGCCTCCACGCTGCCCAGGGCGGCGCGGACCGCCTCCAGGTCCTCGCGCGCGCGGGACAGCTCGACGGAGGTGCGGGCCTGCCGCCGCTCGCGGTCGATCAGGATGCGGTTCATCCGCCCCATGGCGGCCCGCTGGTCCTTGATCGCGCCCAGGGCCTCCGCGAGACGCTGGTTGAGCGCGCGCATGTCGCGCCGCGTCTCTGCCATCTGGGCGGCATCGTCCAGGCCGCCGCTGGCGGCGATGGCCTTGATGCGGCGGAACATCCGCACGTAGCCCGCGATCAGCGCCGTCTGCACGGGCATGTCCGGGATCAGCCCGGCGGCGGTCAGGCGGTCGCGCCCGGCGCGGTTCGCGCCGATGGCGGTCACGGCGGCGGCCAGGGCCTCGTCCAGAGCGTCGTCCGGGACGGCGACGGCCAGGGTCACCCAGGTGCGGATCACGTCGGGCTCGCGCGGATCGCCGAGCGGGCGGGGCGTGCCGTCCTCGGTTTGAAGGGCTTGCGACAGGGCTTCGGCCAGGGACGGTGCCGCTGACGGCGCCGCCGCGCCGGCGGCCTCAGCCGGCGTCGCCGTGGTTGCTTCTGCGGGCACGGGTGATCTCGCTTTCCAGTTCGGCGATATAGCGGGAGGCCTGATCGAGCAACTCGTTCAGCCGCTGGTTCTCGTGGCGCAACTGGGCGACGATCCGGCTGGCGTACATGGCGTGCCGCAGGGGATCGGAGACCTCGGCGGCTTCCGTGCCCAGGGTGCGCCGGGCCGGCACGCCCTGGCCCGGACGGGGCTCGGGCCCGGGGGCGACCGTCACCGTCAGGCTGCCGCCCAGGATGTCGTCGATCGAACCGCCCACATCCTCAAGCTGGGCCCGCGCGCGGTCGAGCGCGTTCAGGGCCTCCGCGCCATCGGCGCGCAGGGCCATGGACAGGACCTTGCGGAATCTGTCTCGGTCAAAGCGGGACCAGTCCATTGATACTCCACGCTTTCGTGCCGCGACTCTTTCGAGTCCGGACGGGGCCCCTCCCAGTGACGACCCATTCTGACGGATCGCGCCGCGTGCGTCGAGGGCGGGAGCGGCGCCCGGGCCCGCGAAACAGTCTTGCGCGGGAGAATATGCCCACGAAACGAAAGGGGTTGTCTGGCGCCCCGACCACCCCACATACTGTACAGACCCCTAGGACCAGAACCATCACCGATCCTCCACACCACCGATCCAAGCCTGACGAGGAGTGCCGATCATGCTGAAGACTGCAACCGTGGCCTTCGCCGCCGCCCTGTTCGCCTCGTCCGCCGCGATGGCCTGCAGCGGCTGGAAGTCCGCCGAAACCCCGACCAAGCCGATCACCACGGCGCAGGCCGACTCCGGGTCCCAGAGCAGCGCGCCCTGGGCCGGCGAGGCCGCCAAGAACTAGGCACGCGCCTGCGGGCATCGATGCCGAGAGTCCCCGGCAGGGGGACCGGACGGGCCGGCTGTTCTGGGCAGCCGGCCCGTTTGTTGTCTGTGGTGACCCCCCGTCACGTCGGGCGGCGGCGGCGGCGCATCAGCGCCAGCGTGTTGTTGACCACGATGGCGCCGATCACCAGCGACCCGCCGACCAGAGTCATCAAGGGCGGCTGTTCGCCCACCCCGACCCAGGCCCACAGCGGCCCCAACGCGGTCTCGATCAGCGCCAGCAGGGCGACCTCGGCCGCCGGGATGTAGCGCGCGCCGCTGGTGTACAGCGACAGGGCCAGCGGCGACACCACGGCCCCCATGATGCCGATCACGATCATGTCGTGTGCCGTGATGCCGAACGGGTTGCAGAACGGCAGCACGGCCAGGGCGCTGAGCAGACCGCCCAGGGCCACCGGCGGAATGGTGTCCCGGTCGCCGGCCTTGCGCATCAGCACCAGGGCCAGGCCCAGGGCGACGGGGATCGACAGCGCCACAAGGTCGCCGATGAGCGTGCCGCCGCCCAGGCCCACCGATCCGCTCATGATGATGACCACGCCCAGGAACGACACCGACATGGCGATCCATGTGCGGGTCCGGACCCGCTCGCGGATCAGGACCAGCCCGAACAGGGCGCTGAACATGGGGATGGTGGCGATCACCACCAGCGTGTTGGCGACCGTGGTCAGCATCATGGCGACCACGAAGGAAATGTTGGTCACCGCCATCATGAGTCCCGCCAGCAGGCCGAGCGGGCCCATCGCGCGCACATGCGCCACGGCGCCCCGGCCCCGGTGCAGGGCAACCACGGCGCACAGCACCAGACCGAGCAGCAGGCTGCGCCAGAACACGACCTGGAGCGAATCGGCGTCCTGCACCATCTTGACGAGCATGCCGTCGGGGCTGATGACCAGCATGCCGGCGGCGGACAGAAGAAGGCCTTTCAGGTGCAGGGGCATGGGCATGGGGGTGTCCGGAACTGACAGGAGGGAACAGGGGAGGCTCGACCATGTCACGGCCCCCTCTGGAACTCAAACCCCTTGGCCCGTTGCCCCCACGGTGACGGGCTCAGGTTAACGGGATCGCTCTTCCAGGTCTTTGCAGGGGGTCGGAGACCTGCGCTCGAGGTCCCTCAGCCGCTTCGCGGCTTCAGGATGACATCCTATAGTTTTATACCAGCGGCGGGTGAGTGTGACTCACCCGCCGAGCGGCACCGGCCCGCTCCCCCACCCGGCCACCCCAAGGATACTCTCGTGGGTGGCCGGGTGGGGGAGCGGGCCGGCCACGGACTTCAACGGTCATCATCAGATGCCGTTGGTATTAGTGTGTCATCCCGAGTGAGCGAAGCGAGACGAGGGATCTCGAGAGGCCCGCTCCGACAGCTCGGAACAGGCCGTCATGTTAACCTGAACCCGTTGCCCCAGGGCAATCGGGTGAAAGGGCGTGTGGCCTCGTCGCCGTCGCGTAGGGCGGACACGCCGCCGCCCCTTTCCCAAAGGGAAATGCGGCGGAGGCAATCCGCCCCACCGCCGCAATACGGCGGGTTGCGCCGTCGGCGCGAACCCGCCGTACGAGGTCTCGCAGGTCGCCAAACGTGCCTTCACCCGATTGTCCTGCCCGTTGCCATGGGCCCGTTGCAAACGACAACCGCCCCGGCCGTGGGAGCCGGGGCGGTCTGCGGAGCCGAGAGCGGGGCGGGTCACATCAGCCGGCGCTGCTGCGCAGCATCCACGCGGTCTTTTCGTGGGTCGCCAGCCGGCCGGTGAGCAGGTCGGCGGTGGCCTCGTCGCCCACGTCGGCGGCCTCGACGATCAGCGCCCGCAGGCTGCGCGCCATGGTGTCGTGATCGGCCGCCAGATCGGTGACCATGGCATCCGCGCCGCGCGGGGCGTCCGGGGCATCCTCGATCGGGCTCAACTCGGCGAAGCGGGCGAGGCTGCCCGGCGCGAAGACGCCCAGGGCGCGGATCCGCTCGGCCAGATCGTCACTGGCGGCCTGCAGGTCCGTGTACTGGGTCTCGAACAGAGCATGCAGGCTGTTGAACCGGGGGCCGGTCACGTTCCAGTGGTAGTTCTGGGTCTTCAGCGCGAGCGTGTAGGTGCCCGCCAGCACCGCGGCCAGGCCCTGCGCAATGCCGGCGCGAGCGTTGTCGTCGAGGCCGATGCTGATGGGCGCGGTCTGGGTCTGGGTCGTCATGGGAAATCCTCCTGTCTGTGGTGTCGTCCCGGGGCCGGCTGTTCGCCGCCCCACCGTTGCCCCAGACAATGAGGGTTTCTTTCTGAGTAATCCAGTGAATTAAATTGGCCGAATTATGCCATGAAACCGATCATAACGCCTTCATTAGAAGGTGTAGCGCATGCGGAGGGTCGCCTGCGCCTCCGGTGGCTCCAGCGAGATCGCGGCATCCTCGAAATCGGGCAGCGAGGGCACCACGGACGGGTCGCGGGTGAAGCCGAAGCCCTCCAGCGGGACGCCGAACAGGCCGGTATCGAACTCGCCGTTGCCGTTCTCGTCGTGAAAGACGGCGATGGCATACCGGCCCGGCGGCAGCCCTTCGACCAACAGCCGGACCGTGCCCGCTTCGGCCGGGGCCTTGGCGCCCAGGCGCTTGCGGTCGGCGTCCAGAAAGGCGTCCGGGGTGTCGTAGACGGCCACGTAGACCGTGCCCTCGGCGCTGGACACGTTGGTGATGGTCAGCGCCAGCGGGGCCGCCGCGGGGGGTGTCTCGGCCGCCACCGGCACGGCGGGCGCGACGGCGGCGAGGCTCAGCAGAAGGGCGGCGCAGCGCAGGGGGCGCCGGCGCCGACCGCCGGGGCATCCTGTGGACATGAAGACGATCTCCGTCAGGCGGACAGGAAGGTGGGGAGACTCCATGGGCCGGAGCCTAGGGGTGAGGACCACGTGGGCGGCCGGTCATGCGTTCGCCATAGCCGCAGTCGCATTTTTCCGAGCCCTTGATGAGCCGCGCCGACCATTCCACGGACCGGCTGCCGGGCTTGTCGGCCCGGTCCCACCCGAACTCGGCCCCGCAGCGCTGGCAGACCGTGTTGGGCGGGCGGTGCTGCTCGCCCGATCCGGAGGCCGCCGGCCGCCCGGCGCGCGACCGCAGGCCAGCGCGCTTGGGCGGCGGGATGAGAACGCCCGGTTCGGGCTTGCGAGAGGGGGGCGTGGCCACCGGATGGGTCTCCGCGCTGGTCGGGACGGGGCAGTCTAGCGCGCCTCGGCCGCCCCGGACAACACCGGCCGGATGCGCGCCATGGCGGCCTCGGTCGTGGCCGCGTCGTGGACCATGGCGAGCCGCAGATAGGGCGCCCCCGGGTTGAACCCGCCCGCGTCGGCGCGCCCGAAATAGGCCCCCGGCACCACCTTCACCCCGGCCTCGGCCCACAGGCGTTTCGCCAGCGGCTCGGCCGCGTCGGCGCCCACCTCCAGCCACAGGAAGAACCCGGCCTCGGGCCAGGCGAAGCCCGGCAGGTCTCCCAGATACGTTTCGGCGATCTCGAAGTTCCGTCGGTAGTAGGCCCGATTGACCGCCACGTGGTCGTCGTCGGCCCACAACCGGGCGGCGGCGGCCTGCGAGGGCAGGGGGATGAACACCGCGCCGTAGTCCCGCAGCTTCATGAACGGCTGCAGAATGCGCGGATCACCGGCGCAGAACCCGGCCCTCAACCCGGCGAGGCTGGACCGCTTGGACAGCGAGTGGAACACGACCACGTTGTCCAGCGTGCCGTCCAGCGCCAGCGCGGCGTTCAGGGCGCTGGGCGGCGGCGCGCCGTAATAGAGTTCGGCATAGCACTCGTCCACGACCAGGCAGAAGTCGTACTCTCGCGCCAGCGTGATCGCCCGCTTCAGGTAGTCCAGGTCCGCCACCGAGCCCGCCGGGTTGGACGGCGAGCACAGATAGAACAGCGAGGTCCGCGCCCACATCTCGGGCGAGACCGCCTCCAGGTCCGGGAGATAGTTGGTCTCGCGCGTGGTGTGCAGGAACACGGGCTCGGCGCCCGCCGTCAGGGCCGCCCCGGCGTAGGTGTGATAGAACGGGTTCGGGATCAGCACGGCGGGCGGCCGGTTCGAGCCCTCGACCGTGCGCGGCGTGACCACCTCGGGCAGCAGGTACAGCCCCTCGCGGGTGCCCGCCAGGGGGGCGATGGACTCGCCGGCGCGGATGGTGCCGGGGGGCAGGCCGAAGCGCCGCTCCAGCCAGCCGATCATCGCGGCGTTCAGCGCGTCGGTGCCGCGCGGGCTGACGTACTTGCCCCACAGGTGAGCGTTCTCAGTCAGGGTTTCGGCCACGTAGGCGGGGTAGGCGTTCTGGGGCTCGCCCACGGACATCAGCAGCGGCGGCGGGTCGGCCGGCGGGGTCACGTCGGCGATCAGCGCGTTCATGCGGGTGAACGGGCTGTCCGGCAGGGCGTCGAGCACGGGATTGAGCATGGCGGACCGGGATCGGTTGGAGGACGGTGGAGGATACGGGGCCCACTTTCCTCCAACCGCTGCTCCGTGTCCACGGTGGGGCTTGGGCTGGCGTGGCGCCGAACCCGGAGCGCCGGTCTGTGATACGGATGGGTGGCAAACCGCCTCCCGAGGTCCTTCGGTCGCCCCCGGCGACGCGTCGCGCCGCCGCAAAGGAGTGCGACCATCGGAACGATGGTCGCGGGGGCTTCCTCAGGAAGACTTGCTTTTTATATAAATTGTCATCCTGAGCGCCCGAAGGGTGCGAAGGATCTCGTGAGGAGGCACGAACCATGGCTTCCCCGTCATCCGGATTCGGGGCCGTGTTTGGGCTGGGCCATCCCGGCCCATGAAGCGGCGCGGCCGTTTCTCCACCGATCAGACTCAAAAAGCCAGGCCGCGCGCGGTGACGGGCCACAGGGCCTCGACGCGATCACCCCGGACCGCCACGTACCAGTCGTGGATGTTGCACGTCGGGTCGCAATGGCCGGGGATCAGCTTGAGCCGCTCGTTCAGGCGCAGCACGCCCTTGGGATCGGCGATCACGCCGTGTTCGTCGGAACAGGCCACGTATTCCACGTCGTCCCGCCCGAAGACCACCGGCAGACCGGAATCCACGCTCTGCACCTTCAGGCCGGCGTCGCAGACGGCCTGATCCGGCTTGGCGTGCGACATGATCGCGGTCAGCAGGAATAGACTGGGCGCGAACTCGCCCATGGGCCGGTCCGCCGCGTCGCGCACCCGCCGGTAGTCGGCGTCCATGAAGATGTAGGAGCCGCACTGAAGCTCGGTGTAGACGCCCGACGCGGCTTCGAAGACATAGGTCCCGGTGCCCGCACCGCCGACGATGGGGCAGGGCAGGCCGGCGGCCTCCAGCAGGGCCACGGTCTCGCGCGTCAGGGCCACGGCGGCCGCGACGGCCGCCTTGCGCTCGGCGAAGGCGTACAGGTGCTGGGCGTTGCCCTGATAGGCCTGCAGGCCCGCGAACGTGAGGCCCGGGGCGGCGGCGATGGCCCGGGCCAGATCCACAGCGGCCGGGCCGGGGGCGACGCCGCAGCGGCCGGCGCCCACGTCCACCTCGACGAGGCATTCCAGGGTCACGCCGTGGCGGGTCGCCGCCGCGGACAGGTCGGCCACGTTGCCCGCGTCGTCCACGCAGCACAGTACGCGGGCGCGGGTCGCCAGCGCCGCCATGCGGTCGATCTTGGTCGGGTCCACCACCTGATTGGACACGAGGACGTCCCGCACCCCGCCCGCCACCAGGGCTTCGGCCTCCGACACCTTCTGGCAGCAGATGCCGCAGGCGCCGCCATGCTCGATCTGATAGCGCGCGATGTCGGCGGACTTGTGCGTCTTGGCGTGGGCGCGCAGGCGCAGACCCCGGGCCTCGACGAAGGCCTTCATGGTGGCCACGTTCCGTTCGAAGGCATCCAGGTCCACGATCAGCGCCGGGGTGGCGATCTGGTCCAGGGTCATGCCCACGGCGGCGGGCACGGTCAGGCCGACGACGGGCGGGGCGGCGGTCGCGGGGGGCGGGGTCACCGGGTCTCTCCCGTGCGGGCGGTCATCCAGGGCAGCCGGTCCAGATCCACGTTGCCGCCGGTCAGGATCACCCCGACGCGCTGGCCCGCGAGGACCTCGGGCGCGTTCAGGATGGCGGCGAGGGCGACCGCGCTGGAGGGCTCCACCACGATCTTCATCCGCGTCCAGATCAGCATCATGGCGGCGATGATCTCGTCTTCCGAGGCCAGAAGCACATCCGACACATGGCGCGAGACCACCTGCCACGTCAGATCCTTCATGGAGGTCCGCAGGCCGTCCGCGATGGTGTCCGGCGCATCCTCGGTGATGAGGCGACCCGCCTTGAGGGAGCGATGGGCGTCGTCGGCGTTGCGCGGCTCGGCGGCGTACACCCGCGTTTCGGGGGCCATCGCAGCCAGCGCCAGACACGTGCCCGACACCAGCCCGCCGCCGCCGATGGGGGCCACCACGGCGTCCAGCGGCCCCGCGTCCTCCAGCAGTTCTAGGACACAGGTGGCCTGCCCGGCGATCACGCGGGCATCGTTGAACGGATGGACGGGTTCCGCGCCGGTCCGGGCGACCACCTCGGCAAGGGCGGCCTCGCGCGCCACCACGCCCGGGTCGCAGTCGATCACCGAGGCGCCGTACCCCAGCACCGCGTCCCGCTTGGCGCGGGGGGCGGTGCGCGGCATCACCACATGGCAGGGAAGGCCCCGGCGGGCGGCGGCATAGGCGAGCGCGCCGCCGTGGTTGCCCGACGAGTGCGTGGCCACGCCCTGCGCCGCCCGGTCCGCGTCGAGGCCGAACACCGCGTTGCTGGCGCCGCGCGCCTTGAACGCGCCGGACTTCTGGACATTCTCGCACTTGAACAGCAGCCGGGCGCCGGTCTTGCGGTCCAGAGTGTCGCAGGTCAGGACCGGCGTGCGATGGATATGCGGCCGGATGCGATCGTGCGCGGCCACGATGTCGTCAGGGGTGGGCAGGGGCGACAGGGGTGCGGTCATGAGGGTCTCTGTGTGCGGGAAACGGGCCGGCGGCGCTCACGCATCGTCCAGCGTATCAGGGGGCTCGATCCGGTGCCCGTCAAGCTGGCGATCGGCGCGCTCTCGCGTGTCCTCTTCCCGGGCACGGGCATCCCGCGTGCGGCCGAAGCGCGCGCGGTTGGCGGCGGCGGCGCGGTCCTTCTCGGCGCGGTCCTGCTGCTTGCGGGCGCGGCGCAGGTTGACGATCTCGGCCATGGCGTCTGTTCCCTTGTCGTCCCGTGAGCCAGTCCCCCGTTGTCCGGAGCATGCCCGACACAAGGCCGCCTCGGCAACGTGCCTTGATCGGCGCGCCGATTCCCAGCAAGGTGCGGCAACGCCACCCGCTGCCGTTGCTCCGTTCTCCCCCGCATGTGTCCGCGCCCTGCCCTCAATACAAGGAGTCCGCCATGACCACGCCGAGCGACCTGCCGTTGGCGGACATCCAGGCCCTGCAACCGCTGGCCGAGCAGTTGGCGGACGCGGCCCGCGAGGCCACGCTGGCGCGCTTCCGCTCGCCCGCGCTGGCCGTGGAGACCAAGGGCGATCTGTCCCCCGTCACCGCCGCCGACCGCGCCTCCGAGGCGGTCATGCGGACCCTGCTGGCGACGCACTGCCCGGATCACGGCATTCTGGGCGAGGAGGAGGGGGGCTCCGGCCTGGATCGCGAGTTCGTGTGGGTGCTGGACCCCATCGACGGCACGCGGTCCTTCGTCACCGGCAGTCCGCTGTGGGGCACGCTGATCGCCCTGTGCTGGAAAGGACGCCCGGTGCTGGGCGTGATCGACGCCCCGGCCGCCGGCGAACGCTGGATCGGCTGCGCCGGCCGGCCCACCACGCACAATGGCCAGCCCTGCCGGACTCGCGCGGTCGCGGGCCTGGAGCAGGCGTTCGTGTTCACCTCCAGCCCCGACCTGTTCACCGACGCGGACCGCCCCGGCTTCGACGCGCTGTCCGCACGGGTTGCGGAACGCCGGTTCAGCGCGGACTGTTTCGCTTACGGCATGCTCAGCGCCGGCTGGATCGACCTCGTGCTGGATCCGGGCATGCAGCCCTATGACTATATGGCGCTGGTGCCCGTGGTCGAGGGGGCGGGCGGCGTGATCTCCGACCGCAGCGGCGCGCCGTTGTCCATGACCGGCGACGGTTGGGTGGTGGCCGCCGGGGATGCCGCCCTGCACGCCCAGGCGCTGGCCGTGCTGACCGGGCGCTAGTGGTCCGGGCCGTCCGGCCCCATATCCCGTGAAGACTGTTCCCGGCCCTCTTGTTCCGCGCCTCTCTGACGCCACAGGATTTCGCCCATGCCCGACCGTCTCCACAGCGACGTGCTCCGCAGCGACGACTCTTACGGCCTCCTGCCGGAGTTCGTCGGCCAGGTGCATGGGGCGCTGGAGGCGGGCGACACCGAACAGCTTCTGGAACTGGTCGAGCCGCTGCACTATGCCGACATCGCCGACCTGATCGAGAACCTGGACCGCGAGGACCGCGCCCTGTTCGTGCGGGCCACCAAGAGCGTGTTCAACGCCGAGGTGCTGCCCGAACTGGACGATGCCGTCCGCGAGGAGGTGATCGAGGAACTGGGGTTCGAGGATTTCGCCGCCTGCCTGCGGGAGGTGGAGTCGGACGACGCGGTCTATCTGGTCGGCCAGATCGAGGACGACGAGGAACGCGCCGAGGTGCTGGGCAAGCTGCCGGCCGAAATGCGCGCGGTGATCGAACAGGCGCTGGCGCTGCCGGAATATTGCGCCGGCCGTCTGATGCAGCGCGAACTGGTCGCGGTGCCCAGCTACTGGACGGTGGGCGAGACCATCGACTACCTGCGCTCCGGCGCGCGTCTGCCCGACGAGTTCTATCAGATCTTCATCGTCGATCCGCGTCACCGGCCCGTGGGCAACGTGCGCCTGTCCGCGCTGCTGCGCTCGCGCCGGCCCGTTCGCCTCAACCAGATCATGGACCCCAAGACGACCGAGATCACCATCACCATGGACCAGGAGGAAGTCGCCTTCCTGTTCCGTCAGCAGGACCTGTTGTCGGCCCCGGTGGTGGACGCCTCGGGTCGGCTGGTCGGGCGCATCACCGTGGATGACGTGGTGGACGTGATCGACGAGGAGGCGGAGGACGACATGTTCCGCCTCGCCGGTCTGTCGGAACGCGACCTGTTCTCGGCCGTGGTGGACACCGTCAAGGCGCGCTCCACCTGGCTGGTCCTGAACCTGGGCACGGCCATCCTGGCGTCGCTGGTGATCGGCGTGTTCGAATCGACCCTGCAGGCCGTGGTGGCGCTGGCGGTGCTGATGCCCATCGTGGCCTCGATGGGCGGCAACGCCGGCACCCAGACGCTGACCATCGCCGTGCGGGCGCTCGCGACCAAGGAACTGACGCCCGCCAACGCCATGCGCATCGTGGGCAAGGAGACGGTGGTCGGCCTCATCAACGGCCTGGTCTTCGCCGTGCTGACGGGCGCGGTGTCCTATGTCTGGTTCGGCAACATTGCCATCGGGCTGGTGATCGGGGCGGCGATGGTCATCAACATGCTGGCGGCCGCTCTTGCGGGCATCGCGATCCCGCTGGCCCTGGACCGCCTGAAGGTGGATCCGGCCGTGTCGTCCGGGGTGTTTCTGACGACGGTCACGGACGTGGTCGGGTTCTTCGCCTTCCTGGGCTTGGCGGCGGTGTTTATTCTGTAGCCGCCCGCTGTCGCTGCCCAGCCGCCTATTTCTTCGCCATGTACTTCAGAATGTGAGAGTCCAGCAGGTCGGAGTTGCCCACGATCTGGGTCAGGTCCGAGGCCGTCTTGATCGAGCCGCGCTGCTTCAGCCCGACGAAGTCGTGCATCATCAGGGCGATGGCCCTGGCCCCCTCCTCGGTGCCGATGGTCTCCTCGAAGAACTTGCGGCCGTAGCCCTTCTTGCCCCACAGCCCTTCCAGGATGAAGAACACCTCGGCGATGTTCGGTTCCAGGCCGTCGGGCACCTTGGCGCGGTCGTGCGGCTTCAGCAGGAACAGGGCGGTGACGGACGCCTCGCTCAGGTAGCTCATGTAGCGCTGGCAGAAGAACGTCATCTGCTCGACGCGGGCGGTGCGCGGGGCCACGTCCAGGGCGCGCAGTTCGCGCGCGCCTTGCCCGAACACATCCAGCAGCACCGGCGGGAATTCCAGCAGGTGATCGAACTCCGGACCCAGCACCCCCTGAAGGGCGCGGATATCGGTCTTGTAGGTCGGCACCCGCAGCGCCGGCATGCCCTTCTTCTTGCGTTCGGCGTTGACCTCCTCGGTGACGTCGTGGATGTCCCACGCGCCGATGGCGCGCACCGCCTCGGGGGTCTGCAGCAGCAGCAGGGACTTGCCCAGGTCGCTGGCCTGTTCGGGCACCGTCAGCGCCTCGCCCACGGCCGAGAGATAGTCCGGCCCGGCGGCCATCAGGCGCGAGAAGTCGGGGCCAAGCGCCGTGCGAAGGGCCTTGAGCACGCGTGGATGAATGCGCGCCATGGCCTCCAGCGTGGCGTCGTCCGTGTCCAGCAGCGCCTTGCGCACCTGACCGTCGAAGCCGCGCACGATCTCGCTGATCGCGGCCGGCGGGATGGAGGCGATGCGCCGCAGGCGCGGCAGCAGCGCCGGGTCCTGGAGTTCCCCCGCGACCAGGTCATAGATGTCCGGCATCCGCCGCAGGATGATGCGCGCGGCGCGGTCGATGAAGTAGCGCTTCACATGATCGACGGAGTAGCCGCAGGCCGGCACCACGGCCTTGCCCTTGGTCGGCGGAATCAGCTTGCCGTTGGCGGCGCGCAGGGCGATCGCCCCCGATGTCCAGGCCTGGTCGAACACCGCGAGGCCCCGCTCGATGGCGCGCGCGTCGTTGACCGCCCGATCGAAGGGCACGCCGTCCAGGCGCAGGCGGGCCGGGGCGCCGTCGGCCGTCGTGCCGTGTTTCTCGCGCTCCACCCGGCACAGGGTGGGGTAGAGCATCTGCACCGTACGGACCATGCGGCGGTCCCGGTTGCGGCCGCCCGTGCTGTCCAGCTTTCGCGCCGGTCCGCGCAGGAACCCCGGCATGGTCCCGACCCACGAACTGTCGCCATGCGACGGGTCGATGGTGATCCGGTCAGCGTTTTCACCCATGGATGGCGCTTGCCTTCGGCATCAAAGCACAGAAAGAGACGGCTGAACGGCATTGTATCGCCGCGGTGTTCTAGTAACAAGTTTTAAAACAATCACTTTTTCTCGTTCGTTCACGTACTGGTTCCGGTTCGGCGCGCGTTTGCGGAAGGTGTTGATGTTCGGGAAAATGTATACTATACGGTACCGCATGGAACCCGGATCACCCCGGAACGCCGCAGCCCCGTAGGGGGTGCGCCCCGCCCGCGCGCCCCGCCGCCCGGTCAAGGAGACGCCGCCGTGTTGTCCTTTCCCACCCTGAATTTCGACCTCGGCGAGACCGCCGAGATGATCCGCGACACCGTGGCCGCCTTCGCCGCCGACGAGATCGCGCCGCGCGCCGCCGACATCGACCGCGACAACGTCTTCCCCAACGACCTGTGGCGCAAGTTCGGGGACCTGGGCCTGCTGGGCATCACGGTGGACGAGGCCGACGGCGGCTCCGGGCTGGGCTATCTGGAGCACATGATCGCGGTGGAGGAGATCAGCCGCGCCTCGGCCTCGGTCGGGCTGTCCTACGGCGCGCACTCCAACCTGTGCGTCAACCAGCTCCGCCGCAACGGCACCGCCGAGCAGAAGGCGCGCTATCTGCCCAAGCTGATCTCGGGCGAGCACGTGGGCGCGCTGGCCATGAGCGAGCCGGGGGCCGGCTCCGACGTGGTGGGCATGCGCACCCGCGCCGAGAAGAAGGGCGACCGCTATGTGCTGAACGGCAGCAAGATGTGGATCACCAACGGCCCGGATGCCGACGTGCTGGTGGTCTATGCCAAGACCAACCCGGAGGCCGGGCCGAAGGGCATCACCACCTTCATCATCGAGAAGGACTTCAAGGGCTTCTCCACCGCCCAGAAGCTGGACAAGCTGGGCATGCGCGGCTCCAACACCTGCGAACTGGTGTTCGAGGATTGCGAGGTGCCCGAAGAGAACGTGCTCGGTCAGGTGGACAAGGGCGTGCGCGTGCTGATGAGCGGCCTGGACTACGAGCGCGCCATCCTCGCCGCCGGCCCCATCGGCATCATGGACGCCTGCATGGATGTGGTGCTGCCCTACGTCCACGAGCGCAAGCAGTTCGGCCAGCCCATCGGCGAGTTCCAGCTCATGCAGGGCAAGCTGGCGGACATGTACTCCACCTGGAACGCCTGCAAGGCGTATGTGTACACCGTCGGCAAGGCCTGCGACCGGGGCCAGACCAGCCGCAAGGACGCCGCCGGCGCGATCCTGTACGCGGCCGAAAAGGCGACCTGGATGGCGCTGGAGGCGATCCAGTGCCTGGGCGGCAACGGCTACATCAACGAGTATCCCACCGGCCGTCTGCTCCGGGATGCCAAGCTGTACGAGATCGGTGCGGGGACCAGCGAAATCCGCCGCATGCTGATCGGCCGCGAACTGTTCGCCGAGACGGCGTAGGCCGCCATGACCGCATCCGATCTTGCCGCGTATGTCGCCCAAAAAGGCGCCCGTCTGCTGTTCGCTGTCCGCGTCGGCGAGGCGGTCGAAGGCACCGTGGCCGCGCCCAACACCCCGGCCCCGCCGGGTGTGCGGTTCGTGTACGTGCGGCCGGCCGACTGGTATCTGACCCTCGCCGAGGGGGCGGACACGCTCGATGGCCCAGGGGAGGGCCCGGACGCGGACTCCTGGGGCTGGGATCTGCGCAAGGGGCTGCGGCTGCTGTTGCGCTCCAACCCCATGGTCTGGTCGTGGCTGGCCAGCCCCGATGTGCTCCACGACCCGAGCGGGCTGGGCGACGATCTGCGCAGGCTGGCGCATGAGGGATACTCCCGCCGCGCGCTGGGTCATGCCCTGTGGGGCGAGGCGCGCAAGTCGCTCACGGCCTTCCTCGACCGGGGCGAGGCCATGACGGCCACCAAGTCGCTGAAGGCGGCCCGCTGCCTGCTGGCGGTGCGTTGGCTGGAACGGGGCGGGGACCTGCCGCCGCTGGCGCTGGACGCGCTCATGGACGGCCTCGACCTGCCCGACGACGTGCGGGCGGAGCTGCACGCCGTCCGCCAGGCGCCCGTCGCGCGGCATCCGGCCCTGTTCCGCTGGATCAACGACGAACTGGACACCGCCGCCGACCGTTGCGCCGCCCTGCCCGAGGGCGCGCCGGACCCGGCGGCGGCGGATGCCCTTTACCGGGCCCACCTGTTGCACAACAATGGCGGACCGGCGGCCGGAGCGGGACCGGACCGCGCCACGGAAACACCAACACCCGCGCAGGGAGGAGAGGGAGCGTCATGACGACCGACCCTATCGTGATCGTCGCGGCCGCGCGCACGCCCATGGGCGGCTTCCAGGGCGAGTTGTCCGCCGCGGCGGCGCCGGACCTGGGCGCCCACGCCATCCGGGCGGCCATGGACCGGGGCGGGGTCGCGGCCGACGACGTGGACGGCGTCCATATGGGCTGTGTGCTGCCGGCCGCGCTGGGTCAGGCCCCCGCGCGTCAGGCCGCGCATGGGGCCGGTCTGCCGTGGTCCGTCGGCTGCACCACGATCAGCAAGGTCTGCGGCTCGGCCATGCGGGCGGCCATGATCGCCCATGACGAGATCGCCGCCGGCTCCGCCGATGTGATGGTCGCCGGCGGCATGGAGAGCATGACCAACGCGCCCTACCTGCTCGACAAGGCGCGCGGCGGCTACCGTCTGGGCCATGGGCAGGTGCGCGACCACATGTTCCTGGACGGGCTGGAGGACGCCTACGAGCCGGGGCGGCTGATGGGCACCTTCGCCGAGGACTGCGCCCAGCACTACCAGTTCTCGCGCGAGGATCAGGACGCCTTCGCGATCTGCTCGCTGCAGCGCGCCCAGACGGCGACCAGGGACGGGGTGTTCGCCAAGGAGATCGCGCCCCTGACCCTGCCCGGCGGCAAGGGCCAGGGCGAGATTGTCATCGACACCGACCAGAACCCGCGCCTTGCCCGCATCGACAAGATCCCGACGCTCAAGCCCGCCTTCCGCAAGGACGGCACCGTGACCGCCGCCAACAGCTCCAGCATCTCCGATGGCGCGGCCGCGCTGGTGCTCACCCGCGCCTCGGTGGCCGAGGCGAAGGGCTGGACGCCGCTCGCCCGCATCGCCGGTCACGCCACGCACGCGCGGGCGCCGCACTGGTTCACCACCGCGCCCATCGGGGCCGTCGAAACCCTGATGGCCCGCACCGGCTGGACGGTCGGCGACGTGGACCTGTGGGAGGTCAACGAGGCCTTCGCCGTCGTCACCATGGCCGCCATGAGCGACCTGGGCATTCCGCACGACATCATGAACGTGCACGGCGGCGCCTGTGCGCTCGGCCATCCCATCGGCGCGTCGGGGGCGCGGATCCTGGTCACGCTGCTGACCGCGCTGACGGAACACGGCCGCACGCGGGGCGTTGCCTGCCTGTGCATCGGCGGCGGCGAGGCGACGGCCATGGCGATCGAGCGGATGGCCTGAGGCGCGCCGCGCGCCGGTCCGACGACGCTCCAACGACGCCCCAACCAAGGGAGGCTTTTCATGCCCACCGTTCTCATCACCGGCGCCAGTCGCGGGATCGGCCTGGAACTGGTGCGCCAGTACCGCGCCGACGACTGGGAGGTCATCGCCACCTGCCGCGATCCGGACGCCGCCCCCGACCTGCAGGGCAGCGGGGCCGAGGTCCACGCCCTGGATGTGACCGACGACGCCGCGCTGGCCGCCCTGGGCCGCACTCTCGCGGGCCGGACCATAGACGTGCTCATCAACAACGCCGGCATCTATCCGCTGAAGGGGCCGCAGGGCGCGTTCGGCGACATCCCGGTGGAGCCGTGGATGGAGGCCCTGCGCACCAACGTGATCGCGCCGTGGAAGGTGGCCGAGACCTTCATCGGCAACCTGGAGAAGGCCCAGCGGCCGGTGCTGGCCACCATCTCGTCCAAGATGGGCAGCATCGCCGATGCGTCCTCGCCCGGGTCGGTGGTCTACCGCTCCTCCAAGACCGGCGTGAACATGGTCATCAAGGGCCTGTCGCTGGAACTGGAAGCGCGCGGGGTGATCTGCCTGGCGCTGCATCCGGGCTGGGTGAAGACCGACATGGGCGGCCCGAACGCGCTCATCACCACCCAGCAGAGCGCCACCGGCCTGCGCGAGGTCATCGCCGGGGCCTCGATGGCCGACACCGGCACGTTCCGCAGCTATGACGGTGCGCCCATTCCCTGGTGACGGGGTGGGTGAACCGTTGAAACGGGGGGGGGGACGCCGCGATGCCGGAGCCGATTGATTTCTACTTCGATTTCTCGTCGCCGTACGGCTACGTCGCGGCGCACCTGATCGAGCCGCTGGCGCAGCGTCACATCCGGGCGGTGCGCTGGCGGCCCACGCTGCTGGGGCCGGCGTTCCAGGTGTCGGGCAATCGCCCGTTGGGCGATCAGCCCCTGAAGGGCGACTACATGCGCCACGACGTGCCCCGGCTGTGTCGGCGGTACGGCATTCCCTTCGCGTGGCCCGAGCCGTTCCCCATCGGCACGGTGGCCCCCGCGCGGGCCGTCTATTGGCTGTGGGACAAGGATCCGGACGAGGCCGTGCGCTACGCCAAGGCGGTCTACCGCGCCTATTTCGCCGAGGGCCGCAACATCGGTGACGCCGCCGTGGCGCTTCAAGTGGCGGCGGACGAGGGGCTCGACGCCGAGGCGCTCGGCCAGGCCCTGCAGGACCCCGACCTGAAGGCCCGCACCAAGGCGGCGGTCGAACACGCCATCAAGCTGGGCGTGTTCGGCTCGCCGTTTTTCCTGGTGGACGAGGAGCCGTTCTGGGGCGTGGATCGCCTGCCCCTGATGGACGAGTGGATGGCGCGGGGGGGATGGTGAACCGACGTCTCGCACAAGACCCGTTTTCGACCCGAACCAGGAACCAGAGGCGCCGGCCATGACCGTCCTGAAAAGCTCTCTCAACACCCGCTCGGCCGAGTTCCGCGAAAACGCGGATCACATGCGCGCCCAGGTCCAGGACCTGCGCGACAAGGTCGCGGGCATCAAGCAGGGCGGCGGCGAGCGCGCCCGCGCCAAACACCTGGAGCGCGGCAAGCTGCTGCCGCGCGAGCGGGTGCGCACCCTGCTGGACGTGGGCTCGCCGTTCCTGGAGTTCTCGCAGTTCGCCGCCTGGAAGGTCTACGAGGACGAGGTGCCGGCCGCCGGCGTCATCACCGGGATCGGCCAGATCGAGGGCGTGGAATGCGTGGTGGTCGCCAACGACGCCACGGTGAAGGGCGGCACGTACTACCCGCTCACGGTCAAGAAGCACCTGCGCGCGCAGGAGATCGCGCGCGAGAACCGACTGCCCTGCGTGTATCTGGTGGACTCGGGCGGGGCGTTCCTGCCGCGTCAGGACGAGGTGTTCCCGGACAAGGACGATTTCGGCCGCATCTTCTTCAACCAGGCCAACATGTCCGCGCAGGGAATCCCGCAGATCGCGGTGGTCATGGGCAGTTGCACGGCCGGCGGCGCCTATGTTCCGGCGATGTGCGACGAGAGCATCATCGTGAAGAACCAGGGCACCATTTTCCTCGGCGGGCCGCCGCTGGTGAAGGCGGCCACCGGCGAGGTGGTCACGGCCGAGGATCTGGGCGGCGCGGACGTCCATTGCCGCACCTCTGGCGTGACCGACCACTACGCCCAGGACGACGGCCATGCGCTGCATATGGCGCGCCGGGTGGTGGCCAACCTGAACCGGGTCAAGCGGGTCGGGCTGGATGTGCGCGCCCCCGAGGCGCCGCTGTACGATCCGGCCGAGATCTACGGCATCATCCCCAAGGACACCCGCAAGCCCTATGACGTGCGCGAGGTCATCGCCCGTGTCGTGGACGGCTCGCGCTTCGACGAGTTCAAGGCGCTGTACGGCCCCACCCTCATCACCGGCTTCGCCCGAATCATGGGCTATCCCGTCGGCATCGTGGCCAACAACGGCATCCTGTTCTCGGAAAGCGCCCTGAAGGGGGCGCATTTCATCGAGCTGTGCAACCAGCGCGGCATTCCGCTGGTGTTCCTGCAGAACATCACGGGCTTCATGGTCGGTCGGAAGTACGAAAGCGGCGGCATCGCCCGCGACGGGGCCAAGATGGTGACCGCCGTCTCTTGCGCCCAGGTGCCCAAGTTCACCGTCATCATCGGCGGCAGTTTCGGCGCGGGGAACTACGGCATGTGCGGCCGGGCCTATGCGCCGCGACTGATGTGGATGTGGCCGAACGGACGCATCTCGGTCATGGGCGGGGATCAGGCGGCGAACGTGCTGGCCCAGGTCCGCCGCGATGGCCTGGAGGCCCGCGGCCAGACGTGGTCCGCCGAGGACGAGGAAACCTTCAAGGCCCCCATCCGCGATCAGTACGAGACCCAGGGGCACCCCTACTATGCCTCCGCCCGGCTGTGGGATGACGGCATCATCGACCCCGCCGAGACCCGCATGACGCTGGCGCTCGGCCTCTCCGCATCGCTGAACGCCCCCATCGGCGAGACCCGGTACGGCGTGTTCCGGATGTGATGGGGGGGCCGGGCCGCCCGAGATCCTTCGCGTCCTCCGGCCGCTCAGGATGACGATGAAGAAAAAAGAGACATGTCATCCTGAGGCCGCGACGCGGCCGAAGGATCTGGATCGGATGTCGATGCCGTTCCACCGTGACCCGACTCAAGGACTGTGAGTGATGACCGACATTCAGGACGCCCTTCGCCTGGAGCGTGACGACCGCGGCGTGGCCACCGTCACCATGGCCCGGGCCGCCGTCCACAACGCCTTCGACGACGGACTCATCGCGCGGCTGACCGACACGTTTGCGCGGCTGGGCGCCGATCCGTCGGTGCGCATCGTCGTTCTGGCCGCCGACGGCAAGAGCTTCTCCGCCGGGGCGGACCTCACCTGGATGAAGCGCATGGCCGGGTATTCCCGGGACGAGAACCTGGCCGACGCCAAGGCGCTGGCGACCATGCTGGAAACCCTGGACCGCTGCCCCAAGCCGACCATCGCCCTGGTGCAGGGCGCGGCCTACGGCGGCGGCGTCGGGCTGGTGGCCGCCTGCGACATCGCCATCGGCACGGCGGGCGCCACCTTCGCGCTGTCCGAGGTCAAGCTGGGCATCATCCCGGCCGTCATCAGCCCCTACGTTCTGAACGCCATCGGTCCGCGCGCGGCCCGGCGCTACATGCTGACCGGCGAACGCTTCGACGCCGAGGAGGCGCACCGCATCGGCCTGCTGCACGACGTGGTGGGCTCGGAGGAACTGACGGGCGCGGGCGAACTGATGATCCGCGCGCTGCTGCAGGCCGGACCGGCCGCGCAGACGGCCGCCAAGGACCTGATCCGCGCGGTCTCGTTCCGGGCCCCCGATGCGGTCATGGACGAGACCGCCGGGCGCATCGCCGACATCCGCGCGTCGGCCGAGGGGCAGGAGGGCCTGGGCGCCTTCCTGGAGAAACGCAAGCCGTCCTGGACCGGAGGGGAGTGACCGGGCGATGTTCAGCAAGATCCTGATCGCGAACCGGGGCGAGATCGCCTGCCGCGTCGCCCGCACCTGCCGCCGCCTGGGTGTGGCCACGGTCGCGGTCTATTCCGATGCCGACGCCGACGCCATGCACGTGGACCTGTGCGACGAGGCCTGGCGGCTGGGACCACCGCCGGCCCGCGAGTCCTATCTGCTCGGCGACGCCATCCTGGAGGCCGCCCGGCGCACAGGGGCCGAGGCGATCCATCCGGGCTATGGGTTCCTGTCGGAGAACGCGGCCTTCGCCCGCGCCTGCGCCGACGCCGGCGTGGTGTTCATCGGCCCGACACCCGAGGCCATCGACGCCATGGGCTCCAAGTCGGAGTCCAAACGCCTGATGGAAAAGGCCGGGGTGCCGCTGGTGCCAGGGTATCATGGGGCGGATCAGTCCCTAGCGGCGCTGCGGGCGGCCGCCGACGACATCGGCTATCCGGTGCTGGTCAAGGCCTCGGCCGGGGGCGGCGGCAAGGGCATGCGGGTGGTCCGCGCCGCCGACGCGCTTCAGGCCGCCGTCGAGGGCGCGAAGCGCGAGGCCGCCAACGCCTTTGGAGACGACTTGCTGCTGGTCGAGAAGTATCTGGACGCGCCCCGGCACGTCGAGATCCAGGTCTTCGGCGACACGCACGGCCACGTCGTGCACCTGTTCGAGCGTGACTGCTCCATCCAGCGCCGGCACCAGAAGGTGATCGAGGAGGCCCCGGCCCCCGACCTGCCGGCCGAGACGCGCGCCGCCATGGGCGCGGCCGGTGTCGCGGCGGCGCAGGCCATCGGCTATGTGGGCGCGGGGACGGTGGAGTTCCTCTATCAGGACGGCGGGTTCTACTTCATCGAGATGAACACCCGCCTGCAGGTGGAACACCCGGTGACGGAGCTGATTACCGGGCAGGATCTGGTGGAGTGGCAGCTTCGGGTGGCGGCCGGCGGCACGCTGCCGCTGGCTCAGGCGGACCTTGCCGTGACCGGCCACGCCATCGAGGCGCGCGTCTATGCCGAGGACCCGGCCAACGACTTCCTCCCCTCCATCGGGCGGCTGCGGCACCTGCGCCCGCCGGTCGAGGGGCCGCACGTGCGCGTCGATACCGGCGTGCGCCAGGACGACCGGGTGTCCATGCACTACGACCCCATGATCGCCAAGCTGGCGGTGTGGGACGCCGACCGCCCGGCCGCGCTGCGGCGGCTGCGGGCGGCGCTGGAGGCCTATCAGGTCGTCGGGGTGACCACCAACCTGGAGTTCCTGGGCGGCGTGGCGGCGCATCCCGCGTTCGGGGCCGGCGCGGTCGGGACCCGCTTCATCGAGGCGCACGAGGCCGACCTGTTCCCGGCGGCCGTTCCCGCCGACGACACCGTGCTGGCCCTGGCCGCGCTGGATGTGCTGCTGCATCGTCAGACCCAGGCGGCCGCGGCGGCGGCCCGGTCGGGCGACCCGTATTCGCCCTGGCATGCGCCCAGCGGCTGGCGGCTCAACGACGACAACTACCAGCGCATGACGTTCCTGGATGGCGAGGAGGCGCGCGCCGTCACGGTCCACTACCGGCCGGAGGGCTACCGTCTCGATCTGCCCGGCGGCTCGGTCACGGCGCGCGGCGAGATCGACGCCGACGGCAATCTGGTCAGCGACATCGACGGCTTCCGCCGCCGGGTGACGGTGGTCCGCCATGGTCACGATCTGGTGATCCTGGATCGGGGCCGTCAGCACCGCCTGACCCTGGACGATCCGGCCGCCCGCGCGGGCGAGCGCGACCCTGGCGAGGGCGGTCTGGTCGCGCCGATGCCTGGAAAAGTGAGCCAGGTCCTCGTCGAGGCCGGGCAAACGTTGGAAAAGGGCGCACCTTTGATGGTATTGGAAGCCATGAAGATGGAACACACCATCGCCGCGCCCACCGACGGGACGGTGACGGCGGTGCACTTCCAGGCCGGCGATCAGGTCGATGACGGCGCCGCCCTGCTCTCGTTCGAGACCGGAGACACGGGGGCCCCATGACAGACGTTCCGATCAACGACGGTCCGGCCGCATCCGCGCAGGTCCTGGTCTCGTTCGCCCTGTGCGTCCGCCACGCGCAGGCCGTCGCCCGTCGGGTCGAGTACCTGGCCGCCAACGTGGAAGAGAGCATCGAGGACGTGGCGGACTTCCATGCCGCCGTGGACTCGCTGCTGGGGGGCGCGCCGCTGTCGGCGGCGGCCCGCCGCCTGCGCGACGGCCTGACCGACGCGGACCGGGCGCTGCTGAGCGAGATGCGGCGGGTGCGGACCGAACTGGTGCACGACTTCTTCTTCGAGCATCCCATGGACGGCCCGGACGAGACCTTCGAGCCGGCGGTGCGGGACCGGGCGCAGGGTCGGCTGCGGATGATCGCCGACGTGCTGCGACGGGCCGAAGCCCTGATGGACCGTCTGGAGCGGATGGTTTCGGGCGCGGAGACGCCGACCTAGCGCGTGCGCGACGCATCGTTGTGCGGCACGGGTCGAGGGGCTGCGATGGCGGGATACTCTCTCGAACAGCTCACCGTCCTGGTCGTGGACGACAATGCGCATACCCGGGCCATCGTCCGCACGATCCTGGGGGCGTTCGGCGTGCGCCGCATCCAGGAGGCCGGCAACGGCGATGCCGCCTTCGTCGAGCTTTCGAACTTTCCCGCCGACCTGGTGATCTGCGACTGGATCATGGCGCCGGTGGACGGCGTGGCGTTTGTCCGGATGGTGCGCACGTCCCCCGAAAGCCCCAACCCTTTCGTCCCCATCATCATGCTGACCGGACACACGGAACTGAGCCGGGTGATGGAGGCGCGCGACGCCGGGGTGCACGAATTCCTGTCCAAGCCCATCTCGGCCACGTCGCTGTTCGCGCGCATCAAGGCGATCATCGACCGACCGCGCCCGTTTGTGCGGACGGCCACGTACTTCGGCCCGGACCGACGCCGGCACACCATCGACTGGCGCGGCCCTGAGCGGCGCCGGGCCCTGCGCGAGGCCAAGGCCAGGGCGGCCGGAACGGGCGGTCTGTCCCGGCGTGATCTGGACGCCCTGCTGAGCCGACGGCCCTGAAAAGGCCGGTTCTTGTGACCAAAGTAACGGGCTCAGCTTGATATGATGGCACTTACTGCGCGGTCGGAGCAGGCCTCTCGAGATCCCTCGTCTCGCTTCGCTCACTCGGGATGACACCCCAAAAAAATATAGGATGTCATCCTGAAGCCGCGAAGCGGCTGAAGGACCTCGAGCGCGGATGTCCCGGCCGTGGCGGGAAAGATCTGCAGGCGGAATCCCGTCAGCCCGAGCCCGTTACCCGGTTCTTGTGACATCAGAAGGGTTTCGTGGCTTTGCGATCCATGGTGAAATGAGCGCCTGCGCTGGATGATGGCGTCGGCCCGCTGACCGGCGTCCGTCCCCGCCCGAGGTCGGGAGCCCATGGCGATGATGCACCGCAAGGACTTGGACGGCGCCGGACGGGACGCGGAGGACGCCACGTTCATCGCGCCGCCCGATCCGCTGTCCCGCAAGGTCCAGGTGACGCAGACCGGCGTGGATGCCGCGGCCCTGGCCCGGGCCGAAGCCATGCTGGCCGGGATGCACGACCAGTATCTGGCCTGGGTGGACAAGGACGTGTCGGCCCTCGTCCTGGCCCTGGCGACCATGGAGGGCGATCCCGCCGATCCCGCCGCCGCCAAGCGCGAGGTGTTTCGCATCGCGCACGACATGAAGGGGCAGGGCGGCAGTTTCGGCTATGATCTGGTCACGCGGGTCGGGAACGGCTTGTGCCGGTTCCTGGAGCGGATCGGCGACCGCCCCACGCCGGAACAGCTTCAGGCGGTCCGCCTGCATGTGGAGAGCCTGCAGGTGATCGTCTCCCGCCGCATGAGCGGCGACGGCGGGCCGGCGGGCGCGGAGATGATCGAGGGGCTCACCCGGGTGGTGGACCGGGCGCTGTCATGATCCCGCCGGAGGTCGGTCCGTGGCGGATCGCGACTCGGCGGCGCGCCGTCGGCCTCGCGCCAGACCGGCCAGCGCCTTGAAGGCCCTGTTGTATGACCGTCGCCACGCCCCCATATCGACGGAGTTGGCGGGTTTTGCGGCGGGCCGCTCCGGGATGCGCGATGGGTCTTTATCGCCTCCGTTGCGGCACCGTACACTGTGGATCGTCGCGGACCCGTGGTCGAGCCGTCAGGGGGTGACTGCCCCCCGGACCCTCCGTCGTATTGGGGGCCTGTTGGATTGGTTCGGACCCGTGGCGCGCCCTGACCGGGGCGTGCCCCGTCCGCAACCGGAAACAAGCGAAGGACTTCGGGAGCAGATAGAACCGATGACTGTTCCAATGCGGTGTTCGGACAGCGACGATGGCAAGGCCGGTGGCGGCCCCAATACGGGCGTTGTCATCAAGACCCGGCCCAAGACCAAAAAGCCGGCCATGTACAAGGTCTTGATGCTGAACGACGACTACACCCCCATGGAATTCGTGGTGATGGTGCTCGAGCGGTTCTTCGGCAAGTCGAACGAGGAAGCGACCCGAATCATGCTTCACGTTCATCAGCGGGGGGTCGGCATCTGTGGCGTCTACACGTACGAAGTGGCGGAAACCAAGGTGACCCAGGTCATGGATCTGGCGCGCCGCAACCAGCATCCGTTGCAGTGTACCCTGGAGAAGGAATAGCGGCCCATGCTTTCCCGCAATCTGGAGTTGAGCCTTCACCGGGCGCTCGCCCTGGCTGCCGAGCGCAACCACGAATACGCAACACTCGAACATCTTCTGCTGTCGCTGGTCGATGACCAGGACGCCGTGGCGGTTCTGAAGGCCTGCTCCGTCGAGACGGAAAAGCTGCGGGAACAGCTCACGGCCTTCGTGGACACCGAGCTGAACGGTCTGGTCGTGGATCGCCTCGACGGCGACCCGAAACCGACCGCCGGCTTCCAGCGCGTCGTGCAGCGCGCGGCCATCCACGTGCAGAGTTCCGGCCGCGAACAGGTGACCGGCGCCAACATCCTGGTCGCCATTTTCGCCGAGCGGGAGTCGCACGCGGTCTACTTCCTCCAGATGCAGGACATGACCCGCCTGGATGCGGTCAACTACATCTCTCACGGCATCGCCAAGGCCACGGACAAGGGCGAAGCCCGGGCCCCCCAGGGCACGGCAGAGGGGACGCGGGAGGAAGAGGTCGTGAAAAAAGGACAGGAGGCTCTCGACACCTACTGCGTCAACCTCAACCGCAAGGCCGCCGACGGGCGCATCGATCCACTGATCGGTCGCGACCTGGAGGTGGAGCGCACCATCCAGATCCTGTGCCGCCGCACCAAGAACAATCCGTTGCTGGTGGGCGATCCGGGCGTGGGCAAGACGGCCATCGCCGAGGGTCTGGCCAAGCGCATCATCGAGGATCAGGTGCCGACGGTCCTGCGCGAGGCCACCATCTTCGCCCTCGACATGGGGGCGCTGCTGGCGGGCACGCGCTATCGCGGCGATTTCGAGGAGCGCCTGAAGGCGGTCATCAAGGAACTGGAAGCCTTCGACGGCGCGATCCTGTTCATCGACGAGATCCACACCGTGATCGGCGCCGGGGCCACCTCGGGCGGGTCCATGGACGCGTCGAACCTGCTGAAGCCCGCGCTGGCCGCCGGCTCGCTGCGGTGCATCGGCTCGACCACGTACAAGGAGTTCCGCAATCACTTCGAGAAGGATCGGGCCTTGGTGCGCCGGTTCCAGAAAATCGACGTGAACGAGCCCAGCGTGGATGACGCCATCAAGATCGTCACCGGCCTGAAGCCGTACTACGAGGATCACCACCACGTGAAGTACACCAACGAGGCGGTGCGCGCGGCGGTGACCCTGTCTTCGAAGTACATCAACGACCGCAAGTTGCCGGACAAGGCGATCGATGTGATCGACGAGGTGGGCGCCGCCCGGATGCTGGTGCCGGAAAGCAAGCGGCGCAAGACGGTGACCGTCAAGGACATCGAGGACATCATCGCCAAGATCGCCCGCATCCCGCCCAAGACGGTGTCGCGCAACGACCAGACGGCGCTGGCGAACCTGGAACGCGACCTGAAGACCATGGTGTTCGGCCAGGACGGCGCCATCGACGCCCTGTCCAGCGCCATCAAGCTGGCCCGCGCCGGCCTGCGCGAGCCGGAGAAGCCGATCGGCTGCTATCTGTTCTCCGGTCCGACCGGCGTGGGCAAGACCGAGGTGGCGCGTCAGCTCTCCATGACGCTGGGCGTGGAACTGGTCCGCTTCGACATGAGCGAGTACATGGAGCGGCACTCGGTCTCCCGCCTGATCGGCGCGCCGCCGGGCTATGTGGGCTTCGACCAGGGCGGCCTGCTGACCGACGCGGTCGATCAGCATCCGTACTCGGTCCTTCTGCTCGACGAGATCGAGAAGGCCCATCCGGACCTGTTCAACATCCTGTTGCAGGTCATGGACCACGGCAAGCTGACGGACCATTCGGGCAAGACGGTCGATTTCCGCAACACGATCCTCATCATGACCACCAACGCCGGCGCGCAGCAGCTCGCCAAGGCGGCGATCGGGTTCAATCGCGAGGACCGCTCCGGCGAGGACCGGGAGGAAATCGAGCGCATGTTCTCGCCCGAGTTCCGCAACCGTCTCGATGCCGTCATCCCGTTCGCGGGGCTGTCCGGCGATGTGGTCGGCAAGGTCGTGGACAAGTTCATCATGCAGTTGGAAGCCCAGCTCGCCGACCGCGACGTGGTCATCGAGCTGTCCGAAGACGCCCGCAAGTGGCTGGCCAAGAAGGGCTACGACAAGCTCATGGGGGCGCGCCCGCTGGGCCGCATCATCCAGGAGAGCATCAAGAAGCCGCTGGCCGAGGAACTGCTGTTCGGCCGCCTGACCAAGGGCGGTCTGGTCCGGGTGAAGATCGAGGACAACAAGCCCGTCTTCGAGATCGACACTGACCGCGACCGGGGCGGCCGCAAGGGCGGCCGGTCCGACGGCGACGGCGGCCAGGACTCGGGCACCGGCAAGACCCCCGAACTGGTGGAGTAGCCCTCCCGCCGCTTGATGACGAAATGCGCCCGGACCGCCCGTCGGTCCGGGCGTTTTTCTATGCGGTGTCACGGGAGATCGGAAAAACAGGATCGTCATCCTGATCGCCCGAAGGGCGTGAAGGATCTCGCGCATGGGCATGCGCCCGGCGCGCGTTCCGCCATAACCCCCTCCCGACCTCCCCCATGAACTATCACGTTCACACATCTTTGCCGCCGCAGGGGGCGCGTTCGGACTCGGAGTCTGCCTCGGCGTTCAAGGCGTTTTCCGCCTTGGACTGGGGGGCTTCAAGCCATGACGCCGGGCGGGAGTTGCACTCCCGCCCGGAGCGTTCTCATCCCCATACATTGGGCAAAACGGTCCGGACGGGGCTGCAAGCCCCGTCCGGCAGGCAGAAAGCCTGTCCGTTCGACCATTGAGAAAGTGTGACTCGGGGAGCCATGGAATGGGGGGAGAAGGGTTTTCCCGGTTGACTGCCGCGATCCGGAAACCCCGCAACCCCGATGTTCGCGATGACCCCTTTTTCGTTTTTGGCCGGAAGGCGAGGTGGTTCCCGGGCAGCATGTGGTCTGCGACTCTGGTACGCTCCGGCCGGCGGCCGTTCGGCAAAATTTCGAGAGAACACGGGCGGCCGAACCCTCTATGCTGGGGGCGGGATATCGCTGCTGGAGCCGGACCATGTCGGAAAGAGAGTACCTGGACCCGCGCAAGGAAATGGACCCGTCCGGGCGACCTCGTCTGCGGACGCGGGAGATCTTTTTCCGGGGCAAGGTCGTGTTCGAGGAGGGCGCGCGGGGCGACTACGCCTATTACATCGAAAAGGGTCGGGTCGAGGTGAGCGTGAAATCCGGGGCGCACCGGGTCGTCGTCTCGGAACTGGGGGCCGGCGAGGTCTTCGGCGAGATGGCGTTGTTGTCCAGCCAGCCGCGCACCGCCACCGTCCAGGCGGTCGAGGATACGACCGTCACGGTCATTTCCGAGAACGAGTTGAAGAAGAAGCTGTCGCAGTTGAGCGACCCGGTGATCCGCTCGCTGATCTTCCTGCTGATCGACCGCCTGCGGAAGGCGAATGAGGGTCAGGTTCAGCAGTACGCCAAGTTCATGGACTTCCAGAATCGGTTCCTGGGGCTGAACCACCGGCTGGCCAACGAGTTTAGCGAGAAGGACCGGGACGCCATGCGCGCGGAAATCGCGCCGCTGCTCGACCAACTGGAAGGCGTGCTCAACAAGTACGCCGCCAAACATGGGGCGGACGGGTCGTCGGCGGGGTAGGGCGGAACCGGCCCGAGGCCGGTCCCGCAAGGTCCGCGCCGATCAGGATCACCCCTTGCGGGGGCCGCCGACGATGCCCTTGTCGAACAGGGCCGAGATGTTGTGGTCGTCCAGGCCCAGAACGCCGGACAGGATGTCTTCGGTGTGCTCGCCCAGGGTGGCGGCCCGCACCGGGGCCTCGCGCGGGGCCGCGCTGAACTCCAGCGGGCTGCCCGGCACCAGGTATTCGCCGATGCCCGGCTGATCGAGCATTGAGAACATGGGGTGCGCCGTGGACAGGTCCGGGTCGGTGTCCACCGCTTCCTTGAATGTGCGGAACACCGACCAGGTGACGTTGTTCTCGGTGAACAGCGTGGCGAAGTCCTCCGTCCGCCGGGCCGAGAACCAGGGCTTCAGGATGTCGGTGATGGCGTGACGATGCACGAAGCGCTGGCCTTCCTGGTTCAGGTCCACCCCCAGGCGCTCGCCCAGGGCGTTGAACTCGTCCGTCAGCCCGGTCGCCTTGCCCAGCCCGCGCCACTGGCGGTCCGTCAGCGCCACCAGCATGATGCGCTGGCCGTCGGCGGTCAGGAAGTCCTGACCATAGGCCCCGTACAGCGCGTTGCCGTACTTGGGCCGGTCCACGCCGTTGACCATGACCTCGCCCAGGATGCCCAGGTTGCCGAGCATGGCGAGGGCCACGTCCTTGAGCGCCAGTTCCACGAGCTGGCCCTCGCCGGTCATGCGCCGGTGACGCTCCGCCGCCAGCAGGCCGAGGGCCGCCTTCTGCCCGGTGATGCAGTCCCACGCGGGCAGCACGTGGGCGACGGGCTCGGTCGAGCCCTCCGGGCCGGTGGCCGACGGGAAGCCGACGGCCGGATTGACCGTGTAGTCCACCTGCGGCCCGCCGTCGCGCGTGCCCAGGATGGACATCATGATGAGGTCTTCGCGGTGCTGCTTGAGGGAGTCGTAGTCCATCCAGCCCCGGACCCGCAGGTTGGTCAGGAAGATGCCGTTGCCGGGCCCCGGCGCGCAGATCAGGTTGGTGATGATCTCGCGGCCCTCGGGCGTGGTCATGTCCACGGCGATGGACCGCTTGCCCTTGTTCAGACCGGCCCAGAACATGGACCGATTGTCCTCCGTCACCGGCCAGCGGTAATGGTCGAGGCCGCCGCGAAGGCGGTCGAACCGAATCACCTCTGCCCCCAACTGGGCCAGCGTCATGCCGGCCAGTGGTGCGGCCACGAAGGAGGTCCCTTCGACCACCCTCAATCCCTCCAACAGGTTCGCCAAGGTTCTCTCCCTCTTCAAAGTCCAGGATATGGGGGGGCGGGGTCCACTTGTCAGGGGGACCAGGAGTCCGGGGCCCGTGAGTCAGGCGTGCCAGGAGACCCGCGCGGTCATGCCGATGGCGCCCTCGCCGTTGACGGTCATCAGGTCATGGCCGCCGTCCTCCCGCGTGTAGCCGTGGCGGGCGACGGTATCGAAATCGAACAGCGGCCGCATGCCCCGGAACGAGAACGTGGCCGGGTGCCGGTCGGGCACATGCCGGCGCGCGGACTCCATCAGGGCCATGGCCTGCAGCGGGCCGTGGACCACCAGCCCGGGATACTTCTCGGTTTCCATGGCATAGGGGCGGTCGTAGTGGATGCGGTGGCCGTTGAAGGTCAGCGCCGAGTACCGGAACAGCAGCACCGGATCCACGGGCAGGGGATCGACCCACGTCGGGTCCGGCGGCGCGGGCTTGGGGGCCGGTGGGCGGAACGCCGTCGGCATCGCGATGTAGACGATGTCCTGCTCTTCCTCGACGGCGAGGCCGCGCGGCGTGTGGATGCGGTGGCGCACGGTCACGAACACCATGTCGCCGGCGTTGCCGCTTTTTTCCTGCACGTCCAGGATCTCGGACTCGCGCCGGATCACCTCGCCGATGCGGGGGGTGTCCTCGGTGAAGGTCAGGCGGCCGCCGGCCCACATGCGCCGTTCCAGCGCCACGGCGGGCAGGAAGCCGCCGCGCTTCGGGTGACCGTCGGCGCCGACCTCGGACATGGGCGCGTCGGGCAGGAAGAACAGCCAGTGCCATAGGGGCGGCATCGGGTCGCCCTCGGCCGGGCGGACGCGGGCGTCGTTCAGGGTGGCCTGAAGCGCCTTGACGGGGACCGCCGTGACGCGGTCCTCGGTGGTTTCCGTGCGGCCGATGGCGGCGGTCGGGGCGTCGTCTGACGGGGGCATGGGCGATCTCGCGGTGCGCGGGGAACGGGCCCCGAGCCTACGCGTCGGTTGTCGGGTTCGCAACAATCGACCGCGCCCGCCCAGGGCTCCGAACCCGGATGACCGTTCTGTGACACGGATGGGGTCGAACCCACCTCTCGAGGTCCTTCGGTCGCCCCCGGCGACGCTTCGCGTCGCCGCAAAGGAGCGCGACCATCGGAACGATGGTCGCGGGGGCTCCCTCAGGATTGTCTGTTTGATTTGTGGCATTGTGGAGATGCCGGGTTGCGGGGCCCCGGGTGGCCACCCGGGGCCCCGCACCGGATCGTGTGATCGTCTCAGGATGGGGTCTTTGCCCGTTGTCATCGTGATCCGCGATCCGG
>NZ_WIVE01000109.1:5000-7283 GCF_009601025.1 Roseospira navarrensis | reverse complement strand
GACCTTCAGGTTATGAGCCTGACGAGCTACCGGACTGCTCCACCCCGCGTCGGGTGTATGTTGGGGGTCGCCTGGGGCGTTTGGATCCCCGTGTTTTTGTTTCGGGTCCGGGCGACCGGCCCGGTGTTGCGTGGACCGCCGTGTGCGCGGTTCGCGGCGATCCCTGGGGCCCGGCCCTGTGACCCCGGTGCGGCGCGGCCGCTGTCTGCCAGGCGTCAGAGCCGCGCCCTAGGTCGTCTGCGCCTCGGACGGCGCCGCTTCGCCGGGTGGATCCGGACCGGCCCGATCCACCGGCCGCTTTTCGCGGGGCGGCGGATCCGGCGGCCGGTGTTCGACCTGGAGAAGAGGCACGTTTGGGATGGATCGTTTGCTTGGAAGACCTGGCGGTGTCCTACTCTCCCACGCCTTAAGACGCAGTACCATCGGCGCAGAGGGATTTCACGGCCGAGTTCGGGATGGGATCGGGTGTTTCGCCCTCGCCATGGCCACCAGGTCATCGAAGCAAACGGAGGGTTCTTGTTGTGATCGCGCCAGTTCGGGCCTTTGGTCTTCTCGGACCTCCCCGGCTTCGCCGCGCCGGCGCAGTCGCGCCGATTTCGGCACACGCGCCGACCGATCACGGGAACCGCGCCGAACCGCCCCGACGGAGGCGGCAGCGCCGTTTTGCGCCGCAAAACAGGCGGCAGCCGCGCAACGCCCGAAGGGTTGCGCCGCAGCGATCACAACATCGTCCTTTTTTTTGATCCGTCGGGTCTGGCTGAGGATGGGGAACGCCTGACGCATGGTCGTGTGTGTGCGTCGTGTGCGTGTTTCGTCGTGCGGCCGATGAACGCGGTCAGGTGCGTTCTTTCTTGCCGCCGTGCACGAAGGGATCAAGCCAATCGAGCGATTAGTACCGGTTAGCTTCACACATTGCTGCGCGTCCACACCCGGCCTATCGACGTGGTGGTCTTCCACGGCTCTGATGGGGATACCTGGTTTTGAGGGGGGCTTCCCGCTTAGATGCTTTCAGCGGTTATCCCGTCCGGACTTGGCTACCCAGCGGTGCCACTGGCGTGACAACTGGTACACCAGAGGTCCGTTCACCCCGGTCCTCTCGTACTAGGGGCAACTCCTCTCAAGTATCCTACACCCATGGCAGATAGGGACCGAACTGTCTCACGACGTTCTAAACCCAGCTCACGTACCACTTTAATCGGCGAACAGCCGAACCCTTGGGACCTGCTCCAGCCCCAGGATGTGATGAGCCGACATCGAGGTGCCAAACACTGCCGTCGATGTGGACTCTTGGGCAGTATCAGCCTGTTATCCCCGGAGTACCTTTTATCCGTTGAGCGATGGCCCTTCCACGCGGGACCACCGGATCACTATGACCGACTTTCGTCTCTGTTCGGCCTGTCGGCCTCACAGTCAGGCGGGCTTTTGCCATTGCACTCGTCAGCCGATTTCCGACCGGCCTGAGCCCACCATCGCGCGCCTCCGTTACACTTTGGGAGGCGACCGCCCCAGTCAAACTACCCACCACGCAGGGTCCCGGACCCGGATCACGGGCCGCGGTTAGACATCAGGAACAAGAAGGGTGGTATTTCAAGGGTGGCTCCACACCAGCTGGCGCCGATGCTTCAAAGCCTCCCACCTATCCTACACATCCCATCCCTAATGCCACTGCGAAGTTGTAGTAAAGGTTCACGGGGTCTTTCCGTCTGACCACGGGAACTCCGCATCTTCACGGAGAATTCAATTTCGCTGAGTTGGTGTTGGAGACAGCGGGGAAGTCGTTACGCCATTCGTGCAGGTCGGAACTTACCCGACAAGGAATTTCGCTACCTTAGGACCGTTATAGTTACGGCCGCCGTTTACCGGGGCTTCGATTCAAGGCTCTCACCTCTCCTCTTAACCTTCCGGCACCGGGCAGGCGTCAGACCCTATACGTCGTCTTGCGACTTCGCAGAGCCCTGTGTTTTTAGTAAACAGTCGCCACCCCCTGGTCTGTGCCCCCCCACACCGGTTGCCCGATGCAGGGGCCCTCTTCTCCCGAAGTTACGAGGGCAATTTGCCGAGTTCCTTCAACACCATTCTCTCAAACGCCTTGGTATGCTCTACCAGTCCACCTGTGTCGGTTTCGGGTACGGTCCATATGCGAGGGTTATTTCCAGGCCCCCCTTCGCTGCCCATCCAATCCGTTAAGGACAGACAACTTACGGGGGACGTCACCTCTCGCGGGCCCAGGACTATTAACCTGGTTCCCATCGCCTACGGCTGTCGCCCTCGGCTTAGGGGCCG
>NZ_WIVE01000108.1 GCF_009601025.1 Roseospira navarrensis | reverse complement strand
GTTCACGTTATGTTCTACGCCGTTTCAGGCCACCTGTCACCACATGATGTGGTCCCGGACTCAAAGGGATAAGCCTTTACTTTAGTCCCCGACGCCATCTCTCTCGCCCTTGTTTTTACCGCTATTATTGTCGTTTTTGCCATCCTCTACCTGATTCTGATCTTGAAGCGCCCTGTCCGCGAAACGCTCCTCCTCATTCTTCTGACAATTGTCTTGATCGTCGTCGGCGTTGGAAAGGAGTTCATCCTGGATTACCGGAACGGTCAAACGGGGATGCGGATCAAGGTCGCGGAGTTGATGGAGGACCTGGATACAACTCAGGCCACTGTGTTGGGCTTGACCGCCACCTTGGGCGACTTTGGCGAGACACTCCGAGGGGCGGCCGACTCTCAGTCCTCAGAGTCGAGATACGTAGCGGAGGACCTCAGGGCCCTCAACGCCTCCGTGCAGGCCTCAGGCGACGACCTCAAGGAAATTCAGGCGTATTTGAAACTCAGACACCGGACGGATGTGGCGGCCGATCAAGCCTTGAGAGAGAGGGCTCGCGATCTCGCGCTCATGTACGCGTTCGCGCCGCCTCTCAATCCAGACGCTTCTGAGCGACTACAGTCCTTGCTCTATCAAAGGAAAATGGACTCGATCCTGAAGGACTGGCCATCGGTCGAGCCCCGGGCCTATCTCCCGCCCGCCGATCTCGACTTGACACCCGACTCTGCGCCGGCCGCGCCGCCCGAATAGCCCTCGCCACGCGGAACCGGGGCCGGCCCGATCCGGGGCCCGGCCCGGATCGAGACGCCCCCCTGTCCGTCCCCATCACGCCGCGCGTTGCTGGTCCGGATCGATGATCGTCACGATGTCGTCCATGATCGCCGTGACGTCGTAGTCCTTGGGCGTGTAGATGCGCGCCACCCCCGCCGCCAGCAGGGTCTTTTCGTCCTCCGGCGGGATGATGCCGCCGGCGACCACGGGCACGTCGCCCAGGCCGGCCGCTCGCATGCGCTCCAGCACATCGGTAATCAGCGGCACGTGCGAGCCGGAGAGAATCGACAGGCCGACCACGTGCACGCCCTCTTCCAGCGCCGCGTTGACGATCTGGGCGGGCGTCAGGCGGATGCCCTCGTAGACCACCTCCATGCCGGCGTCGCGGGCGCGCACGGCGATCTGTTCGGCGCCGTTGGAGTGCCCGTCCAGGCCCGGCTTGCCGACCAGGATCTTGACGCGGCGGCCCAGGCGGGCGGAGACATCCTCGACCCGCCCCCGCACGGCGGTCATGCGCTCGCTGGACGTGGCCTCCCCGGCCGAGCGGGCCACGCCCGTGGGCGCGCGGTACTCGCCGAAGATGTCGCGCAGCGTCTGGCCCCATTCGCCCGTGGTCACCCCGGCGTGGGCGCAGGCGATGGACGGTTCCATGATGTTGCGGCCTTCCTTCGCGGCCGCCGCGAGATCGGCCAGCGCGGCCTTGACCGCGGCATCGTCGCGCTGCTCGCGCCAGGCCTTGAGGGATTCGATCTGCTCGCGCTCGGCCGCCGGGTCCACGGCCATGATGTTGCCCTCGCCGGTGGACAGCGGGCTGGGCGCGGCCTCGGTGTACTTGTTCACGCCGACCACGGTCATGTCACCGGATTCGATGGCGGCGAGGCGCTTCGTGTTCGATTCGACCAGCTTTTGCTTCATGTAGCTGGATTCGACCGCCGGCACGGCGCCGCCCATGGCGTCGATGCGGTCCAGTTCCTCGCGCGCCTGCTCTTTCAGGGCCTCCACCTTGCGGGTGACTTCGGCCGAGCCGTCGAACAGGTCGCCGTACTCCAGCAGGTCGGTCTCGAACGCCACGATCTGTTGCAGGCGCAGCGACCACTGCTGATCCCACGGACGCGGCAGGCCGAGCGCCTCGTTCCAGGCCGGGAGCTGCACGGCGCGCGCGCGGGCGTTCTTGGAGAGCACGACGGCCAGCATCTCCAGCAGGATGCGATAGACGTTGTTCTCCGGCTGCTGCTCGGTCAGGCCCAGGCTGTTGACCTGCACGCCGTAGCGGAAGCGGCGGTACTTCTCGTTCTCGACGCCGTAGCGCTCGCGGCACATCTCGTCCCACAGCTCGGCGAAGGCGCGCATCTTGCACAGTTCGGTGACGAAGCGGATGCCGGCGTTGACGAAGAAGCTGATGCGGCCGACCACGACCGGAAAGTCCTCCGGCGGCACCTGCCCGGAGTCGCGCACGGTGTCCAGAACCGCCCGCGCCGTGGCCAGCGCGAAGGCCAGTTCCTGTTCGGGTGTCGCCCCGGCCTCCTGCAGGTGATACGAGCAGACGTTGGTGGGATTCCACTTGGGGATCTGCTTGTAGGTGAACGCGATGACGTCGTTGATGAGGCGCATCGACGGGTCGGGCGGGAACATGTAGGTGCCGCGCGACAGGTATTCCTTGATGATGTCGTTCTGCACCGTGCCCTGAAGCTGGTCGCGCGCCGCGCCCTGCTTTTCCGCCGCAGCGATGTACAGCGACAGCAGCCACGCCGCCGGGGCGTTGATGGTCATGGACGTGTTCATCTTCTCCAGCGGGATGCCGTCGAACAGCGTCATCATGTCGCCCAGGTGGCAGATGGGCACACCCACTTTCCCGACCTCGCCGGTCGCCAGAACGTGGTCGGAGTCGTAGCCGGTCTGCGTCGGCAGGTCGAAGGCGACCGACAGGCCGGTCTGGCCGCGCGCAAGATTCGTGCGGTACAATTCATTCGACGCCTTGGCCGAGGAATGTCCCGAATACGTCCGGAACAGCCAGGGTTTGTCACGCTGCGGTGCAGCAGACGGGGTGGGGGTCACGGGCTTGCCGGTCATACTCGTCTCCATCCCTGCGCGATTTTCGGTCTCTGGCTCGCGCCAAAATTGGGCGAATCCGGAACGATAATTACTCGGCCCTTGGGTCAGGCGAAATTATTTACCACTTTGTGCATTGCGATGAAAGTCTGAAGTCGGTATAGCCTGAATCCGACCAAAACGCTGGACACACGCTGTTCGCGGTTGCCGAAACCCTGGGCCGGCGGGCCGGCGGCGCGCGCGTTCAGTGACAAACAGGGAGTGTCGAATCATGTCCACCGTGACCGCGGATGTCGTCGAGTTGCATCCGAACCAGGAGAAGAAGGATCTGTACGAGCTGGGCGAGATTCCGCCGCTCGGCCATGTGCCCAAGCAGATGTACGCCTGGGCCATCCGGCGCGAGCGCCACGGCCCCCCCGAAAGCGCCATGCAGATCGAGGTCGTGGACGTTCCCAAGCTGGAATCCCACGAAGTCCTGGTCATGGTCATGGCCGCCGGCGTGAACTACAACGGCATCTGGGCCTCGCTGGGCGAGCCGGTCACGCCGTTCGACGTGCACAAGGCCGATTTCCACATCGCGGGGTCCGATGCCTCGGGAATCGTGTGGGCCGTCGGCTCGCAGGTCAAGCGCTGGAAGGTGGGCGACGAGGTCGTCATTCACTGCAACCAGGATGACGGCGACGACGAGGAGTGCAACGGCGGCGATCCGATGTTCTCGTCCACCCAGCGCATCTGGGGCTACGAAACGCCGGACGGCTCCTTCGCCCAGTTCACCAACGTGCAGGCCCAGCAGCTCATGGCGCGGCCCAAGCACCTGACCTGGGAAGAGAGTGCCTGCTACACCCTGACGCTGGCGACCGCCTACCGCATGCTGTTCGGCCACCGCCCGCATGTGCTGCGGCCGGGCCAGAACGTGTTGATCTGGGGCGCCTCGGGCGGCCTGGGCGCGATGGCGGTGCAGTTGTGCGCGGTGTCCGGGGCGAACGCGATCGGCGTCATTTCGGACGAATCGAAGCGCGACTTCGTCATGTCGCTGGGCGCCAAGGGGGTCCTGAACCGCAAGGACTTCAACTGCTGGGGCCGCCTGCCGGACGTGAACGGGCCGGACTTCAAGGCCTACATGAAGGAATCCTACAAGTTCGGCCGGGCCATCTGGGACGTCACCGGCAAGGGCAACGACGTGGACATGGTGTTCGAGCACCCGGGCGAGGCCACCTTCCCCGTGTCCTGTCTGGTGGTGAAGCGCGGCGGCATGGTCGTGTTCTGCGCCGGCACCACGGGCTTCAACATCACCTTCGACGCCCGCTTCGTGTGGATGCGCCAGAAGCGAATCCAGGGCAGCCACTTCGCCAACCTGCTGCAGGCCTCGCAGGCCAACCAACTGGTGATCGAACGCCGCCTGGACCCCTGCATGTCCGAGGTCTTCACCTGGGACCAGATCCCCTTCGCCCACACCAAGATGTGGAAGAACGAGCACAAGCCGGGGAACATGGCCGTGATGGTGCAGGCCGTGAAGCCGGGCCGGCGCACCATCGAGGAGTGCCTGGAGGGCTAGGGCCGCGCGCCCCGGTCCGGGCCGCCGGCGCGGTCCGGACCGATCGGGCGCCCCGCCTTCTGCGTAAGCCACCAGGACGAGCCCGGGCGCCCCATGCCCGGGATCGACGTTTCAGGGGACCACCCAGGGGAACACCATGTCTGGACCGATCATCATTCAGGATCTGATGCACACCTGCGAGCGCTCCTACGAGACCGCGCGTCAGGTCCTGGGCGTCATCCGCGACCACCTCGCAAACCGGGTGACCCGGGAGGACGGCAAGCTCGACGGCGCCATCATGGAACGCGAGCAGCACGCCTGCCACGGCTTCGCCTGGTTCGCGACCGGCGTCACGGCCCTTGGCGAGATGCTGGCCTGGGCCAAGCGCCTGGAGGCCGAGGACAAGTTCGGCGAGCTGGAGCACCTCATCCTTCAGGCCGCGTTCTCGGAGTACCTGCACCAGATCTTCGGCGGCATGCCGATGAGCCAGGGCGAATTCATCCGCCTCGCCGATTTCGGCATCGAGGTGCGCGAGCGCCAGGCGCTCCAGACGCCCTACACCACCCTGCTGCGCGAGCACGGCTTCACCGCCGCCTGCAAGGCGCGCATCGCCGAGCTCATCAAGGACGGCAACTTCGGCAACCTGGGCCTTGAGGACGAGACCCTCGACCTGGTGCGCGACCAGTTCCGCCGCTTCGTGGACGAGCAGGTCCAGCCGCACGCCCACGGCTGGCACGAAAAGGATGAGCTGATCCCCATGGAGGTCATCGACCAGATGGCCGAGATGGGCGTGTTCGGCCTGACGGTGCCGGAGGAATACGGCGGCCACGGCATGGGCAAGATGGCCATGTGCGTGGTGACCGAGGAACTCTCGCGCGGCTACATCGGCGTGGGCTCGCTGGGCACCCGCTCGGAGATCGCCGCCGAGTTGATCCGCCTGGGCGGCACCGAGGAGCAGAAGCAGCACTACCTGCCCCTGATCTCCACCGGCGAGATCTTGCCCACCGCCGTGTTCACCGAACCCAACACCGGCTCCGACCTGGGCAGCGTGCGCACCCGCGCCACGCTGGACGGCGACGACTGGGTCGTGAACGGCAACAAGACCTGGATCACCCACGCCGCGCGCACCGACCTGATGACCCTGATGGCCCGCACCAACCCGGACGAGCCGGGCTACAAGGGCCTGTCCATGTTCCTGGCCCCCAAGCCGCGCGGCACGGATGACAACCCGTTCCCGGCGAACGGCATGTCCGGCGGCGAGATCGAGGTGCTGGGCTACCGGGGCATGAAGGAATACGAACTGTCGTTCGACGGCTTCACCATGCCCAGGGACGCCCTGCTGGGCGGGGTCGAGGGCCAGGGCTTCAAGCAGCTCATGGAAACCTTCGAATCGGCCCGCATCCAGACCGCCGCGCGCGCCGTCGGCGTGGCCCAGTGCGCGCTGGAAGAGGGCCTGAAGTACGCCCAGGAGCGGGTGCAGTTCGGCAAGCCCCTGTTCGCCTTCCCGCGTGTGCACGGCAAGCTGGCCTGGATGGTGGTGGAAACCATGATCGCCCGCCAGATCACCTACATGTCGGCGCGCGAGAAGGACAACGACATCCGCTGCGACATCGAGGCCGGCATGGCCAAGCTGCTCGCCGCGCGGGTGGCGTGGACCAACGCCGACAACGCGTTGCAGATCCACGGCGGCAACGGCTACGCGCTGGAATACCCGATCAGCCGCATCCTGTGCGACGCCCGCATCCTCAACATTTTCGAGGGCGCGGCCGAGATCCAGGCGCAGGTGGTGGCGCGCGGTCTGCTGGGCGGGCGCGGCGCCATCCAGAAGCGCAAGAGCGCGGCCTGATCGAGCCGGGCCCGGCCTCATCGGACCCGTTGGGCGGGGGCGGCAAACGCGACGGTGGAGTCCCCACCGCCGCGTTTCCTCCCGAGATCCTTCGCGCCCTGCCGGCGCTCAGGATGACGCTTTCTAAACTGGGCGAGTCATCCTGATGGAGCGAAGCGACTGAAGGATCTCGTGCGGCAGGCTCCGCCCCGCCCCATCATATCCGGCTCATCGTCCCTGCCGCGTCCTCCGCCGGGATCACGACCCCGCCAACAGGGCGGCCGTGTCGGTGCGCACAACGCCGGCGGCGTGCATCTCGCGGCGCGCCGCCTCCAGCGAGCCGTCCAGGTCGATGGCCCGACAGGCATCCTCAACCAGCGTCACGGCCAGCCCCACCTTGCGGCCGTCCACCGCCGACCAGCGCACACAGAAGTCCGTCGCCAGACCGGCCATCACCACGTGCCGGATGCCCAGCTCGGACAGCGCCCCGGCCAGACCCGTGGGCGTGACGTGGTCGTTCTCGAAAAACGCCGAGTAGGAATCGAGCGCGGGGTTCGTGCCCTTGCGGATGACCAGGCGCGCCCGGTCGGTCTCCAGGTCGGGATGGAAGGCCGCGCCCGGGGTGCCCTGCACGCAGTGGTCCGGCCACAGAACCTGGGGACCGTAGTCCATCTGAGCCATCGACAGCGGCGCTGCCCCCGGGTGGCTGGACGCGAACGAGGCATGGCCCGGCGGGTGCCAGTCCTGGGTCAGGATCACGGTCCCGAACGCAGGGGCCAGACGGTTGACCAGCGGCACCACGGCGTCGCCGTCGGCCACGGCCAGCGCGCCCCCCGGGCAGAAATCGGTCTGGACATCCACGATCAGAAACGCGGTGTCGTCCGGCATCCTGACAGTCATGCGTGTGCACTCCTTTTTCTTCGCGAAACCCGCACCGGCGCCACCATAGTCCGCTCCCCGGGCGCATCCAAGCTGCGCCAGCCCGGCCCGGACAGGGCAACGGGCTCAGGTGAACGGCATCGCCCTTCCAGGTCTTTGCATCGGGTCGGAGACCTGCGCTCGAGGTCCTTCAGCCGCTTCGCGGCTTCAGGATGACATCTTAAAATTTGGCTCAGTTTGCGTTAGATATGCATGCTGGTTGTTTGGGCGAGATAAGTCCGGCGATGCATGCCAGGATTGCACGGG
>NZ_WIVE01000107.1 GCF_009601025.1 Roseospira navarrensis | reverse complement strand
CCGGATCGCGGATCACGATGACAACGGGCAAAGACCCCATCCTGAGACGATCACACGATCCGGTGCGGGGCCCCGGGTGGCCACCCGGGGCCCCGCAACCCGGCATCTCCACAATGCCACAAATCAAACAGACAATCCTGAGGGGGGCCCCGCGATCAACTTCCGATGGTCGTGCTCCTTTGCCGCGACGCGAAGCGTCGCCGGGGGCGACCGAAGGACCTCGTGAGGCGGGTGCGACCCCATCCGTGTCACAGAACGGTCATCCGGGTTCGGAGCCCTGAACCGCGCGACCGCTTCGTTGACTCAAAATGGCCCAACCCATTACTGTAAAAACCTTGACCTAAATTGACGTCCTGGTGGCTTCATTTTGCAAGGGCTCAGGAATTGTGGAACGGGCCCGACTTTGGTAGGGGATTGCGGCCCGTGATACCAACGGCCTCTGACGATGACCGTTGTCGTCCGTGACCGGGCGGCGCGGTCGGTCGCGCCGCCACTCATCCTCTCTGGCGTCGGTGGAACAGTGACATGGCGGCTTCGGAAACCCAGGGCAGACAGGTCGCGGCGGGGCGTGATGCGCCGCCCATGCTGCCCAAGCGGCGGGTGGCCATCGTCGATCGCTCCGTGGTCGGCCGCATGCAGACCCGCGACGCGCTCTATCGGGTGTATGACGTCGCCAGCTATCCCGACCACGAGAAGCTGATGCGGTCGGACCCCACGGCCCGACCCGACGCCATCATCATCGACGCCGCCGCCGGCCCGGCCGGCGGGATCGCGGCCGTCGAGGCCCTGCTGGCCGAGCCGTCCTGGGCCGACATCCCCCTGTTCGGGACCGAGTCGGAGTCGTCCTCGGACTTCTGCGCCTTCCTGCGCGACAAGGGCCTGTCGGTGCTGATGAAGCCCTATGGTCAGGCCGCTCTGAACGAAGCGGTCGGCAGGGTCATGGCCCGCAAGGTCGAGCGCAACTGGGCCAACCTGCCCGAGCCCCAGCGCCAGGCGCTGCAGAAGACCGTGACCCTGTTCAACGAGATCCCCACCCGCCTGATCGAGGGCGAGGAGATCCCGTACGAGATGGTCCGCATGACCTGCGCGCCGCTGGTGGAGGCCGTGCGCCACCGCAATTTCGGCGCGCTTCTTCAGGGCGTGAAGGGGCACGACAACTATTCCTATGTCCACTCCATCCGGGTCGCCACCTTCCTGTCCCACTTCGGGCACGAATACGGGCTGAAGAACGCCGACCTGATGACCCTGGCCTCGGGCGGTCTGCTGCACGACATCGGCAAGACCGTGGTGCCGCGCGAGATCCTGAACAAGCCGGGCAAGCTGGACCCGGACGAGTGGGTCGTGATGAAGGAGCACGTCAATCGGTCCGTGGAACTGCTGCAGTGCATTCCCGGCGTGCCGCGCAGCGTGGTGGCCATCGCCGAGCAGCACCACGAGAAGCTGGACGGCACCGGCTATCCCCATGGCCTGCGCGCCGGCGCGCTGAACGAACTGACGCGCATGGCGGCGGTGGTGGATGTGTTCGGGGCGTTGACCGACCAGCGCGTCTACAAGGACCCGGTGCCGCCCGAAACCGCCCTGGTCATCATGGCGGACATGAAGGGCCACCTGGACCAGCATCTGGTCGGCATGCTGCGCGACATCCTGCTGGACACGGCGTCGCTGCTGGACGCGGTGTAGCCGCGCGCCCGTTCAGGCTCAAAAAACATCCCGGATGATGTCCGCGATCACGCCGCTGGCGATGTGGATCAACACCACGTCGTCGTCCACGATGACGCGGCGATAGCCGTCGCGGATCGTCGGCAGCCGCGACAGCAGGTCGTCGGGCAGCGGCTCGCGCTGCAGCCCCGGCGGCAGGGCGCCGCCGCGCTTCGCCAGACCCGGCGGCAGCGATCCGCCGCGCTTGGCAAGGCCGGGCGGCAGCGACTGGCCGCCGGTGCGGTACGGCTGGAAGTACTGATGGATGATGCGCCGGTCCTCGTCGCTGAACAGCAGGTCCGCCAGCACGGCGGCCCCCAGCGCGGTCGCGGCGGTGCCGGGATCGGACAGCACGGCGCCGCCGCTCCCGCCCGAGGTTCCGCCGCCGTCGCCGCCGCCGTGTTTGCCGGGCGGCCCGCCCTTGTCCTTGCCCCGGCCCTGGGCATGGGCGGGCGGTTCGGCGGTCGCCGGGGCGGTCGGCGGCAGCAGGAGCGGAGCGGCCAGGGCGAGGCCCAACAGCCCGGTTGTCAAGCGGCGGGCGGAACGACGAGTCATGGCAAGGGGTCTCCTGTCCGGGATCACGCGCGGGAACGATCGGCCATGGTCACCCGCCTTCATGGCAGGGGCGCGGCAGGCTGCGGCCTTGAATCCGCCACCATCCCGGTTACCGTGCCGGGATTGTCCAGTCCACCGGAAGGTATCGCCGTGACCGATCCGCACGCCAAGCCGCCCGCGTCCGACAAGCCCTACCCCGGGCCGCCGCCGCTGCGTCCGGAGGGGGCGCGGGCCGGCCCCTATGCGGGCATCGAGTCCGAGGACGACCCGTGGATCCGCCTCGCCTGCGCCGAGGCCGTCGCGTCCGTGCGGGCCGGCGGCGGTCCGTTCGGGGCCGTCGTGGTGCAGGTGGACGACGCCAGCGGAACCGTCATCCGGCATTGGGTCGAGCGCAACCGCGTGACCGAGTCCTTCGACCCCACGGCCCATGCCGAGGTCTGCGCCGTGCGGGCGGTGGCCCGCGACCTGGGTGTGTTCCACCTGGACCGGATCGAGGCCGGGACGGCCCGCCTGCCGCAGCCGGGGCCGACCTCTCACTGTGTGCTCTACGCCAGCACCGAGCCGTGCCCCATGTGCTATGGCGCCATCGCCTGGGCGCGCATTCCCGTGCTGGTGTTCGCCGCCACCCGCTTCGATGCCGCCGCCGATGGGGTGGACTTCCAGGACGCCGACCTGCACGCGGCCGTGGCCCGGCCGTACCGCGAGCGCGCGGGCATGGTCATCCGCCGCGCCGACACGCCGGGATCGCTGGAGGCGTTCCGGCTGTGGGCCGAAGGGGACGCCGTGCGGTATTGACGGGGGGGCCTACTCCACCGCCTGACGCAGGGCCGCGCTCGCGGCCCAGGGGCACAGCACCAGCCCGCCCAGCAGCATGGCGCCCAGGATCATGAGCTGCGCGGTGAAGCCCAACCCCATCACGGCGGCGTCCACGGCCGAGACCCCGAACACCAGCACCGGGATGTACAGCGGCAGCACCAGCAGGGAGAGCAGCACGCCGCCCCGCCGCGCGCCCAGCACCAGGGCCGCGCCGACCGCGCCGATCAGGCTGAGCGTCGGCGTGCCCAGCGCCATGGCGGCCACCAGCACGCCGTAGCCCTCGGGCCGCATGTGCAGCAGCAGCGCCAGCACCGGCGAGGCCACGATCAGCGGCAGCCCGGTGGTCAGCCAGTGCGCCGCCACCTTGCCGATCACGATGGCCATGGCGGGCGTGGGCGTCAGGGTCAGCAGGTCCAGGCTGCCGTCCTCGTAGTCGGTCTGGAACAGCCGGTCGAGCGACAGCATGGCGGCCAGCAGGGCGGTGACCCAGACCACGCCGGCGCTGATGCGCTCCAGCACCACGGGTTCGGGGCCGACGCCGAACGGGAACAGCGCCACGGTGATGACGAAGAACGCCACCACCATCAGGCTGTCGGCGCCCTGGCGCAGGGCCAGCCGCAGGTCGCGGCGCAGCACGGCGAGCACGGCCTCGGTCATGGCGCGATCTCCTCGGGATGGGCGGCGACGTGCAGCCCCCAGGCGTCCACCGCATCCACGGCGTAGTCGTCCAGGTTCAGCACCCGCGCGCCCGGCAGAGTGACGCCCTGGTGGGTGGACAGCGCGATCATGCCGCCACCGGCGCGGTGCTCGGCCATCACCTCTTCCAGGACCGCGATCGAGCCCACGTCGAGCGCCGTGGTGGGCTCGTCCATCAGCCACAGCGGCGCGGGGGCGGCCAGCAGCCGGGCCAGATTGAGCCGCCGCTTCTGCCCGGCGGACAGCATCCGCCCCGGCACCCGGGCCAGATGGCCCAGCGCGAAGCGGTTCAGGGCCGCGTCCACCCGGGCGGCCAGGGTCTCGGCGCTCTCGTCCGGGCCGGCGCAGACCCGGGCCCAGAAGGCGAGGTTCTCGCGCGCCGACAGCACCGGCTTGACCGCGTCGGTGTGGCCCACGTAGCGGGTGCGGGCGTGGTGACGCTCCGGATCGGCGGAGACGGGGCCGTCATGCCAGTGCAGGTCTCCCATGGCCGGGCGCAGCAGCCCGGCCATCAGGCGCAGCAGGGAGGACTTGCCCGACCCGTTCGGCCCCAGCAGCAGCAGCGCCTCGCCCGGGGCCATGGACAGATCGAGGTCGCCGAACACGATGCGTTCGCCCCGGATGCACAGCAGGCCGCGCCCCTCGAAACGGGCGGCGGGATCCGGGGCGGGAGCGGAAGAGGCGGGGGCGGCATCGGAAATCATGGCCGGGACCATACGCGACCCGGCCCGGGAAGGGAAGGTGGGGGCCCTGGTCTACGTCGGCCCTGTGCTCCCGTCATTACCGCCCAGGTCGTCGGCACAGGGGCCGTCCGGACCACCGACCGGGTCGTGCTCGATCCAGACGGGCGGGCCGTCCGCATCCGGGCCACCGCGCAGAATGCGCTCGTGCCGGCCGAGCATCCGGCGGATGGTGCGGGGGTCGAAGGCGTGGGCCATGGCCTCGGCCTCGAACCGGCCCATGTACCAGCGGCCGTCCCCGGGGCCGCCATCGGCCGCCGTCACCCGACGGGCCACCAGATGGACCCGGCCGCAGCGGCAGCGGCCGATGTGGAACGCCCAACCGGCGTCGCGGCCCAGGTCGCGGGGCGCGGCGATCTGGTCCGGCGTGCAGAGATGGGTTTCGGGGGCGTCGGACTGGCCCTCCCGCCGGGTCTGGTGCGCCAGGATGCGGCGCCGCATCCCATCCTCGCGGGACACCTCCTGGCGGCGCGCCCGTTCCCAGGCGCGCGCCCAGTCTTCGGGTGTCGCGTTGGCGAGACCGTCCAGGATGCGCTTGCCGACAGACGGGTCCGACATGGCGGGACTCCCGGGTGTGGCCGAGGATCATTCGGCAGGATAGCGCGCGGCGCGGTCCCGGGATAGGGGATCACGACTCGTCCCAGGGCGACGGTCTCAGGGTAACGGGATCGCTCTTCCAGGTCTTTGCAGGGGGTGGGAGACCTGCGCTCGAGATCCTTCAGCCGCTTCGTGGCTTCAGGATGACATCCTGTCATTTCAGTGTGTCATCCCGAGCGGGCGAAGCGAGACGAGGGATCTCGAGAGGCCCGCTCCGACAGCGCGGAACAGGCCGTCATGTTAACGTGAACCCGTCACCCTGGGACTCGTCCGACGCCCCCGGCAGGGTGACGGTGAACCGTGTGCCCTCGCCCGGTTGGCTGTCCACGGTGATCGTGCCGCCGTGCCGTTCCGCGATGCGCTTGGCGATGCTCAGGCCGACGCCGGTGCCGGGGTAGTCCTGGCGGGTGTGCAGGCGCTTGAAGATCTCGAAGATGCGCGCCCGGTCTTCCGGCGCGATGCCGATGCCCTGGTCCTCGACCGCCAGCGTCACCCATGCGCCGTGCCGCCATCCCGACAGGGAGACCTGGGGCGGCTCGCCCGGCTTGTGGAACTTGATCGCGTTGCCGATCAGGTTCTGCACCAGAGACACGATCTGCGACTGGTCGCCGAGCACATCCGGCAGTGCGCCCACCTCGACCCGGGCGGCGCTGCATCGGATCGCGTTGGCCAGATTGTCGCAGGCGGCACGGACCACCCCGCCCATGTCCACGGTGGTGAACGGCAGCCCGCCCGCCTGAACCCGGGAGTACTCCAGCAGGTCCAGGACCAGCGCCTGCATGCGCTTGGCGCCGTCGATGATGAACTCCAGGAAGGCCTGGGCGTCGTCGTCCAGGCGATCGCCGTAGCGCTGCCCCAGAAGCTGGGAATAGGCCACCATGCTGCGGATGGGCTCCTGCAGATCGTGCGAGGCGACGTAGGCGAAGCGCTCCAGTTCCGTGTTGGAGTGGCTGAGCGCGTCCACGGTGGCGTGCAGGCGTTCTTCCGCCGCCTTGCGCTCGGTGATGTCCTCGGTGGTGCCGATCACCCGCCACGGCCGGCCCTCGGCGTCGCGGATCAGCTTGGCGACGGCCCGCAGCCAGTGGACGGAGCCGTCGGGCCAGACCGAGCGGAAGGTCTGGTCGTAGGGGGCCCCGTCGCGCGAGGTGGCCAGGGCGCCGGCGATGGTGGCCTCCCAGTCGTCGGGATGAACCAGCGCTTGGGTGGACTCCAGACGGCCGTCGAAGTCCTCGGGCCGCAGGCCGAACAGGGACGCCTGATGCCCCAGCCAGTCCAGCGTATTGCTCTGGATGTCCCAGTCCCAGATGCCCATGCCGGCGGCGTCCAGGGCCAGATCGAGCTGGCGTTGGCGGTGGGCCAGGGCCTCGCGGCGGGCGTACGCCTCGGTGACGTCGCGCAAGACCATGACCACGCCCAGCATGCGGCCATCCGTGTCGCGGATCGGGGCGGCGCTGTCGGCGATCTGGCGAACCGGCCCCACGCGCGGGATCAGCGCGGTGTGGTTCGCCAGATCCACGGTCCGTTGCTCGCGCAGCACGGTGGCGACCGGCGACTCCACCGGCGCGCCGGTGCGGGCGTTGACCAGGGTCAGGATCTCGGACAGCGGGCGCCCCAGGGCCTCGGCACTGTCCCAGGCGGTCAGGCGGGCGGCCTCGCCGTTCAGGCGGGTCACCCGGCCGCGCAGGTCGGTGGCGATCACCGCATCCCCGATCGACTCCAGCGTCACGGCCAGTTCATGCCGGTGCCGCGCGATCTCGGCCCGGCCGCGCAGCACCAGCAGGCCGGATGTGGAGATCAGGGCCACGAGCAGGGATTCGGCCAGGAACGGTTGGACGCGGGCGGAGTCGATGACGGCCGCCGCCACGGGGCGAGCGTCGAGCAGGGCGTAGGCGACGGCGATGGCCGGGCCGTGGATGATCTGATAGCAGGCCAGCACCCAGAGCGCCCAGCCCAACCCGAACAGCGCGAGCGACCGGACATGGCGCAGCCCGCGCCCGTAGACCACGCGGGTCGCCGCCAGCGCGGGCAGCAGGTACAGCAGGTTCGTGGGGACGACGATGCCCAGCGGCAGCGTGTGAAATCCGCTGACCGACAGCACCAGGGCCAGCAGCAGCGCCAGCCACCAGCGCCGCAGCAGGGCGAACCCCATCAGGCCGAAGGCCATGCGGGTATCCAGATAGAGCGGGGTCTCTGGAATGTTGAGGCTGACGAAGCTGGCCGCGGCGCCCAGAGCCGCCAGGATCAGGAAGACGGTGACATCGCCCCGCAGCGGTGGGCCATCGTCCACCCGGGCCGCGCCCCCGCCGCCAGGTCCCGTGTGGTGCCCCTGGTCTCCCATCTCACCTCCCCCCTTTTCGGTTCATCGCGGATTTCCGGGGGACCGGAAGGGCCCCTCTGGCATCCCGCTTCGAGCTGAGCAACCGGGAACATGGGTAACACTATTGACCGGCAACATGGGTAACGGTGTTCTGTGTTTGTTCGGCTTTGCGC
>NZ_WIVE01000106.1 GCF_009601025.1 Roseospira navarrensis | reverse complement strand
CCGGATCGCGGATCACGATGACAACGGGCAAAGACCCCATCCTGAGACGATCACACGATCCGGTGCGGGGCCCCGGGTGGCCACCCGGGGCCCCGCAACCCGGCATCTCCACAATGCCACAAATCAAACAGACAATCCTGAGCGCCCCTCGAGCGCGAAGGATCTCGTGATGAGGCACAAACCATGACACCCCTGTCATCTAGATTCGGAGCCCTGGTTGGGACCGCCGCCCCCCAGCAGTTCTCATTTTGGCCGCGTGGCCTCTGGTGGCAACCGCCGGGAGTCCCGGGTGCGACCTTACCTCCCTCCCCTGGATAGGGGAGGGCTGGGGTGGGGTTTAAAAAAAAGCGTGGGGTTTAAAAAAAAGCGTGGGGTTGATGCGGGACGCGGGATCCGTGCGGACATCGCCTCGCCCCCCTCCCAACCTCCCCCCGGCGGGGGGAGGAGAACAGTCCAGCGCCGGGTGCAGCGGTGTTCTGCCTCCATCCCGAGAATTGCTGCAGGTCCTGCGCCCCCCTGGACGGTGCCCGCCGGCCCTGCTATCGGGAGAGGGCCGTTTCCGTCCGTCCCGAAGGCCCTCATGCCCCCCGCCACACCCGCGCCGCCCCCGGCGCCCGCCGACGCGGCGCCGACGCCGCCCCGTGATGACACACCCGCATCCTGGCGGCGCGGTCGCCGCCTGCTGTGGGCCACGCTGCGGCTGTTGGGCTCGCTGGCGGTCACCGTGCTGGGGCTGCTGGCGGTGACGTTCTTCATCGGCCGCGTGGTGCCCGTCGATCCCGTGCTGGCGGTGGTCGGCGACCGCGCGACCGAGGCCGCCTATCAGGCCGCGCGCGAGGCCATGGGCCTGGACCGGCCGCTGTGGGAGCAGTTCCTCACCTATGTGGGCAACGCGCTGACCGGGGACTTCGGCACCTCCGTGCTGACCTCCAACCCGGTGGCGTCGGACATCGCGCGGGTGTTCCCGGCCACCCTGGAACTGGCCACGGTGGCCACCATCTTCGGCGTGCTGCTGGGCGTGCCCGCCGGGGTGATCGCGGCGGCGCGGCAGGGCACCTGGGTGGATCATGTGATCCGGGTGGTCGGCCTGATCGGCTATTCGGTGCCCGTGTTCTGGCTCGGCCTGATGGGCCTGCTGGTGTTCTACGCCCAGTTGGACTGGGTGGCGGGGCCGGGGCGGCTCGATCTGTTGTACGACGGCTTCGTGGAGCCCGTGACCGGCGTGATCCTGATCGATTCCGCCCTGGCCGGTCAGTGGGACGTGTTCCAAAACGCGGTCAGTCATCTGGTGCTGCCAGCCTCCATCCTGGGCTATTTCAGCCTCGCCTACATCAGCCGCATGACCCGCAGCTTCATGCTGGAGCAACTCCGGCAGGAGTACATCACCACCGCCCGGGTGAAGGGGCTGCCGGAACGGGTCGTCATCTGGCGCCACGCCCTGGGCAACGTCTGGGTGCCGCTGGTCACGGTCATCGCGCTGTCCTATGCCACCCTGCTGGAGGGCTCCGTTCTGACCGAGATCGTGTTCTCCTGGCCGGGGCTGGGCTTCTACATCACCAACTCGCTGCTGAACGCGGACATGAACGCGGTCCTCGGCGGCACGGTGGTGGTGGGCGCGGTGTTCATCGGCCTGAACCTGCTGTCGGACGTGCTGTACCGGCTGCTTGACCCGAGGGCGCGGCCATGAGCGGGACCCAGCCGACCCCCGGCCTGCGCGCCTGGCTGATGACCGAGGCCCCGGCCTCGCGCGGGCAGGCCCGCCTGGGCGAGCTGTTCCGAAGCTGGCTGCGCTTCCGGCGCAACCCCCTGGCCATGGCCGGGCTGATCACCATCGCGCTGCTGATCCTGATCGCCGCCGTCGGCCCCTGGCTGGCGCCGCACAGTCCCACCGCCCAGAACCTGGACCTGCGCCTGCTGCCGCCGGGAACCGAGGGCCACTGGCTGGGGACGGACGGCCTGGGGCGGGACATCCTGTCGCGGTTGCTGCACGGCGGACGCATCACGCTGACCATCGTCATCATGGTCGCGGTCATCGTGGCTCCCGTGGGGCTGCTGATCGGCACCGTCGCGGGCTATGCCGGCGGCGTCATCGACGTGGTGCTGATGCGCCTGACCGACATCTTCCTGGCCTTTCCGCGCCTGATCCTGGCGCTCGCCCTGGTCGCGGCCCTGGGACCGGGGATCGAGAACGCCGTCATCGCCATCGCCCTGACCACCTGGCCGCCCTATGCCCGTATCGCCCGGGCCGAGACCCTGACCATCCGCCGCAGCGACTTCATCGCGGCGGCGCGGCTGCAGGGCGCCTCGCCGGCGCGTATCGTGGTCCGGCAGGTGATCCCGCTGTGCACCAGTTCGGTGATCGTGCGGGTCACCCTGGACATGGCCGGGATCATCCTGACCGCCGCCGGGCTGGGCTTCCTGGGCCTGGGGGCGCAGCCGCCCACCCCCGAGTGGGGCGCCATGGTCGCCGACGGCCGCAAGTACCTGCTCGATCACTGGTGGGTCGCCACGGTGCCGGGCATCGCGATCTTCGTGGTCGCGCTGGGCTTCAACCTGCTGGGCGACGGGCTGCGCGATGTGCTCGACCCGCGCGGGGAGCGCTGAGCCCATGGCCGAAGACACCAATGCTCTGCTGGAGATCGAAGACCTGCGGGTCGCCTTCCGCACCCCCACGGGTGTGGTCGAGGCGGTGCGCGGCGTCTCGCTGGCCGTGGCGCGCGGCGAGCGCGTCGGCATCGTGGGCGAGTCCGGCTCGGGCAAGTCCATGACCGGGCGGTCCGTGCTCGGCCTGATCCGCCCGCCCGGCGAGATGCGGGCGGCCCGGCTGTCGTTCGACGGCCAGGACCTGCGATCCCTGCCCGAACGCCGCATGCGCCGCCTGCGTGGCCGGCGGCTGGCCATGATCCTGCAGGACCCGACCTACAGCCTCAATCCGGTCATGCGGGTCGGCCGCCAGATCACGGAGGCGTTCCGCACCGCCGACCCGTCCCTGTCGCGCCGGGCCGCGCGCGACCGGGCGCTGGCCGCGCTGGCCCGGGTGCGCATCCCTCGCCACGACGTCGCCCGGGTCTACGACGCCTGGCCGCACGAACTGTCGGGCGGCATGGGCCAGCGGGTCATGATCGCCATGATGGTCGCCCTCGGCCCCGATCTGCTGATCGCCGACGAGCCCACAAGCGCGCTGGACGTGACGGTGCAGATGCAGGTGCTCGCCATCCTGGACGATCTGGTGCGCGAGACCGGCATGGGCCTGATGTTCATCAGCCACGACCTCAATCTGGTCGCCAGCTTTTGCGACCGGGTGGTGGTGATGTACGCGGGGCGCGTCATGGAGACCTGCGCCGCCGCCGATCTGCACGCCGCCCGCCATCCCTACACCCGGGGGCTGCTGGCCGCGCTGCCCTCCATCCGCGGCAGCCACGGCGACCTGCCCGTGCTGGCGCGGGACCCGGGCTGGCTGGAGGGCGCGCCCGCATGATCGCGATCGAGGACCTTCAAGTGACCTTTCAGGCCGGGGCGCGCACCGTGCGGGCCGTGCGCGGGGTCTCGCTCTCGGTCGCGCCGGGCGAGGTGTTCGGGCTGGTGGGCGAGAGCGGATCGGGCAAGTCCACCGTGCTGCGGGCGCTGTCGGGCCTCAATCCGGACTGGACCGGCCGCATGGTGGTGGCCGGCGAGGACCTGCCGCCCGGCCGACGCCGCCCGAAGGCCTTCCACAAGCGCGTGCAGATGGTGTTCCAGGACCCCTTCGCCAGCTTGCATCCGCGCCAGACCGTGGACATCGCCCTGTCCGAGCCCCTGCGCATCCACCGCATGACCGACGACATGGACGGCCGCATCGAACGCGTGCTGACCGACGTGGGCCTGGACCGCTCGTTCCGGTTCCGCTATCCGCACCAGCTCTCGGGCGGGCAGCGCCAGCGCGTGGCCATCGCCCGCGCCCTGATCCTGGAGCCGGCCATCCTGCTGCTGGACGAACCGACCAGCGCGCTGGATGTGTCGGTGCAGGCCGAGATCCTGAACCTGCTGCGGCGGCTGCGCGCCGAACACGACCTGACCATGATGCTGGTCAGCCACAACCTGGCCGTGGTCGGCCACATGTGCGGGCGCATGGCGGTGATGAAGGAGGGCCGCGTGGTCGAACCGCTGAGCGTGGCGCAACTGCGCGCCGGCACGGTCGCCGATCCTTATACCCGCCAGCTTCTGCGCGCCGCCGAGGGCTACGACCGGGCCGTGGCCGCCGAGACCCTGGACGGATCGCCAGGGTTCGGCGGCGGTGCGTGAAAACCGATGCAAAGACGCCACGCTTGACGCGATGCGGCGCGACCCCGTCACGCCCCATCATTGACACCACGGGGGTGCGCTCTATAGTGCGCTGAGCCGTAGGCACGCGCCCACGGTCCGGGTTCGGGCGATCAGGCCTCGCGGTGCGGGGCGGCCGCGTGAACCGGGCCGAACCGCTCCCTTGCGTCCGCTGCGACCGGGTGCCGGCATGAGCGGGGTATTGAACCGACCCCGTTGATGCGGGCGCCCGGCGTGTCGTGACAGCAACCGCGACCGGGACACCCCCGACCGGACAGGGAGCCGCGTGACCCGGGCCTGACAGCGCCGTCCCCGTGCGCGCCCCGATCCGGGCGCGCCGGCCGTGACGGCACCCGGTGGGCGCCGCGACGGAATGGCGCCCCTTCACAGCGTCCGAGGACCGACCTGACCACCATGAAATTCGTTGATCTCGGCCTTTCGCCTGAGACCCTCAGGGCTATCGAGGACGTGGGCTACGAAACGCCCACGCCGATCCAGCAAAAGGCCATCCCCTACGTCCTGATGGGACGGGACGTGCTGGGCATCGCCCAGACCGGAACGGGCAAAACCGCCGGCTTCACCCTGCCGATGATCGAGATTCTCGCCAACGGCCGGGCGAAGGCGCGCATGCCGCGTTCCCTCATTCTGGCGCCGACGCGGGAACTGGCCGCGCAGGTGTCGGAGAACTTCTCGCTCTACGGCAAGTACCACAAGCTGGACATGGCGCTGCTGATCGGCGGCGAGAGCATGGGCGACCAGATGCGGGCGCTCGACAAGGGCGTGGATGTGCTGATCGCCACGCCGGGCCGCCTGCTCGACCTGTTCGAGCGGGGGAAGGTGCTGCTGCGGGACGTCAAGGTGCTCGTCATCGACGAGGCCGACCGCATGCTCGACATGGGCTTCATCCCCGACGTGGAGCGCATCGTCTCGCTGCTGCCGCCGTTGCGGCAGACGCTGTTCTTCTCGGCGACGATGGACAAGGAGATCCGCAAGCTCGCGGATGCCTTCCTGACCAATCCGCGCGAGGTTTCCATCGAGCGCAAGGCGACCGCCGCCGAGACCGTGGCCCAGCATCTCGCCATGGTGCCGCGCATCGACAAGCGCGAAGCCCTGCGCCACATCCTGCGCACCGAAAACGTGCGCAACGCCTTCATCTTCTGTAATCGCAAGCGCGACGTGGATGTGTTGAACCGCTCGCTGAAAAAGCACGGGTTCAACTGCATTTCGCTGCACGGCGACATGGACCAGCCCACCCGCAACGAGATGCTGCGGCGGTTCAAGGACAACGAGGCCGACCTGCTGGTGTGCTCCGATGTGGCCGCGCGCGGGCTGGATATCGATGATGTCTCGCACGTCATCAACTTCGACATCCCCACGCACTCCGAGGATTACGTCCACCGCATCGGCCGCACCGGGCGCGCCGGCAAGGAGGGCGCGGCCTACAGCCTGGCCACGCCGGACGACGCCAAGTACGTGGATGGGATCGAGAAACTGCTGGGCCGGACCATCCCACGCATGAACCTGGAAGGCCTGGACGCGGTCGAGGATGAGTCCGGGGCCGGAGACGCGGGCGGCGCCGAACGCGGTGGCCGCGGCCGGCGCGGCGGACGGGGACGCAGCGGCGCGGACCGGAGTGACCGCAGCGAGCGGAGCGAACGAACCGACCGCGGTGAGCGGAGCGACCGAACAGAACGCAGCGAGCGGAGTGAACGCACCGACCGCACCGACCGCAGCGAGCGGAGCGACCGAACAGACCGCAGCGAGCGGAGTGAACGCACCGACCGCAGCGAGCGGCCGCCGCGCGCAGACCGCAAGCCGGCGGGCGAGGGCGGCGACCGCTCCCGTCGGCGGCGGGGGCGGCGCGACGACGATTTGCCGGCCATGACGCACGGCGAGAAGGTGCTGGCGTTCGGCGACCATACGCCCGCCTTCTTCACCTTCGATTCCGTGGTGCCCATGGGGCCGCCGGTTGCGGAGGCGGGTCCCGACGAGGACGAGGCATCCGAGGAGGCCGATACGCGCTCCGACACGCGCTCTGACGCGCGCTCCGGCAAGAGCGGGCGGCGCGGGCGATCCCGCGATGCCGACAGCGGGTCGCGCGGCCGCAAGGCCGCCGCGCCCCGACGCGGCGAGCGCAAGCGCCACGGCCGCCGCGGCGACTCCGCCGAGGAGGGCGCGGACGCGCCGGTGTCCGAGGCGGCCGAGACGGACGCCGGGGATCGCGCGGAGCCCGAGGCCGCCGAGACGGCGCCGGCGACGGCAGCGCCGCAGGACTCCGGCGCGACGTCCGAGCCCACGTCTGAAACGCCACCGGACGTGCCCGCGCGGCGCCGCCGGGCCACCCGTCGCAAGGCCAAGGCGGACGAGGCCGCGCCTCCCTCCGACACCGCTCCCGAGGGTCCGGAGACGGATGGCGGCGACGCCCCCGCCGAGTCCCCCACCGACGGCCCGGCCGAGGCCGAGGTGAAACCGAAGCGCACCCGCCGCAAGACGACCAAGGCGTCCGACGCCGACTCCGGCGAGAGCACGGAGGCCGAAGCCGAAACCAAGCCGAAGCGGACCCGGCGCAAGACCACCAAGGCAGCCGACGCGGAGCCCGGCGAGGGCACGGAAGCCGAGGCGGAGGCCAAGCCGAAGCGCACGCGCCGCAAGACCAACGAGGCGGCGGATGCCGACTCCGGCGAGGGCACGGAAGCCGAGGCGGAGGCCAAGCCGAAACGCACGCGCCGCAAGACCACCAAGGCGGCGGATGCCGACTCCGGCGAGAGCGCGGAAGCCGACGCCGAGGCCAAGCCGAAGCGCACGCGCCGCAAGACCACCACGGCGGCGGACGCCGACTCCGGGGAGAGCGCGGAGGCCGACGCCGAAGCCAAGCCGAAGCCCCGGCGCCCCCGTCGCAAGACGGCAAAGAGCGACGACGCGGAGAGCGCGGCGTCCGGTGGGTCCAGCGATGGGGGCCCGAACGATGGCGGCGGCGACGGGGGCGGCACGCCGCCCGTGGACGCGGCCTCCGAAACGGCGTCGTAAGCCCAGCGGCATCCGTTGATGCCCGCTGGAGTCCGGAGCCGGTTCTCTCCTCCCAAAGGTCGGGCCATCTGAACCGCCCCGGATTTGCCGGAGGCTGGTTGGTGTGAGTCCGACGCCGCCATCGTGGCCTTCCGAAGGGTCTCATGATCGCGGGCGTCGGCCTCGGCGGGCGGTATCACTGCTCCTTCACCATCCGGACCGCTCGGTCGCGCATTTCAGGCGAAGACCTCGTCGAGGTCCCGGTCTTGCTCAGGGCTCCACCCTCTCGAATTCCGGGTGATCACGGAACACCGGGGACCAGAAGGGCCCTGCTGGCGTCGCGCATTGAGCCTGACCCCCCCCAAAACTCCCCCATGACTGGGGAAGGCGTTCCGGTTCACGAGGCGCCCACCGGACTCCCTCCCCCCGGAAGGGGGGGGAGGCTGGGAGGGGTTGTGTCGGGGTACAGACCGGCTACCTAGGTAACAGAATAGACCGGCAACATGGGTAACAGGTCCACTGGCTGGCGAGGAGGGCTC
>NZ_WIVE01000105.1 GCF_009601025.1 Roseospira navarrensis | reverse complement strand
CTCCGCCCCTTCTGTTGGAGAGGGGAATCTGGGGGGCGCGGCGTTCGCGTAACCCTGGGGGCATGCCCCCAGGGTTACGCGACGGTTGCGTCAGGGTGGGGAATTTTCAAACGCCACAAATGGGGAGTTTTCATCCGGCGCTGACAAGGACTGGTCATCGACCTTCATGGCGCGCTGGCTGGGATCCTAAGCCTTTGCTCAGAAAGCAAAAAGGCCCCCATCATTTCTGATGGAGGCCTTGAGCAAATAAAGATGGTTGCGGGGAGAGGATTTGAACCTCTGACCTTCAGGTTATGAGCCAAGCGAAAAGCCATATTTGGCACACTCCGCCAATCACCGCCAACACCTTATATATTGATATCGCGTGATTTCTTTGAGTAGAGCGCTTGGTTATTGTTGAAGGTTTTTGGTTTTCAGTGTGCCAAGAATGTGCCAAAAAGGGCCTGGCACACCCTTCCCTTCCCTTCGCTTCGCACAGGCACGACCATGGCGACCATCCAGAAACGCAACGGCAAGAACGGCCCGAGCTATCGGGTCATGGTCCGGATGAAGGGCTTCCCGCCCAAGACCCGCACCTTCAAGCGGCTCACGGACGCCAAGCAGTGGGCACAGGACACCGAGAGCGGCATCCGCAAGGGCGAGTTCAAAAACGTCGTCCGTACGGCCGGCAGCAAGACGCTCCAGGACGTGATCGACCGCTTCCGCAAGGAGGTCTTCATCCATCGCGCCGAGAGCACCAAGCGGGCGGAAGCCTCGTTCCTGAACTTCTGGGAACGGGAGCTCGGGGAATACGCCCTCGCCTACATCACGCCCGACCTGGTGAGCGAGAAGATGAACGCCCTTGCCGCCGCCGGCGACAGCCGGCGCAAGCCCGACCACGAGAACGGCAAGACCAAGAAGGCGCCCAGGCCCAAAAGCCCGAAGACGCTCAAGCACTATCGCGACGAGCTCGCGCTGCTCTTCAAGTACGCCATTCAGTGGGGCTGGACGGCTTCCAGCCCGCTCGACGGGGTGAACAAGATCACCAAGATCCGGAACGAGCGGACCCGCTATCTGGACGATGACGAGCGGGCGGCGCTGCTCAAGGCCTGTCAGGAGAGCGACAACCCGCAGCTCTATCCCGTGGTGCTGCTGGCGATCAGCACCGGCGCGCGTCGCAGCGAGATACTCGGCCTCACGCTGGACGACGTGAACCTGAAGCGCGAGACGGCCATCCTGCGCAACACCAAGAACGGCGACACACGCGCCGCCCACATCGTGCCGCAGATCGCCCCGGCCATCCGCGACCAGATCGCCTACGCGAAGGCACTCTACAAGGACTTACCCGAGCCGCCGGAGACCAAGTCGCTGTTCCCGCGCCGGGACGGCCAGGGCCCGATCGACATCCGCAAGGCCTGGGAGAACGCCCGAGACGCCGCCGGCCTGACGGACTTCCGCTTCCATGACCTTCGGCACAGCACGGCCAGCTACCTCGCCATGAACGGCGCGAGCCTTGTGGAGATTGCCGAGGTGCTGGGGCACCGGACGCTCCAGATGGTGCGCCGCTACGCGCACCTGTCCGAGAGCCACGTCAAGGACGTGGTCGGCCGTATGAACACCCGCTACCTCGGGCCGAGCGAAGGCGACCAGCCGGACGCCTGACGCGCCTCAGCACCGCCGGAAATTGAGATTCCCGCCGTTTCCGCGTAGTTTCGGCTTGTTCCTGCTCTTTTTGACGTCAATCGACGACGGAGGGCTCAGCCCTTGATCGATTACAAGGAGCTGCGAACGGTCAAGCAGCTTGCGGCGGAAGCGCCGTTCGTGACCGAGAGCAAGTTGCGCTGGTGGATCTTCCATGCCGAGACAAACGGCATGGCCTCGGCGCTCATCAAAATCGGCGGACGGGTCTACATCGACCGCGCCGAGTTCAATAAATGGCTCGAAGGCCAGCGTATGGCGCCGAAGTCCCAGAACCAGGCTGCCTGACACCGACCAAACTTGAGGCCCCGCCAATCGGCGGGGCTCTTTTCTGGCACATCGTTCTATTTATGTTCCTTTATCCGATTGACCGCCAATCCGATATCGGTCAATGTAGATGCAAAGTGCTGCAGATTGCGGCAGACATGATACCGGGACACGTCGATGGGCGCCAAGCACCGAGTCACTATCAACCTCGCGGAGGAAGAGTACCAGGAACTCGTTGAGCTGTCAGAGCGCAGCAGAGTTTCCCTCGCATGGTTGGGACGGCAGGCAATCATTGACTTTCTGGACCGATACGCCGGGGATGAACGGCAGCTACCGCTCGATCTCGCATCCGGGAAGCGCCGAGCCAACGATTAAACAAGGGGGGCAAGTACATGGCAAAGAGGTCTCTAACCGTCGCACCGTCGATGACCGAACTGCCTCAGCCCTCAGCCGCACGAGACATCCTCCACGATGGCATTGTCATGGCCCGTGCGCTTGCAGCCTCGGCCGGGGATGAAAACCGGCTGGCGCTCGCTCGCGGCGTGACGCACCAAACGATTTCCGCTTACTGGGATGCCCATCAAGAATCGACTCTCTCCGACCCTTGGCCGATCCATGATCTGCCATCTTCCGTCGATTGCGCCGAACTCTCGGAATCAGTCGCGGCCCTTGCCCAGAGCATGGGTACTGCCGCCGCAGAGCTGGACGTTATGGAGGCCAGCTATCTCATTGGCGTCCTGTACACGGCCACGATGCCAGGTCGCGAGAGAGCCGACTTCGGCGCCTACTATACTCCCCCCGCCCTTTGCGATCGCCTGATTCAGATGGCAACGGAAGCCGGCGTCGACTGGCAATCCGCGCGCGTCCTCGATCCAGCCTGCGGCGGTGGAGCGTTTCTGTCCCCTGTTGCCCAGCATATGGCGATGGGCCTCGAAAACTGCAGTCCGAAGATCGCACTGAAAAACATCGTCCACAGGTTGAAGGGCTTTGAACTCGACCCCTTCGCAGCATGGATGTCGCATGTCTTCCTTGAAGTAACCCTGTTGGACCTATGTCGCGCAGCGAACATGCGCCTGCCGGCGGTGGTAGACGTATGCGACAGCTTGGAGCGTGTCCCCGAGGACACAGGGTTCGACTTGGTTATCGGCAATCCGCCCTACGGACGCGTGACACTCTCCCCGTCACTTCGCGAGCGGTACAAGCGCAGCCTCTTTGGGCACGCCAATCTCTACGGTGTTTTTACCGACTTGGCGCTCCGCTTCACCCGTCCAGGGGGCGTGATCGCCTACGTAACGCCAACGAGCTTCCTGGCCGGGGAGTACTACAAGGCCTTGCGCCGCCTTCTTGCCCAGGATGCGCCGCCCGCCAGCATCGATTTCATAGCGGAACGCAAGGGTGTCTTTGCCGACGTTCTCCAGGAGACGCTGCTCGCGGCCTACCGTCGCGGCGGTAAGGCCGATGTCGGGCAAGTGCACTTCATCTCGCCCACACCGCAGGGCGAGATCCAAGCCACCGCGGCCGGCTCATTCAGTCTTCCTGCGTCGCCGGATGAACCATGGCTGATCCCACGAACCGTGGGCCAAAGCACGCTTGTCCGCAAAGCGGAGAGCATGCCCCATCGTCTTGCAGACTACGGCTACAAGGTGAGCACCGGGCCTCTCGTCTGGAACCGCCACAAGCCGAGCTTGCGGGATCGTCCGGGCAAAGGTCGGTTCCCCCTGATTTGGGCGGAATCCGTTCGCTCGGATGGAGCGTTCGAGTTCCGCGCGGAGAAGCGAAACCACAAGCCTTACTTCGAGCCGCGAGCCAAGGAGCACTGGGTACTGACCGACTTTCCGTGCGTCCTGTTGCAGCGGACCACGGCCAAGGAGCAATCTCGCCGGCTCATCGCAGCCGAACTGCCAGCATCCTTCATCGAGCAGCACGGCCAGGTCGTAGTGGAAAACCACCTGAACATGATCCGCCCTGTTGGCGACGCTCCGGACGTATCGCCGGCGGCGATCGCAGCGCTCTTGAACACACAGGTGGTGGATCAGTTGTTCCGGTGCATCAATGGCAGCGTCGCGGTCTCGGCATACGAGTTGGAGGCCCTTCCGCTGCCCGGCCCCGAGGGCATAGCCGAGATTGAACGTCTGATCGCCCGAGGCGCCAAGGCATCTACAATCGAGCGCACGGTGATGCGTCTCTACGGCGGAGGAAAACGCTAATGCCTCTGTCGCCGCTCCCGTCCGTCGCCGAGATTCACCAACGTCTGCAGAAGATCTTCCCGGAAGGGAGCCCCAATCGCGCAAACTGCACGTGGGAGATCGCCGCAAAGACCGTATTTGTCATGCTGTACGTCGGCGCCGTCGATGGAAGCGAGAACTGGCTTCGGCCCGATCAGGTCACCCGCATGACCGACGCGCAAGCGAATGAAACGGACGACGACAAGCGCCAAGCCTGGGCACAGGAGTCCATCAAGAGCAGCAAGGGCGAGATTCCGGGCCGGTGGTACGCTGTGAACACCCGCGAAAGCATTCGCGACGACACGATCCGCGCCGGCTTCATCGCGAACGGCGTGGTCGTCGAGCGTGAAGGCTTGGCAACTACGTCGCCCGCGCCGCGCTATGCGCTTACGGGCGACTTCGCCGCGCTCTTCGATCCCAATCTCAAAGGGCAGGCACTGGACCACGCCATCGCCGACTGGCAAGCGGAACACCTCACAGCCGGAGCCCTTGCCCGCATCACCATGGTTCGCAAGGGTGCCGTGGCCGGCGGCGAACACGTCCTGGTCAAATTCCCCAGCGGTGAAACACGGCGAATGGCTCCCGGCCCGAGTTCGGTCATCTCAAAAGCGGTCATCGAGGTATTTGCACCGCGCTTTTTGAAGACGCCGGCCGTCGTTTTCCTGAGCGAGAGCCGAAACAAGGTCGTCAGCCGTGACGATGAGCTGGCGTCGTCGATCGGGCTCCACATTGAGGCTCAAAAGAACCTGCCGGATATCGTGCTGGCAGACCTTGGCCCCAAGCATCCGCTTCTCGTTTTCATCGAGGTCGTGGCCACCGACGGCCCTGTTTCCAAAGAGCGCAAGAAGGCCCTCAACGATCTGGCCAAAGAGGCCGGATTCCCACCGGAGCACGTTGTCTTCGCAACTGCCTTTCTGGATCGCAGTGATTCTGCATTCAAGAAAGTGGTGGGCTCGTTGGCATGGGGGTCATTTGTCTGGTTTGCCTCTGAGCCTGAGAACCTCATCCAACTCCATGACGGCGTATCGCAAACGGTCGCCCAACTCGCCGAGCTGCCTGGCGATGGCACAGTGAAGGCGGACACATCATGATGAAGGCCACATTACTCGCATCCGGTTCACACGTTCTCCCTTCTGCGGGGTTCATGGAGGGCAAGGACAATGTGGCCTGACAATGAGACAGAACGCGATTTTCTGAATTTCTCTGGTGTCGCCGACACCGTTGCCGAAATTATCGTTCAGGCCAATGGGCGCCCCACGTCGATCGGCGTCTCCGGTTCCTGGGGCAGCGGCAAATCTTCTATGATAAAACTCGTACGTCGCTCCCTCGATGATCGAGCCGAAGGGCGTGCATCTCAGTTTGTTTTTGTCGAATTCAATGCCTGGCTCTATCAGGGCTATGATGATGCGCGAGCAGCCCTGCTCGAAGTTATCGCAACCAAGCTTGCCGAAGAGGCGAAAGCACGCGAAACCGGTGTCGATAAGGCGCAGAACCTGCTTAAGCGGGTCAACTGGTTGCGGGCCGCGAAGCTCGGCGCTGGCTCCGCGCTCGCACTTGCTCTCGGGTTACCGCCCACCGGCGTGATCGGCGATGTTGTCCGCGCCGGTAAGCAAGCCGTTTCCGACGATGTGGATGAGTCGGATGTTGCGGACCTGGAGGAGAATGCGGCCAAGGCCGGCGATGCGTTCGGAGGCTTGCTAAAGCCCAATCCGGAGCTATCCCCACCGCGAGAGATACATGCCATTCGTGAAAGTTTTGAACAAACCCTGAAGGAAATCGGAGTCACGCTCGTCGTCCTAATTGACGATCTCGATCGCTGTTTGCCGCCAACAACGATTTCTACCTTGGAAGCGATCCGACTATTCCTGTTTCTCGACAACACCGCCTTCGTCATCGCCGCAGATAATGCGATGATCAAGCACGCTGTTCGGCAGCATTTTGATGGCGTCGACGATGATCTCGTCACAAACTACTTCGACAAACTTGTGCAAATCCCGATCCGCGTACCACCACTCGGCACACAAGAGGTCCGTGCCTATATGCTTCTGCTATTCGTTGAGAATAGCGAGCTTGAAGACGAGACGAAGGAAATAATCCGCGAAAAAGTTTGCAACCAACTTACTGAAACCTGGCGCGGCAAACGCGTCGACCGTGCCTTTATCGAGTCTGTGTACCCCAATCTGCCGACCGAGCTCGTCGGCCGATTCGATACCGCCGATCGGCTCGCGCCTATTATGACCTCGGCCTCTCAGATTTCCGGCAACCCGCGCCTAATCAAGCGCTTTCTCAATGCGCTTGCGATCCGTATGACGATTTCCAATGCGCACGGCGTCGGCGTCGATGAAGCGGTCCTTACCAAGATGCTTCTGTTCGAGCGTTGCGGTAACTCGAAGGCCTATGAAGAGCTGACCCGGACCGTCAACGAGGACACTGACGGAAAGCCGCGCTTCCTTGCCGAATGGGAAGAGAAAGCGGTAGCTGGCGAGGAACAAGAGCTGCCAAATCCGTGGGACGAGCCGTTCTTCCAGGACTGGTTAAAAATTCCGCCGCGCCTTGCCGACCTTGATCTCCGCGGCGTTTTATATGTGAGCCGCGAACACGCCCGGCTGATCACGCCTGAAGATCGGTTGTCATCAGAAGCAGCCGATTTGCTTTCGGCAATGCTCCAGAGCCCCGACATGGCGGATAGGCTCAAGGACCGCTTGGCAGGCCTCCAACGGTCCGAAATTACGGTTGTCATGGACCGTGTACTCGAACGTGCGCGGCAGGAACAGGAATGGGGAACGCCCCCAATACTCAATGCCTGCCTCGCGATTGTCCGGGCCGACCCCGGACAAGGAACGCGCCTTGCCGCGTTCCTTAGCGAACGGCCAGCAGCGCAAATCACTGCAAGCATTGTACCACGGATCACTGACCAGCCATGGGCCACGAGTGTCTTCGATAAATGGCAAGAGGGCGACGTTAGACCACCCGTCAAAGCAGCAATAACAAAACGAGCAAAGAGGGGGAGCAATGGGAACGTCTCAGTCTAGCTCCGGTGCACCATCCGGTGTCCCTATGGTGCCGCCCTGGGCGCCCGATCCATCGGCACCAGACCAAGATGGCCAACAAAATGGTGGCGATGGTCAGGCGGACGAAAATGGCGCGCCCCCTCAACAAGCGGCACGCCCGCAGCCAGCCGTTCCAATCGCTCCGTCTGGACGGTTTCGATCAGCGAGGCGCGATCTCGGCAGTTTCGCACGAACCGGCTCGACCGCCGACATGCGGACTGGCGTCGGCCACTATGTCAGCAAAGGCCTTGGCGGCGCGCGGACGGCCACGAGACGTCTTGGCGGAACAGCCCGGACGGCAGGCTCGCTATATGGCGCGCTGTCTATGCTTTCGTCGGGCCAATCTGGTCCTCCCGGAAGCCCCTTGGATCGAGCGCTTCTTCAAGGACGCTCCGCGGATACCATAATGGATGCCGTTGTCGAAGCAGTAAGACCAGTCGACGGCACACAGGACACTGAGGCAAGTCGTTATGCCATCAAAGGCTTATCCCTTTGCTTCCGGCGCGATCAACATATCGTAGGTGATGGGCCCTTTGGTGGTGACGATGCCCAGTAGGGACCGAAAGGCTGCGTGCCGGGTGCGGCGGCGGTTGAAGCGGAAGACGAACTCATCGAGGTAGGCTTGCAGATGCTTGCG
>NZ_WIVE01000104.1 GCF_009601025.1 Roseospira navarrensis | reverse complement strand
AACGTGTCCCGATCCATGCCCGCCTCCCGCGTTCGGTATCCTTCATGATACCAAATCCGGGAATGCATAGCGAACGCTATTTGAGCCTTTAATTTTGTCATCCTGAGCGCCCTTAAGGCGCGAAGGATCTCGGGAGGCAGAGTGAACCGTGCGGCCTGCGCAATCCCGATACCCTGCCCCCGTTGCCCTGATGGGGTCCGGTCGGTGGGTTGCCGCCGCGCCGCAACAGGTCTATATCGACGCGCGAAAGGGTCCGAACGCGTACAGACAGAGGGCGTGCCATGGTCAAGGTTGAGATCTACACCAAATCCAACTGCACTTTCTGCGCCAAGGCCAAGGCCTGGATGCAGGAGCACGGTGTTGCGTACGAGGAGCACGACGTCTCCACCGCCGCCGCCTTTACCGACATGAAGCAGCGCCTGCCGGATGCCCGGACGGTGCCCCAGATCCTCATGGACGGCAATCTGATCGGCGGCTACGACACGCTGATGCAGTACGAACAGCCGATCCTGACCAAGCTGAAGGGCGCCGGCGCCGCGACCTGATCCCTCCGTGGGGGGCCGCGGCCGGGACGCCCGCCCGACAACGAGCCCGTCATGCTGACCGTCACCCCCACACTCGCCATTCCGGACGCGGAGATCGAGGAGACCTTCGCCCGCGCCTCCGGTCCCGGCGGCCAGAACGTCAACAAGGTCGAGACCGCCGTCTGCCTGCGGTTCGACGTGCGCCACTCGCCCTCGCTGCCGGAGGCGGTCCGTGCGCGTCTGGAGCGGCTGGCCGGCCGTCGGCTGACCCGCGACGGCGTGCTGGTCATCACCGCCGACCGCTTCCGCCAGCAGGAGCGCAATCGCGCCGACGCCCGCGCGCGACTCGCCGACCTGATCCGGGCGGCGACCCACGCGCCCACCCCCCGCAAGCCGACCAAGCCCACCCGCGGCGCCAAGGAACGCCGTCTGGCCGGCAAGGCCCAGCGCGGCCGCACCAAGGCCCTGCGCGGACGGGTAGGGACGGACTAGGCCGTCGTGGGAGGCGGCCCCTTCCTGCTTATATCGTCAGGACAGGCCGGTTCTTGACCGGGAGGCGTGGCGTTTCCATATCCGTCCTGTTAAGATGGACTCTCATCACAGGCGCTCATCCGTGGAGCATCACGGCCTGTGATCCGGGTCTGTCTCAGAGAACGTATACGAGGGCAGGAGGGGGTCTCGCATGGACAGGCCGGCAACGGCGCCGCGGGACCCGTCGCGACGGGGGCTTCTCCCCGTCCAGTCGCACGAGGTGCCGCCATGTTCGCAGACAAGACATTGACCCCGCGCGAGACCGTTCGGCTGTGTGCCCTGGGCACCATCGCCGACGCGCCCGACAGCTATGCCGAGATCGCCCGTCAGGTGCGCGACTTCATCACGCGCATCACTGGGCCGTCGCTGGACCTGCTGGGCAGTTCCATGGAGCTGCTGCACATCGAGGGCCTGATCCGCACCACCGACGGATCCACCCTGGACGACACCGCCCAACTGGAGATCACCGACGCCGGCCGCGAGGAACTGCGCCGCCTGATGACCGCGAATCTGCGGTCGTCCTCTGATCTGTCCAAGCTGGTCACGGCGCTGAAGTTCCGGTTCCTGCATCTGCTGCCGCCGGAAGATCGCGCGGCCCAGGCCGAACTGCTGCTGGATTCGCGCGAGACCGAGTTGAACCGCCTGCTCGACATGCGCAAGGCGCACGGGCATCGCCATGGGCCGTTCAAGGACTGGCTGGATCACGAAATCGCCCAGGCGGAACGCGCGCTGGCGTGGCTGGAGTCGTTCTGCGACAGCATGCCGCCGGCCGCCGCCGACTCGGCGGCCTGATCCCGCCGCCCCCTTCTGCCTGACGTTATATGACCGGCGGATGAGTCCGACTCATCCGCCGGTTTTCTGTTCCAGCACCCCGTGATCGCGGGCGAGCGAGAGGATCAGCGCGGCGATCTCGTCGGGGCGTTCCTCGTGCGCCAGATGGCCCAGGCCCGGCAGCATCCGCAAACGGGCGTTCGGGGCGCGGTCGGCGATCATCTCGGCGTCGGCGGGCTGGATGGTCTTGTCGCGCTCGCCGACCAGAAGCTCCAGCGGCATGTCGAGGTGCGCCACCAGATCCCGCAGCGCCCGCAAATCCCAGTTCGCCATCATGGCCAGCGCGCCGCCCACGTGCCCGGGTTCGCGGAACAGCCGCCCGTACAGCTCCAGGCCGCGCCAATCGATGTCCGAGCCGGTGTTGCGGATCAGGTCCTCGACGTGGCTCTGGTTGGTGGCGCTCCAGGCGAACATGCGCGGCACCAGCGGGTTCATCAGCAGCAGCTTGGCGAGCCCCGAGAACCAGTGCCCCGACGAGCCCTTGAACGGCAGCAGGGCCCCGTTCAGGCTGACGATCGCCTTGGGGTGGATCTGCTTGTCCAGCGCCATGCGGATGAGGATCGCCGCGCCCGCCGAATGCCCCACCACCAGGTCGGGCTTCAGATGGCTCTCACGCAACAAAGCGGCGACCGCCCGGCCCATGCCGGGCAGGGTGAAGGCGCTGGCCGGCGGGTTGGCCGTGAAGCCGTGCCCGGGCAGGTCAGGGACGATCACGGTGAAGTGCTCGGCCAGGATCGGCAGCAGGTCGCGGAAGGAGTGGGTCGTTGCTCCCGTGCCGTGCAGCAGCAGCAGCACGGGGCCCCGGCCGGCCAACTGCACGTGCCAGCGGAAGCCGTGGGCCACGGGGAAACGGCTGTGCTCTCGGTTGGGCCAGTCGCGGCCCACCGTCTCCCAGTCCGGTCTGCGTGCCCGGAAGACCATGCGCCGCCGCTCCGACTCCGACATCGCCCCTAAGAGTCCGCCGTCTGGGCGGCGCTGCGCGCCGCCACGGACAGCGCCCGCGCGTCCGCCCGGGGCAGGGGCATGTAGGTGGCGCCCATCGTATGCGCCAGCGCCTCCGCCTTGGGGGCCGGACGCAGCGACGTGTCCACCAGCAGCACCGAAACCCCGATGGCGCGCATGCCCTCCGCCGCGGCCTTGGCGTCTTCCTCGGCCTTGGCGCGGCCGCCGATGCCCTCCAGCGTCACGTTGGCGCGGCCGTCGGTGAGGATCACCACCGACGGAGTCTCACCCCGCGTGCGGGCCACCTCGGCCATGATGTGCGCGGCCTCGATGCCCGCCGCCAGCGGCGTGCCGCCCCCGCCCGGGAAGCCGGCCAGCCGCTTCTTGGCCCGCGCCAGCGAGCGCGTCGGCGGCAGCAGCGTTTCCGCCCCCTTGCCCCGGAAGGCGATCAGGGCGACCTGGTCGCGGCGCGCGTAGCAGTCGGCCAGCAGCAGTTCGATGGCGCCCTTGGCCTCGCCCAGCCGCGCGATCGCCGACGAGCCCGAGGCGTCCACGGCGAAGATGATGACGGCCTGCGAGCGCTTCTTGAAGCGGGTGATGCGGAAATCGTCCTTGCGCACCAGAACGCGCGGCAGCGGCCGGTCCGGATCGGCCCACTGGGCCATTTCCGCGCGCCGCAGCGGCTGCCAGGGCGCGGCCGAGCGCAGCGTGTCGATCAGCGCCAGCCGGGCGCCGGCGCGCGGGTCGCCCCGGCGCGAGCCGATGGGGCGGCCCCGGGTCAGCGCCTTGCGCTGCTCGCCGGAGCGGCCGAGGATGCCCTGACGCCGCTTGCGGTCCGCCGCCGCCATCAGGCGGGCCAGCAGGTTCGCCGGGATGGCGGCCTGCGCGGCATCCACGATCTGATCCTCAAGCGGCTTGTCGTCTTCGTCCTGGCGCTCCTCCTCGCCCTCGTCCGGCGGGGGCGGCGGCTCTTCCTCGTCCTGCTCGTCCTCCTCGGGCGGCGGCGGCGGCGGCATCTCGGGGATGCGGGTGGCGCGCGGCGCCAGCACCAGCCGGGCGGCCAGGGTCAAGTCGTCCTGTTCCACCGCCGTGCGGCGGTCCAGGGCCGCGGCGGCGCGGGCCACGCGCAGCGCGAACAGGGGCGCCCGCAGCGAGGCCACGCCCATGGACAGGGCCGCGCCGCACAGGGCCTCCAGCGCCTTGTCCTCGATGGTCACGGACGCCAGCAACTCGCGCGCCGCCCGGATCTCGTCGGCCTCGTGCAGGGCTTCGCCGATGTCGCGCTGGCGCAGGCCCTCCAGCTCCATGTGAAAGGCGAGGCGGTCCATCAGGGCGTCCGGCGGCCCTTCGTCCGGGCCCACGGATTCGTCCAGCGCCACCACACCGAAGCGGGTGGGGGTCAGCGCGGCGATGCCGTCGCGCTCCACCCGGACCGCGCCGTGATCCACGGCCATACCCAGCTTGGCGGCGAAGGCCTGGGTCAGGCGTTCGGCCATGGCCAGCACGATGACGCCGCCGTCGGCCTCCACCAGCAGGCCCTTTTCCGCCACCGGACGACCGGCGTGCAGGGTCGCGGCCAGGTCGAGCCCGCCCAGCAGGCGTTCGTCCGTCACATGCAGCGGCACCCGCCGCAGCGGGGCCTCCGCCGGCAAGAGGGCGCGCAGCATCTCCAGCCAGGCGTCGCGCGCCGGGCCGGGCAACGCCTTCAGCATCACGCCGCCCAGACCGGCGGGATCGACCGCGACCATGGCCGCGACCAGCGCGGCATCGGTCCAGGGATCGTGGACCGGGCGGTCCCCGGCCTCGTCCGCCGGCGTCTGGCCCGGTCCCAGCCCTGCCGGGTCGGGCGCGAAGGAGCCCAGGATTTCCATATCAGGCGACCTCGCCCAGAACCTCCACGACCGCCCGCTCGACGCGCACGGTGGAGCCGGATTCGTCCAGCGGATCGCGGCGCAGGCGGTGGCGCAGGGCCATCGAGGCCACCTTGCGCACGTGGCCCTCGTCCACCTCCACGTCGCCTTCCAGCGCGGCCAGGGCGCGGGCGGCGCGGATCACGGTCAGCTCGCCGCGCAGGCCGTCGGTGCCCAGGGTCATGCAGAGCTTGGCGACGGTGTTCAGCACGTCGTCGGGCACCTCCACGTCCTGCACGCGGTCGCGCGCCTCGCGGATGCGCTGGGCCTCGCCGGCCTCGGCCTGCTGCCAGGTGGCCAGGAAGCCGGCCGGGTCACGTTCGAAGGCATCGCGGCGGCGGACCACGCTCACGCGGGTTTCCAGTTCCTTCGGCGTGGTCACCTCGACGGCGAGGCCGAAACGGTCCAGCAACTGCGGGCGCAGCTCGCCTTCCTCGGGGTTGCCGGAGCCGACCAGCACGAACTTGGCGGGGTGGCGGACACTGAGGCCCTCGCGCTCCACCACGTTCTCGCCCGAGGCGGCCACGTCGAGCAGCAGGTCCACCAGGTGGTCCTCCAGCAGGTTTACCTCGTCGATATACAGGAAGCCGCGATGGGCGCGGGCCAGCAGGCCGGGCTCGAACGCCTTTTCGCCCTGGGTCAGCGCACGTTCCAGGTCGAGCGCGCCGACCACGCGGTCCTCGGTGGCGCCCAGCGGCAGGTCCACGACCGGCACCGCGGCGTCCTCGGTCTCCATCGGGGCGCCGTCGGCGATCTTGCCCTGGATGTCGCAGGTCGTGGCGCAACTGTCCTGGTGGCGCTTGGGGTCACCGTTGAAGCGGCAGCCCTTGACCACCGACATGGGCGGCAGCAGGGCCGCCAGCGCGCGCACGGCGGTGGACTTGCCGGTGCCGCGGTCGCCGAACACCATCACGCCGCCCACGCCCTGATCGACGGCGGCGATCAGCAGCGCCAGCTTCATTTCGTCCTGGCCCACGATGGCCGAGAAGGGGAACGCCATGGCCATGGTCAGCACCCTCCCTGGAGGGAGACGCGGGGCAGGGCGGATCGGACGACGGCGGGATCGAGAGCGCAGGCGGTCATGGGTGTGCGGCTTTCCTTGAACGTCAGGCCAACAGAACGGCAGGCCGGGTCGGCCCTCGCGGGGGTACCCGGGACTCCAGCGCGGGACTATGCCCCCCGTTGGGTCCCCGGTGCAAGGGTGCGCGGCCGGATGCGGCCGGATTGACATCGAAGGCGGGCCGTCCCCAAGGTGATCCGGGCCCGCCCCGCGTTATCCCCCGCCCAAGGACGCCCCGCCGCATGGTTCACGCCTCGCCCCAGCTCAAGAACACCCTGATCGCCGAGATCCTGAAGGCGCGCGAGCGGGTCTATCGGGTCGGCCAGCCGACTCCGCTGGAGCGGCTGCCGCTGAGCGACGCCTTCGAGACCTGGATCAAGCGCGAGGACCTGTCGCCCATCAACGCCTACAAATGGCGCGGGGCGCAGAACTGCACCGCCCGCATGGTGGAGGAGGAGGGCGCGCGCGGCGTGGTCGCGGCCTCGGCCGGCAATCATGCGCAGGGCGTTGCGCTCAGCGCGCGGCGGCTGGGCATTCCGGCGGTGATCTTCATGCCGCGCTCGACGCCGCAGATGAAGCAGACGGCGGTCCGGCTGCACGGCGGGGCGGATGTCGAGGTGGTGCTGGTCGGCGACAGCTACAACGAGGCCGCGACGGCCGCCCATGCCCACGCCGAGGCGCATGGGATGGTGTTCATCCACCCCTTCGACGACCTCTATACCATCGCCGGACAGGCGACCATCGCCGATGAGATGATCCTGTCCGGCAAGGGGCCGTTCGATCTGGTGTTCGTGCAGATCGGTGGTGGCGGGCTGGCGGCCGGTGTGGGCACCTGGATCCGGCTGCACTACCCGAACGCCCGCATCATCGGCGTGGAGGGCGTGGACCAGGCCAGCATGAAGGCCTCGCTGGCGGCCGGCGAGCCCGTCACCCTGCCCGACGTGGACCGCTTCTGCGACGGCACGGCGGTGACGCGGCCGGGGGACCTGACCTTCACTCTGTGCCGGGACGCCCTGGATGAGATCATCACCGTCACCAACGACGAGGTCTGCGCGGCCATCCAGACCATGTGGGAGCTGAGCCGGGTGATCCCGGAGCCCTCCGGCGCCATGGGGCTGGCCGGTCTGAGCCGGATGGCCGACGAGCGCCCGGACGAGGTGGCGGGTCGCCGCGCGGCCGTCATCCTGTGCGGCGCGAACATGGACTTCGGCAAGCTGACGCTGATCGCGGGCGGGGCGGCCGTGGGCGCGCACACGCGGCGCTATTTCCGCTTTCACATCGGGGAGGAGCCCGGCGGTCTGCTGGGCCTGCTGGATCAGGTGCCGGATGTCAGCATCGCCGCCTTCCTGTACGGCAAGATCCACGACACCCAGGCCTGGCCCGTGGTGGCCTTCCAGGGCACGCCGGCGGAGATCGAGCACCTGGACGACCAGTTCCAGGCCCTCGGTCTGGCGGCCGAGGACGTGACCGGGCACGCCGACATCCGCTATCGGGTGATCCCCTACAACCCGACCCTGTTCCGGGACCCGGTGCTGCTGCGGGTCCACTTCCCGGAACGCGCGGGGGCGTTGCGCGACTTCCTGCGGCAGGCGTCGCAGGTCGCCAACATCTGCTACTTCAACTATCGCTACACCGGCGAGACCATCGGCCGCGCCCTCATGGGCTTCGAGTTCGCCAGCGCCGAGGACCGCGCCGCCTTTGACCGCATCGTCAAGGACCCCGCCAGCGTGGTGACCGTCCGCCCGGTGGAAGACGACGCCATCCGCCGTATGCTGGAGGTGATTTGATACCGCCCGACGAAAAGGGTGACCTTTTCTTCTTCTTCGGGCGGCCGGCGCGACTGCGCCGGCGCCGCCGGGCCTTTGACGGGGAGCAGGGCGACATTCATCGAAAAAGGTCGTAGGAAAAATCGGGTTTTATCGGGCCACATTCTTAAACTTTGCAGAAAAATCTAGGTGTACCTGGAAATCATGCTAGCATCTTCTCGTTCCTGATGCGCAACAAGACGAGAAGAAAGGACCACGCAATGTCCAGAACACCCTTTCTGCTGGCGAACGCCGATTTCTCCATTCCGCCCGCTCCCGGACCCCGCGCCACATCGGATACCCCCACGCTGTGCGGCAATGCCTGCACGTACTTTTCGCCCAGCAAAAAAATAACCGTGGCGGATATCTCTGGAAGGCTTATCCCTTTGAGTCCGGGACCACATCATGTGGTGACAGGTGGCCTGAAACGGCGTAGAACATAACGTGAAC
>NZ_WIVE01000103.1 GCF_009601025.1 Roseospira navarrensis | reverse complement strand
CGCAGGTCTTTGCAGCGGATCGGAGACCCACGCTCGAGATCCTTCAGCCGCTTCGCGGCTTCAGGATGACATCCTATCGTTTTCGTTTGTCATCCCGAGCGAGCGAAGCGAGACGAGGGATCTTGAGAGGCCGGCTCTGACGGCGCGGACCGTGCCGTCATGGTAACCTGAGCCCGTTGCCCTGCGCCAAGGCCGGGCGGGCGCACCCCGCACGGGCGGTGGCTCCCCTACCCTCACCCCTCGTCGCGCATGGCGTTGACGAAGTCGGCGAGGCCCGGCTGACGGTCGCGGCGCAGGCGTTCCGCCGTCAGGATGGCCCGCACCCGGGCGATGGCGGCGTCGATGTCGGTGTTGACCACGATGTAGTCGTACTCGGCCCAGTGGCTCATTTCGTCGGCCGCCTTGGCCATGCGGCGGGCCACCACGTCGTCCGGGTCCTGGGCGCGGGCGCGCAGGCGGCGCTCCAGCTCGCCCTTGGACGGCGGCAGGATGAACACCCGCACCAGATCGCGCGGCAGGCGGTCGGCGAGCTGCTGGGTGCCCTGCCAGTCGATGTCGAACAGCACGTCCCGGCCGGCGGCCAGTTCGTCCTCGACGGCGCGGCGGGGTGTTCCGTAGTAGTTGTCGAACACCCGGGCATGTTCCAGCAGTTCGTCCCTCGCGACCATCTCGTGATAGCGCTCGGGGGCGATGAAGTGATAGTCGCGGCCGTCCACCTCGCCCGCGCGCGGCGGCCGGGTGGTCACCGAGACCGACAGGCGAAGGTCCGGATCGTCGGCCAGCAAGGCCCGGCTGATGGTGGACTTGCCCGCGCCGGAGGGCGAGGACAGCACCAGCATCAGCCCGCGCCGACGGATCGGCCGGCCGGTGTGGTCCACGTTCAGCGGCGCGGCGGCCGGAGCCCGGAAGCCGGGCGGGGGCGGCATGTCGGTCATGGGGACGGCCCTATTCGATGTTCTGGACCTGCTCGCGCAGTTGGTCGATGGCGGCCTTCAACTCCAGGCCCAGACTGGTCATGGCCGTCTCGGCGGCCTTGGAACACAGGGTGTTGGCCTCCCGGTTGAACTCCTGGCACAGGAAGTCCAGGCGGCGGCCCACGGGCTCCTGGGCCGCCAACAGATCCCGCGCGGCCTGCACGTGGGCCGCCAGCCGGTCCAGCTCCTCGCGGATGTCGGCCTTGGCGGCCAGCAGGGCGGCCTCCTGATACAGGCGATCCTCCGACAGCCCGGACCCGGCGTCGGTCAGGGCCGCGACCTGGCCCCGGAGGCGCTCGCGCAGGGCCTCCGGCTGGGCCGAGGCCAGGCCGGTCGCCTGCCCCCGCAGGCCGTCGATCTGGTCGAGCAGGCCGGTCAGCACCGGATCCAGGCGCGCGCCCTCCTCCGCCCGGGCGGCGGCCAGGGCATCCAGCACCTGGTCCAGGCCGGCCATCAGGGCGGCGTCGCGGGTGGTGCGCGCGGCCTCGGCCTCGGCATCGTCCAGGGTGGTCTCGGCGCTCTCCAGAACGCCGCGGATGCTCAGCAGGCCGTCGATCCGCGCCGGGGCGAGATCGGGATGGCGCGTTGCCACCGCCGCCGCCGCCTCGGCCAGGGTGTCGAGCAGCGCCGTGTTGACCACGGGCGCGGCGGTGTCGCGGGTGGGGTCGAACGCCAGCGTGACGGTCAGGTTTCCGCGCTTGAAGCGCCGCCCGGCGGCGGCCCGCGCCGGGGCGTCCAGCGCCTCCAGGCCCGAGGGCAGACGCAGCCGCATGTCCAGACCGCGCCCGTTCACGCTGCGGGCCTCCCACACCCAGGCCCCGCCGAGGGGCCCGGCCACGTGGCCCTGGCTGCGGGCGAATCCGGTCATGCTGGCGATGGTCACGGGCGACCTCCTGCGGGGAATGGAACGGGCGGGGCGGTGTCGAGCCACCTTATAGAATCCCGCTCCCCCGCCCGGCAATGGCAAGGGGGTCTGATATCAGCGCCGGCGCTTGCGCCCGGGGCCGATCCGTCCCAGGTTGGGAGCCTCAATCGCCGCCGCGCGGCGCGCTGTCTTCTGCCGTGCGGCCATCCCCTCAGGAGAACCCTCGATGATGCCGTCCGCCGTGGTCGCCGACCCCGACATCCAGCCCAGCGTCGAGATGATCCGGCGGCTGGTGGGGGTCGATACCACCTCGCGGGAGTCCAACCTGGCGCTGATCCATGACGTGCGCGACCACCTGGCCGCCCACGGCGTCGAGGCCACCCTGATCCCCAACGCCGACGGCACCAAGGCCAACCTGCTGGCCACCATCGGCCCCATGGTCGAGGGCGGCGTGGTGTTGAGCGGCCATACCGACGTGGTGCCCGTGGACGGCCAGGCCTGGGACAGCGACCCCTTCATCCTGACCGAGCGCGACGGCCGGTTGTACGGCCGCGGCACCGCCGACATGAAGAGCTTTTCCGCCATCGCCCTCGCCCTGGTGCCGGAGATGCGGGCCGCCGGCCTGAAGCGGCCGATCCATTTGGCGTTGTCCTATGACGAGGAGGTGGGCTGCTTCGGCGCCCCCGCGATGATCGCCGAGATCGGCCGCGCCCTGCCCCGCCCCGCCGCCGTGATCGTGGGCGAGCCCACCAGCATGAAGGTGGTCGCCATGCACAAGGGCATCCGCGTCTACCGGGTCGAGGTCACCGGGCGCGAGGTCCACGCCGCCCAGGCCGACCGGGGGGTGAGCGCCGTCATGACCGCGTGTTCGCTGGTCCACTGGCTGGGCGAGCGCGCGCGGGAGCGGGCGGGAGCGCCCGTGCCGGGCGCGCTGTTCGATCCGCCCTACACCACCATCACCGCCGAGGCCATCCAGGGCGGCACCGCGCACAACATCATCTCCCGCGCCTGTTCCTTCGTGTGGGCCGTGCGCGACGTGCCCGGCGACGACCTGGACGCGCTGGAGGCGGAGTTCCGCGCCCTCGCCGCCGGGATGGAACAGGACATGCGCCGCGTCGCGCCCGAGACGGGCATCCGCATCGAGCGGCTGGCCAGCGTGCCCGCCTTCCGCCAGGAGACGGACTCCGAGGCTGATCGGCTGGTCCGCCGCCTGACCGGGGACAACACCACCGGCGCCGTCTCCTTCGCCGCCGAGGCCGGGCAGTTCCAGCAGGCCGGCCATTCCGTCATCATGTGCGGGCCCGGATCCATCGACCAGGCCCACCAGCCCAACGAGTTCATCAGCGTCGATCAGGTGCGGGCCGGGGTCGGCTTCATGCGCCGCCTGATCGCCCACCTGGCGGCCTGACCGGGCCGCGCGGTTTCTGTGTTCCCCTTGAACGGAGTCCCCCTTCCATGATCGGCAGCACCGACTATGGTCCCACCGGCGTGGTTGCCGAGATCGCCTGCGCCGGCTGCGGCAGTGTGGTGGACCCCGGCCTGTCGCTGGGGTTCCGCTGCGCGCTCGCCGAGAGCGGCGACGGCATCGAGCACGGCCTGAACCGATTCCTCGACGGCCCCAAGCTCGGGTTTCCGGAAAGCCTGGACCGCAACCCCTTCGTGCGCTACCGCACCCTCATGACCGCCTACCATGTGGCCCGGCGGCTGGGGCTGACCGATGCGGACTATGTGGCCCAGGTCGAGACCCTGTCGCGCCGGGCCGCCGATCTGCTGGGCGAGCCGTTCCTGATGGCGGATGTGTCCGAAGTGCCCTCGGACAGCGCGGACCTGACCCTGTCGGTGCGCCGCCTGGAGGCCACGACCGCGACCCTGCCGTGGCAGGCGCGCGGTCTGTTCGGCATTCTGGTGCATCTGGCGACGCTGGAGGCGGCCGGCCACCGCGCGGCCGTGGCGTCGAAGGACGCGCCGCTGGTGACCCTGGGCGATCCGGAACTGGTGCGGACGGCCGTGGTCATGGCGCAACTGACGCCGCGCCCGCTGCATGTCGTGGTGCCGAACCCCTGCCCGCGCGAACTGCTGGATTTCCTGCAGACGGCCCGCGCAACGCCCCTGCCGGCGGATGGGAGCGACGGCGCGGCCTGCCGGGCGCGGTTCCACCGGGCCGTGCGCGAGGGCGCGCTGCCGTTCACGCCCTACGCCGCCCATGCCCTACCGGCGCGGGAGGGGCTGTCCACCCTGTCCTACGACATCGCCGAGGCCATGCACGCGCGCGGCGAGAGCGTGTCGCTGCTGGTGGTGCCGGCGCGGGGCGGGGCCCTGGCCTCGGCCCTGGTCAGCGGCCTGTCCGAGGCGTTCCTGGTGGGCGGACTCAGCCGGTTGCCGCGCCTGATCGCCCTGGAGACCGAGCCGGACGGCGTGCTGCTGAGCGCCATGGAGCGACTGGGCGCCCTGATGGACGACGAGGAGGACCCGCGTCCCGAGGTCTACGTTCCCGCCCTGCGCGAGGCCGCGCGCGATCCGGGTTCCGTGCTGGTGCCGCCCGAGGAGGACATGGACTCCGGCCTGACGCCCTGGGCGGCCCGACCGCCGGACTGGCTGCCCTGCCTGGAAGGTGTGATCCGCACCCGGGGGGCCCTGGTCACCATCGAGGGCGGGCTGGATCCGGATGACGAAGACGACGACACCGCCGATGACGAGACCGGCGGCGGCGCCGGGGGCCTGGATACGGACGAAGGGTCGGCGTCGCTGGCGCTGTCCATCACGCTGGAGGCCCTGCGCGAGGTGCCCGACCGCCGCCCGCTGGAGGACGACTATACCTCCGGCGTGGCGCTGATCGTGCGGTAGGACCGGGGGGGGCTGTGGTTTGAACCGCCCCGTCCGGCATGCGGAAAGCCTGTTCGTGCCACCCTTTGATACCAGCGGCGGGGGAGTTTGACCCACCCGCCGAGCGGCACCGGCCCGATCACCCGAAGATCAGGGCCAGGGTGAACAGGCCCATGCCGAGCAGGATGCCGCCGAAGCCGGTGAAGATCAGCACCGGCACCAGCCAGGGCGGCAGCGTCCAGCGGTGCTGACCCACAAGCACGATCAGGCTGACCGCCCCGATCGTGAACAGCGTCCAGACCCAGGCGATCATGCGGCGGGTGTCCTCTCACGGGAGGGCGATCAAGCGCCGGGCAGGCGGGTGCCGGCGGGGACCGGGCGGCCGCGCAGGAAGGCGTCCGCCTCCACCGGGCCCTTGCCGGGGCGCTGGACCCGCTCCAGGCGCAGCGCCGAACCCTCCCCACACGCCACAGTCAGGCGGTCGTCCAGCACCGTCCCCGGGGCCGCATCGGCGCGACCCGGGACGGGTGCGGCCTTCAGCACCTTCAGGCGGTCGTCTTCCAGGTCGAAAAACGCGCCCGGCGCCGGGCAGAGCCCGCGCACCAGCCGGTCCAGGTCGGCCGCCGGGCGGGTCCAGTCGAGCCGCCCTTCCGCCTTGTCGATCTTGGCGGCGTAGGTCACGCCGTCGTCCGGCTGCGGGGTCTCGGTCAGGGTGCCGGCCTCCAGGCCCGCCAGCGCCTCCAGCACCAGGGGCCCGCCGAGCGCGGCCAGCGTATCGTGCAGGTCGCCGGTGGTGGTCTCCGGCCCGAGGGGCACGGCGCGTTTGAGCAGCATCGGCCCGGTGTCCAGGCCCGCTTCCATCCGCATGATGGTCAGGCCGCTGTTCGGGTCGCCGGCCATGACGGCGCGGTGGATGGGGGCCGCGCCGCGCCAGCGCGGCAACAGCGAGGCATGGATGTTGACGCAGCCCAGACGGGGCGCCTCCAGCACCGGACGCGGCAGGATCAGGCCATAGGCCGCCACCACGGCCACGTCCGCCTTCAGGTCGGCGAAGGCCTGCCGGTCGGCGGGATCCTTGAGGGTGGCGGGATGGCGCACGGGCAGGCCCCGCGCCTCCGCCGCCCGCTGCACGGGAGACGGCCGGGGCTTCTTGCCGCGCCCGGCGGGACGCGGCGGCTGGCAGTAGACGCACACGACGTCATGGGACTCGGCCAGGGCCTCCAGCGCCGGGACCGCGAAGTCCGGCGTGCCCATGAAAACGACGGACAGGGTCACGCGGCCAGGGTCCCGCTCTTCTTCTTCTTCTGCAGCTTGCGCAGGATCATGTTGCGCTTGAGGCTGCTGAGGTGATCGACGAACAGCGTGCCGTTCAGGTGGTCGATCTCGTGCTGGATGCAGGTGGCGAGCAGGCCATCGGCCTCGATCTCGCGCGCCACGTTGTCCCGGTCCAGATAGCGCACCGAGACCCGCGACGGCCGCACCACGTCGTCGTACATCTCGGGCAGGGAGAGACAGCCTTCCTCGTGGCTGTTGGTCTCCTCCGACTCCCAGACCACCTCGGGGTTGGCGAGGCCCATCGGGCGCGGGTCCTCGCCCTCGCGCGCCACGTCCACCACGATCACGCGCTTGAGCACGCCCACCTGGGGCGCCGCCAGACCGATGCCCGGCGCGGCGTACATGGTCTCCAGCATGTCGTCCATCAGGCGCGCGATCTCGGCGTCCACCGCGTCCACGGGCTCGGCGGATTTTTTCAGGCGCGGGTCGGGCGCGACGATGATGGGCAGAACGGCCATGTCAGGAATCCTCGGAGCGGGGCGCGGCATGTGTTCCCGGAGTTTAGCGCAGCCGATCAGGCCGGGCCAAGACGGTCCGGGTGCATGCGGGCGACATAGGACGCGCGGCTCCCCCGGTCAAGTCATCCGGTCAGGCCACAGCAATTCTCAGGATGGAGGGAGAGCAACGGTTGCGGCCGGTGCCGGCCTGTTCTCCTCCCCCCCCTTCGGGGGGAGGTTGGGAGGGGGGCGCGTTCATTTCCGCGCGGACCCCACTTGCCGCATCAACCCCTGGGGCTTTTTTTCAACCCCACGGGCTTTTTTCAACCCCACGGGCTTTTTTCAACCCCACCCCAGCCCTCCCCTATCCAGGGGAGGGAGTTCGGTTCGCGCCTGGACCTCCCAGCAGGACCCTTCGGAGGCAGCGCGGCCAAAATGAGAACTGCTGGTCAGGCCACCCGGCCGGCCGTGGCGCCCTCCGGCCGGCCGGCGGTGCTGTCCCGCTCGATGAGGGTGTGGGGCGTGCGGATCAGGCGCGGCGGCAGCGACTCGCCGGTGTGGTGCGCCTGGATGGCCTCCAGCATCAGGGCGCCGGCGCGGGTGCCGATGTCGCGGCTGCCCACCGAGACCGTGGTGATCGACGGCCAGCATTGGCGGGCCACCTCGAAATCGCCGAATCCGGCGATGGCCAGCCGGTCCGGCACCGCCCAGCCGCGCCGGTGGCATTCCATGATGGCCCCGAAGGCCGGCAGGTCGGACACGCAGATGACGGCCTCCACCTCCGGCCAGGTCTCCATCAGGCGCACCACGGCGGGGCTGCCCTGGGCCATGGTGACCGGGGGACGCCCCAATGAAATCACGCAGGCCCGCTCCAGACCCAGCGCCTGCACGGCGCGCTCATAGCCGGCGCGGCGGTCCTGTCCGCGCGTGTCCTCGCCGTGCTCGCCCTCGATGAAGGCGATGCGGCGATAGCCCCGGAACACGAGGCGGGCCATCATGTCCTCGATGGTGGCCGCGTTGGAGAACCCCACCACGTGGTCGATGGGCGCGGCCGGCAGGTCCCAGGTCTCGATGACCGGAATGCCCGCCTTCTCCAGGATGAGCCGCCCGCGCGGCGTATGGGTGCCGCCGGTGACGATGATGCCTTCCGGGCGGCGCTGCAGCATGGTCTCGATCACCTGTTCCTCGCGCAGCCGCGAATAGTTGGTGATGCCGATGAGGACCTGCATGCCCTCGGTGTCCAGCACCTCGGTGATGCCCGAGACCGTGTCCGAGAAGTTGGAGTTGTTCAGCGACGGGATCAGCACCGAGACGAACCCGGTCTTCTTGGACGACAGCGCGCCGGCCGACAGGTCCAGCACGTAGCCCAGGTCCTCCACCGCCTGCAAAATCCGGTCGCGGGTCTCGGGAGTCACGGGCCCGGTGCCCTTCAGGGTGCGCGACACCGTCATGGCGGAGACACCGGCCCGGCGGGCCACGTCGGCCATCGTCGGGGCCTTGCGCGGGGGGCGTCCGCCCGTCTTGCCTTTCGGGGACCGTGATCTGGCCATGACGACCAATCAGTGCAGGATGTGGGCCAGCCTCGTGGGAATCGTGCCCGCAAACCGGCATGGCGTCAACTGTTAGCGATATCACCGCCGGCGCCCGGGGACCGTTCCGACCGGCGGGGCTCCGAACCCGGATGACTGTTCTGTGACACGGATGGGGTCGCCCCAGCCTCACGAGGTCCTTCGGTCGCCCCCGGCGACGCGTCGCGTCGCGGCAAAGGCGCGCGACCATCGGACCGATGGTCGCGGGGGCTCCCTCAGGATTGTCTGTTTGATTTGTGGCATTGTGGAGATGCCGGGTTGCGGGGCCCCGGGTGGCCACCCGGGGCCCCGCACCGGATCGTGTGATCGTCTCAGGATGGGGTCTTTGCCCGTTGTCATCGTGATCCGCGATCCGG
>NZ_WIVE01000102.1 GCF_009601025.1 Roseospira navarrensis | reverse complement strand
CCGGATCGCGGATCACGATGACAACGGGCAAAGACCCCATCCTGAGACGATCACACGATCCGGTGCGGGGCCCCGGGTGGCCACCCGGGGCCCCGCAACCCGGCATCTCCACAATGCCACAAATCAAACAGACAATCCTGAAGCCGCGAAGCGGCTGAAGGATCTCGAGCGTGGGTCTCCGATCCGCTGCAAAGACCTGCGAGAGCGATCGCGTTAACCTCAGCCCGGTGCCCTGCGGTGGCGTTCGTACGCCTGTTGAACCAGATCGGAGACTTGTCCCATGACTCGTGGTTTCGTGACATCCCTTGTCGTCGCTCTGCTTCTGGCTGCCGGACCCGCCCGGGCGGGCGAGGCCGAACGGGCCTGCATCGCCGGGCCGGTCGCCGCCGATCTGGCGGCCAAGGTGGCGTTCCAGGACGGGATGCGCGACCTGATGGCCGCCGCCCGACCCGACCTGGCGGACCTCATCACGCTGAACCGGGACCTTCAGGTGGCGCTGGTCGAGGCGCGGGCGGTGCGCCTGACGTGGCTGGCTTTGGAGGACCCGGACCGCCTGCGTCCGCTGTCGGCGGACGGCACCCCGTGGCGGGGATTCGCGTGGGACGAGGCCGACGAGGCGGCCCTGCGCGCGGCCGACCCGCGCTACCTGACCCTCGGCACCCGGGCGGAGGCGCTGGCCACCCGCAGCGACGGGCATCCCGACTGGCCGGCCCTGCGCGACTATATGCGCTCGTCCCTGCGCAATGACCCGGGCTTCCGGGATCTGATGCGGGATCTGGTCAAGCCGGTCCAGGACATGGACGACGCCATGCGGGCGTGCCTGATGGAGTAAGACCAACCACGGTCGGTTGCGGACCCCCCGGGCGGGGTGACGGATCGTTAAGACATTTCGGCTAGCGTTAGCCTCCGGTCTCGGAACGTTTCCCTCCGCTGCACGCAAGGTCCGCCGCAATGTTCGATGGCAAATCGATCCTCATCACGGGCGGCACCGGCTCTTTCGGAAAGCAATACACCCGCACCCTGCTGACCCGATACAAGCCCCGGCGCCTCATCATCTATTCCCGGGACGAACTCAAGCAATTCGAAATGCGCGAAGAGTTCCAGGACCCCTGCATGCGCTTCTTCCTGGGCGACGTCCGCGACCGCGACCGCACCCGGCAGGCCATGGACGGCGTGGACTACGTGATCCACGCCGCCGCCCTGAAGCAGGTGCCCGCCGCCGAGTACAACCCGACCGAGTTCATCCGCACCAACATCAATGGCGGCGAAAACGTCATCCGCGCCAGCATCGAGGCGGGCGTGCAGAAGGTCATTGCCCTGTCCACCGACAAGGCGGCCAACCCCATCAACCTGTACGGGGCGACCAAGCTCGCCTCGGACAAGCTGTTCGTGGCCGCCAACAACATGGTCGGCGCGCGCCCCACCCGTTTCGCGGTGGTGCGCTACGGCAACGTGGTGGGCTCGCGCGGCTCGGTGGTGCCGTTCTTCCGGCGCCTGATCGACGAGGGCGCGGACTCCCTGCCCATCACCGACGACCGCATGACGCGCTTCTGGATCACCCTCCAGCAGGGCGTGGATTTCGTGCTGACCAACTTCCACCGCATGGTGGGCGGCGAGATCTTCGTGCCCCGCATTCCCTCGGTGCGCATGTCGGATCTGGCCACGGCCATGGCGCCGGACCTGCCCCAGCGGATCATCGGCATCCGGCCGGGCGAGAAGCTGCACGAGATCATGTGCCCCGGCGACTATGCCCATATCACGCTGGAATTCGACGACCACTACGTGATCCTGCCCACCATCAAGCTGTTCGATCACGATGTCAGCTATTCGCTGAACGCGCGCGGCGAGGCGGGGCGGCCGGTGGATGCGGGGTTCGAGTACAACTCCGGCAACAACCCGCACTTCCTGACGGTCGAGGAGATCCGGGCGCTGAACGGCTCGCTCGGGCTATGATCCCCTACGGCCGCCAGAGCATCGATGCCGACGACATCGCGGCCGTGGTCGCGGTTCTTCAGGGCGATCGCCTGACCGACGGCCCGGCGGTGGAGCGGTTCGAGGCCGCGCTGGCCGAGGCCACCGGCGCGCCCCATGTGGTGGCCTGCAACTCGGGCACCGCCGCGCTGCATCTGGCGGCGATGGCGCTGGACCTGGGGCCGGGCGATGCGGCGGTGGTGCCGTCGATCACCTTCCTGTCCACCGCCAACGTGCCGCACCATACGGGCGCGGCCGTGCGCTTCGCCGACGTGGACCCGGACACCGGCCTGCTCACCCCCGAGACTCTTGAACAGGCCCTGGCCCGACCCGGTCCGGGCACGCCCCGCGCCGTGTTTCCCGTGCATCTGAACGGGCAGGTCTGCGACATGGCGTGGATCGCCGCCGTGGCCGAGCGCCACGGGCTCGCGGTGGTGGAGGATGCCTGCCACGCCCTCGGCGGCGGGGCGCGCCTGGACGGCGCGCGCGTGCCGGTGGGGGCGGCGACCGCCTCGGCGGCGGCCTGCTTCTCGTTCCACCCGGTCAAGACCGTGGCCATGGGCGAGGGCGGCGCGGTCACCACCCGTGACGCAGAGATGGCCGCCCGCATGCGGCGATTGCGCACGCACGGGTTCACGCGCGACCCGGCGCTGTTCCAGGCGGACGCCCAGGCGTTCGACGCCGACGGAGTGCCCAACCCCTGGTACTACGAGATGGCGGAGCCGGGGCACAACTTCCGCGCCTCCGACCTGCACTGCGCGCTGGGGGCCAGCCAGTTGCGCAAGCTGGATCGGTTCCTGACGCGCCGCCGCGCTCTCGCCGCCCTGCATGATCGGGCGCTGGCCCCGCTCGCGCCCCGGCTGCGGCCGATCCCGCGCGGTCCGTCGGAAGACGACGGCTGGCACCTGTATGTGGTGCGGATCGACTTCGAGGCCGTCGGCCGCTCCCGCGCCGAGGTCATGCGCGCCCTGGCCGCCGCCGGCATCGGCACGCAGGTGCACTACATCCCGGTGCATCGCCAGCCGTTCTACCGCGCCCTTGATCCGGACCTGCACCTGCCGGGGGCCGAGGCGTATCACGCTCGCTGCCTGTCCATCCCCCTGTTCCCCGACATGGCGGACGCCGATGTGGACCGCGTCGCCGGGGCGCTGGCGGAGGCGCTGGGATGACGGCCCTGGCGGTGATCCCGGCGCGCGGCGGCAGCAAGCGGATCCCGCGCAAGAACATCAAGCCGTTCCACGGCCGCCCCATGATCGCCTGGTCCATCGACGCCGCGCTGGCGTCGGGGTGCTTCGCCGACGTGATCGTCTCGACCGAGGATGACGAGATCGCCGCCGTGGCCGAGTCCCTCGGGGCCTCCGTGCCGTTCCGCCGCCCGGTCGCGCTGGCCGATGACCACACCGGCACCGCCGAGGTGATCGCGGACGCCTGCGCCCGCTGGGCGGAAGGGCGTGAGCCCCCGGAGTTGGTGTGCTGCCTGTACGCCACGGCCCCCTTCGTGACACCGGACGACCTGCGCCGGGGCCGCGACCGGATCGAGGCGCGGGGGGCGGACTATGCGTTTTCCGTCACGGACTTCCCCTACCCCATCCAGCGGGCCTTGCGCCTGACGCCGGACGGCGGCGTGGCCATGATGTATCCCGAGCACGAGACCACCCGCTCCCAGGACCTGGAGCCGGCGTGGCACGATGCCGGGCAGTTCTACTGGGGTCGGTTCGCCGCGTGGCAGGGCCTGCGGCCGATCTTCGGCCCGGCGTCGGTGGCGGTGCCCCTGCCCCGCCATCGCGTGCAGGACATCGACACCCCCGAGGACTGGGCCATTGCCGAGCGTCTGTTCGCTCTTGGGGTGGACAGGACGCGGGGAGGCGTCTGATGCCCGGGAGTCCGGGGCGGGTGGTGGTGGTGCGGGCGGATGCCTCTCGCCGGATGGGCACCGGGCATGTCCTGCGCGGCCTGACCCTGGCCGGCGCGCTGCGGGATCTGGGCGCGGCCGTGCGTGTCGTCTGCCGGGCGCATCCCGGCCACCTGATGGAGCGGATCGCGGCGGAGGGCTTCCCGGTCGCTGGCCTGCCCGCCCCCGCTGCCGGGGACGACTCCTGGCTGGGCGCGTCCGAACCGACGGACGCCGAAGAGACCATCGCGGCGCTGGCGGGCGCGCGGCCGGACTGGCTGATCGTGGATCACTACGCCCTGGGGGCGGCATGGGAACAGGCCCTGCGGCCGCATGTCGGCGCGATCCTGGCCGTGGATGATCTGGCCGACCGCCCCCACACCTGCGACGCCCTGCTGGACGCCAACCTGCATCCGGATCCGGAGGCGCGCTACGATGGCCTGGTGCCCGACGGGTGCCGCCTGCTGTGCGGCCCGTGGTTCGCGCCGCTGCGTCCGGAGTATGCCGCCGCGCGCCGTCGCCGGGGCGGACCGCGCGCCGGTCCCGTGCGGCGGGTGCTGGTGTTCTACGGCGGCTCCGATGCCTCCAACGAGACCGCGCGGGCGCTGCGCGTGCTGTCGCGGCCGCCGTTTCGCGCCATGGGCGTGGATGTGGTGGTGGGCGCGAACCATCCCGACCCCGCCGGGATCGCGGCCCTGGCGGCGGCCCGGCCCAACATCACGCTGCACGGCCCGCGGCCCCATCTGGCCGACCTGATGGCGGCGGCCGACGTGGCCTTGGGGGCGGGCGGTGTTTCGGTGTGGGAGCGCGCGACCCTGGGCCTGCCGTCGCTGCTGACCGTGACCGCCGCCAACCAGGCGGCGCAGGTGGCGCGTCTGGAGGAGACGGGTGCGGTCTGGTCGCTGGGGCCGGTCGAGGCCGTGACCGACGACGCCCTCGCCGACACGATGGCCGCTCTTTGCGACGACACCGATGCGCGCGCCGGGCAGGCGGCGGCGGCCTTCCGCCTGACCGACGGGCGCGGCGCCGCGCGGGTGGCGGAGGCCCTGTGCCCCGATCCCGACCGCGCCCTGACCGCGCGACCCGCCACCCCGGCGGACGCGGCGCTGTACTTCCGCTGGCTGAACGATCCCGAGACGCGCCGGCAGGCGTTCCAGACCCAGCCCGTGCCCTGGGCCATCCATGCGCCCTGGTTCGCGGCGGCGCTGGAGGCGTCCGACCGCTGGATGCGGGTGGCCGAGACGCCCGCCGGGGTGCCGGTCGGACAGGTCCGCCTGGACCGGGCCGCACACGGTGGAATCGTCTCCTTCGGGCTCGATCCGCTGTTCCGGGGGCGCGGCTGGGGACCGCGCCTGCTGCACATGGCGCGCGAGACCTGGGCCGGGGAGGCGCGCCAGTCCCAGCCCCAGCCCGAATCCCGGCCCCAGCCGTTGCACGGCTTCGTGCGCCCGGACAACGCGGCCTCGCTGCGGTCCTTCCGCCGCGCCGGCTTCGTCGAGGCCGCCAGCCGCCATCCCGACGCCCCCGCCGGGTCCATCGACATGGTCTGGACCCCGCCCGACCCTGCCCAACAGGAGGCGCCCGCATGACCGAGCCCCCCACTGCCGCGCCGCCGAGCCTGTGGTTCGGGGCCACGCCCATCGGCCCGGGACACACGCCGTTCGTCATCGCCGAGATGTCGGGCAATCATAACCAGTCGCTCGACCGCGCGCTGGCCATCGTCGAGGCCGCCGCCGCCGCCGGGGCGCACGGCCTGAAGCTGCAGACCTACACCCCGGACACCCTCACCCTGGACTGCGACCGGCCGGATTTCATGGTGTCCGGGTCCGATACGCCCTGGGCCGGGCGGCGACTGTACGATCTCTATGCCGAGGCGATGACGCCCTGGGACTGGCACGCCCCCCTGTTCGAGCGCGCCCGGGCGCTGGGCATGATCCCGCTCAGCACGCCGTTCGACGATACCGCCGTGGACCTGCTGGAAAGCCTGGACAGCGCCGTCTACAAGATCGCCTCGTTCGAGACCAACCACCTGCCCCTGCTGCGCCGGGTGGCGGCCACCGGCAAGCCGGTCATCATGTCCACCGGCATGGCCACCGCCGGCGAGATCGAACGGGCGGTGGCCACGCTGCGGGACGGCGGCTGCCGGGACATCGTGCTGCTGAAGTGCACCAGCACCTATCCGGCCACGCCCGAAAACACCAACATCCGTACCATTCCGCACATGCGCGCCCAGTTCGGCTGCGAGGTGGGGCTGTCCGACCACACCCACGGCCTCGGCGTGGCGGTCGCCGGCGTGGCGTTGGGCGCCACGGTGATCGAGAAGCATTTCACCCTCAGCCGGGCGGACGGCGGGGTGGATTCCACCTTCTCCATGGAGCCGGCCGAGATGGCCGCCCTGGTGGCCGAGACCGAACGGGCCTGGCAGGCGCTGGGGGCCGTGTCCTACGGCCCGACCGAAGCCGAGGTGGCCTCGCGCCGGTTCCGCCGCTCGCTCTACATCGCGCGGGACTGTCCCGCCGGCCACGTGCTGACCGCCGAGGATGTGCGCATCGTGCGCCCCGGGCACGGTCTGGAGCCGGCCGCGCTGGACGACGTGCTGGGGCTGCCGCTGGCGCGCGCCGTTGCCCGGGGGGAGCCGCTCCGATACGCTCTGTTCAAGCCCGGGTCAGACGCGTGAAGACGACGCCCGCCCGTTCTCTTTCTCGTGCCTTGTCGGGGAGTCGCCCCATGGATGTGGATGTGGACCTGATCCAGGACCCGGCCGACCGGGAGACGTTCACCGATCCCGATCTGTACCGGCGCAACCATCGCATTCTGGGGCGGCGCGCGCCGTTCCTGCGCTCGTTCCTGGAAAGCGGGCGGGGCGACTACACGGTGGAGAAGACCGAGGCCGGGATCATGATCCACGACCTCGCCGGCCGCCCGGTGATGCCGCACCCCGCGCACGAGCATGCGGCGCGCCGGTTCGAGATGTACATGGCCAAGCCGACGATCCTGGCGGCGTACCGGCCCTTGCAGGCCGTGAACGTCGAGGCCCGGTACTGGGACGATCACCTGCAGACGGTGCTGCCGACCACGGACGCCGCGTTCTGGAAACGCGACCCGGACATCAAGGCCGCCACCACCTGCGTGATGGTGGACACGGCCTCCACCGAGACCATGCTGAAGTTCCTGGAGGCGCTGCCCGACCTGGATCTGGTCATCTTCTGCATCCACGACATCAACCTGTTCGTCGCGGCCCTGCAGGTCATGGACTGGGAGGTGGTGTATCAGGCCTTCGACCGGCGCGGCGTGGCCATCTGGATGCGTCTGCTGCCGGGCGGGCAGGACTCCAAGCGCGTCATCCTGGAGCAGCTCCGCCGCGCCGTCCGCATCATGCCGGACAATATTCCGTTCTACAGCCACCTGGAGAGCGCCACCTACACCGCGCTGATCCGTGATGTGGTGCGGGAGTTCACGCCCTCGACCTACGGCGTGGGCTTCTTCCGCGACGAAGTCATCATGCTGGAGAACACGCAGGAGAACATCTACAAGCGGGACCGTCCGCTGCTGTGCAAGCAGCCGGCGCATACCGGGACGGCGCTGATCGTGGGCTCGGGACCGTCGCTGGATCGCACCCTGGACCGGATCAAGGCGCTCAGCGAGACCTGCACCGTGGTCGCCGCCGGCACCGCCGTGGAACCGCTGCTGTCCCATGGCATCCGGGTGGATGTCTGCGTGATCCTGGAGCGCGGCATCGTCCCCCGGCAGGTGTTCGAGGGCATCGCCGAGCGGGTGGACCTGAGCGGCATCACCCTGATCGCCAGCGCCACCGTGGACACCCAGACCGAAGACCTGTTCGACCGCGCGGCCTATTTCTTCCGGCCCGGGCTCAACACCGCCATCGGCTATGGCCGGGACAACGGCCACATCCTGCAGGGCTGCGACCCGACCGTGACCAACACGGCCGTGTCGGTGGCGCACTTCATCGGCTACCGCCGCATGGTGCTGTTCGGCGTGGATGTGGGCTCCATCGACATCAACAAGCACCACAGCGACAACACGACCTACTACAAGGAAAAGAAGCTGGGCGACCTGGCCCCGACCCGCATGGGAATCCAGGCGGATGCGTCGTTCGGCGGCCCGGCCCATACCAACAACATCTTCGACTGGACCCGCCTGCGCCTGGAGGAGTTCTTCCGCGTCTTCAACGAGATCCAGGCGGTCAACATGTCGGACGGGGTGACCATCCGCAACGTGCCCCCCGTGATGCCCGAGGTCCCCGTCTCGGTCACCGACCTGTTCCCCATCGGCCGGCCCAGCCCGGGCTGCCTGACGATCGAATCCAGGCCCTACGACCGCACCAACTACCGCTACGATCCGGACGAGCTGGACCATTACGTGGATCAGCTTCTGGAGGCGATCCGGTCGTTCTCGTGGGAGACCCGGACCGAGGCGATCCTCTCGATCAACTCGCTGCTGTGGGTTCAGGGCGTGGCGCACCCCTATCAGACCATCCTGCGCGGCACCCTGACCCACATGGTCACCGCCGTGGTGGGGGCGCTGCTGCGCATGACGGACGCCGAGCGCGCCCGGCACGAAACCGCCTTGCGCGACGCCATGGTGGCGGGCCTCACCGGCATGCATGCCGAGCTGAGCGACCTGATCCGGCACGACATCCACGCCATCCCCTGGGACGACCCGATGCGGTATTGAGCGGCGCCGGCGCCGGACCAGGGTGAGCCCGCTCCAAAGAACAGGCGGGGCAGGGGGGATGGCCCCGCCCGAGATCCTTCGCCCCTTTCAGGGGCTCAGGATGACGATGTTCCATGTTTCAGTGTCATCAACTCAGTTTGTGGCGGGTTCGGGCTGAGGCCGGAGGACCGCGTTTGCGATGGTGACGAGCTTTCTGGCAACGGCGAGGAGTGCGCCTTTTGGTGTCTTTTTGTTTCCGATAAGCCGTTCGTAGAAGGCCTTGAGGTCGGGGTTGTATCGCACGGCGGAGAGCGCGGCCATGAAGAGCTTGGATCGCAAGGCGC
>NZ_WIVE01000101.1 GCF_009601025.1 Roseospira navarrensis | reverse complement strand
AACGTGTCCCGATCCATGCCCGCCTCCCGCGTTCGGTATCCTTCATGATACCAAATCCGGGAATGCATAGCGAACGCTATTTGAGCCTTCGTAAAAGTACAGGCGCCCAAAGGGCGCCCGGGGCGGGTGAGTCAAACTCACCCACCGCTGTTATCAATGCGCCCCCGCCCAAGTCGTGGCCGTGCCCGTGTCCACCACCAGCGGCACGGAGAGCGACGCCGCCCCCGCCATCACGCGCCGCACCAGGGCCTCGGTGGCGGCGGCCTCCGCCTCCGGGACCTCCAGGATCAGTTCGTCGTGCACCTGCAGCAGCAGGCGCGCCGACAGCCCCGCCTCGGCCAGGGCGTCGGGAACCTGGATCATGGCCCGCTTGATGATGTCGGCCGCCCCGCCCTGGATGGGCGCGTTGATGGCGGCGCGCTCGGCCATCCCCTTCATGGTGGGCGCCTTGTCGTTGATCCCGGGGGTCCAGCACTTGCGGCCGAAGGGGGTGCGCACGAAGCCATGCGTCCGGGCCTCCGCCTTGGTGGCCTCCATGTAGTCCAGGATTTCCGGGAACTCCTTGAAGTAGGCGTCGATGAACGCCTGGGCCTCGCCGCGCGCGATGGAGAGTTGGCGGGCCAGCCCGAACGCGGAAATCCCATAGATGATGCCGAAGTTGATGGCCTTGGCCCGGCGGCGCAGCATGGGGTCCATGCCCTCGACCGGCTGGCCGAACATGCGGCTGGCGGTGATGGCGTGAATGTCCGCGCCGTTGTGGAAGGCCTCCTTCAGCGCCGCGATATCGGCCACATGGGCGACAAGCCGCAGCTCGATCTGGGAATAGTCCGCCGACAGCAGCAGGTGCCCCGGCTCGGCGACGAAGGCTTCGCGGATGCGCCGGCCCTCCTCGGTGCGGATGGGGATGTTCTGGAGGTTCGGGTCGTTGGACGACAGCCGCCCGGTGGATGTGCCGGTCAACCCGAAGGTGGTGTGGACGCGGCCCGTGTCCGGGTTGATGTCCTCCACCAGGGCGTCGGTGTAGGTGCTCTTCAGCTTGGAGAACTGGCGCCAGTCCAGCACCCGGGCGGGCAGGTCGTGGCCCTGCGCGGCCAGATCCTCCAGCACGTCCGCACCCGTGGACTTCGCCCCCGTCTTGCTGCTCTTGCGGCCGGCCTGCAGGCTCATCTCGTCGAACAGCACTTCGCCCAGTTGCTTGGGCGAGCCGATGTTGAACGGATGCCCCGCCACCCGGTGAACCTCGTCCTCCAGATCGCCGATGCGGGCGGCGAAGGTCCTGGACAGGTCCTTCAGCACCGCCGGGTCCACCTTGATGCCGGTGCGCTCCATGGCCGCCAGCAGGGGCACCATGGGGCGGTCGAGGGTCTCGTAGACCGTGACCATGCGCTCTTCGACCAGCCGGGGCTTCAGCAGCCGGTGCAGGCGGAGCGTGTAGTCCGCGTCCTCGGCGGCGTAGTCCAGGGCGCGCTCAAGCGTCACCTTGTCGAACGTGATCTGGGATTTGCCCGACCCGCAGACATCCTTGAACGCGATCATGGCGTGGTCGAAGTGCCGCTTCGCCAGATCGTCCAGGCCGTGGGTTCCCTGGCCCAGGCGGGTGCCGTCCAGGACGTAGGACAGCACCATGGTGTCGTCGAGGGGTGCGACCTCCAGCCCGACCCGGGCCAGCACGTGCAGGTCGTACTTGATGTTGTGGCCGACCTTCAGGACGCCGGGGTTGACCAGCAGGTCCTTCAGTTCCGCCACGCAATCCTCAAGCGGGATCTGGCGCGGGGCCTCGTCGCCGCCGCCGCCCAGGTCGAGCTGCCCTTCGCCGCCGCTGCGGTGGGCGAGCGGGATGTAGCACGCCCTCCCTGGGGCCGTGGCCATGGAAATGCCCACCAGCCCGCCCCGCATGGCGGACAGGGCATCGGTTTCCGTGTCGATGGCGACGACGCCGTCCGCGCGCGCCTCGGCGACCCAGGCGCGAAGGGTCTCGACGTCCTGGACCAGGGTGTAGGCGGCCTCGGCCGTCGTGGCTTCGGCCACCGGGTCCACAGCGGCACCGGAGCCGTCCTCCGGCCGGGGGATCAGGTCGCCTTCCACCTTGGCCAGCACGGACTTGAAGCCGTTTTCGACCAGGAAGCCGCGCAGGGCCTCCGGCTCCGGCGCCTTCACCGTGAAGCCGTCCAGCGGCTCCGGCACCTTCACATCATCGCGCAACAGCACCAGATCGCGGGACATGCGGGCCTGGTCGGCGTACTCGGTCAGGTTCTGGCGCCGCTTGGGCTGTTTGATCTCGCCGGCGCGGGCGAGCAGGGACTCCAGGTCGCCGTACTCGGTGATGAGCTGGGCGGCGGTCTTGACGCCGATCCCGGGCACACCCGGCACATTGTCGGACGAATCGCCGGCCAGCGCCTGCACGTCCACGACCCGGTCCGGGCCGACGCCGAACTTCTCGTGCACCTCATCCGGGCCGATGGGGCGGCTCTTCATGGGGTCGAACAGCGCGACACCCTCGCGGACGAGCTGCATCAGGTCCTTGTCGGACGACACCACGGTGACGGACAGGCCCTTCTCGCGCGCCTGTCTGGCGTAGGTGGCGATCAGGTCGTCGGCCTCGAACCCCTCCATCTCCACGCAGGCGACGTTGAAGGCGCGCACGGCCTCCCGGATGATCGGGAACTGCGGCACCAAGTCTTCGGGCGCGTCGGGGCGGTGCCCCTTGTAGTCCGGGTGGATGTCGTTGCGGAACGTCTTGCGGCCCTTGTCGAAAATGACGGCCACATGCTCCGCGTCCATGTCGGCCAGCAGCTTCATCAGCATATTGGTGAAGCCGAGCACGGCGTTCACCGGCGTGCCGTCCGGCCGCGTCATGGGCGGCAGGCTGTGATAGGCGCGGAAGATGTAGCCCGAGCCGTCCACCAGAAACAGGCGGTCGGGGGCGGTGGCGGCGGTCGTGTCTGTCTCGGTCATGTCCGGTCAGTGCGCCGCCGCCGCCGCGCCGTCCTTCAGCACGAAGCGCCGCGAGCAGTAGGGGCACACCACGTCGCCCTCGCCGGGCTTGATGTGCAGGAACACGCGCGGGTGGCCCAGGGCCACACCGATGCCGTCACAGGCGACCTCGGGGGTGTCGGTCTCGACGGTTTCCGAGACGGGGAAGGTGGGTTTGTGGTCCATGCGTGCGGTCCTCGACTTCTGGCGGCGGCGTCCTATGTTGGGAGGGCGCCCGACGGATGGCCCGGATCATACCCGTCCGGCCCCGGGGCGCACCAGACCCCATCGGCGCCTCAATGCGCCCGTCCCCCAGATCCTGCCGACCGAGAGGCCCCCGTGCGCAGCGCCCCCGCATCCCCGCCCGACAACGCCATCGAGATCGAAAGCCTGACCAAGGTCTACAAGGCCCGGGCCGGACAAAGCGCCAAGACGGCGCTGGAGGGCGTGTCGCTGACCATCCCGCGCGGCAGCTTCTTCGCCCTGCTGGGACCGAACGGGGCGGGCAAGTCCACGCTCATCAACATCATGGCCGGGCTGGTGCTGAAGACCTCGGGCACGGTGCGCATCTGGGGCACGGACATTGATCACAACGACCGCCAGGCCCGCGCGGCCATCGGCATCGTGCCGCAGGAACTGAACCTGGACCCGTTCTTCACCCCGCGCGAACTGCTGGAGGTGCAGGCCGGCCTGTACGGCGTGCCCCGGCGGGAACGCCGCACGCTGGAGATCCTGGATTCGGTGGGGCTGGCGGACAAGGCCGACGCCTACGCCCGCACCCTGTCGGGCGGCATGCGTCGGCGCCTGCTGGTGGCCAAGGCGATGGTCCACTTTCCGCCCATCCTGGTGCTGGACGAGCCCACCGCCGGTGTGGATATCGAACTGCGCCAGCAACTGTGGGCCATGATCCAGGACCTGAACGCGCGCGGCACCACCATCCTCTTGACGACGCACTATCTGGAGGAAGCGGAAACGCTCTGCGACACCACCGCCATCATCAACAACGGCACGGTGGCGGCCTGCGACACCACGCGCAACCTGCTGCGGCGGCTGGACTCCAAGTCGGTGACCGTGACCGTGGGCGGCGGCGTCCCCGATCCGCTGCCGCCGTCGCTGGCGGCGCTCGGGGCCTGCGCGCGCGGCGACGATCAGATCGTGATCCGCTACAAGCCCAGCGAGACCGGGATCACCACCATCCTGGAGGCCCTGCGCGGCGCCGACCTGGACATCCGCGACCTTGTGACCAAGGAAACGGACCTGGAGGACATCTTCCTGCAGCTCACCCGCAAGCCGGCGGCGGCGTAGGGCGGTCCGGCCCGATGCCGGGGTGCGATACGGCGTGTGTCATGGCCGACCAAAGCCCTCATACCGGCCCGACCGGGCCGGCGCCGCGCAGCGGCGGAGGCCTGGAAACGGTCTCGGCCGTTTCCAGGCCGATCCAAACCACTAAAGACTATGCGGCAGCCATAGCGCCAGGCCGGGCAGCAGCACCAGCAGCACGACCCGGCCCAGTTCCACGCCGAAGAACGGCAGCACGCCCCGGAAGATGGTGCCCATCCGCACCCCCGGGCTGACGGCGCGGATGATGAACACGTTCAGGCCCACGGGCGGCGTGATGAGCCCCAGTTCCACCACCACCAGCGCCAGGATGCCGAACCAGATCTTCAGGTCCTCCGCCCCCATGCCATAGGCGGCGTCGGCGGCCGTGACCCAGTCGCCGCCGTTCAACTCCAGCAGCACGGGGAACAGGAACGGCACCACGACCAGGATCATGGACAGGCTGTCCATGAAGCAGCCCAGCACGATCAGGCCGACCAGCACCAGGACGAGCACGGTCCAGGGCTCGGCGGCGCCGCTGGCGGCCCAGTCGGCCAGCGTGGCCGGCAGCCCGCTGCGGGCGAAGAAGCCCTTCAGCACCTCGGCCCCGAACAGGATGAAGCCGATCATGCCGGCGGTCACGGCGGTGTCGCGGATGGCGTCGCCGATCTCGCGCACGCCCAGGCCCTCGCCGGTGCGGACCTTCAGGATCACGCCGTAGACCAGCACCGCGAACACCCCCACGGCGGCGGCGGGGGTCGGTGTGAACAGGCCCAGCCCCAGGCCCAGGATGATGCCGCTGAAGATGGCCAGCACGGGCACCAGCCGGCGCAGGGCGCGCCGCCGCGCGGCGGCGTCGGGCGGCGGGGCGGGCTGGGCCAGGGCCGGGTTCAGCCGCACGCGCAGGGCGATGACGGCCACGAACAGGGCGACCGCGATCACGCCGGGCAGGATGGCGGCCTGGAACATCTCGACCACCGAGGCCTCGACCACGATGGCATAGACCACCAGCGCCACCGACGGCGGAATGAGGATGCCCAGCGTGCCGCCGGCCGCCAGCGCGCCGGTCGCCAGCCCGTCGGCATAGTTCAGGCGGCGCAGTTCGGGCAGGGCGACCCGGCCCATGGTGCTCGCCGTCGCCAGCGACGAGCCGCACACCGCGCCGAAGCCCGCGCAGGCCATCACCGCCGCCATGGCCACGCCGCCGCGCAGGCGGCCGACGAGCACGTTCATGCCCTGGAACAGGTCGCGACTCAGGTTGGCGTGACTGGCCAGATAGCCCATCAGGATGAACAGCGGCACCACCGACAGCGCGTAGTTCGACACCACCGACCAGGTCAGCGTCTTGAACTGGGCCAGATAGGGCTCGAAGCGCAGGAAGGGGGCGACGATGGACAGCGCGTAGTTGCCGCCGATGCCCACCAGCACCATGGCCAGCGCCACGGGAATCCGCAGCGCGATCAGCACGAACAGCAGCAGGAATCCGGCCGCCCCGACCAGCGCGCGCTCATCCATGGGGCGGGGGTCCCGCGGGGTCGTCGGCGGGCGCGGGCGGCGCGACGGCCATCACGGCCGCCACGCTCCCCCACAGCGCGAGGGCGACCACGCCCGGACTCCAGAACGGCCACTCGGGCCAGGACAGCACGCCGGTCACCACGCCGTCGGCGCGCATGCGCGCCATGCCCCAGGCCATGGACACGGCGAGGCCGAGCGCCAGCACCGCTGTCAGCGCCAGCGCGAGGCGGTCGATCGCATCCACCGCGCGGGCGGGCAGGCGGCGGGTGAACAGGTCCACGACCACATGGCCCCGGCGCAACTGGCACCACGGCAGGAACGCCAGCGTGGCCCCGCCGATGAGCAGGGCCACCACCTCTTCGTAGCCGGACAGGCCCGAGACCCGGCCGCCGAACGGCTCGGCCAGGGCGTCCAGCGTGAATCCGGCCACGTTGACCATGGTGATCGCGGTGATGACGAACAGGACCAAGCCCCCATAGACCGCAAGGCCCGCGGCCAGCGGCGCCAGCACCCGGTCGCGCAGGGCCGCCGCCCGGATCATGGGGTGGGGCGTTCGTGGTCGTGGCGGGCCACGGCGGCCTTGGCGGCGGCCAGCAGGGCTTCGCCGTCGATGCCCTTGGCGGCCATCTCCTCCAGCCAGCGCGCTTCGGTCTCGGCAAAGGCGTCCAGGAAGGGGGCGGAGGCCGCGTCATCCAGGTAGATGACCTCGTTGCCGCGCGCTTCGGCCATGGCGATGACCCGGGGTTCGACCGCGTCCCAGACCCGGCCGGCCTCGCGCGCCAGGGCCTCGCCCGAGTGAGCGTCGATGATGGCGCGCAGATCCTCGGGCAGGCTCTCGTAACGGTCCTTGTTCATGGCCAGCAGGAAGGTGGTGGTGCCGAAGCGGTGCCCGCCCGCCAGCTCGGTGTGGTGCTTGGCGATGTCGATCACCCGCAGCGGCAAGGCGACCTCGAACGGGATGAAGGCGCCGTCCAGGACACCCTGCGACAGGGCCTGCGGCACCTCGGGCACGGGCATGCCCACGGGCTCGGCGCCCATGGCCTCGATCATCCAGGTGCCCGAGCGCGACGGCACCCGCAGCTTGAGGCCCTGCACATCCGCGATGGAGCGCACGGCGACGTCGGTGGTGTGCAGCGCCTGGCCGGCGTGGACGTGGACCAGGAGGGGGTGGACATCCTCGAAGTCAGCGGCCAGCGGCCCGTCCATCAGGTCCTGGATGGCCAGGTTGGTGACCAGCGCGCTGCCGGTGTGGACGCTGGGCAGGTTGAACACCTCGGCATGGGGGAACACGCCCGGGGTATAGCCGAGCACGGTCCAGATGATGTCCGCCACGCCGTCGCGGACCTGCTGGAACAGCTCGGGGGGCGCGCCGCCCATGGACATGGACGGAAAGATCTCGAAGGCGATGCGCCCGTCCGAGGCCTCGGTGATGCGCTCGGCCCACGGCTCGATCATCTCGGCGTGGTTGACCGCCTTGGCGCTCAGGAAATGGTGCACGGTCAACGTGACCTCCTGCGCGCGGGTCGGCGGGGCGGTCAGGCTCAGGCAGGCGCCGGTGAGGGCCAGGGCGGCCACGGCGGACGTGAGGCGTTGGGACATGGGTGGGCGCTCCGCGCGGCGGTTCCGGGACAGGACCGCGCATCCTACAGCATCGTCCGGCGCCTTCAACAGCCGCCTGCCACCAGCAGCGCCCTGGAACGCAAGACCCCGCCCCGGCGAACCGGGACGGGGTCGGACGGGGCCGAGGCCCGAACGCTCAGACCGGCGGGACCGATCAGGCGGCCGCGGCGGCGGCCTTGTCCTTCTTCAGCCAGCGGGTGCCCACCAGGCCGCCCAGGGCGGTCAGCAGGAACCACGCGGCGGCCGGCAGCGGCACGGCGGAGACGGTCACGACGCGGATCCAGTCGCCCGGCTCCGTGACGCGCATGCCCAGCTCCAGCATGGTGCTGTCCACGCCGCTCACGATGTAATAGTCGTTGGCCTTGTTCTTGACGTCCATGGCTTCCAGGCCGCGGGCGTTGTACGGCGCGGAATCACCCGCGTTGCCGTTGTCGTAGGTCGTGCCCGGATTGCCCAACAGATCGGTGCTGTCGGCTTCGAGATTGCCGGGCTGATCGGACATGATCCCCAGGATGGACTCCTGGAACAGCCAGTTCGTGACCGTCATGGTGTTGGAGCCGCCGGCCGTGTTGTAGAAGATCATGTAGCTGTCGACGCGCGTGCCCTTGGCGATGGTGCCGCCGTCCACGTCGATATCGCGGGAGAGCCACACGCCCGAGCTTTCCATGAAGCCGTACTGGCTATTGGAGGGCGTGGTGACATCGTCTTCCAGGACCGCGCTCGGCGCAGTGATGACGGTGCCTTCACCCGACACGGAGAACAGCGCGGCCGAGGCCGGCGTGGCGGCGGCGGCGGCCATGAAGCCGGCGCCACCCAGAATCGCGCCCCAAATCTTCGTCTTCATCGCAATCATCCCCATTCCTGTGGGCCCGGAGGCCGTTGAGTTCGGTACGTCTCTGTCGGGTCGGTTGACCTGCGCCGCCGCCGTCCGGCCCGGCTCCCGGGGCATGGATGCGACCGCGGTCCGCATGAGCCTGCTCATTGACTGAGAAACGGCCTCACGTTTCTTGGCCCTGGTCATGACCGTCGGCGCACGGACTTTGCGCCCAATCGGCCCAATTTTCCTGCGCACCATCCAGGCCCTCAGCCGCCATGGGATTGAGCCTCCATGGGATGGAATGCATAAACTTCGCTTCGAAAACCTGACAAAACATATCAGTCTTTCGGACCAGGAATCCAGCCCTCCGGATGGGGGTCCACCATCCGGTGGAGGGAGCGGGCTGGTCCGGTCGGCTGCGGCCCCCGGACCTCCACCAAGTGGTTGAGGATCAATTGGGCTGACGTGCGGTATTTTGGAGGCTGAAAAATAGACGCGGTCATCTTGGGGAGATATTTGGCGCCCAGCGCTACAAAAAGTAAAAGTTGCGCTTGTGTTTACTCCAAGGGCGGCCTGCCAATACTTCAGGCAATGCCAACATTTTTCCAGAGTACGCATGAAGATCTCATTCCATGATAAAGGCTTATCCCTTTGCTTCCGGCGCGATCAACATATCGTAGGAGATTGGGCCTTTGGTGGTGGCGATGCCCAGGA
>NZ_WIVE01000100.1 GCF_009601025.1 Roseospira navarrensis | reverse complement strand
CCCGTGCAATCCTGGCATGCATCGCCGGACTTATCTCGCCCAAACAACCAGCATGCATATCTAACGCAAACTGAGCCAACAAAAAACACCCAGTATGTGCGCGGTAGCACGCGGACCGCTCACCCGGCCTTGGACAGGTATCGGTCCGCCAGCATCAGGGTGCCGCCGGTGTAGCCCGCGCCCAGCTCCTGCGCGGTGGGGGTCTCGGCGTGGCTGGCGATCCAGGCGGTCAGCAGCAGGCGGCGCAGAAGGACGAAGGTGGGCAGCATGGCCTCGTCCTCGGCGGAGAGCGGGGCCACGGTCCGATAGCCCGCCACCCAGGCATCCTGGAGGGCCGGGATGTAGGGCTCGTGCTCCAGGAAGCTGACGGCGGCGGCGAAGTCATAGCCGAGCCAGCCGAATCCGCAGTCATCGAAATCGATCACGCCGATCCGGTCGCCGTCCACGAGCAGGTTGGCGAGCCGCAGATCGGCGTGGATCAGCCCGAAGCGGTCCGGCCCCGTGCCATAGGCCGCCAGCCGGCGGCGCAGGACCTCGCACAGACGATCCAGCACGGCGGCTCCGTCCGGGGTCAGGCCCAGAGCGGCGCGCCAGTCGCCCCAGTGCGGCGTCGGGCCGACTGTGGTTTCCCAGGTCCAGGTCTTGCGGACGAAGCCGGTCGGGCGGGGCCAGTCGCGCGTGTGCGCATGAAGGTGGGCACTGAGCGCGCCCAGTTCGTGGAAGCCGCCCGACAGGTCCTCGTCCGGCGACGGTTCCACTCCGGTCATGAAGGCGAAGGCCGTCACCTCTCGCTGCCGGCCGTCCAGATCGAAGGTAGCGATGTGGCCGCCGCCGGGCACGGTCAGGGGTTCGGGCGTGTCCACCACGTGGCGCGCGCGCAGGGCCGTGATCCAGTCCAGTTCGGACTCGATCTCCCGGCGGGTGTGATAGCCCGGCCGGTAGACCCGCAGCACCACCCGCGTCCCGGTGTCCGGATCCGCCGCCAGGAAGGTGGCGTTCTCCGAGATGTTGAGCAGCGAGACCTCCGTGCGGGGCGACAGCCCCCAGGTGCCCACCAGGCTTAGCGCCCCCCGGCGCAGGGTCTCGATGAAGGCCGCGCTGTACAGTCCCGTCATGTCCGGCCGTGTCCCCCCGGATTGATGTCAAGAGCGCGGGACCCTAGCCGGACGGGCCGGCTCTGACAACGGCGAAGGGGCGCCCCGCGCTTGCACCTGAACAGACGTGAGAGCGCCGGACGGGGCTTATACCACCCGACCTAAAAACAGACCGTTTTGGCCCACGGTTGGAGTGACCCTGCTCCAAAACGGTGGACACCTCCATTCAGCGCCCTCGGGCGCGGGGAGGTGGACGATGACGACCAAGACCCGACGGTCCTTCACGGACGCGTTCAATCAGGACTCGGTGGCGCTGTTGGCGAGCAGCGGGCTGGTCGCCTCCATGAGCCGAAAGACACACTGTAGGGACAACGCGCCCATCGAGAGCGTCTTCGGCACCCGGAAAACCGAACGGGTCAGCGGATGCCGATACGCAACCCGCGCGGAGGTCGAACGCGACCCGTTCGCCTCCATCGAAGGGACTTACACTCGCTGGCGCCTGCACTCGGCGCTCGGCTCCATCACCCCGGAGCAAGCCGCGTTTCGTGCCGCGTAACCCGGTGTCCACTTTTTCGGTTCATCGCGCAAAATCGGGGTCGCGTGGGTTCCGGGCCGCAGCGGCCACCCGAGACACCCCCTCTCCACCCCTCCCCATTCCATGGGGCGGGAGTCCGTCTGGCGTCTGGTGGACCGGGACGCCTCGCCCATTCATCGGGGAGGTTGGGAGGGGGTTCAGGCTCGAAGCGCGACGCCAGAGGGGCCCTTCCGGTCCCCCGGAATTCCGTGATGCCCCCCTTTTTCGGGGCAAGGTGACCCGGGAATCCCCTCCGAATCATTCTCACGGTCGGTCGGACTCACGCCGCGCGCAGGTGGCCCAGGTCCGGCAGGTGCGCCGCGTCCAGAACAGAATCCAGCCCCTCGCCTTCGAGCGTTTCCTGCTCCAGCAGGGCCGCCGCGCCCTGATCCAGAACCGCGCGATTGGCCTCCAGGATGGCCCTGGCCCGGTCCAGCGCGTCCTGCAGGCGACCCTGCACAGCGGCGTCGATGCGCTCCGCCGTGGTGTCGGCATAGGCCCGGCGCGGCCCGAACTGCTGGCCCAGGGGATCGCGCCGGGGCTCCTCGTAGGTCACGGGGCCCAGACCCTCGTCCATGCCGAACTGGGTGGCGATCTGGCGGGCGATGTCGGTGGCCTTGCTGATGTCGTCGGACGCGCCCGTGGTGACCCGGCCGAACTGGATCATCTCGGCCGCGCGGCCGCCGAACAGCACGGTCATGCGCTGCACCAGCTCGTCCTCGCGCATCAGGTAGCGGTCCTCGGTCGGGCGCTGCATGGTGAAGCCGAGCGCGCCCATGCCGCGCGGGATGATCGAGATCTTGTGCACCGGATCGACCCCGGGCAGCACCCGCGCGACGATGGCGTGGCCCATCTCGTGGTGGGCGATCACCCGGCGTTCGTCGTCCTTGAGCAGGCGGCTGCGGTGCTCCAGCCCGGCCACAAGCCGTTCCGTGGCCGCCGTGAAGTGATCGGTGGTCACGGCCGTCGCGTTCTCGCGTGTGGCGATGATGGCGGCCTCGTTGACCAGGTTCTCCAGGTCGGCGCCGGTGAAGCCCGGCGTCAGGCCGGCCACCTGCTCCAGGTCCACGGTGTCGGACAGCTTCACCTTGCCGGCATGCACGGCCAGGATCTCGCGCCGCCCCCGCTTGTCCGGCCGGTCCACCATGACCTGCCGGTCGAAGCGCCCGGCGCGCATCAGCGCCGGGTCCAGCGACTGCGGCTGGTTGGTGGCGGCCAGCACGACGATCTCGGTGCGCGGATCGAAGCCGTCCATCTCGTTCAGAAGCTGATTGAGCGTCTGCTCCTTCTCGTCGTGGCCGCCGCCGCCCATGCCGCTGCCCCCGCCGCCGCGGGTCTGGCCCATGGCGTCCAGCTCGTCGATGAAGATGATGCACGGCGCGTGCTGCTTGGCCTGTTCGAACAGGTCGCGCACGCGGGCGGCGCCGACGCCCACGAACATTTCGACGAACTCCGAGCCGGAGATCTTGAAGAACGGCACCCCGGCCTCGCCGGCCACGGCGCGGGCCAGCAGGGTCTTGCCGGTGCCTGGCGGACCCGCGAGAAGAATCCCCTTCGGCTGGCGGGCGCCGAGGCGCGTGTAGTGCTCGGGATCGGCCAGGAACGAGACCGTCTCTTCCAACTCCTGCTTGGCCTCGCGGATGCCGGCCACGTCCTCGAACCGGGAGCCGGTGTCCCGCTCCATGTAGATCTTGGCCTTGCTCTTGCCGATCTGCATGAGCCCGCCCATGCCCTGCTGGTTGCGGGCCATGCGGCGGATCATGAACCACCACAGCCCGAAGATCAGGGCGAAGGGGATCAGCCAGGACAGCAGGTTGGGCAGGAAATCGCTCTCAATGCGGCCGTCATAGGTCACGTCGTGCTGACGCATCGTCTCGGCGAAGTCCGGGGCCACGCGCGTCGTGGTGAAGGCGGTCGGGCCGCCCTCCTCCAACGGCTCCGCCAGCGTGCCCACGATATGGTCGTCGGAGATGGCGACGCTTTCGACCTGGCCGTCCTCCAGCAGGGTCTCGAAGCGGCTGTAATCCAGCTCCGCCACCTGCTGTTGCGCGCCCCACCACACCTGGATCACGATCAGCGCCGCCACCGAGGCGATCAGGTAGCGCACGTTCAGGTCGTTGTACCATGTGCGCCGGGGGTCGCCCTTGCCGTCGCCCTTGCCGTCGCCCTGATCGTTCGGGGGCGATGCGTCGGAGGCGCGGTCGTCGCGGCGTCGGTCGATCCTGAAACGGGGCAGTCGCATGAAAGCGGGGCCTCCTCCTCGTCAAGACATGGGAGACCGGCGGGCCCGGAACGAGACGGGCAGCGGTCGGGCGACGACAGGGTCGTCCCGCCGGTCCGGGTCATGGGGTCGCGGGGCATCAACGCGCGGCGCCGGGATGGAGTTGCCTCGCCACCCCAAGACCTCGCGCCGGTTCCTGGGGGAGCGGCGTTGCTGTAGGATCGGTCCTCCGCCCGCGCCTTACCCGAGCCCAGGACGACATGCCGTGGCCGTACCCCTGACCCATGCCAACCCGGACCACCACTCCTTCGTTCCCACGCCGGACCCGGCGGTGGTGCTGGCCACCACCCGGGTGGACATCTGCCTGGGCGAGGTCCGCCGGGCGCTGCAGACCTTCCCCCTGGCCTTCCGGCGGGGACGGGACACCGTGGGCCTGATCGCGGTCCTGGGCGCTCGCCCGGACCGAAATCTCTTCGTCACGGAGGACGGGCGCTGGCTCTGCCCGTACGTGCCGGCGGTGAGCCGGGCGTGGCCGTTCTCGCTCGGCCCGGGGCCCGAGGGCCGGCATGTCGTGTGTATCGACGAAACCTGCGGCGGCCTGCGATCCGGTCCGGACGCCCACGCCCTGTTCGAGGCCAACGGGCAGCCCGCCCCGTTCCTGCAACAGATCGCGTCGTTCCTGGGCACCATCGGCGCCGATCTGAAGCGGACCCGCGCGGCGGCGGCCCTGCTGGACCGGCACGGGCTGCTGACGGACTGGGCCGCCACGGCGCGGATCGGGGATGCGGACGTGCCGCTGGCGGGCCTGCTGCGCGTGGACGAGGCCGCCCTGCGCGGCCTGTCTCCGGAGGCCCTGGCGGCGCTGCGCGATGCGGGGGCGCTGGAGCTGGCCTATGCGCAGCTTCACGCGCTGCCGAACCTGGCGGCACTGGAGATGCTCGCCCGCACCCATGCGCGGGCGGACGCCCGCCAGCAAGAGCAGGCCCGCGAGACCGCCGAGATGTTCCAGTTCGACGACGTGACCTTCAACTTCGATTGAGCCGGCAGCGGGGCAGCCGCCGGGTTCGATGACGCGGCGCACTGCCCGCCGCGTCGCGGCGGTCGAGTGCGCCCTACACGTGTCGGATCACCCGAACGCGATCTGCACCTTCATGGCCGTGCGGCGGTCGCCGGCGGACTCGAAGGCGGCCACCGCGTCGGCCACCGGGAACGTGCCGGTCAGCAGCGGCCCCAGCGGCACCCGCCGGGCGCCGATCAGTTCGACCGCCCAGGCGAACTCCTCGTGGAAGCGGAACGAGCCGCACAGCTCGATCTCCTTGGCCACGATCTGGTTCTGTGGCAGCGAGACCTCGCCGCCCAAGCCAAGCTGGATCAGCCGCCCGCGCGGCCGGATCACGTCCAGGGCGGCGCGCATGGCGACCTCGGTGCCGGAGGCCTCGATGACGGCGTCGAAGGATCCTTTGTCGGCCCCGTAGGCCGCCAGATCCGCGCCATGGGTCGCCACGTTGATGACCCGGTCGGCGCCGACGGCGGCGGCGCGCTCCAGGGCCTCGTCCACGATGTCGGTGGCGACCACCTCCAGCGCGCCGTGCAGCTTGGCGGCCGCGACGGCCAGCGCCCCGATGGGGCCGGCCCCGGTGACCAGCACGCGCTTGCCGATCAGGCGGCCGGCGCGGTTGACGGCATGCAGCGCGACCGAGAACGGCTCGGCGAACGCGGCCTCGGCGGCGGTGATGCCCTCGGGCAGGACCTCGCACTGCCAGGCCTTGGCCACCAGCATTTCGCTGAACGCGCCCTGCACGTGCGGCATGCGCATGGCGCTGCCGTAATAGCGCATCTCCAGGCACTGGTTGTACTGCGCCCGGCGGCAATAGACGCAGTGCCCGCACGGCCGGCTGGGGTTGATGGCGACCAGGGCGCCCACCTCCAGGCCCGAGACCTCCGGCCCCACGGCGGCGATGCGCCCGGCGACCTCGTGGCCCAGGATCATGGGTTCCTTGATGCGGATCGCGCCGAAGCCGCCGTTGTTGAAGTAGTGCAGGTCCGAGCCGCAGATGCCGCCGGCCTCGACGCGCACCAGCACCTCGTCGGGGCCGGCGACGGGGGTTTCGCGCTCCTCGATGCGCAGATCGCGCGGACCATGACAGACGATGGATTTCATGACGGGGGCTCCTTTCCGGACACGAGCGGGATCACCGGCGAGGGCAGCGGCCGGCCCTCGAAATGGGCGGTCAGGTTGTCCAGCACCAGCCGGCCCATGGCCGCGCGGGTCTCGACCGTGCCGCTGGCCTGGTGGGGTTGCAGAAGAACGTTGGGCAGCGCCTGGAAGCGGGGATTCACGGCCGGCTCGCCCTCGAACACGTCCAGGGCGGCGGCGCCCAGGGCGCCCGTCTCCAGCGCGTCCAGCAGGGCCGCCTCGTCCACGATGGAGGCGCGGGCGATGTTGACCAGCAGGCCCGACGGCCCCAGCGCCCGCAGCACCGCCGCATCGACGAGACCGCGCGTGGTCGCGCCGCCCGTCAGGGTCAGGACCAGCACGTCGGCGCGGGTGGCCAGCGCCACCGGATCCGGCAGCCCGGTCCAGGCGGCGGGACCCTCGCCCTGCACGGGATCACAGTAGGCGACGGCCATGCCGAAGGCGGCGCAGCGATGCGCGACGGCGGTGCCGATCCGCCCCAGGCCGAGGATCCCGGCGGTGCGCCCGCGCACCCGCGCGCCCAGCGGCCGCGGCCCGCGCGTCGCCCAGTCACCCGCGCGCACCCAGGCATCCCCGGCGACGATCCCGCGCAGGGCCGCGAGCATCATCGCGATGCCGAAATCCGCCACATCCTCGGTCAGCACGTCCGGCGTGTTGGTCACGGCGATGCCCCGCGCCGCCGCCTCCTCCAGGTCCACGGCATCGTATCCGACCCCATAGACCGCGATGATCTCCAGGCGCGGCAGCGCGTCGATCAGGGCGCGCCCGGCGCCCAGCTCGCCCCGCGTGGCGATGGCCCGGATCCGGTCGGCGTGGTCGCGCACGAACCCGGCCGGGTCCGCCGCCTCGAACAGCCGGTGCACCGTGAAGCGATCCGCGAGCGCCGCCTCGTCCTGCGGGGGATAGGGACCGATCTGGAGAATGTCGGGCTTGGACACGCTCTAAGCTCCCGCGCTGTCCGTCCGGCGGAGGCGGGGTCGGGCAAACCGCCTTGACTCCCTGTCCGCGCGAGTCTTATGTTATCGATAACAGACCGGGATGCAAGGCCAAACTGAGGCCGGGAGCACAACCGGCGCGCCAGCGCGGTCCATCAGGTTCCGGCCACCCCGTCACGCAGGAGGGACCCCCGTGAACGCATCCCATCTCTTCGACCTGACCGGACAACGGGCGCTGGTCACCGGGTCCGGCCAGGGCATCGGTCTGTCGCTGGCCCGGGGGCTGACCCAGGCCGGCGCGGCGGTGATCCTGAACGACATCGACCGGGACCGGCTGGAGCGCGCCGCCGAGACCCTGCGCGGCGAGGGCGCGACGGTGTACACCCTGCCCTTCGACGTGACGGACGCCGACGCGGTGCGGGTCGCCGTGGACGGGTTCGAGGCCGAGACCGGCCCCATCGACATCCTGGTCAACAACGCCGGCATGCAGTTCCGCACGCCGCTGGAAGACTTCCCCGTCGAGCGCTTCGACTTCATGATGCGGCTGAACCTGAACGGCGTGTTCTATTGCGGTCAGGCGGTGGCGCGCCACATGATCCCGCGCAAGGCCGGCAAGATCGTCAACATCTGCTCGGTGCAAACGGCGCTGGCCCGGCCCTCCATCGCACCCTATACGGCATCGAAGGGCGGCGTGGCCAACCTGACCAAGGGCATGGCGACGGACTGGGCCAAGCACGGCCTGCAGGTCAACGGGCTGGCGCCGGGCTACTTCAAGACCGAGTTGACCTCGGCCCTGGTGGCGGACGAGGCGTTTACGGCCTGGCTCAGCGCCCGCACCCCGGCCGGCCGCTGGGGCAATGTCGAGGAACTGGTGGGCGCCTGCATCTTCCTGGCCGCGCCGGCCTCCAGCTTCGTGAACGGACACATTCTCTATGTCGATGGCGGCATCACCTGTTCGGTTTGAGCGGCGGCCCGTCGCGGTTGTGATGGGCCCCTGCGGCTGCGGCAAGTCCACCGTGGGCGCGGCGCTGGGGGCGCGCTTCGGCGTGCCTTTCCTGGACGCCGACGACTACCACCCGCCGGCCAACGTGGCGAAGATGTCGCAGGGCATCCCGCTGGACGACGACGACCGCTGGCCCTGGCTGACGGCGCTGGGAGAAGCGATGCGCGACCGCGCCGAGGACACGGGCGGGGTGATCGCCGGCTGTTCCGCGCTGAAGCGGTCGTATCGGGAGCATATCGCCCGCACCATCGGCCTGCCGGTGGTGTTCCTGCTGCTGGACGGCAGCCGCGAGACCCTGTGGGCGCGCATGACCGCGCGCAAGGACCACTACATGCCGCCCAGCCTGCTGGACAGCCAGCTTGCCGCCCTGGAGCGCCCGGCCGCCGACGAACCGGCCGTGATCCTGTCCATCGAAGGGGAGCTGGCCCCGCTGCTGGACGAGGCGACGGCGGTCCTGGAGAGCGGTTTGCCGTAAGGCGGCGTCGCGCCATAGAAGCAAGCGGCCGAATAGGCTTTCAGCGCCGACGGCTGACACGCGATGAAAGCCCATTTTGCATCGAGCGCGGCGCTTGCGCACTACCGGCCCGTCCGCGCATACTGGTGTCCAGTGATTCAGACCGATTTCGAAAAGCAGCATATTCTCGGTCACACGATGCACAAGCATTACCGCCATTGGGGACTATTATACTGTGAGAACAACCCAAAGGAAACCAAAGCATTGTGGCCCAGGCATTAATGATCAGCATTAAATGGGTAGAATACTGCCTTCAAAAGGGATCTGGAAATGCAGGAAGATGAAGCAGAAATACATTTTGAGAGGCTTGCTAGAACGTTGTCTGATGGCGGACTTTCTTGGATCGTGGAAGACGTTAAAGCGGCGATTTCCCTCGGAAATATCGTTGAAAAGGAGGCACGCACAGGAAAAATGAAGGTCGACGCTGAAAGCGGAAAATACCGAGTCGCGTCAGGAAGAAAAAGAGAAAAAATGATAGCAACGATACCCTATACAGAGGTTGAGAAATTACGCCTTCTTGTGGATGCAGCGGCAAACTCGTTAAGAGAAATTGGTTTAAGGGCTTATCCCTTTGAGTCCGGGACCACATCATGTGGTGACAGGTGGCCTGAAACGGCGTAGAACATAACGTGAACGCACGCCATTTCCGGAGCCCGACCATGAGCAAGTTTCCTCGATCCCTGCTCGAATTCCAGC